>CAUSDE010000015.1:0-118979 GCA_963530045.1 uncultured Achromobacter sp.
GCGTGGCGGCCAAGCTCGATGTGGCGCAGATCTCGGACATCATCGGCGTGGAATCCGCCGATACGTTCCAGCGCCCGATCTACGCGGGTAACGCCATTGCCACCGTGCAATCGGCCGACGCCGTGAAGGTCATCACCGTGCGCACGACGGGCTTTGACGCCGTCGCGGCGCAAGGCGGTTCGGCTGCGGTGGAAGACATCGCAGCGGTTGCCGATTCGGGCAAGTCCGCGTTCGTGGGCCGTGAAGTCGCCAAGAGCGACCGTCCGGAACTGGCCGGTGCGCGTGTGGTGGTGTCGGGCGGCCGCGGTCTGGGCAGCGCCGAGAACTTCAAGATCCTGGACCCGCTGGCCGACAAGCTGGGCGCCGCACTGGGCGCGTCGCGTGCCGCCGTGGACGCCGGCTACGCGCCGAACGATTGGCAGGTTGGCCAGACGGGCAAGATTGTTGCGCCGCAGCTATACGTGGCGGTTGGTATCTCGGGCGCCATCCAGCATCTGGCCGGCATGAAGGATTCCAAGGTCATCGTCGCCATCAACAAGGATCCGGAAGCGCCGATTTTTGGCGTGGCGGATTATGGCCTGGTGGGCGATTTGTTCCAGGTCGTGCCTGAATTGACCGGCGCGCTGTAAACCACCCGGTCACGTCGTATAAAAAACCGCAGGCGGCGAGCCTGCGGTTTTTTTTTTGGTTCCCGATAATCTGCGTCGCTTTGTTATGGCTGTAGTATTTCTTTTGAATTTCTGAAAGATTCTGATAATGTGTTCCGCGCGCAGCAGGATTGTTCGCGCACGTGCTCGACCTGTACAGAACGAAGGAGATTCGGGATGGAATGGTTCTTTGACACATTGCGGAAATACCCTGAATTAGCGGTTTTCCTGACCCTGGGATTGGGTTATTGGATCGGCGCCAAAAAGCTCTTCGGTTTTAATCTAGGCGCGGTAACGGGTACATTGCTGGTGGGCGTGCTGGTCGGTCAACTCGACATCACCATCGCCCCGATTCTGAAGCAGGTGTTCTTCCTGCTCTTTCTCTTCGGTCTTGGCTACGGCGTTGGGCCACAATTCTTCCGCGGCATGAAAAGCGATGGCCTTCCCCAGGTCATCTTCGCGGTCATCATTTGCGTAATTTGCCTGCTGGTCACCTGGGCGACCGCCGTAGGCTTCGGCTTTGACGCCGGCACCGGCGCTGGCCTGCTGTCGGGGGCGCAGACCATTTCCGCGGTGATGGGGGTGGCAACCGACACGATCAATGGCCTGAGCGTGGATGCGGCGACCAAGAAGCAATGGATCGACAGCATCCCGGTTGCCTATGCCGTCTGCTACATCTTCGGCACGGTGGGCAGCGCATGGCTGTTGGCCTCGCTGGGCCCGAAGCTGATGGGCGTGGACATCGTGAAGGAGTGCAAGGAATACGAAGCCAAGATGTCCGGGGCATCGGATTCCATGGAGCTGTCCGGCTACCGCAAGTTCACGGCGCGCGCCTATCGCCTGGATCACGTCGAGCATGTCGGCAAGACGGTCGGCGAGCTGGAATCGAAGTTCGTCGAAGCCCGCGTCTTCATCGAGCGGATCCGCCGCGGCGACCAGGTCCTGGACAACGACTCGACCACCGTGCTGGAGGCCGGCGACGTGCTGTGCGTGACCGGTCGGCATGACGCGCTGGTCCTTCAGGCGTCCGGCATCATCGGAACCGAAGTCGAAGACCGCGATTTGCTGAGCCTGCCCGCCGAGATCGTCGAGGTGGTGCTGACCAACAAGAACGTGGCGGGCAAGACGCTCAAGGAACTTGCGGAAAACGAGACCGTGCGCCAGCTGGGCCGCGGCGTCTTCTTGCGCAAGGTCGTCCGTGGCGGCCATGAGATGCCGGTCAATTGGGGCCTGAAGCTGGATCGGGGCGACCGCCTTTTCGTGCTGGGCGCCAAGCGCGACGTTGAACGGGTGATAGACAAGCTGGGCTACGTCGACCGCGCCACCAATCAGACCGCCATGGTGTTCGTGGGCTTCGGCATCTTGCTGGGCGGCCTGTTCGGCACCCTCGTGCTGACGGTAGGCGGCATCCCCATCACGTTGTCGACCTCCGGCGGCGCGCTGATCTCCGGCCTGATCTTCGGCTACCTGCGTTCGGTGCACCCCACCTTCGGCCGCGTGCCGGAGCCCGTGCACTGGTTCCTGACATCCGTGGGGTTGACCGCCTTCGTGGCGGTGGTCGGCATCACCTCGGGGCCAGGCTTCGTTCAGGGCTTCCAGCAGCTCGGGGCCAAGCTGTTCGTGGCCGGCATCATCGCAACCAGCGTGCCGATGATCCTGGGGGTGTATATCGCCCGGTATGTCTTCAAATTCCATCCGGCCATCGTGCTGGGCGTCTGCGCCGGCGCCCGCACCACGACGGCCGCGATCGGCCAGATCACCGAAACGGCGAAAAGCCAGGTGCCCGCCCTGGGCTACACGGTGCCTTACGCCATCGGCAATACCCTGCTCATCATCTGGGGGATTGTCATTGTGTTGCTCATGACCTAGTGGGACGCCCCGCGAGCCGCACGGCTTGCGGGCAGCACATCGGGGCGGCGGGCGTGCCCGCCCGCACCGCCCCGGCAAGCGCTTGTCAAAACGCAAACCAGGAGTACTGAATAATGGCTTCCACCACGCCCCTTACCGTCAGCCTGGCCTCGGCCCTGAAAACGACGCGGTCGCGCCAGCGCGACCTTGAACAGTTGTCGCCCTTCGAACTGAAGGATTATCTGATCACGCTGGCCAAGGAAAACCAGCAGACCGCCGCGTTAACCATGTTGAACGCCGGCCGCGGCAATCCCAACTGGATCGCCACCGAGCCGCGCGACGCCTTCTTCCTGCTTGGCCAGTTCGCCATGAAGGAGGCGCGCCGCGTGCGCGACGATGCCATCCTGGCGGGCATGCCGGCCAAGAAAGGCTGCGCCGACCGCCTGCGCAAATTCCTGTCCAAGCACAAGGGCGAGGACGGCTACGACTTCCTGGTGGGCGTGCTCGAATACGGCGTGAAGATCAAGAGCTTCGATCCCGACGAGTGGATCCACGAGCTGACCGACAGCATCATCGGCGACAACTATCCCGTGCCGCCGCGCGCGCTGGTCCACATCGAGCAGATCGTCCACGACTACTTGGTCAAGGAAATGTGCGACGGCCGCCCGCCCAAGGGCAAGTTCGACCTGTTCCCGGTCGAAGGCGGCACGGCCGCCATGTGCTACATCTTCGACTCGCTGATGCAGAACGGCCTGCTCAAGCAGGGCGACACCATCGCGCTGTTCCTGCCGACCTTCACGCCCTATATCGAGATCGCGCACCTGGAGCGCTTCCAGTTCAAGATCGTGGCCATTAACGCCAGCAGCCTGCGCGCCGACGGCACGCACGACTGGCACTATCCGGCCACCGAGATCGCCAAGCTGGAGAACCCCAAGATCAAGCTGGCGGTCACGGTGAACCCGAGCAATCCTCCGTCGGTCGCGTTCAGCCCGGTCGAGATGAAGCAGATCGTGCGCCTGATCCGCAAGAACCCGGACCTGGTGCTGGTGACCGACGACGTCTACGGCACCTTCGTGCCGAATTTCCGTTCGCTGATGGCCGAGGTGCCGCACAACACCATTTGCGTGTATTCCTTCTCGAAGAACTTCGGGTGCACGGGCTGGCGCCTGGGCGTGATCGCCATCCACGAGAAGAACACGATGGATCGCCGCATCGCCGAGCTGCCGGCGTCGTGGAAGCAGCGCCTGAACAAGCGCTACGGCGCCATGACGATGGAGCCTGAAAAGCTCAAGTTCATCGACCGCATGGTGGCCGACAGCCGCAACGTGGCGCTGAACCACACGGCTGGGCTCTCCTTGCCCCAACAGGTGCAGATGGGGTTCTTCGCGTTGTCGCACCTGCTGGACCTGAAGGATGCCTACAAGCATCTGACCATGGAGATCGTGCGCGCACGGCGCGATGCGCTGTGGAGCGGGCTGGGCATCCCGCTGCCGCCGGAAGATCCGATGCGCGGCTGGTACTACGTGGAACTGGACTTCATGGTCTGGGCCAAGATCATGTATGGCGATGCCTTCTGCAAGTACATGACCACCAACTACGAGCCCGTGGACTTCCTGTTCCGCTTGGCGGAGAAGTCCGGCGTGGTGCTGATGGACGGGGGCGGGTTCGGCGGACCGCCGTGGTCGATCCGCATTTCGCTGGCCAACCTGGACGACGCCGACTACGCCAAGATCGGCAAGTACATGGTCGAATGCGCGACCGAGTACGTCGAGGCATGGAAGGCATCCGAGCTGGTGCGTTCGGGCCCGACGGCAGGCAAGGGCCAGACGGTGAGGGCGGGCGCGGCCAAGCGCGTGGCCAAGAAGGCCGCCAAGAAGGTGGCCAAGACGGCGGTGAAGAAGGCGGTCAAGCAGGCGGACACCGCTGCCAAGTCGGCCAAGAAAGCCACGGCCCGGAAGTAGGAAAACACAGGGCGACATGACCTTATGACGTGCTCAGTCGGGTTTTTCAATAGCGTCCCCATCGCGGTTCTGTTCGTCACGGTGGGTTTGGGATACCTGATCGGCAAGCTGAAGGTCGGGCCGATCCAGCTGGGCGGGGTGTGCGGGACACTCATCGTCGCCCTGCTGATCGGCCAGACGGGTTGCCAGATGCGCGGCGACCTGAAAGAGGTCGCGTTCGCCCTGTTCATCTTTGCCATGGGCTACTCCGGCGGCCCGCAGTTTTTCGCCAACCTGAACCGGTCCAGCCTGCGCTACATCGTGCTGCCGATCATCGAGGCCCTGCTGGTGCTGACTATCGTGCTGGCGGCCGTGCCGTTGTTCGGCCTGGATGCCGGCACGGCGGCGGGCTTGGCGGCCGGGGCAGCCACGGAATCGGCCGTGGTGGGTACGGCGGCCGAGGCGCTCAAGCATCTGGGGCTGCCGGATGCCGAGGTGCAGCGCATGGAGGCCAATATCGCCACGGCCTACACGCTGACCTATCTGGTGGGCCTGATCAGCATCGTGTTCTTCACGAGCCAGGTCGCGCCAGCCCTGTTGCGCATCAACTTGCGCGAAGCGTCCAAGGCCCTGGAAGCGAAGCTGGGCGTGGCTTCCGGCGACGATGATGAAATCAACCTGCCCACCCTGCCGCGGCTGGTGGGGCGCGCCCATGTGGTGAAAGACGCCGACGGCATGAGCGTGGCCGACGTCGAGGCGCAACTGGGCGGGCGGACGGTGATCAGCCGCATCCTGCGAAATGGCGAGGCGGTGGACGCGACACCGGAAGATACCCTGGTCACCGGCGACATCGTGGTCGTGCTGGGGCTGCGCCGCTTCGCGCTGCGGGCGGGGTCGGTGGTCGGGCCTGAAATCCAGTTGCCCGAGGCCCATGCGGACGATCTGCAACTGAGCGAGCTGGCCGTCATCGTCAACAAGAAGGCGATCAACGGACGCACGATGGGCGAACTGGCCAAGCGACCGGGCGCCCGCCGGGCACGTGGTGTCTTCGTCCAATCCATCATGCGTTCGGGGCATGTGCTGCCATTGACGCCGGCCACGGTGGTGCAATACGGCGACCTGGTGACCTTGGTAGGCACGGAACCCGAGCTGTCGGAGGCCGGCGCCGCCCTGGGCAATGAGTTGCGCCGCAGCGGCGTGACCGATCTGGTGTTCCTGGCCTTCGGCATTCTCGCCGGCTTGATGATCGGCGCGCTGAGCGCGCGCCTGTGGGGCATCCCGGTGTCCCTGGGCAGTGGGGGCGGCGCGCTGGTCAGCGGCCTGGTCTGCGGTTGGATCAACGCCAAGCGGCCTGCCATCGGCCATATGCCGGAACACGCCGTGCAACTGCTCAAGGACCTGGGCCTGGCGGTGTTCGTGGCGTGCGTGGGGCTGTCTGCCGGCCCCGAAGCGATATCGCTGATCCGCGAGCATGGCGCGGTGCTGCCGCTGATTGGCCTGCTGGTGTCGCTGGGGCCTGCCTGCCTGTCGTTGTGGGTGGGGCACAACATCCTGAAGATCGAGGGGCCGTTGCTGGTGGGGGCCATCGCGGGGCAGCACGTCAGCACGCCCGCGATCAGCGCCATCCTGGGATCCAGCGGCAGCTCTGTGCCGCTGTTGGGCTACACCGTGACCTACGCCATCGCCAATGTGCTGCTGCCCGTCCTGGGGCCGATCATCGTGTCATTGGCGTACCATCTGAGTTAGCGCCCGTCCGGCTATCTGCCGGACGACGCGGCGCCTGTCGCATCCCGACGCGCGCAATCAGACGCGCGTACCAAGAAACGCATCCGGCAGCGAGGCGCTCTGCGCCTGGCTGGCCCTTGCACACGGAGACACCATGCCTTACGTAACCCCGCTGCAGGACTTTCGCTTCGCCCTGAAAGAACTGGCCGGATTGGACGACATCCTGAAACTGCCCGGATTCGGTGACGTCACGCCCGACCTGGTGGACGCCATCCTGGAAGAAAACGGACGCTTCGTCGAGCAGGCGGTGGCTCCCTTGAATGTGCCCGGCGACACGCAGCCCCCCGTCTGGAAGGACGGGCAGGTGACGACGACGCCGGGGTACGCCCAGGGTTTCAAGGACTATGCGGCAGGCGGCTGGCAGGGCTTGCAGCACCCGCAAGCCTGGGGCGGCCAGGGGTTGCCCAAACTGGTCGCGGCGGCGCCCGGGGAGAACATCCAGGCGGCCAGCCTGGCGTTTTCCTTGTGTCCGATGCTGACCGATGGCGTGATCGAAGCCGTGCTGACCGTGGGGTCGGAGGCGCAGCGCAAGCAGTATGTGCCCAATCTGATCAGCGGCAAGTGGACCGGCACCATGAACCTGACGGAGCCCCAGGCCGGGTCCGACCTGGCCCAGGTCGCCACGCGGGCGGTCCGCCAGGACGACGGCAGCTTCCGCCTGTCAGGCCAGAAGATCTTCATCACCTACGGCGAACACGATCTGGCCGAAAACATCATCCACCTGGTGCTGGCCCGCACGCCGGACGCGCCGGCGGGCGTAAAGGGCATATCGCTGTTCATCGTGCCCAAATTCCTGGTCGAGGCCGACGGCAGCGTGGGCAAGCGCAACGACGTCTGGTGCGCCTCGCTGGAGCACAAGCTGGGCATCCACGGCAGCCCCACCGCGGTGCTGCTGTACGGGGCGGGCAAGGGCGACGTGGGCGAGGGCGCCGTGGGCTACCTGGTGGGCGAATTGAACCGCGGCCTGGAATACATGTTCATCATGATGAACGCGGCCCGCTATTCCGTCGGGCAGCAGGGCATCGGCGTATCCGAACGCGCCTATCAGCACGCGCTGGCCTATGCGCGCGAACGGGTCCAGGGGCGTGCCGTGGAAGGGTCGGCGGCGCCGGTGGCCATCGTGCGGCATCCTGACGTGCAGCGCATGCTGCTGACCATGAAAGCGCTGACGGAAGCCGCCCGCGCAGTGTCGTATGTGACCGCGGCGGCGCATGACAAGGGGACGCACCACCCCGATCCCGAGCAGCGTTCGCGCAACCGGGCATTCTACGAATACATGGTGCCCATCGTGAAAGGGTATTCGACCGAGACCGCGGTCGAGGTCGCCTCCCTGGGTATCCAGGTGCACGGCGGCATGGGCTTCATCGAGGAGACCGGCGCGGCGCAGTATTACCGCGACGCCCGCATTCTGCCGATCTATGAAGGCACCACCGCGATCCAGGCCAACGACCTGGTCAGCCGCAAGACGCAGCGCGACGGCGGCGCCACCGCGTACGCCGCCATCGCCGCGATGCGCGAAACGTTGCGCGCCGTCGAAGCGGAGTCCACCCGCGCGGCAGCGCCGGAACGCGACGCGCTGCGGCTGCTGCGCGACAACCTGGACGGCGCCATCCAGGCGTACGAGGCGGGCGTGGGTTTCATCCTGGAGCAGTCGGCGGCCAACATCCGGGCGGTCTATTCCAGCAGCGTCCCGTACCTGATGCTGGCCGGCGTGGTGCACGGCGGCTGGCAGATGGCGCGTGCGGTGCTGGCATGCCGCCGGCACATCGCGGCGGGCTCAACCGACCCGTTCCACAAATCGAAGATCGCGACGGGATTGTTCTACGCCGCGCACATCCTGCCGCGCGCGCTGGCGCTGTCCGCCGCCGTGCGCGCCGGGGTGGTCGCCGATGCATGCGGCGCCGCTTCAGATATTGCATAAGGTTATATGGCTTGCGTATTTCCGCCGCCAAAGGTTTGATGGAAGAATCGTTTTGCAGGCGGCAATTTCCGCAATGAAAAACGACTTTCGGCTGGCAGTCGTCGCGAACCACCAGCCTCTTCCCACTGAATCCGCATACAGGAGACACCATGAGTCATCTACGTCTGGGCGATACCGCCCCCGATTTCGAACAGGAATCCTCGGCTGGCCCTATCCGCTTCCATGAGTATCTGGGCAACAGCTGGGGGGTGCTTTTCTCGCATCCGGCCGATTTCACCCCCGTGTGCACGACGGAACTCGGCTACACCGCCAAGCTGGCGGACGAATTCGCCAAGCGCAACGTGAAGGTGCTGGCGCTGTCGGTGGACGGCACCGATTCCCACTCGAAGTGGATCGAGGACATCAACGACACGCAGTCGACCAAGGTCAATTTCCCGATCCTGGCCGACAAGGACCGCAAGGTCTCCGAGCTGTACGACATGATCCACCCGAACGCCAATGCCACGCTGACGGTGCGCTCGGTGTTCATCGTCGACCCGAACAAGAAGGTGCGCCTGATCATCACGTACCCGGCCAGCACCGGCCGCAATTTCAACGAAATCCTGCGCGTCATCGATTCGCTGCAGCTGACCGACAGCCACAGCGTGGCCACCCCGGTCAACTGGGAAGACGGCGACGACGTGATCATCGTTCCGTCCCTGCAGGACGAGGCCGTGATCAAGCAGAAATTCCCCAAGGGCTACAAGGCTGTGCGCCCGTACCTGCGCATTACGCCTCAACCGAATAAGTAAATTCGGATTTCGGGGGTAATCCCCGTTTTCCGCATGCGGCTTCCGGCCGCCAGAACCGCCGCCTTCCCATAGGGAAGCGCGGCGGTTTTTCATTGTTGGGACAGGGATCCTATATGTCTGGGAGCGATGAGCAATCAAAAAATGATTCGTTCCGTTCAGATTGTCCAGCCAGCACACTTGCTTGCACATTGCCAAATACAGGGAGCAAGGGATGTCTTTCAGGAAAGCTGGTTGGTTGGCCGCGCTGGCGGCGGTGACAGTTTCGCTGGCGGCGATCGCGCCGGCTCAGGCCCAGCAAAAGCAGACGCTGCTGAACGTCTCGTACGACCCGACGCGCGAGCTGTATCGCGCCATCGATGACGCCTTCATCAAGCAATACAAGGAAAAGGCCAATGTCGACCTGACGATCCGCCAATCGCACGGCGGCTCCGGCCGCCAGGCGCGTTCGGTGATCGACGGCCTGGAAGCCGATGTGGTGACGCTGGCGCTGGCCTATGACATCGACGCCATCGCCGACCGCGGCCTGGTGCCCGAGAACTGGCAGACCCGCCTGCCGCAGAACAGCTCGCCCTATACCTCCACCATCGTATTCCTGGTGCGCAAGGGCAATCCCAAGGCCATCAAGGACTGGGACGACCTGGTCAAGGACGGCGTGCAGGTCATCACCCCGAATCCGAAGACCTCGGGCGGCGCCCGCTGGAACTACCTGGCCGCCTGGGCCTATGCGCTGGAGAAGAACGGCGGCAGCGAAGAGAAGGCCCGCGCCTTCGTCGGCGACCTGCTCAAGCACGTGCCGGTGCTGGACACCGGCGCCCGCGGCGCCACTACGACCTTCGTCGAACGCGGCGTGGGCGACGTGCTGCTGGCGTGGGAGAACGAAGCCTTCCTGGCGCTTGAAGAGCTGGGCCCGGACAAGTTCGACATCGTGGTGCCGTCGCTGTCCATCCTGGCCGAACCGCCGGTGGCCATCGTGGACAAGGTCGTGGACAAGAAGGGGACGCGCGCCGCCGCGCAGGCCTACCTGGAGTTCCTGTACACGCCTGCCGCGCAGGAGATCATCGCAAAGAACTACTACCGTCCCATCGACAAGACGGTTGCCGCCAAGTACGAAAGCAAGTTCCCCAAGGTCAAGCTCGTCACCATCGACGACAAGATCTTCGGCGGCTGGCGCAAGGCGCAGAAGGACCACTTCAGCGACGGCGGCACGTTCGACCAGATCTATCTGCCGCAGAAGAAATAAACGCACAACGATCGGACGATGGCCATGACCACTGCCTCGAACCCGGCGGCGATCGGCGCGAAAGCGCCTTTTGCCGTTCGGCGCAACAGCCCGGGCGTGCTGCCCGGATTCGGCATTTCCATGGGTTACGCGGTGCTGTACCTGAGCGTGCTCGTGCTGATTCCGCTGGCCGCCTTGCCCCTGAAGAGCGCCGAGTTGGGGTGGCAGGGGTTCTGGGGCGCCGTGACGGCGCCCCGCGTGCTGGCATCGTATCAGCTGACCTTCGGCGCGTCGCTGCTGGCCGCGCTGGTGAATCTGGTGTTCGGCACGGTGGTGGCCTGGGTGCTGGTGCGCTACCGCTTTCCGGGCAAGAAGATCCTGGACGCGCTGGTCGACCTGCCGTTCGCGCTGCCCACGGCCGTGGCCGGCATCGCGCTGACCGCGTTGTATTCCGAAAAAGGCTGGCTGGGGGCTCCACTGTCCAGATGGTTTGACTTGAAAGTGGCGTTCACCCCGCTGGGCATCGTGATCGCCCTGATCTTCATCGGCGTGCCGTTCGTGGTGCGTACCGTGCAGCCCGTCCTGGAAGATGTTGAGCGCGAGATCGAGGAAGCCGCGGCCAGCCTGGGCGCCAGCCGCTGGCAGACGATCCGCCGCGTGCTGCTGCCGACCATCCTGCCTGCGCTGATGACGGGCTTTGCGCTGGCGTTCGCCCGCGCCGTCGGTGAGTACGGATCGGTCGTGTTCATCGCCGGCAACATGCCCATGGTGTCGGAGATCACGCCGCTGCTGATCATTTCCAAGCTGGAGCAGTTCGACTACGCCGGCGCGGCCGCCATCGCGACGGTGATGCTGGTGCTGTCGTTTGCGCTGCTGCTGGTCATCAACCTGCTGCAAGGCTGGCAGGCGCGCCGCAACCTGGGGAGGCTCGCATGAGCGCATCGGATCGTCCCGCACATTTGACCGAGCCGCGCTGGGTGCGCGGCATTCTGCTGTTCATCGCGTTGGGATTTTTGACGCTGTTCCTGTTGGTGCCGTTGGCGGCGGTGTTCGCCGAGGCGTTCAAGAAGGGCTGGGAGCTCTATCTGGCCGCCATCGTCGAACCGGATGCGCTGTCGGCGATCCGGCTGACCCTGCTGGTGGCCGCGATCGCGTTGCCGGTGAACCTGGTGTTCGGGGTTGCCGCCGCCTGGGCCATCACCAAATTCCAGTTCCGGGGCAAGCAGTTCCTGATCACGCTGATCGACCTGCCGTTTTCGGTGTCGCCCGTGGTGGCCGGCCTGGTGTTCATCCTGCTGTTCGGCACGCAAGGCTGGCTGGGCGGCTGGCTGCAGGACCACGATCTGAAGATCGTCTACGCCGTGCCCGGCATCATCCTGGCCACGCTCTTCGTGACGTTCCCCTTCGTCGCGCGCGAACTGATCCCGCTGATGCAGGCGCAGGGCAGCGAAGAAGAGCAGGCCGCGTTGACGCTGGGCGCCAGCGGCTGGCAGATCTTCTGGCGCGTCACCTTGCCCAACATCAAGTGGGGCCTTCTGTACGGCGCCATCCTGTGCAACGCGCGGGCCATGGGCGAGTTCGGGGCGGTGTCGGTGGTATCCGGGCAGATCCGGGGGCTGACCAACACGATGACCCTGCACGTAGAGATCCTCTACAACGAATACCAGTATTCCGCAGCGTTCGCGGTGGCCTCGCTGCTGGCGTTGCTGGCGTTGGTGACGCTGGTGGCCAAGAACGTGGTCGAGTGGCGCAACGCGCGCTTCCTGCGCGCCGCCGACCTGCCGGTCGAGTATCCCGGCGCGGCGACGGCAAGCCTCAAGCCGGCCGTCGCCTGACGCGGCCGGTTCAGACGGAGACAAGCATGAGTATCGAAGTTCGCAATCTATCCAAGCAGTTCGGCCAGTTCCGCGCGCTGAACGACGTGTCGCTGCACATCGAAACGGGCGAGCTCGTAGCGCTGCTGGGGCCATCCGGATGCGGCAAGACCACGCTGCTGCGCATCATCGCGGGGCTGGAGGCCCCCGATTCCGGCAGCGTGCTGTTCGCTGGCGAAGACGCCACCTCGGTCGATGTGCGCCAGCGCCAGGTCGGATTCGTATTCCAGCACTACGCGCTGTTCAAGCACATGACGGTGTTCGAAAACGTCGCCTTCGGCCTGCGCGTGAAGCATCGCTCGCAGCGTCCTCCCGAAGACCAGATCCGGCGCAAGGTGCACGAGCTGTTGACGCTGGTGCAGCTGGACTGGCTGGCGGACCGCTATCCGGCGCAACTGTCGGGCGGCCAGCGCCAGCGCATCGCGCTGGCGCGCGCCCTGGCCGTGGAGCCGCGCGTGCTGCTGCTGGATGAGCCTTTCGGCGCGCTGGACGCCAAGGTGCGCAAGGAACTGCGGCGCTGGCTGCGCCGGCTGCACGACGAACTGAACGTGGCGAGCGTGTTCGTGACGCATGACCAGGAAGAGGCGCTGGAAGTGGCTGACCGCGTGGTGCTGATGAACGCCGGCCGCATCGAGCAGGTCGGCACGCCGCGCGAAGTCTGGGAAGGGCCGGCCACGCCGTTCGTCTACGGTTTCCTGGGCGACGTGAACCAATTGCAGGGCGTGGCCACGCGCGGGGTCTGGCAGGGTGCCGGCCTGTCGCTGCCCGCGCCCGAGCTGTCGCAGGCGGATGCCCAGCGCGCCACCGCCTACGTTCGCCCGCACGAGTTCGATATCGAGCGTTACCGGGCGGGCGGGGAGGGCATCGCGGTGCGCCTGTCGCACGCGTATCTGGCGGGGCCCAGCGCTTATCTGGAACTGGCCCGCGAGGATTCCGACGCCATCATCGAAGCGGAGGTGCCCGAGTACCTGTATCGGGAACTGGACCTGCGCGACGGCGAGGCCTTGCTGGCCCGTCCCCGTCGCGCGCGCATCTTCGCGGTGCAACCATGACCGTGATTTCCAACCGCTCTTCTGATATTGCCGCCGACGTGGATGCCGGCCTGGCCCAACGCTGGCGCGAGCTGACCGAGCGCCTGGCGCAAGTCCAGCGCCGCTACCCCGATGCGGCGCTCGCGTCCTCGCTGGCGGCCGAAGACATGGTCCTGACGCATGCCATCTACGACTCGGGCCTGGACCTGGAAGTGTTCACGCTGGATACCGGCCGGCTGCATGCCGAAACCCTGGGCGTGCTGGACGCGGTGCGGGCGCGCTACGGGCGCGGCGTCACCGTGTACCGGCCCATTGCGGCCGCGGTGGATGAGCACGTGGCGGCGCACGGCGCGTATGCCTTCTATGAAAGCGTGGAACTGCGCAAGGCCTGTTGCCAGATCCGCAAGGTCGAGCCGCTCAAGCGCGCGCTGGCCGGGCGCGGCGCCTGGGTCACTGGCCAACGCCGCCAGCAGTCAACGACGCGCGGCGAACTGCCGCTGGAAGAACACGACCCCACCTTCGGCCTTTACAAGTTCAACCCGCTGGCCGAATGGAGCGAGGAAGACGTGTGGGCCGTGATCCGCGCGCTGGACATCCCGTACAACCCCTTGCACGACCAGGGCTACCCGTCGATCGGGTGCGAACCCTGTACGCGCGCGATCCGTCCGGGCGAAGACCTGCGGGCGGGGCGCTGGTGGTGGGAGTCGTCGGACTCCAAGGAATGCGGCCTGCATGCGGGCAACCGGGTCATCAGTGTCGTGGCGCGCGGCGACTGAGGCCGGCCATGAATTCGAAATCTGTTTTAGGGGAATACCTATGTCTGCTGTGATCCAACGCAGCCACCTGGATTGGCTGGAATCGGAAGCGATATTCATCTTGCGCGAGGTCGCCGCCGAAAGCGAAAACCCCGTGCTGCTGTTTTCGGGCGGCAAGGATTCGGTGGTGCTGCTGCGCCTGGCCGAGAAAGCCTTCCGCCCCGGGCGCTTTCCGTTCCCGCTCATGCACATCGATACGGGGCATAACTTCGACGAAGTGATCGCCTTCCGCGACCAGCGCGCCGCCGAACTGGGCGAGAAGCTGATCGTGCGCAGCGTGGAAGACTCCATCAAGCGCGGCAGCGTGGTGCTGCGCCGGGAGACCGATTCGCGCAATGCGGCCCAGGCGGTGACGCTGCTGGAGGCCATCGAGGAATTCGGCTTCGATGCCTGCATCGGCGGCGCGCGACGCGACGAGGAAAAGGCGCGCGCCAAGGAACGCATCTTTTCATTCCGCGACGAATTCGGCCAATGGGACCCCAAGGCCCAGCGGCCGGAACTGTGGAACCTGTTCAACACCCGCGTGCACCGCGGCGAGAACATGCGCGTCTTCCCGATCTCGAACTGGACCGAGCTGGACGTCTGGCAATACATCCAGCGCGAACAGCTGGCGTTGCCGTCCATCTACTTCAGCCATGAACGCGACGTGGTGCGGCGCAAGGGCCTGTTGGTGCCCGTCACCCGCCTGACGCCGCCGCAGGAAGGCGAGCAGGTCGAGCGCCTGCCCGTGCGTTTCCGCACCGTGGGCGACATCTCGTGCACGTGCCCGGTGGCCTCCGACGCCGCCGACACCATCGCCATCATTGCCGAGACGGCGGTGACCGACATCACTGAGCGCGGCGCCACGCGCATGGACGACCAGACTTCGGAGGCCTCGATGGAGCGCCGCAAGAAGGAAGGCTATTTCTGAATGCAGCAACCACCGGCTCCGGCCGGTGGCAGGGGAACGCACATGAACGCATTGAACGACTCTTTTCTTTCCGGCGCCGGCAACGGGGTGCTGCGCCTGATCACGGCGGGCTCCGTCGACGACGGCAAGTCCACGCTGATCGGCCGCTTGCTGTACGACAGCAAGGGCGTGTTCGCCGACCAGCTGGACGCGATCTCGCGCGCCAAGCACAAGCGCGTGGCGGGCGACGGAATCGATTTCGCGTTGCTGACCGACGGGCTGGAAGCCGAGCGGGAGCAGGGCATCACCATCGACGTGGCCTATCGCTACTTTTCCACGCCGGCGCGCAAGTTCATCATTGCCGACGCGCCGGGCCACGAACAGTACACGCGCAACATGGTCACGGGCGCATCGACGGCGGACGTCGCCGTCATCCTGATCGACGCCACGCGCGCGGCCGACGGCAAGCTGCTGGCGCAGACCAAGCGGCACAGCACCATCGCGCGCCTGCTGGGCATCCGGCATATCGTGGTGGCGGTCAACAAGATGGATCTGGTGGACTGGGACCGCGCCGTGTTCGAGCGCATCCGCGAGGCTTATGCCGACCTGGCGGGCAAGCTGGGCATCGCGCACTTCGACGCGCTGCCGCTGTCGGCGTTGAACGGCGACAACGTCGTCACGCTGTCGCCGAAGACGCCGTGGTACGAAGGCCAACCCTTGCTGGCGCTGCTGGAATCGCTGGACCTGGCCAGTGACGGGCGCGCGCTGCCGTTGCGTTTTCCGGTGCAGTGGGTGGCCCGCCACGATGGCGACCGCAAGGAAGATTTCCGCGGCTACGCGGGTCGCGTGGCCAGCGGCGTGGTGCGCCCGGGCGATGCCGTCACCGTGCAACCATCCGGTGTCGCGGCCGTGGTGCGCGAAGTGCGCGTCTTCGATCGCGTGCAGGATGAAGCGGTGGCGGGGGACTCGGTGACGCTGGTGCTGGACCGCGACGTGGACGTGTCGCGCGGCGATGTGATCGTGCATACGGCTGCGCCGGCGCAAGTGACGCGCGAGTTCGAAGCCGAACTGTGCTGGCTGGATGCGCAGGCCTTGAATCCCGCACGCAAGTATCTGCTGAAGTCCGGCACGCGCCTGACCTCGGCGAAGATCCGCGCGGTGCTCTCGCATCGAGACATCCACGAATTGCAGGAGGTCGAGAACACCGAAGGCACCTTGCGCATGAACGACATCGGACGCGTGACGTTCACGACGCGCGAGGCCTTGGCGGTCGATCGCTATGCCGATGTGCCGGCTACTGGAGCCTTCATCCTGATCGACGAGGCCACGCATCAGACTGCCGCGGCGGGCATGTTGCGCTGAACGCTTGAACGGGCTGGAAAACAACGGATTTCCAGCCCGGATTTTGCTGTTGTTTTTCTTCCAAATCCAATGCTGATGCGGCTCTCCGGGCGATATCGCCTGATGAAATCGATTTGTTCGGACGAGGCCTGCGTCTTGCGGTAAAGTGGGGCTGTCTTACGAAAAGGCTTTTGGTGCTTGTCAAAACCACTGTGTTTTTGTACAGTGGTTTTTATGGCACGCACCGATCATTCTTTTCCCGCCGGTTCTGGGTCCCCGGCTGCCGCCCCCGCCGCCTTGCGCGGTCGGGGTGCGGTTACTAATGTTCGGCATCGCTTTCAGCGCGATGACCGTGTCCAGGTCGACGACGGCTGGTCCGCTTCCGGTCTGCCCGCGGATTTCGTCGAGTCCGTCCCCGAATTTTCTTCCGATGGCTCGTCCCCCGCGCGGGTCATTCCGATCCTGCCGGATTCGCGCCTGGCGCCCGCCGCTCCCAAAACCACGGTCACGGCCGAAGAAGCGCGCAAGATGCTGTCGCGCAACGATTCGCCCGACATTCCCTTCGATGTGGCCGTCAATCCGTATCGGGGTTGCGAACATGGCTGCGTGTACTGCTACGCCCGGCCCACGCATTCCTACCTGGGGATGTCCCCCGGGCTGGACTTCGAAACCCGGCTGGTGGCCAAGGCCAATGCCGTACAGGCGCTCCGAGCCGAGCTCAGCCGCCCCGGCTATAAGCCGTCGCCCATCAACATCGGTTCCGCCACGGACGCCTACCAGCCCATCGAACGCGAATGGCGGCTGACCCGCGGCTTGCTCGAACTGATGCTGGAAACCCGGCATCCCCTCACCATCGTCACGAAGAACGCGCTGGTCGCCCGCGACGTGGACTTGCTGGCCGCGCTGGCCGAACAGAAGCTCGTGGTCGTCTACATGAGCATCACGTCGCTGGACGCCGGCATGGCGCGCACGCTGGAACCTCGTGCCGCCGCGCCCTGGCGCCGGCTGGAGACCGTGCGCACCCTGACCGAAGCCGGCGTGCCGGTGGGCGTGCTGGTGGCGCCGGTCATCCCGTTCATCAACGACGAATCCATGGAACACATCCTCCAGGAGTCCAAGGCGGCCGGCGCGCATTACGCCAGCTACACCGTCTTGCGCCTGCCGTGGGAGGTCAAGACCCTGTTCGAGGACTGGCTGAACGCCCATTTTCCCGACCGCGCCCAGCGCGTGCTGCACCGCATTGAAGACCTGCGCAATGGCCGCCGCAACGACCCGAATTTTGGCTCCCGCATGCGCGGCACCGGGATCTGGGCCGATCTGCTGCGCCAACGGTTCGCCGTGGCCACCCGAAAGCTTGGGCTGAACCGCCATCGCCTTGCCCTGGACTGCGACCGTTTCCAGCCGCCGCTGGCCCCGAATGCGACGCCGTCGCTGTTCGCCGCGGCCGCGTCCGCCGCGTCCACTTCCGATTTCCAATCCCCGGTTGGCGCGCAAGCGTCTTCAGGGGTCCCCTTTTCTGATGGGTTGCCGGCAGTCAGCGGCGCAGTGGGCCGCGGTGCGCGCCAACTGCGCGCAATGGCCGCGGGCCAGTTGTCATTGTTCGATTGATTGCCGGTCGATACCGCGGTGCTCGCCGCGGCATGGAATCGTTTCTCCAAGGAGTTCCTATGAACACCGCTGATATTTCCGTCTTGTCGGACGAGCTTGCCGTTTCGCTGAATCCGCTGCGCCGTGGCGCGCATCGCGCCCGCGCGGTTTGCGCCAAGCTGGCGGGCCTGGCCATGCCCTGGACGACGTCCTCGGCCGACGCCGAGCCGCGCCATCGTGTGCGCCCGGGCTCCATGCCGGCCCGGTGGCCGTTCCCGCCGGCACCGGTGGACGAAGGCGTCGCAGGCCAGGCGGCGGCGCTGCCGGTGTCGGCGCCGACGGTTCGCCCCGCCGCGCCGATGGCGCCGGTAGTGACCAGCGTGCCCGCCGCGCCCGCCGTGCGCGAGCGCAGCCTGGGTAACGCCACGGTCGAACCCGTGACGTCCCAGGTCACCATGAAGGCCATGGTGATTGACGTGGTGATGGTGTTGGCCTGGGGGGCAATCATCCCCGGCTTGATGTGGCTGGGCGCGGCCGCCGGGTTCTGAACGGCCGGAATGCGTACTGAACGGCCGGGACGGCCTAGCTGGAACCCAGCAGGATGACGCCCGCCAGGATGGACAGGCAACCGGCAAGACGGCCGGGACCCACCTTTTCGCGCAGCAGGAACATGCCGGCCAAGGTGCCCAGCATCATGGACATTTCGCGTGCAGGGGCCACCAGGCTTAGCGGCGCGCCGTTGCGCAAGGCGTAAAGCACCAGGATGTATCCCAACGGCGACAGCAGGCCTACGGCCAGCGCCAGATGCCAGTGCCCGCGCATGGATTCCCACGCCTGAGCGCGCCGGCCCACCATGTGGGGGGTCATCATGACCGTGCGGGTCACGCAGGTGAACCAGTCGAACAGCACCGGGCTGATCAGCAACACCTTGACGCCGTAGGCGTCAACCACGGTATAGGCGGCGATGAACAGGCCGATCACCACGCCCCAGCGCACCCCTACCCAGGCCTGCGCCTGCTTGAAGATGGCCAGCCGACCCTGGGTCGCGATCAGCAGCACGCCGATCACTACGCACAGCATGCCGATGATGCCCGTGCTGGTGGCGGGTTCGCCCAACAGCAGGAAGGCGCCAGTGGTGGAAAGCAAGGGTCCCGTGCCGCGGGCGATGGGGTACACCACAGACAGGTCGGCCACCTGATAGCCGCGCTGCAGGCACAGGCTGTAGCCCAGATGCAACAAGCTGGACGTCAGGATGGCGGCCACGACGGGCCAGGTCCAGGTCATGCCGTCGTGCATCAGCACCCAGATCACCCAGGGCGCATACAGCACCGAAGCGCACAGCCCATACGCGAAGACGAACGGGGCGCCCACCATGGCCGCGCGCTTGGCAAGCAGATTCCACGTTGCGTGGGCCATCGCCGCCAGGACGACCAATAACAGGGACGTATACGACATGAGGGAACAGCGTCAGATGACGTGTTTGTTACAGAAGTGGCAAGGGTACAGCAAAGCCACAGGAAGGTCGTCATTCTACTAGACGCTCAGGCGAATTTTTGGTGTAGAATCATTGGTTTGCCAAATCTCATCCTCTGCTTGCGGTACGAGTATTGCGCGTAGACCCTTCGGGTTGCCGGCAATGCACACGCGTAGCCAGCCCCGCGGTTTGCCCCAGTGGCCCGCCCCGATGGCCAGCTTCACGTGAACAACATCGAACGGCAAAAGTTTTAGTCCGCAAAGACATGATGATCTAGGAGTTCTAATGAACCTTATCGCTATCCTGGAACAGGAAGAAATTGCCCGTCTGACCGGCGGCCAAGCCAAGCCTGAATTTGCTCCTGGTGACACCGTCATCGTGAGCGTGAACGTCGTTGAAGGCACCCGCAAGCGCGTGCAGGCTTTCGAAGGCGTTGTCATCGCCAAGCGCAACCGCGGCCTGAACTCCGCGTTCACCGTGCGCAAGATTTCGTCGGGTGAAGCCGTGGAACGTACGTTCCAGCTGTACTCGCCGCAAATCGCCGGCATCGAAGTCAAGCGCCGCGGCGACGTGCGCCGCGCCAAGCTGTACTACCTGCGCAACCGCTCGGGCAAGTCGGCGCGTATCAAGGAAAAGCTGGTCAGCAAGCAAGCCTCGGCGGCTTGATCGCTTATCGGCACACGGCCCTACCAGTGTCGGACGTCCGCGCCATTCAGCGTTTCCGTCCGGCACAGGTTTCCGGGTTAAAAAGGCACCTGCGAGGGTGCCTTTTTCTTTTTGCAAAGCCGAATGTCTGATTCCTCGTATTCCGCGCGGCCCAGAAGGCCGCTCGCTCGTCCCGGTTTCGACCCCGCGACGCAACCGTGGGTGGTGGCCAACGAGTCCTTGCCGGCCGTGCCCGCCAGCCTGCTGACCCCGGACTCTCTACGGGGCACGCTCAGCCAGCCGTCCACCTGGACGCTGGAGCTTTCGCGTGACAACGATCTGCGCTATCCAGGCCGCGAAGGCACGCCCGTGCCCGCCGCCGTGTTGATTCCGCTGGTCACCCGCGAGAGCGGCGTGCACATCATGCTGACCCAGCGTGCCGCGCATCTGCATGACCATGCCGGCCAGATCAGTTTTCCCGGCGGGCGCATCGAAACCAGCGATTCGACACCTGTGGCCGCGGCCCTGCGCGAGGCGCAGGAGGAAACGGGCTTGCCCGCCAATCATGTGGAAGTGCTGGGCAGCATGCCGCCGTACCTGACGGCGACGGGTTTTTCGATCATTCCCGTGGTGTCGCTGGTGCGCCCGGGTTTCGACTTGGCGCCCGACGCGTTCGAGGTGGCGGAAGTGTTCGAAGTGCCGCTGTCCTTCCTGATGGACCCCGCCAACCATCGCCTGTACGAAGCGCGGTTGGACGACGGGCGGGTACGCAACTATTACGGCATGCCTTACGGCGACCATTTCATCTGGGGCGCCACCGCCGGCATGCTGCGCAATCTCTATCACCTGGTGCGCAACGGATTGCAGCCGCGCTGACTGCGCCAATTCCTGCACGCCCGCATGAAAAACGGCCCCTGATCGGGGCCGTTTTTCATGCGGGCGGATCTTGCGCCGTCGTTCAGTAACGCTGTTGCCCGGCCAGGTTCTCTTCCAGGATGCGCTCGTACAGCGCATAGCGCAGCGGATTGATCTGGCCTGCCTGTAATGCTGCCAGCACGCCGCAGCCCGGCTCTTGCCGGTGCGTGCAGTTGTAGAAGCGGCATGCTTCGATGGGCTGCGTGAACTCCGGGAAGCCGCGGATGATGTCTTCGCGGGTCAGGTGCTGCAAGCCGAATGCCTGGAATCCCGGCGAGTCGATCAGGTCGCCGCCCGGCGCGGGCAGATGATAAAGCCGCGTGCTGGTCGTGGTGTGCTTGCCCATGTCCAGCGCGGTGGAGTGTTCGCGCGTGGCCGCGCCGGCGCTGGGGATCAGCGCATTGAGCAGCGTGGATTTGCCCATGCCGCTTTGGCCCAGCAGCAGGTTGGTACGGCCGGCCAGGTGCGGCGCCAGCAGGGAATGGACCTTGTCGGGCTCCAGCGCGCTGAGTTCAATGACGGGCACGCCCAGGGCCGCAATGGGCGCCAGGCGCGCACGCGCAGCCGGCAACTCATCGACCAGATCGGTCTTGTTCAGGATGATGAGCGGCGAAATGCCTGCGCTCCAGGCTCCGGCAAGCGCCCGGCCGGTGAGGTCGTCCGAGAAGGTCGGGCGCACGGCGATCACGATCAGCAACTGGTCCACGTTGGAGGCGAACTGCTTGGAGCGCATGTCGTCCGAGCGGTACAGCAGGTTGCTGCGGGGCAGGATGGTGTCGATGGCGCCTTCGTCGTTGCCCTGCGGCGTGATCTGCACGCGATCGCCGACGGCGGCGCCGGCTTTCTTGCCGCGAGGGAAGCACTTGCGGGTCGAGCCATCGGCCAGCTCCACGGTGTAGTGGCGTCCGTGCGCCGCGATGATGCGGCCTTCGAGCCCGACCGCTGCGGCCGGGGCGCCCGCCGGCGCCTGGTTGGGCGGCTTCTTGCTGCTGTTGTTGCGGGCGTTCATGCGGCGCCCGCCATCAGGTGGCGGATGCGCTCGGCGGCGGGGGGATGGCTGTCGTAGAAGGCGGAGTGCACGGGGTCGGGGGTCAGCGTAGCGGCGTTGTCGTCGTAGAGTTTGACCAGCGCGGAGACCAGGCGTTCCGGCGAACTCTGCTCGGCCGCGTAGCGGTCGGCTTCGAATTCGTCGCGGCGCGAGTACCAGCTGGCCAGCGGCGTGAACATGAAAGTGAAAACAGGAATGACCAGGAAGAACAGCAGCAAGGCCATGGCATCGTTGCGTCCGCCCAATTGCGGCATGACGCCCAGGTCCACATAGAACCAGGGCTGTTGGGCGACCCAGCCCAGGATGGCAAAAAAGGCCAATGCCATCCCGAAACTGAAAATGATGCGCTTGATGATGTGGCGCTTGGCGAAATGGCCTAGTTCATGGGCCAGCACGGCCTCGATCTCGTCGCCGTTCAAGCGGGCCAGCAGGGTGTCGAAGAACACGATGCGGCGCGACCGGCCAAAGCCCGTGAAATAGGCGTTGCCGTGGGCGGAGCGGCGCGAGCCGTCCATCACGAACAGGCCGTTGAGCGAAAAACCGCAGCGTTGCGCCAGGCGCTGGATGCGTCCCGCCAGGTCCGGGTCGGACAGCGGGGTGAACTTGTTGAACAGCGGCGCGATGAACATCGGGTAGACGATCAGAAGCGCCAGGTTGAACACGGTCCAAAGCGCCCAGGCCCAGATCCACCAGTAGGCGCCTGCGCTGCCCATCAGCCACAGCACCGCGGCGGCCAGCGGCAAGCCCAGCACGGCGGCCACCAGCAGGCCCTTGGCGGTATCGGCGATGAAGAGCTCGGGCGTCATGCGGTTGAACCCGAAGCGCGCTTCCAGCTTGAACTGGCGCCATAAGGTGAACGGCAACCCCAGCACGCCCAGCAGCAATGCGACGGCGACCAGCAGCAGCATCTGGCGCAGGAAGTCGTTGCTGGTAAGCTGGCCTACCAGCAGGTCGATGAACTGCAGTCCGCCCATCAGCGTCAGGCACACGAGCAGGATCGCGTCGTAGGTGCGTTCCAGCATCCCCAGCTTGACGCGCGCCACCGTGTAATCGGCCGCACGCTGGTGGCTGGACAGCCCGATCCGGTGGGAGAATTCCGCAGGCACCTGGTCGCGGTTGCGTACGACGTGGCGGATCTGGCGTGTCGCCAGCCACAGGCGCACGGCAATATCGGTCAGCAGGAAAGCAACGAACAGCAATGTGAACATGGGCGAAGCGGTCGGCTCAAGAAGGGATGTGCGAAAATCGCGCGTTTTATAGGCAAATTATATGGCTGTGAACGAAAATCGCCTGGTTTGGCTCGACATGGAAATGACGGGCCTGGAACCTGAGAAAGAACGCATCATCGAGGTAGCCGTCGTGGTGACGGAGCCGGATCTGACGGTCGTGGCCGAAGGCCCTGTGCTGGTGATCCACCAGCCCGACAGCCTGCTTGACGCCATGGATAACTGGAACAAGTCCACCCACGGCAAGAGCGGCCTGATCGACAAGGTCAAGGCATCGACGGTGTCCGAGGCGCAGGCAGAGGATACGCTGTTGGCGTTCCTTGTGCAGCATGTCCCGGCCGGTAAATCGCCGCTGTGCGGCAACACCATCAGCCAGGACCGCCGCTTCATGTTTGCTTACATGCCGCGCCTGGAACAGTTCTTCCACTACCGCAACCTGGATGTCAGCACGCTGAAGGAACTGGCGCGCCGCTGGGCCCCGGCCGTGTACAAGGGTTTCGAAAAGAAAAGCCGCCACGAAGCGCTGGCGGACATCTACGAATCCATCGACGAGCTCAAGTACTACCGCGAGCACTTCCTGAAGGTGTAAGCGGCGGTCCGGGCCGCGGCGTAAACTGGGTATGACCCATTCGCCGCGCCTTCGCCATGCCGTCTTATCCCGTCGCTCAGATTCGCCGCGCCGAACAGCTTGCCCTGGCTTCCGGCCGGGCGCTGATGCCCCTGGCGGGCCGGGCTGCGGCCGAGTTCATCGCTGCCCGTTTTCCTCCCGACCATACCGTTCTGGCGCTGGCCGGCCCTGGCAATAACGGGGGCGACGCGCTGGAGGCGGCCGCACGCCTGCTTGCCTTGGGGTTCGCGGTGCGGGTGTTGCTGCCCTCGGACCCGGTCCGGCTGCCCCCCGACGCCGCCCGTGCCTGGTCCGGCTGGCTCGCCGCCGGCGGGCAGGCGCAGTCGGCGCTCACTCCCGGCGACATCCCCGATATCGTCATTGACGGCTTGTTCGGCATCGGATTGAACCGGACGCTGGACGCGGACTGGCAGGCGCTGGTCGATACCGTCAATAGCTGGAATGTGCCGGTGCTGTCCCTGGATGTGCCCAGCGGGATCGACGCCGACACCGGTGCGGCGCTGGGGCGGCCGATCCAGGCGAACTGGACGCTGTCCTTCATTGCCGCCACGGCCGGGCTGAGCCGCCCGGGACCCGGCCAGATCGCGGCCGGTGAACGCCATGTCGATACGCTGGGCGTGATCCTGTCGCCGGACGCCTGACGCCGGTCGTTCAGCCCGGCCGGCCGCCGAAGCGCGCCGTGATGTCTCCCGCCAGCGGCGCATACCGTTCGTTGTCTTGTCCGGCCAGCGCGTCCAGGTGCGTTTCCGACGCGTCGAACACCTTCCAGTAGATCCGCCCGCATAGTTCGCGCGCGGCGTGGCCGGGCCAGTTGTCGGGCAGCATCGGGCCGGGCAGTTGGGGATCGTGCAGGACGATCCGACGCCAATTGTGCAGCAGCATGACGCGCACGACGAACGCCTCGGACGGCGAGGGCGGTTCTTCCAGCAGCTTTTCCAGCGGGCCGAAGTTGCGCGAGAACTGGCGGTATTGCTCGGCCACGTCGTCCAGGTTCCAGCATTGCGAGGCCAGGCTGGCGATGGGCAGGCCGCCCGCGCCGGCCAGGTCGCGCGCCGACAGCACCAGCGCCCGGTCCGGAATGCCCAGCTTTTCAAGGATGTCGTGCGCCGCCCGCGCCTCGGTATGCGGATGGGCGAACAGCCCGGGCGCGATCATGCCGAAGCCTTCCCAGACCAGTTCGCGGCGCAATTCCGCCCGCTCGGCCAGGCCGTTGCCGGTGCGGGGCAGCGCCACCAGCGTCCATTCCCCGTTCCAGTCTTGCGCCGCGCCCTCGTAGATGCGCTGCGAGGCGTGCGCGGTATGGCGCAGCCCTTGTTCGGAAATCAGGTAGAGGCTGCGGCGCCCATGGCGTTCGGACTGCAGCCAGTTCTGGGCGACCAGGCGGAAGACGCTGGTGCGCAGCAGCCGCTCGTTGATGCCCAGCGGCGCCAGCAGCGCGATCAGGTCGCCCAGCCAGATGGCGCCGCCATGGGGGGCGAGCGCGTCCCCCAGCAAGCTGACGCACAGGGATTTGGCGCGGGGCGGATCGCTTTTCAATAAGCGGGACAGGAAGCGGTCCAGGGGCGACTGAGGGTTTGCCATAAGGGGGGCCGCAAGCGGCCGATATCGGGATCCGCAATATGATACATAAATCCAATGTGATACAGATTTGAGTTTGACAATGGTTTTTTTGTATTAAATAATCCGCCTATGACATGACGGCACTGCGGAACGTTTGCTTTGCGTTTTCGCAAACCGTCTCTAGGAGACAAACATGTACGCTCAACTCGTCGAAACCGGCGTCAAGCAGGTCAAGACCGCGGACCAGCTTGAAGGCCGCGACCAGACGTTCCAGCGCCGCATTGACGACGGCGTGCGCATCGAGGCCAAGGACTGGATGCCGGACGCCTACCGCAAGACGCTGGTCCGCCAGATCTCGCAGCACGCGCACTCGGAAATCGTCGGGATGCTGCCCGAAGGCAACTGGATCACCCGCGCGCCGTCGCTCAAGCGCAAGGCCATCCTCCTGGCCAAGGTGCAGGACGAAGCCGGCCATGGGCTGTACCTGTACAGCGCCGCGGAGACGCTGGGCGTGTCGCGCGACGACCTGATCGACGACCTGCATGCCGGCCGCGCCAAGTACTCCAGCATCTTCAATTACCCCACGCTCAGCTGGGCCGACATCGGCATGATCGGCTGGCTGGTCGACGGCTCGGCCATCATCAACCAGATCCCCCTGTGCCGCTGTTCCTACGGTCCGTATGCGCGGGCCATGGTGCGCGTCTGTAAGGAGGAGTCCTTCCACCAGCGCCAGGGCTACGACCTGCTGATGCAGATGTGCCTGCACGGCACGCCCGAACAGAAGGCGATGGTTCAGGACTCGCTGAACCGCTGGTGGTGGCCCGCGCTGATGATGTTCGGCCCGTCGGACGCCGACTCGCCCAACAGCGCCCAGTCCATGGCGTGGAAGATCAAGCTCTTCTCGAATGACGAGCTGCGCCAGAAGATGGTCGACCAGACCGTGCCGCAGGCCGAATACCTGGGACTGACCGTGCCGGATCCCGAACTGAAGTGGAACGCCGAGCGCGGCCACTATGACTTCGGCGAGATCGACTGGAGCGAGTTCTATGCGGTGCTCAAGGGCAATGGCCCTTGCAACCGGGAACGCCTGGCCGCGCGCGTCAAGGCGCACGAAGACGGCGCCTGGGTGCGCGACGCGCTCGTCGCCTACGCGGACAAGCAGGCGCAGCGCAAGGCCGCCTGATGAACTCGGCCCCGAAGCGCCGCGCGCCGCCCCGTCGACGGGGCGCGATTGCGCCGGGGCGTCGATAGCCGAGTTTCCGGGTTCATTCTTCCAACCATTGCAGACCAGGGCGCGCGGTGCGCGCCCCGCATTCCAAGGACATCCATCATGAGCAAAGACTGGCCTTTGTGGGAAGTATTCATCCGCAGCCAGCACGGCCTGGCGCACAAGCACGTCGGCAGCCTGCACGCGTCGGACGCCGAAATGGCGATCAACCACGCCCGCGACGTTTATACGCGCCGCAACGAGGGCCTGAGCATCTGGGTCGTGCGCGCCTCCGATATCTCGGCCAGCAGCCCTGGCGACAAGGAGCCGCTGTTCGAGCCGGCCAACAGCAAGGTCTACCGGCATCCCACGTTTTTCCCGATGCCCGAAGAAATCAAGCACATGTAAGGCGGCGGGGGAGACATGGACAAGACTTTGTTTGAATACCTGCTGCGCCTCGGCGATTCGTCGCTGATCCTGTCGCAGCGCCTGGGCGCCTGGACGGGCCATGGCCCGATCCTGGAAGAAGACCTTGCGCTGACCAACACGGCGCTGGACCTGCTGGGCCAGGCCCGCATGTGGCTGACGCTGGCGGGCGAAGTCGAAGGCGCCGGTCGCGACGAAGACGCGCTGGCCTACCACCGCGACGCGCACCAGTTCCACAACGTGCTGCTGGTCGAACGCGACAACGGCAACTACGCCGACACCATGGCGCGCCAGTTCCTGTTCGACGTGTGGCACTACTTCCTCTTGCAGCGCCTGGAGCAGTCCTCGGACGAACGCGTGGCCGCCATCGCCGCCAAGTCGATCAAGGAAGTGACCTATCACGTGCGCCGCTCGTCGGACATGGTGGTCCGCCTGGGCGACGGCACGGCAGAAAGCCACGCGAAGATGCAGGCCGCCATCGACGACGCCTGGCGCTTCACCGGCGAACTGTTCGCTGACGACGCCGTGGATCAAGACGTGGCCGCCCGCGGCATCGGTTGCGAGCTGGGCGCCTTGCGCGAACCGTGGCTCGCCCACGTGCGCGAGGTGCTGGAAGAAGCCACGCTGACCGTGCCGGACGAAACCGCCGCCAACCATCTGGCCTATCGCGGCGGGCGGCAGGGCAAGCACACCGAAGCACTGGGCTACGTGCTGGCGGAAATGCAGTACCTGCCGCGCGCCTATCCAGGAGCCACGTGGTGAACGCGCTGGCGCCCATTTCCGCCGACCAGGTCTACGCCTGGCTGCAAGAGGTTCCCGATCCGGAGATCCCCGTGCTGTCCGTGGTGGACCTGGGCGTGGTGCGCGACGTGTCCTGGGACGGCGATGCCTGTGTCGTGGTCATCACACCCACGTACTCGGGCTGCCCGGCCATGCGCGAGATCACGCAGGACATCCAGCAGACCCTGGCGCGCCACGGCATCGACGAGGTCCGTGTCGAAACCCGTCTGGCGCCCGCCTGGACGACCGACTGGATGAGCGAGAAGGGGCGTGAAGCGCTCAAGGGCTACGGCATCGCCGCGCCCGCCGAACGCGCCATCGACATCTCGGGCATCAGCCGCCGCGCCGCCGCACCCGCCATCGCCTGCCCGCGCTGCGGCTCGCGCGACACGCGGATGGTCAGCAACTTCGGGTCCACGTCATGCAAGGCGCTGTACCGCTGCGTCGCTTGCCGCGAACCCTTCGATTATTTCAAGACTCACTGAGAGCGGTTTCGAGATGAGCCAGAACCAATTTCATTCCTTGAAGGTGGCCTCGGTGGCGCGCAATACGCGCGATGCCGTCGTCGTGACCTTCGATCTGCCGGACACGCTGACCGAGGAATTCGCTTTCCTGCCTGGCCAGTACCTGACCCTGCGCACCCAGCTGAACGGCGAAGAACTGCGCCGCTCGTATTCGATCTGTTCGGCGCCGCACGACAAGCTGTTGCGCGTGGCGATCAAGAAGGTGGACGAAGGCACGTTCTCCAGCTGGGCCAACCAGGAGTTGCAGCCCGGCCAGACGCTGGAAGTCATGGCGCCGGCGGGCAACTTCACGGTCGATTTCTCGCCCGAGAACAAGCGCCACTACGTGGCCTTTGCCGTGGGCAGCGGCATCACGCCGGTGTTCTCGCTGGTCAAGACCGCGCTGTCCATCGAACCGGGCAGCAAGTTCACGCTGTTCTTCGGCAACCGCGCGTCGTCGGCGGTGCTCTTTCGCGAAGAGATCGAAGACCTGAAGAACCTGTACATGGACCGCTTCTCGCTGGTCTACGTGATGAGCCGCGAGTCGCAAGACATCGAACTGTTCAACGGCCGCCTGGACGGCGACAAGGTCGACCAGCTGATGTCGGCCTGGATGAGCCCCGAGGATATCGATTACGCTTTTGTCTGTGGCCCGCAGACCATGACGGAAAGCGTGGTCGAGCGCCTGCAGGCCCGCGGTATTCCGAAGTCGAACATCAAGTTCGAGCTGTTCGGCGCGCCCAAGGGGCCGCGCGCGCTGCGCACCGGCCACGAGGCCCGCCAGGCGCCCGGCAAGGGCCAGTGCGAAGTCACCGTGGTGCAGGACGGCCACAGCCGCAAGTTCGTCATTGAAAAGAATAAAGACAGCGTGCTGGACTCGGCGCTGGCGCAAGGGATCGAGTTGCCGTATTCGTGCAAGGGCGGGGTGTGCTCCACCTGCCGTTGCAAAGTGGTCGAGGGCGAAGTGGACATGGACGCCAACTTCGCCCTGGAAGACTACGAAGTGGCGCGCGGTTTCGTCCTGAGTTGCCAGAGCTTCCCGGTCAGCGACCGCCTGGTCATCGACTTCGACCAGGAAACCTGACTCGGCGCGCGCCAGGCAGACATACCTAATTCATTGGAGAGACACAGTGTCCCAGAAATTCTTCGAACGCCATCAGCCCCTGCTGGAACAATCCCTGGCGGCCGCCGCGCTGCGCGGCTACTGGAGCCCCTTTGCCGAATCGCCCAGCCCCCGCAACTATGGCGAAACCGCCAACGACGACGGCCGTGCGGCCTTCGAAGCGCTCAAGGGCAAGCCGTTCCCGCTGAACCTGCATGACGCCGACGGCACCGTGGGCGGCGAAAAATCGCCCTACGGTTTCGACCTGGGCATCACGTATCCGCACGTGCCCGTCGACAAGCTCATCGCCGCCTCCAAGCGCGCCCTGGACGACTGGCGCCGCGCGGGTCCGCAGGCGTGGGTGGGCGTGTCGCTGGAGATCCTGGCGCGCCTGAACAAGCTCAGCTTCGAGATCGCCTACGCGGTCCAGCACACTACCGGCCAGGGCTTCATGATGGCCTTCCAGGCCGGCGGTCCGCACGCGCAGGACCGCGGCTTCGAGGCCGTGACCTACGCCTGGCAGGAAATGTCGCGCATTCCCGGCGTGGCCATCTGGGAAAAGCCGCAGGGCAAGAACGACCCGATCCGCATGGAAAAGCAGTTCACCGTGGTGCCGCGCGGCGTCGCGCTGGTGATCGGCTGCTCGACCTTCCCGACCTGGAATGGCTACCCCGGCATGTTCGCCAGCCTGGCCACCGGCAACACGGTCATCGTGAAGCCGCACCCGGGCGCGATCCTGCCGTTGGCCATTACCGTCAAGGTGGCGCGCGAAGTGCTGCAGGAAGCGGGCTTCGACCCCGATGTCGTGCTGCTGGCCGCGCACGAAGCAGGCGACGACACCGCGCAGAAGCTGGCGCTGGACCCGGCCGTCAAGATCGTCGACTTCACCGGCAGCACCGCCAACGGCGACTGGCTGGAAAATAACGCCCGCCAGGCGCTGGTCTACACCGAGAAGGCCGGCGTCAACCAGGTCATCATCGATTCCACGGCCGACCTGAAGGGCGTGGCGCGCAACCTGGCGTTCTCGCTGGCCCTGTACTCCGGCCAGATGTGCACGGCGCCGCAGAACATCTACGTGCCGCGCGACGGCATCAACACGCCGGAAGGCCGCGTCAGCTTCGACGACGTCGCCGCCGCTCTGGGCGTGGCGCTTGAGAAGGTCAGCGCCGACGCCGCGAAGGCTGTCGAACTGACCGGCGCGATCCAGAACGAAGGCATCGTCGAGCGCATCGAGCGCGCCCGCGCGCTCGGCCTGCCGGTGGTGGCCGACAGCAAGACGCTCGTGCACCCGCAGTTCGAAAACGCCCGCGTCCGCACGCCGCTGCTGCTGCGCACGGAAGCCGGCAACGCCGCCATCGCCCAGGAATGGTTTGGACCCATCGCGTTCGTGGTGGCCACGGATTCCACTGCCCACAGCATCCAGCTGGCGCGCGACAGCGTCATCCAGCACGGCGCCCTGTCGCTCTCCGCCTACACGACGGATGCGCAGGTGGCCGAACAGGTGCAGGACGCGGCCGAAGTGTCCGGCGTGTCGCTGTCGCTCAACCTGACGGGCGCGGTGTTCGTCAATCAGACCGCGGCCTTCAGCGACTTCCATGGCACGGGCGCCAACCCGGCCGCCAATGCAGCGCTGTCCGACGCGGCTTTCGTGTCGAACCGCTTCCGCGTGGTGCAAACCCGCCGTCATGTTTGATCCCACCCCCGAAGCGCTGCGCGCTTCCCCCTCCTGGGGGCGCCGCAGCGGACCGGCAGAGCCGGCTCCGTGCGGCCTCGGTTGGGCGTTACGCAAAATCTCTGATGCGAGTGACGTGCCCGCAATGGATAACTGACATGAGCTACCAAGACATCCAATTCGACCTGTCCGACGGTATCGCGCGCCTGACGCTGAACCGACCGGACAAGCTGAACAGCTTCACCGCCAACATGCATGGCGAAGTGGCCGACGCGTTGACGCGCGTTGAAACCGAAGGCGCGCGCGTCCTGGTCCTGACCGGTGCGGGCCGCGGCTTTTGCGCGGGGCAGGATCTGAGCGAGCGCAAGCCCGCCGAAGACGGCACGCCGCCTGACCTGGGCGAAACCGTCGACAAGTTCTACGGTCCGCTGGTGCGCCGCCTGAATGCCTTGCCGATGCCTGTCGTGGTGGGCGTGAACGGTGTGGCGGCCGGCGCGGGCGCCAACCTGGCGTTCGCTGGCGATATCGTCATCGCTCGCGCTTCGGCCAACTTCATCCAGTCGTTCTGCCGCTTGGGGCTGATTCCGGACACCGGGGGCACCTTCGTGCTGCCGCGCCTGGTCGGCCGCGCGCGCGCCATGGGCCTGGCGATGCTGGGCGACAAGCTCAGCGCCAAGCAGGCCGAAGAATGGGGCTTGATCTGGCAATGCGTGGCGGACGAGGAATTCGACGCCACGCTGGACCGACTGGCCAAGCACTTCTCCACCGCGCCCACCAAGGGCCTGGCGTTCACCAAGCGGGCCATGCAGGCCAGCCTGGGCAACGACCTGTCCACGCAGCTGGACCTGGAACGCGACATGATGCGCGAACTGGGCCGCAGCGCGGATTACGCCGAAGGCGTGGCCGCCTTCCTCGGCAAGCGCGAACCGCAATTCAAGGGGCAATGATGAACGCGCACGTTCCCGCTGTTGAAGTGCCGGCTGATCCCCAGGAACTGGCTCAGGCCGTAGGCACCGTGATGTACGCAGGTGACGCGGCCTCGCAAGGCCTGGACATGAAAGTCGAGGAAATGGCGCCCGGCTACGCGCGCCTGACGATGCGCGTGCGCGCCGACATGTTGAACGGGCACAAGACCTGCCACGGCGGCTTCATTTTCGCCCTGGCCGACAGCGCCTTCGCGTTTTCGTGCAATTCGCGCAATGTCAGCACGGTGGCGTCCGGCTGCACCATCGATTACCTGGCGCCGGGCTTCGAAGGCGATCTGTTGACGGCGGTGGCCCAGGAGCGTTCCCTGGCTGGCCGCACGGGCGTGTACGACGTGACGGTGACCAACCAGGATGGCCGTAATGTCGCGCTGTTTCGCGGGCGCTCTTATCGCATCAAAGGTCAGATCGTCGGCGTTCCCGCCGACGCGTAAGGCAACCTACCAAAGACAAGGCCGCCGCCAGGGCGGCGCGCGCCCGGGGTCCAGGCCCCCGTCGCCGCCCCGGCCGGCGTAAAGAGAATTTCAGGAGAGAGATAACCATGTCCAACACCATGAGCAAGCCGGGGCTGGACCCCATCGAGCATGCCAGCGAGGATGAGCTTCGCGCGTTGCAGCTGCAGCGTTTGAAGTGGACGCTCAAACATGCCTACGAGAACGTCGCGCACTACAAGAAGGCGTTTGACGAAGCGGGCGTGCATCCGGACGATCTGAAGCAGCTGTCTGATATTTCGAAGTTCCCGTTCACGACGAAGAAGGAACTGCGCGAGAACTATCCTTTCGGCATGTTCGCGGTTCCGCGTGAACGAATCTCGCGTATTCATGCGTCCAGCGGCACGACGGGCAAGCCCACGGTGGTGGGCTATACCAAGGGCGATCTGGACAATTGGGCCAATCTGGTTGCGCGTTCGATCCGCGCGGCCGGTGGCAAGCCCGGCGATACGGTGCACGTGGCCTATGGCTACGGCTTGTTCACGGGCGGCCTGGGCGCGCATTACGGTGCCGAGCGCCTGGGCTGCACCGTCATCCCGATGTCGGGCGGGCAGACCGAAAAGCAGGTGCAACTGATCAGCGATTTCCGTCCGGACATCATCATGGTCACGCCCTCCTATTTCTGCAATATTCTGGAAGAACAGCGCCGCCAGGGCATTGATCCGCGTCAAAGTTCGCTGCGCATCGGCATCTTCGGCGCCGAGCCCTGGACGGGGCAGATGCGTGCCGACATCGAGACCGAAGCCGGCATCGACGCCGTGGACATCTACGGCCTGTCCGAAGTGATGGGGCCGGGCGTGGCCAGCGAATGCGTCGAGACCAAGGATGGCCCGGTGGTCTGGGAAGACCATTTCTACGCCGAAATCATCAACCCGGATACGGGCGAGCCCGTGGCCGACGGCGAACCGGGGGAACTGGTGTTCACGTCGCTGACCAAGGAAGCGATGCCCATCATCCGCTACCGTACGCGCGACCTGACCCGCCTGTTGCCGCCGACCGCGCGCAGCATGCGCCGCATCGGCAAGATCACCGGCCGCAGCGACGACATGCTGATCGTGCGTGGCGTGAACATGTTCCCGACGCAGGTCGAAGAACTGGTGCTGAAGATTGCCCAGTTGGCGCCGCACTATCAGCTGGTGCTGTCGCGCACGGGCAATATGGACGAGCTGGAGATCCTGACCGAAGTGCGCGCCGAGTTCTCGGGCCTGTCGGACGCCGAGCGCAATGATCTGGGCCGCCAGTTGCAGCATGCCGTGAAGACGCATATCGGCGTCAGCGCGCGCATCCAGGTGTCGGATTCCGGGCATGTGGAACGCACGCTTACCGGCAAGGCGCGCCGCGTGATCGACAAGCGGCCGAAAGTAGTCTGACCCCACGGTCGGAGACAAGAAAGGCAGCCCTCGGGCTGCCTTTTTTTCTTTGCTTTCGGGGCGTTACGGCTGTGCCATGGTTCGCACGATGCGCCGATACCAGAAGTGCAGCAGGGCGGCGGACAGGGCCAGGCCGACCATCGCCATCAGCCACATGCTGCCCGCCCCGACCGGCGAGCCCGGCACGAGGATATTGCGGACGCCGTCCAGACCGCCTTTGCCGGGGCCGAAGCCGAACCACCAGCCGCCCACCAGGCCGACGCCGGCCAGCGCCACCACCTGCAGCAGCAACGGCACCACCGCGACCTTGTAGGCGCGCAGCAGGTAGGAGTTGATGCACTGCATGGAATCGAACAGGTGGAACAGCGGCAGCACCGCCAGCAGGGTCGTGGCGACGGCCGCCACGCCGGCGTCGTCGGTGTAGGCGGCCAGGATGAGCGGGCGGCCCGCCAGCAGCACGGCCGCCGTCAACAGCGCGCCGATCAAGCCCAGCGCCAGCCCGGCCATGCCGGTGCGGTGCGCATGGGCCAGGTTGCCGGCGCCGATCGCCTGCGCGGTCAGGGCGGCGGTGGCCACGCCCAGCGCCATCGGCATCATGTAGCACAGCGCGGCCAGGTTCGACATGATCTGGTGCCCACCGGTCACGAACGTGCCTTCGCGGGCGACGAGCAAGGCCATGAACGTGAAGGCCGACACTTCCACGAGGTACGAGCCGCCCATGGGGATGCCCAGGCGCAGCAGCTCCTTCAGCGTCTTCCAGTCGGGCTTGCCGATCCGCAGCTGGAAGCGGCGGTAGAAGCGGTCATGGGTGATCACCCACAGGCCCAGCCCCAGGCTCATCCACGACACCAGCGCGGTCGCCAGGCCGGCACCGGTGGCGCCCATGGCGGGCAAGCCAAGCTTGCCGTAGATGAACAACCAGTTGAAGAAGGCCTTGAAGCCGATGGCCGACAGGTTGATCGCCATGACCAGCTTCGGGCGTGACACCGAGGTGCCCAGCGCATAGATGGTACGGAACACCAGCGCGGCAGGCAGGGCAAGCGCCAGCGCCTGGAGGTAAGAGCCGATGCGCTCGCGCACGGCGGGCGCCACTTCGCCGGACATCGACAGCCAGACGTCCGGGAACAGCATCAGGATCGCGCCCACCCCCGACAGGCCCAGCGCCAGCCAGACGCCCTGGCCCCAGCTGCGGCCGACTTCCAGGTTGTTGCCTGCGCCGTAGTGCTGGGCCAGAATGGGAATCAAGGCGTGGACCACGCCCATCAGGCCCACGAAAACGGTGATGTAGATCGAGGCGGACAAGGCCATCGCGGCCAGATCGCTGGCGCTGGAGTGGCCGGTCATGGCGGTGTCCAGCACGCCGAACGAGATGCCGGCCCATTGGCTGATCAGCACGGGCCAGGCCTGCTTGGCGATGCCGCGCAGGGTGGCGCCGAAGGACATCGGCGCCGCGTTCACGGAACTCATCGGTTAGCGCCGACCCGAAGCAGGCGGAATACTTCCTGCCGGTCGGCGCGGCGGCCGCCCTGCCACAGCACGTCGGCGCCATCGCTATACGCGGCGGTGTTGTCGCGCAGGCTCTGGTTGCTGGTCTGCTGCAGGATCAGCGTGCACTTCGCATCGAACGTGAAGCTCAGGTTATTGAAGATCAGGAACGAGGCGCGCTGGCCGCTGCCCAGGCTCAAGCCGCGGACACATTCGCCGGGGCGCGTGTGCTGCGCCAGCGCCTGGGCCAGTTGACCCGAGACGGTGCGGTAGCTGCGGGCATAGTCCACGGCGGGCTGCCACAGCAGCACCAGCAGGATCCACGTCACGGTCAGGCCGCCGGCCGACAGCACGGTGCCGCGCCACAGGGCTTGCGGACGTACGCGCAGGCGCCAGACGACCAGCGCGATCCAGGCCACCGTGAAGATGACTGCCAGCGTGAAGGCGGTCCACGAAATCACGGGTTCATAGCCCGTCGTCTGGCGGGCGATGTTGCGGGAGATCTGGGCCGGCCAGCTGAAGTGCAGCGCCACCCAGCCCAGCCAGGCGGTGGCGGCCGTCAGTGAGAAGCACATGACGGCAAACCAGTCCAGCGTGTTGACGACGCCACGGCGCAGGGTCGGCAGCGAGAACGCGCCCAGCACGGCGCACGGCACCGCCATCAGCACATATTCGGAATCGGTGGCCTCTTCCAGGCCGAACAGCACCAGGGCTGAGCATGCCAGCAGCATCAGTGGCAGCCAGATATGGGGCGCATAGATCCATGCGCGCCAGCGCCAGACGGCCAGCAGCGCCAGCGGCCAGGTCGGCCACAGGTACCAGGGCAGGTCGCGCAGCGTGCGGCCCATATCGTGCCACGACGGCCAGGCGAAGGAAGCCAGGTTCCAGGTCTTCCAGTTGCGGATCCAGTACTGGCTGCTTTCGCTGGCCGGAATCCACCAGGCCAGGATCAGCGCGACGGTTACCAGCGTGGCCCACGGCAGCCAGCGCTTGCGCTTCCACAGTTGGCTGCGGGGGTAGAAAGCCAGCAGGGCGCCGATCATGATGGGCGCCGCGCCCACCCAGCCGCGGGTCAGGAAACTGGCCGCCAGGGCGATGCCCAGCGTGGTGGTGCCGGACACGGGGCGGTCGACGCTGCGCGCCAGCGAATAGAAAGCCAGCGCCTGGCACGCCATGATGGCGGGCACGACGGTGGTCTCGTGGGTGCGCTGCAGGATGCCTACGGTGGCCAGCAGCAGCAGCAGGGCCGCGTCCGCCAGCATGCGGCCGTAGTCGCGGGGGGCGGGTTCGCCGCCGAAGGGCAGGGCAAGCGGTTGGGCTTCAGCGCGGCGGCCCAGCAGATAGGTGCCGTACCAGACGCTCATCGCGGTGATGCCGAACCACAGCAGGTTGGGCAGGCGTCCGGCGGTGATGTCGCCGACGAAGGGGCCGAACAGCCAGATGCTGGCCGCGCCCACCCACGTGATCAGCGGGCCTTCCTCGGCATGCGCCAGCAGTCCCACTTGCGGCAGCAGCCAGGTGATGCCGCCTTCGCGGATCGCCGTGATCATGGTCGCCAATCCGACCGCATCGTCCGTTTTCCACGGGTCGCGCATGAACAGGCCGGCCACGATATAGGCCAGCGACAAGCCCAGCAGAATCAATCTGGGGAGCTTTGCGGTGGCCACGGACGTGAGCCGGGCCGGAGTGGAAAGAGAAAGTGGGGACACGGGCGTTAATGTAACCGAGTGGTCTGGTTGCGCCAGCCCCCAGCGCGTAACAAGCCGGCTAGGGGGGAAAAAAAAGCAGCCCGGAGGCTGCCTTTTTGCTGTGACTCCCGCGGGAGCGACAGGATCAGGAAGCGGACTTGACCGTGCCAGCCGTACGGGCGAAGCGGGCGCGGAACTTTTCCACACGGCCGGTTTCGACGATACGCGTTTGGGCGCCCGTGTAGAACGGGTGCGATTCGGAGGTCACGTCGCACTTGAAGAGCGGGTACGTCTTGCCGTCGATTTCGACGGTTTCGCGCGTGTGCACGGTCGAACGGGTGATGAACTTGTTGCCCGTTTGCAGGTCGGCGAAAACGACATCGCGGTATTCGGGGTGAATGCCTTCTTTCATGGTGCTTTCCTAGGACTCGCGAGGAGTCTTTCTCAAAGTTGTAGGGTCGCCAGCCAGACCGCGAAAAACCGTTCACACAGAACGTCCACGCGAAGACTCTAGCCACGTATCCAAAAAGTAACCCCAAATTCTAGCATGGGAAATTCCCGATGCGCCAGCGGCCGAAGGCGGCCATGCTCGGCCCGCCTTCGGGCTTCAATAAGGGGACAGATTGCTCAGAGCTCGGTGCGCAGCTTCCAGATCTCCGGGAACAGCACGACGTCCAGCATGCGCCGCAGGTAATCGACGCCGGACGTGCCGCCGGTGCCGCGCTTGAAGCCGATGACCCGTTCGACCGTCGTGACGTGGCGGAATCGCCACAGGCGGAACGCGTCTTCCAGGTCGGTCAGCTTTTCGCCCAGCTGATACAGGTCCCAATAGCGGTCAGTGTCGCGGTAGACGGTCAGCCAGGCGGCCTCGACGCCATCCGAGGACTCGTACGGCTGCGTCCAGTCGCGCTCCAGTCGGTCTGCCGGCACGGCCACGCCGTGGCGGGCCAGCAGGCGCAGCGCCTCGTCATACAGCGAGGGGGCCTCGTAGGCGGTGCGCACCTGCGCCAGCAGGTCTTCGCGGTGCGCATGCGGCTTGAGCATGGCCGCGTTCTTGTTGCCCAGCAGGAATTCAACCTGGCGGTACTGATAGCTCTGGAAGCCGCTGGAGCGCGCCAGATACGGACGCAGCGCGGAATACTCGGGCGGCGTCATGGTCGCCAGCACGTCCCAGGCGTGCACCAGCTGCTCCATGATCTTGCTGACGCGCGCCAGCATCTTGAAGGCGGGCTGCAGCCGGTCGGCGGCCACATTGGCGATGGCGGCGCGCAGCTCGTGCAGCATCAGCTTCATCCAGAGTTCGCTGGTCTGGTGCTGGATGATGAACAGCATCTCGTTGTGCTCGGGCGACAGCGGATGCTGCGCGCCCAGCAATTCGTCCAGATGCAGATAGTCGCCATAGGTCATGTCGCGCGTGAAATCCAGCTGCGCTTTTTCCTCGTGGACGATGTCTTCAGGGCGGTGCGGGCAGCTCATGCTCGGCCTCCGTGGCAGGGCGGGGCGGCACGGCGGGCGGATGCGGGCAACGCGCGCCAACCGGGCGCGTAAGGGGGAACGATTCTCATGGTCGAACCTAGTCGAAAACGGGCGGCCAGGGCAGGCCGGCCGCCCAATGGCCAGCGGACCAGCCTACAGTTCGCGCAAGACGGCGCGCACCGGGCTGGCATCGGCCTGGACCAGCGCCAACGGCAGGGCGATCAATTCGTAATCGCCTTCGGGCACATCATCGAGCACCAGGTTTTCCAGTACCCGCATGTCGTGCCGCAATATCGTGTGGTGGCTGTCCAGGGTCTTGCTGGACGCAGGGTCGATGCTGGCGGTATCCAGACCGATCAGCATGACGCCGCGTTCAGCCAGCCATTCGATGGTCTGGGGGGCGTAGGCAGAGAAGTCGTCCGTCCACCAGTGTTGCGCCGCATGCTTGGCGGTGCGCACCAGCACGCGGGGAGGCAGATTCAGGGCTGCATGGGCCAGGTGGTCGGTGGTGATCAGCGGGCCGCAATCAATCGCGTGGATGACGCGGCAGGGGCCCAGGAACGGCTCCAGCGACACCGCGCCGATGGCGGCGGCATCGTTCTGGTAATGCAGCGGCGCATCCGCATGCGCGCCGATGTGCGGCGACAGCGTGATTTCACTGACATTGACCGGACAGCCGGGCGTGAGCGACCACTTCCATTGCTGGCGGTACGGCGTGTCGCCGGGAAAGACAGGCGAAGCCGTGGAGACGGGCGGGGAAATATCCCACAGGCGTTTCATGGTGGCGGGGAGCGGTCGGATGATGCCGGAACAGGTTAAAGCCTAAAGCAATTCAGGGCGGTAGTCTAACGAATTCCGGCTTGCCCCGCCGGCGCTACAAGCCGCCCAGTTCCGCCATGGAGACGACCGCCGCGCCGGCGACGATCAGGTGGTCCAGCAGTTTGATGTCCACCAGCGCCAGGGCCTGCTTCAGTTGCTGGGTGAAGCCGCGGTCGGCCGCGCTGGCTTCGGCCAGGCCGGACGGGTGGTTATGGGCCACGATCAGGGCCGCCGCATGGTGGCGCAGGGCCTCGCGGACCACTTCGCGGGGGTAGACCGACGCCTGCGAGAGCGTCCCGCGCGCCAGTTCGCCCGTGGCGATCACGCGCAACTGATTGTCCAGATACAGGGCGATGCAGTGCTCGACCCGGCGATGGCCCAGGGCGGTCATGCAATATTGTTTCACTTGGGCAGGGTGGCGCAGGGTGCTGCTGCGGGTCAGGTCTTCCTCGATGGCCCGGCGAGCCAGCTCCAGCAAGGCGGCAAGCGTGCAGGATTTGGCCGCGCCCAGGCCGGAAACGGTCATCAATTCCTCAGGGGTGGCGCCCAGAAGGCCTCGCAGGCCGGAAAAACGCTCCAGCAGGCGGTTGGACAAGTCCACCACGTTCATCCCGGGAATGCCCGTGCGCAGGGCAACGGCAAGCAGCTCGGCATCCTGGAGCGCGCCGGCCCCATGACGCAGCAGCCGCTCCCGGGGGCGCTCGTGTTTTGACAGCCGCACAGACAATTTCATAAGAGGCTCTAAAATCAAGGTTTATCCAATATCTATACGGTGGCAGATCTTGAGCATCGCCTCTAATGAAGTGAACGTTTTTGTCCGTCAGGATTCCTACCTAACGCTGCATTACCGGATCACCCTGGCTTCGGGGCCCGGCAAGGATTCGGTGTTCGCCGACACCTTCGACGGCCGGCCCGGCACGCTGCAGATGGGCGGCGGCCAGTGGGCGCCGGGTCTGGAAGCCGCGTTGATCGGGCATGCCGAAGGCGAGCGGTTCAGCGTCACGCTGGAGCCGGCCGACGCCTACGGGGAACGCAATCCCGAACTGATCCAGCGCGTCACGCGTGCAATGCTTGCCGAGCACGCCGGCCCCGACGCCGGTTTCGAGCCGGGCGACCTGGTGGAATTCACCGCGCCCAACGGCGGCCGTTATTCGGGCGTCCTGAAAGAGATCAACGACGAGTCGGCGCTGTTCGACTTCAACCACCCGCTCGCGGGCATCAGCTTGCGCGTGGACGTGGCGCTGCTGGGAGTCCTCTGATGAGCAAGGCCGTTACCGCCTCCGACGCCGAAGTCCTGCTGGCGCAGCCGCGCGGCTTCTGTGCCGGCGTGGACCGCGCCATCGACATCGTCGAGCGCGCGATCGAACTGCATGGCGCGCCGATCTACGTGCGCCACGAGATCGTCCATAACCGCTATGTGGTGGAAGACCTGCGCGCCAAGGGCGCGATCTTCATCGACGAGCTGGACGATGCGCCCTCGGGTTCCATCGTCGTGTTCTCGGCGCATGGCGTGTCCAAGGCGGTGCGTGCCGAAGCCGAGTCGCGCGGCTTGCAGGTATTCGACGCGACCTGCCCGCTGGTCACCAAGGTCCATATCGAAGTGGCCCGCATGCGCGCGGCTGGCCGCGAGATCATCATGATCGGCCACAAGGGCCACCCCGAAGTCGAGGGAACGCTGGGCCAGGCGCAAGGCGGCATGTATCTGGTCGAGACCGTGGAAGACGTCGCGGGGCTGGAAGTCAACGACCCGGAAAACCTGGCTTACGTCACGCAGACGACTCTGTCCGTCGATGACGCCGCGGCCGTCTCGAAGGCGCTGAAGGCGCGCTTTCCCAGCATCGTCGAGCCGAAGAAAAGCGATATCTGCTATGCCACCCAGAACCGCCAGGACGCGGTCAAGGTGATGGCGCCCGATTGCGACCTGGTGCTGGTCGTGGGCAGCCCCAACAGCTCGAATTCCAACCGGCTGCGCGAAGTGGCCGAGCGCAAGGGCGTGGCCTCCTACCTGATCGACGGCGCCGATTCCATCGATCCGGCCTGGCTGGTGGACCGCAAGCGCATCGGCGTGACGGCGGGCGCGTCGGCGCCCGAAATCCTGGTGCAGCAGGTGATCGACCGCGTCAAGGAACTGGGCGCGGTGTCGGTGCGCACGATGCCCGGCCTGGAAGAGAATGTGGCGTTTCCGCTTCCCAAGGGCTTGTCGCGCAAGGCCGCGCAGACGGAATCGCTGGAATAGCGCCGGGCGTCATGCGGCGCTGAAAAAAAACAGGCGCCGCACGCGCGGCGCCATCAGCACATCGAGGAGACTTCATGCAGTTGTACAGCTATTTCCGCAGCTCGGCCGCGTACCGGGTGCGCATCGCCCTTAACCTGAAGGGCCTGTCGTACGAATACCTGCCGGTGCACCTGCTGAAGGACGGCGGGCAGCAGTTGTCGGAGGGGTACCGCAAGCTGAACCCGACGGCGCTGGTGCCCACGCTGATCGATGGCGACGCCGTCATCGGGCAATCGCTCGCCATCATCGAATACCTGGAAGAAACCCATCCCCAGGCGCCGCTGCTGCCGGCCGATGCCCTCGGCCGCGCGCGGGTGCGCGACCTGGCGTTGGGTATTGCTTGCGACACGCACCCGCTGAACAACCTGCGCGTGTTGAAGTACCTGAAGCACACGCTGGGCGTGGACGAAGCCGCCAAGAACGCCTGGTACAAGCACTGGGTGCATCAGGGGTTGGAAGCACTGGAGGCGCAACTGGCGCGGTCCAGCGCCACGGGCCGTTTCTGCCATGGCGACACGCCGACCATCGCCGACCTGTGCCTGGTGCCGCAGGTGGCCAATGCGCAACGCTTCGAGTGCGACCTCTCAGCGATGCCCAACGTGGTGCGCATTGACGCGGCCTGCCGCGAACTGCCGGCTTTCGCGGACGCCGCGCCGGGCAAGCAGCCCGACGCGGAGTAATCCCGGCAGATCGCTTAGCCGATCTGCACCGGCACGAAGATCTTGTCTTCGCCGCGCTGAACCAGCAGGGCAACGGTCTTGCCCGCCTTGGACAGCGCGTCCTTCACTTGCCCGATGTTGTGCACGGGCACGCCATTCAAGGACAGCAGCACGTCGCCGGGCTCGATGCCCGCCTTGGCGGCCGGGCCGGCCGCGCGCTCGATCAGCAGGCCTTCAGTGCCCGAAGCCTGCTGTTCCTGAGGGCTCAGCGGGCGCAGCGCCAGGCCCAATTGGCCGCGCTGCACGTCCTGGTCGCCTGCCGACGCCTGCGCCTTGTCCTTGGGGATGCCGCCCAGCGTGGCCACCAGTTCCTTCGGGGCGCCGGCGCGCCAGACATCCATCTTGATCTTTTCACCCGGCGAGGCCAGCGTGATCAGGGACGCCAGATCGCCCGAGGACACGATGGTCTTGTCGTCGATCTTGCGGACCACGTCGCCCGGCTGCAGGCCGGCCTTGTCGGCGGCGCTGCCTTTCTCGACGCTCGACACCAGCGCGCCCGACGGCGAGTCCAGCTTGAAGGAGTTGGCCAGGTCCTGGTTGACTTCCTGCACCGTTACGCCCAGCCGCGCATGCTGCACTTTGCCGTGCTCGAGGATCTGGTCCTTGATCTTGTAGGCCACGTCGATGGGGATCGAGAACGACAGGCCCTGGAATCCGCCGGTGCGGCTGTAGATCTGGGAGTTGATGCCCACGACTTCGCCGCGGTCGTTGAACAGCGGGCCGCCCGAATTGCCGGGGTTGACGGCCACGTCCGTCTGGATGAAGGGGACCGACGTGTCGTCGGGCAGCGAACGCCCCTTGGCGCTGACGATGCCTGCGGTGGCGGTGTTTTCCAGGCCGTACGGCGAGCCGATGGCCAGCACCCATTCGCCCACTTGCAGCTGGTTCACGTCGCCCACCTTCACCACGGGCAGGTTCTTGGCGTCGATCTTGAGCACGGCCACGTCGGTCTGCGGATCCGCGCCCAGCACCTTGGCCTTGTACTCGCGGCGGTCGGTCAGCTTGACGGTGACTTCGCGGGCGTCTTGCACGACGTGCGCATTGGTGAGGATGATGCCGTCATTGCTGATGATGAAGCCCGAGCCTTCACCGCGCATCGGCACTTCGCGCGAGGGCATGCGGCCGCGGGATCCAGGGATCTGGCCGAAGAACTGGGCAAAGGGATCATCGTCGTCCGCAGACACCTTGCGGGTGCCGCTGACGCTGATGTTGACGACGGCGGGTCCGAAGTCGCGGGTGATCTGCGCGAAATTGGGCGGGCTTGAGGTATTGATCGTCTGGGGGGCGGTGGCGACGGACGGCGCGTTGGCCGCCATCGACACGCCGCCGGTCACGGCGGTTGCGCCGGCGCCGCCAATGGCGCCAGCGGCCAGCAGCGCCAGCACCAGGCGCGAGGGGGTCAGTTGCGAGGTCTTCATGTCGGCTCCTGCGTTCATGTTTGAGGACATGGCGCTATCTTCGGGCCTGACACTTAGGTGAATCTTAAATTGCCGGACTCTGCGGGCGGGTGAACGTCACCCGGGCGCGCAGCCCCTGTCCGCCCGGCGCGTCTTCCAGGGATATCTCGGCGCCGTGGCGGTCGGCGATGGCGCGGGCGATTGACAGCCCCAGGCCGCTGCCGTGCTGCGTGTTGCCTTCGGCGCGATAGAAACGGTCGAACACGCGCTCGCGTTCGGTGGGCGGTATGCCAGCGCCTTCGTCATCGATCATGAACGACGCCTTGTTCGCCGCCTGCTCCAGATGCAGGCGGATGTGCTTGCCCTCGGGCGTGTGCTTGACGGCGTTGTCCAGCAGGTTGCGCGCCAGCAGCACCAAGGCGTCGCGATGGCCGGTAATCCAGGCTTCCGCCGCCCCGTCCATGTCGATGCTGACCGATTTGGCGTTGGCTTGGGGCAAGGTTTCCGACAGCGCCTGGCGCAGCACGTCGGCCAGGTCCACGGGGGCGGCAGGCGAGGGTTCGGCGGCGCTTTCGTGGCGGGCCATGGACAGCAATTGTTCGACCAGGCGGGTGGCGCGGTCGATGCCCGCCGCCAGGCGTTGTTCGGCCAGTTGGCGGCCTTCAGGGGAGCCGGCGCGTTGCAAGGCCTGCAGTTGCAGGCGCAGCGCGGCCAACGGCGAGCGCAGTTCATGTGCCGCGTCGCCCACGAACTGCTTCTGCTGGGCGAATGCGCCCCGCATGCGTTCCAGCAGCAGGTTCAGCTCCTGGATCAGCGGTTGGATTTCGTCGGGCAAGCCTTGCACGTTGACGGGCGACAGGTCTTCAGGCTGCCGCGCCGCCACCTGGGCGCGGGCGCGCTTGACGGGGCGCAGCGACCAGCTGACCACGCACCAGATGATCAGCATCAGCAAGGGGGCGGCTGCCGCAATGGGGGCGATGGTGCGCAGGGCAAGCGCGCGCGCCATGTGCTTGCGCACGTCCATGTCCTGCGCCACCTGGATCACCTGGAACGGCGTGGCCAGCGAATACACGCGGTACGTCGTGCCTTCCATCCGGGCGTCGGAAAACCCCAGCACGATCTGGTCGGGCAGGGGGCGGCGCGATCTCGAATTGAAAACCCGCAGGCCGTCCGGCGTCCAGATCTGGATGATCAGGTCGTCAGCGACGGGCGAGCCCGCGCCGCGGGAGTGGGTCGGTCCGGTGCTGAGCAACCCGTCGCCGGTTCCCAGCGACAGGGCCGTGCGTTGCAGCAGCGAATCGAAGATGTCGTCGGCTTGCGCCAGCGTGCTGCGGTACGCAATTGCGCCTTGCACCAATGCGCCGACCGCGATGGCGGCCAGCAGGAAGAAAAGCAGACGGGCTCTCAGCGAGTAGCTAAGCCGGATGCTCATGTTTTGGGAATGACATAGCCGACGCCTCTGACGTTCTGGATCAGGTTCGGACCCAGTTTCTTGCGCAGGCCATGAATATAAACCTCAACGGCATTGCTGCTGACGCTGTCTTTCCAGCTATAGAGCTTTTCTTCCAGTTGCGCGCGCGAAAAGATCATGCCGGGGCGGGCGATCAGGGGCTCCAGCACCGCCCATTCGCGGGCGGTCAGCGCAACGGGTGTGCCGTCCACCATGGCCGCGTGCGATTGCGGGTCGATGGTGATGCCATCGTGTTCAAACACCGGCTCGGCGCGTCCGGCGCTGCGGCGGATCAGGGCGCGCATGCGGGCCAGCAGTTCGTCCACGTCGTAGGGTTTGACGATGTAATCGTCTGCGCCCGCGTCCAATCCGGCGATGCGGTCGCTGACGGCGTCCCGCGCGGTGGCGATGAGCACCGGCGTACGGTCCTTGCGCGTGCGCAGGTCGCGCAGCAAGGTCAGGCCATCGCGTTTGGGCAGGCCCAGGTCCAACAGGATCAGGTCGTAGGTGTCGGTGCGCAGGGCCAGTTCCGCGGCGTTGCCGTCCTTGACCCAATCGACGGCGTAATGCTCCGCGCGCAGGCAGTCCAATACGCTTTCACCGATCATGATGTCGTCTTCGACGAGTAGGATGCGCATGGCGGTCTTCGCTTGGTGTTGACGGAAATCCAGCAAGTTGGACGCGCGGCAGGCCGATGGAGTTCCCGTGACCGGGCGCCTGCAAGAGAAGGGAGGGGGGCGGAAATGAAAAAAGCAGCCCGAGAGGGCTGCTTTTAGAATTTGGTGCCGGCAATAGGAGTCGAACCTACGACCTTCGCATTACGAATGCGCTGCTCTACCAACTGAGCTATGCCGGCAAGACCATTTGCTTCGATTCTTGCGTGCCGGTGTTGAATTCGGCGATGCTGAAACTGCAAGCAAAACATCTTTGTTCTTCCCAGTTCGCTGCCCTGTTTATGGGGCCTGATCTGGAAAGACCGAAATCATATCAGAGTTTTTTCGAGATGGGAAACAAACGGCCCAAAATTAATAAAAAAAACCGCGATTTGCATGCGCTAAAAATTTAGGTCATAATTACGTTCTTGGCAGATCCCCGATAGCTCAGTCGGTAGAGCGACGGACTGTTAATCCGCAGGTCGCTGGTTCGAGCCCAGCTCGGGGAGCCAAAAGAATTCAATACCGACGCCGTTTTGCGCATCAGCGCAGAACAACATCATGGGTCATTCACGAAAGTGGGTGGCCCTTTTTGTTTTTCGCGTTACCCCTGCGCTTTTCGCCACCCGCGCCTTTGAATAGAGCGCTGCGCCGCCATTCCCGCGCGCTGGACTGTCCCAAGCCTTGATTGCCGACGCCCTGTCCTGGGTGGCGCTTTGCATGCATGCACCGTTGCTGTTCCTGCTGAAAGTGTTATGTAATAACATTCTAATTTTGGAGCGAAGCGATGATGCGGATTGATGAGGCAAGACCTTTGCGCGATGGGCGCCTGCCGGTGACGGTGTTGTCGGGGTTTCTGGGGGCGGGAAAGACGACATTGCTCAACCATGTGTTGAATAACCGCGAGGGACGCCGGGTGGCGGTCATCGTCAATGACATGTCGGAGGTCAACATCGATGCGCGCCTGGTGCGCGAAGGCGGCGCGGCGCTGTCGCGCGCCGACGAAAAGCTGGTCGAGATGAGCAATGGGTGCATCTGCTGCACGCTCCGCGAAGATCTGCTCGTCGAGATCCGCCGCCTGGCCGCCGAGGGGCGTTTCGATTACCTGCTGATTGAGTCCACAGGGATCTCCGAGCCTTTGCCGGTTGCCGAGACCTTCACCTTCCGAGACGAGGACGGGGCCAGTCTGGACGATATCGCCCGGCTGGACACGATGGTCACGGTGGTGGATGCTTTCAACTTCCTGCGGGACTATTCCAGCAGGGATCGCCTGGCCGAGCGTGGCGAAGCGTTGGGTGACGAGGATGCGCGCACCGTGGTCGATCTGCTGATCGAGCAGGTGGAGTTCTGTGATGTCATCGTCTTGAACAAGACCGACTTGGTGGAGGCTGCGGAGCTTGCGCGCCTGGAAGCGATGTTGCACAGCTTGAATCCGCGCGCGGAAATCGTGAAGAGTGAGTTCGGTCGCGTGCCGATGGCGAGCGTGCTGGATACGGGCCGGTTCGATTTCGAAGCCGCGGCGCAGGCGCCGGGCTGGCTGAAGGAGCTGCGGGGCGAACACGTTCCGGAAAGCCAGGAATACGGCATAGGCAGTTTCGTGTTCCGGGCCAGGCGTCCCTTCCATCCGCAGCGTTTCTGGGATTGCATTCATCAGGAATGGCCCGGCGTGGTGCGGTCGAAAGGCTATTTCTGGCTGGTGACGCGTCCGGGGTATGCGGCGTCGTGGTCACAGGCAGGGCCGATCATGCGCCATGGCGCGGTGGGATACTGGTGGGCCGCCTTGCCGCGCGAGCAGTGGCCCGAGGATGCGCAGGCCCGCGTGGCGATCGTGTCGGAATGGGATCCGGTTTATGGCGACCGGTGCCAGGAATTGGTGCTGATCGGCATCGGCATGGACGAGGCGGCATTGCGGGCGCGCCTGCAGGCCTGCTTGATGACGCAGGAAGAAATGACGCGGCCCGCCAGCGAGCTGGCGGCGATAAGGGATCCGTTTCCGGTGTGGGAGCGGCCGCAGAATCCGGGGTAGCGCCCGTTGGGTGAGAGGACATGGACGAGGACAAGCGCATCGGCGTGACGGTGATTTCGGGATTTCTGGGCAGCGGCAAGACCACGCTGCTTAACCGTTTGCTGCACGAGCCGGCCTACGCCGACGCGTTGGTCATCGTCAATGAGTACGGCGACGTCGGCGTCGACCATCATCTGGTGCGCCTGGCGCCGGCCAATATCGTGCTGATCGAGGGCGGTTGCCTGTGCTGTGTGGTCAGCGGCGCGGTGGTTGATGCGTTGCGCGATCTTTTCATGCTGGCGCTAAGCCGCCGGATCAAGCCGTTCCGGCGCGTGCTGATTGAGACCAGCGGCCTGGCGGACCCCGCGTCGACCCTATTTATGCTCAAGCATGACCGATTCCTGTCCGAGCGGTACGCATACCGCGGCGCGATTGTGGTGGTGGATGTGCGCCACGGAGAAGCGCAATTGGCGACACAGGCCGAGGCGTCGCGGCAATTGGCGCTGGCCGATACCATTGTGCTCAGCAAATCAGACTTGGCGGACGCGGCGCAATTGCGGCGAGTGGAGCAGGCGGTCATGGCCATCAATCCTGGAGCGCAGCGTTGCGTCCAGCGTCAGGACGCCCCGTTGGCAGGTGTCTTGCGGGATGGCCCTGATGCGTTGCTGCGGCGCGACGGGGTTGCGCTGGCGAGCTGGCTTCAAGCGTTTGCGCGGCCGGTGGCCGACCGTCATGCGCAGATCGCCAGTTTTTCGCTGACGCTATCGTCGCCGTTGGGGCGCGCGGCGTTCCTGGCAGGCGTGTCGCGTATCCAGGAGCGCTTCGGGCAAGGGCTGCTGCGGATGAAGGGGCTGGTCTGCTTCGAGGGCGAGGCGCTGCCGTGCGAGGTGCATGGCGTCCATGGCGAACTTTATCCCCTGCGCATGTTGTCGCAATGGCCCGGCGATGAGCGCGCGTCGCATCTGGTCTATATCCTGCGCGGCCTGGACGCGGACAGGGTGCGCGCCGAGGTCTCCGAGGCCCTGGGGCAACTGCCTGCCTGAACGCTGCCGCCCCATTCCCCGTTGCTGGGCTGCCTGACGCTTTGTCGCTATTTGGGCACGGATGTTGCACGGAAATACGGTATAACCGGTACGGTCTGATGCAAGAACCGAGACAATCATGGATCGTCTGAAAGCCATGCAGGTGTTCGTGGAAGTCGCTGACCGGGGAAGCCTGTCGGCGGCGGCGGTCCATCTGGACATGTCGCGAGCGATGGTGTCGCGGTATCTGGCCGAGATGGAGCAGTGGGTGGGGGTGCGTTTGCTGCACCGCACGACGCGCCGGCTCAGCCTCACGCCCGCGGGCGCGGAAACCTTGCCGCGATGCCGGCAGATGCTCGACATGGTGGGTGACCTGCGCAGCGCGGTCTCCACGCCTGAGGACACGCCACGCGGCCTCTTGCGCATCACGACCAGCATGTCCTTCGGTTCGAGGCATCTGGCCAGCGCGGTCACCGATTACGTCAAGCTGCATCCTGGCACGTCGGTGGATCTGATGCTGGTCGAGCGCGCCGTCAATCTGGTGGAAGAGCGGGTGGACCTGGCTGTGCGGATCACCAACGACCTGGATCCCAACCTGATCGCCCGAAAATTGGCCGTCTGCCGTTCGGTGGTGTGTGCATCGCCGGAATACCTGGCGCGCGAAGGCGTTCCTGCCCGCATCGAAGACCTGTCCTTGCGCAACTGCCTGACGCATTCTTATTTCGGCAAAAGCCTGTGGCGCTTCGAGCGCGACGGCCAGCCTGTGGATGTGCCGGTCAGCGGCAATATCAGTGCGAATGAGGTCTCGGTGCTGTTGAGTGCCGCGCTGGAAGGGGCGGGCATCGCCATGCTGCCCACTTACTATGCGGCCGAATATGTGGCGGCAGGCCGCCTGAAGGCCATCCTGCCGCAGTGCAAACCGCAGGAGCTGGGGATTTACGGCGTGTATGCGTCGCGCCGCCAGATGCCGTTGATCCTGCGCTCGATGCTGGATTTTCTGGTGGAACGGCTGGGTTCGGCGCCCTGGGACAAACCCGCTGCGGCGACCGCGGCGCCGCCCGCCGTGTCGCTTTGACCCCCCGGGCTGCGGGTGCCCGCGCTTGAGGCTCGAAGTTATGGCGGTATAATTTGGGCATTGCTTTGGCGGGCGGGGCGCTTTGATCCCGCTTTTCTGCCAGCAAACCATTTTGCGGCGGGCGGTTGTCCGCTAGCATGTAGTCGTCGAAAACATCTAAGAATCGTAAGTCCGGCCTGGGGTTGGCCAACGCATTGCGAAGCCGGTCTTCGTATGCGCGAGGGGGAGCATGGGATTCAGGGGGGCGGCAACTGTCCGCCATACCGAATCCGATGCCTGACGATCCGGGTTCTTGATACTGATCGCTGCGGGAGAATGGCGCTGGGTTACCGGCGGATCCCGCAGGCTTGTTGGCGAGTGACGCCAGCTTTTCCAGAATTGCTCAAGGCGTCTGCCGCGATGGAAGTCGGGCAGGCATATCGCCCTATCTTGATCGGTGCGGCTGTTTTGGCGCATGTCCGCCGCGCGGTCCGTCACGCATGGCAATCATCACAGGAATTTTGTGAACATTACGCAAACCAACGCCGTCTGTAGCGGGTCCACTTTCATGGTGGCCCTGCCGGCGGGTGCGGGCGTGATGTCCATCATGGGGTTGGCGGCCGCTGATTCGGCTGGCGCCTTGGCTTTCGGTTTGCAGCGCGCCCAGAACGAGAACGCAACGCGTGTTGCGGTGGCGGCGCGCAATTCGCAAGCTTTTATTTTGCAAGCACAAATGAAAAAGGCCCGGCGCATTCGCCAGGCCTTCGTCAATTTGGTTGCGGGGGCAGGATTTGAACCTACGACCTTCGGGTTATGAGCCCGACGAGCTGCCAGACTGCTCCACCCCGCGTCTGAGAAAAGAATATTAACCTTATTTTCAACCTAGCGCAAGTTAGCCCTTTTTGAATTTGAATGTCGATGAACGATAGCGAGGCAATACTCGTGCTGGAAACCGCGCTGCTATGCGCGGTGCAGCCGATGCAACTGTCCGATATGCGCAAGCTATTCGGGGACGATGAACAATTCGACAACAGCAAGCTGCGCGCGCTGTTGGAGACGCTGCAGAGCAATTGGGCCGATGGCGGCCTGGAGCTCGTGCAGCTGGCAAGTGGATGGCGGTTCCAGAGCCGCCCACACATGCAGCGCTACCTGGAGCGGCTGAGTCCGGAAAAACCGCCCAAGTATTCGCGCGCCGTGATGGAAACCCTCGCGATCGTGGCCTGGCGCCAACCGGTCACGCGTGGCGACATCGAAGATATCCGTGGCGTCACCGTGTCGTCGCAAATCGTGAAGGCGCTGGAGGACCGGGGGTGGATCGAGGTCATCGGGCACCGCGATGCGCCGGGGCGTCCCGCCCTGTTCGGCACGACGCGCCAGTTCCTGGACGATCTGGGCCTGCGGGCGCTGGATGAGCTGCCGCCGCTGGAATCGGCGCAAGCCGCCGCGGCGCTGGCCGGACTGGACCTGGGCGAAGTGCAGCAGCTGACGGGCGAGGGCGCCGCGCCGGCCGAAGCCGCTCCGCAGGACGACGCAACGGTGGCTGCCGGGGGCGAAATCGAAGGCGCGCAAGGTGAAATCCCCGTCGACGCACCGGCCGAAGTGGATGAAAATGGCGATATCCCGGTTGCGGAATTGTCTGTTTCGGAACACGATGCACCCATAGCCCCGGGCGATAGCGTAGAATCCAGCGTTTCGCGCACAGAAGAAGGCGCGGATCCCGCAGACGAACCCACCGTCCGGGAGCAAGCCGAAGGCTTGTCCAATACGCCGACCCCGTCCGGTTTTCCCGACGAAGGGGCCGGCAACGACATTTCCGATATGGCCGCCGACGTAAAAGAGGCCGGTGCTGCAAAGGAAAGTGTCGAGAACGCAAAACACGCGGAACCGACCGAACCGATTGACGAGACCGATCACGCAGCGCCTGGCGCCGCCGGGCACGAGCCCGCCATCGGCCTTGACGAACGTGTTCGGCCCGACCCCGATGCCGCCTCCGCGGCGCCGGGTGAGGCAGATCCGGAGCGGCCTGGCGCCGACCGTGAGTCGGCGTCCCCTGATGATGACGAGCTTGCCCCCGGCAAGCCTACCCAAGTTTGAAATTCGGAGCTGTCCCAGTGACAACGAATACAGCAATGCAGGACGACAATCCCCGTTCGGATGACACCGTTTCCAACGGTCAGCCGGAATCTTCCGCCGCGCGCGAGCCGGCAGCCGAAGGTGAGGCTGGCGCCCGTGGGCGCGGGCGCAAGCTGCGGACGCCGTTCCGCCGCCGCCGCGGTGACGCCCCGGCCGAGCAAGGGCCGGCGGCAGAGGGCCAGCAGTCCGCGGCCGCCGCCGCTCCGGTCGAGTCGCCTGACTCCCGCGGTGGCGAGCAGGAAGCCGAGCAGGCCCTGGCGTACCTCGATTCCGCGGACCGCATGGAGCAGCGCCTGGGCAAGTACCTGAATAGCGATTCGGTCATGCCCAAGCTGCACAAGGTGCTGGCGGATGCCGGTATCGGTTCGCGCCGCGAAATGGAAGAATTGATCGTCGCGGGCCGCGTGTCGGTCAACGGCGAGCCGGCCCATATCGGCCAGCGCGTGGCGCCGAACGACCAAGTCCGCGTCAACGGCAAGCCCATCATGCGCGTGAATACGAAAAAGCCGCCGCGCGTGATCCTGTATCACAAGCCGGCCGGCGAAATCGTCAGCCACGACGACCCGGGCGGCCGTGCCAGCGTCTTTGCGCGCTTGCCCAAGCTGCGCACGGGCAAGTGGCTGTCGGTGGGCCGCCTGGACTTGAATACCGAAGGCCTGCTGATTTTCACGACCTCGGGCGACATGGCCAACCGGATCATGCACCCCCGTTACGGCACGGAGCGCGAATATGCGGTCCGCGTGCTGGGTGAAATGGACGAGGCGCAGCGCCAGTCGCTGGTCGACGGCATCGAGCTCGAAGACGGCCTGGCCGCTTTCGGCGCGCTGGACTACCTGGGTGGCGACGGCAGCAATCGCTGGTATCGCGTGACTTTGCAGGAAGGCCGCAACCGTGAAGTCCGCCGCATGTTCGAAGCGGTCGGCGTGACGGTCAGCCGTCTGATCCGCACCCGTTTCGGTGATGTGGTCCTGCCGCGTACGCTGCGTCGTGGCCGCTGGGAAGAATTGGATGGTTCGCTGGTCACCGCGCTGATGGTCCAGTTGGGACTGTTGCGTGAAGACGACGAATCCGGCGGCAACCGTCGTCGCTCCAAGCAGCCGCAATCGCATGACAGCGCGCTGCCTCCGGGCTTCGGCACCATGGACCGCAACGGCATGAACGGCGCGCGCATCGGTCGCCGCGGCAAGTTGCAAGGCGGCCGCCTGGGCAGCGCGGGCCAAACGGCCGCGTGTCCGTCGGATCCGTTCGGCACCGGCCTGATGATCGCGGGCGGCTATGCCAACGGCCATCCGCTGGCGGCCGAAGGCGCGGGCGGCAATCGCAAGGGCGGCAAGCCTGGCGGCGGCCGTTCGGCAGCATCCTCGAGTGGTGGCCGGCCGGGTGGAAAGCAGGGCGGCAGGCCGGGGGGTAACCAGGGCGGTAAACCGGGCGGCAAGCCTCGTGGTCCGCGTTCGGCAGCGGCCAATGGTCCGTCGGGCGGTGTGGCGTCGGCTGACGCCGCGGTGGGCAATGTGGCCGAAGCCCCGGTGGGTGGTGGCGGCCGCAAGCCCTCGGGCCGCAAGCCTGGCGGCAACAAGCCGGCGGGCGCGGGCGGCGGCAACAGCCGTGGCGGCAAGCCGGCAGGCGCCGGCCGTGGCAGCAAGGCCGATGGTTCGCCCCGCGCCGCAGGTGGCGGCGGCAACAGCAAGGGGCCGGGTGCAGGCGGCAAGCCGCGCGCACCGCGCAGCGCTTCGGCGTCGTCCTCGCCTCGTGGCGATGACTGGCAGCCGCGTGGCGCATCGGCCCACGAGTCGCGCCTTGGCGTGATGGGCGGACGTGGCCGTCAGGGCCGCTGAACGCCGTCAGGCGGCGCGCAGGGCGCGTCGCCGGGTCCGATGTGTCCCATATAAACGTAAGCCCGTGACGAATCAGGCGTTTTTCCGGTTTATCTGGTAAAATCAATGGTTTTCATGGCTTCGCGTCATTGCTTTTTGTGTGGCAATGGCGTTTGGCGTGGCTGCAAGCAGGGCGCGAGCAAGGGCGCAGGCAAATAATGCAGGCAATCAAGCAAGCGATGACGGCAGGCAGCAGCCAGCGTTGTGCCGCATGAGTGTGCGCTTCAAGTCAGCCTGTAGGCTGGGCGCAGTAGGCGGTAGGCAAGAGCAGTTGGCATCGGCGTTGCGCCAAGTGCCGTCGGGCCCGGATTGACGGGTTGGGGCGGGACTGTGTGGGGGAAACCCGTGGCGCAATCCACAAATTAGGTCGCAATATAGGGCGCTGCCCAGCATTGCTCCTTACGTGTAGTAGGGAAGCGGCTGGGCTCTGCGCAATATCGGTGGGCTGGGCGTGCAGCCCATTTTTTTTGAGTATATGGCTGATTTATTCGCATTGACCGAAGAGGCTTTGGCCGGCATGGACCTCGAACTCGTAGACGTCGAGCGTGCCGCCCTGGGCCTTTTGCGCGTGACGATCGATCGGGTCGGCGGTGTGCGCATCGAAGACTGTGAGCAGGTGTCTCGCCAATTGTCGCGGGTGTTCGAAGTCGAGAACATCGACTACAAGCGGCTGGAAGTCGGCTCGCCGGGCATTGACCGCCCGCTGCGCAACGAGAACGAGTTCCGCCGTTTCGCTGGCGAGCGCATCGAAATCAAGCTGCGCGAGGCATTAGACGGACGTAAGGTCTTCTCCGGCACGCTGACTGTGCCCGAAGCCGACGCCGCCGCCTCCGACGCCGCTGCTGGCATGCACAAGACCGTGTTCGGTCTCGAATTTGAGGCAAAAAAGAACGATGTCCAGGTTTTGAATTTCACGGTCGATGACATCGAACGTGCAAAACTGGATCCCGTTCTGGATTTCAAGGGCAAAAAGCGATGAGTCGCGAAATTCTTCTGTTGGTCGATGCCTTGGCGCGTGAAAAGAACGTCACGCGCGACGTCGTGTTCGGTGCACTGGAAAGTGCGCTGGCCTCGGCCATGAAAAAGCGCTTCAAGGATGATGCGGACATTCGTGTCGCCATCGATAGGGAAACCGGCGATCACGAGGGCTTCCGCCGTTGGCTGGTCGTGCCGGACGAAGCCGGGCTGCAAGAACCCGACAAGCAGGAAATGCTGTCGGATGCAGTGGAAATCGTTCCTGGCATCCAGGAAGGCGAATACATCGAAGAGCCGCTCGAGCCCATCGAATTCGGCCGTATCGGCGCGCAGGCGGCCAAGCAGGCCATTCTGCAAAAGATCCGTGACGCCGAACGCGAACAGGTGCTGAACGACTTCCTGGACCGTGGCGAAACCATCGTGTCCGGAACGATCAAGCGCATGGACAAGGGCGACGCCATTGTCGAGACGGGCAAGATCGAAGCGCGCCTGCCGCGTTCCGAAATGATCCCGAAGGAAAACCTCCGGGTTGCCGACCGCGTCCGCGCTTTCGTGTTGCGTGTTGACCACGCCGCGCGTGGCCAGCAAGTGATCCTGTCGCGCACCTCGCCCGAGTTCATTCGCCAGTTGTTCGAGAACGAAGTTCCGGAAATCGAACAGGGCCTGCTGGAGATCAAGGCAGCCGCCCGCGATGCCGGCGTGCGTGCGAAGATCGCCGTGGTGGCTTACGATAAGCGTATCGACCCCATCGGCACGTGTGTGGGCATGCGCGGTTCGCGTGTAACCGCGGTTCGCAACGAGCTGGGCGGCGAGCAGGTCGATATCGTGCTGTGGTCGGAAGACCCCGCGCAGTTTGTCATTGGCGCCCTGGCGCCGGCCAACGTCGAATCGATCGTCGTTGATGAAGACAAGCATGCGATGGACGTTGTCGTCGACGAAGAAAACCTGCCCAAGGCCATCGGCGCCAAGGGTCAGAACGTGCGCCTGGCGTCCGAACTGACCGGCTGGCAGATCAACATCATGACGCCGGAAGAAAGCCTGAACCGTCAGGAAGTCGAGCGGTCGGGCCTGCGCGCCACGTTCATGAGCAAGCTGGACGTCGATGAAGAAGTCGCCGACATCCTGATCGACGAAGGTTTCACCGGTATCGAGGAAATCGCTTACGTGCCCATGCAGGAATTGCTGGAAATCGAAGCGTTTGACGAAGACACCATCAATGAATTGCGCGCCCGTGCCCGCAACGCGCTGCTGACTGAGGCAATTGCCCAGGAAGAGCGCCTTGAGACCGCACAGGATTTGCTTGAACTCGAAGGCATGACGCAAGAACTGGCTGGCAAGCTGGCCGAGCGTCAAGTGCATACGCGTGATGATCTGGCCGAACTGGCAACGGACGAACTGGCGGAAATCGCCGGCTTGACCGAGCAGGAAGCCAGCGACCTCATCATGCGTGCCCGCGCCCATTGGTTCGACGAAGAATAACCAAAAGGACACGGGTCTGCGGTGGGTAGTGCTGGATGTATCCACCGCAAGTTCACGTTGTTTGTAATAGCTGCATATAGGGAAGAGAGAGCCTAATGTCGAGTAACACCGTCGCCCAGTTCGCTACCGAGCTGAAAATGCCTGCCAATGTGCTGCTGGATCAGCTGCGCTCGGCTGGCGTTGACCTCAAATCGGTTGACGATTCCGTCACCGACAGCGACAAGGCGAAATTGCTCGAATCGCTGCGTCGCGCCCATGGCGCGACCGAAGGCAAGAAGATCACCCTGACGCGCCGCCAGACGTCCGAAATCCGGCAGGCTGACGCCACCGGCCGTTCGCGCACGATTCAGGTCGAAGTGCGCAAGAAGCGCGTGTTCGTCAAGCGTGATCCCTCCGAAATCGCCCTGGAACAGGCCGCGTCCGCGCGTGCCGAAGATGAAGCCTCCGTCGAAGACGAGCAGCAGGTGTCCGCGCCGGCTGCACCCGAGGCTCCTGCCGTGGTCGAGCCTCGCGAGACCACTCCCGTCGAAGCGGAGGCTCCGGCCCCCGTCCAGGCGGAAGAGCCCGTTGCTGTAGAAGCGCCCGCGCCGGTTGAAGCGCCCGCGCCTGTTGAATCCGTCGCGGCCGAAGTGCCCGCCCCCGTCGAGGCGAAAGCCCCCGAAGTCCAGGCCCAGCCTGAACCCGAACCGACGCCGGCGCCTGCTCCTGCCGAGCCCGTGGCCGAAGAGGCCAAGCCCGAAGTTAAGACTGAATCCACCGAGCCCCTGGCTGAAGAAGCCAAGCCGGAACCCGTTGTGCTAGCTAATAAGTCAGAAACATCTTCCTCCCAGGCCAACGCGCCTGTCGCCCAGGCTCAGCCTGCTGCGAAGTCCGAACCCGTCAAATCCGCCGCGCCCGCACCGGCCGCGCCTACGCCCGCAGCCCCTGCTGCCCGGGTAGGTAACCGTGCCGACAACCGCCGCGCCGGCCCGCCGCTTGCCGCCTCCGCCACGTCGGCAGGCCGCGATGAGGCCCGCCGTGCCGCCGAGGCTGAAGCCGCCGCGCTGCGTGAAATGCTGAACCGTCCCCGCAAGGTGCTGCGCGCGCCCGAACCGGAGGCGCCCGCCGCCCCCGCGGCTGCGCCGATTTCGGGCACGCTGCACAAGCCGGCTGGCAAGCCGGGCGCCACGCCTGGTGCCAAGAAGGACGCCAAGCCCGCCGCTCCCGGCGCGAAAAAGACCATCAAGACCGCCGAAGTCGCTTCGACCTGGTCTGATGACGCATCGCGCAAGAAGCCCGCCGACAAGCCGGCCGCTCCGGCCAGCCGTGATGGCTGGCGCGCAGGCGGCAAGGGTGGTGGCAAGGGCGGCGGCCGTGGTGGCCGCAACCAGCAGAACGACCGCCGCAACGAGCCGGCACCGCAAGAATTCATTGCACGCGAAGTCCACGTGCCGGAAACCATCAGCGTGGCCGACCTGGCCCACAAGATGTCCGTCAAGGCCGCCGAGGTCATCAAGCAATTGATGAAGCTGGGCCAGATGGTCACCATCAACCAGGTGCTGGACCAGGAAACGGCCATGATCGTGGTCGAGGAACTGGGCCACGTGGCGATCGCCGCCAAGCTGGATGACCCGGAAGCGTTCCTGGACGAAACCGCCACGGTTTCCGAAGCCGAGCAGCTGCCGCGCGCTCCGGTCGTGACCGTCATGGGCCACGTCGACCACGGCAAGACCTCGCTGCTGGATTACATCCGCCGCGCCAAGGTTGCCGCGGGCGAAGCCGGCGGCATTACGCAGCACATCGGTGCCTACCACGTTCAGACCGAGCGCGGCATGGTGACCTTCCTTGACACCCCGGGCCACGAGGCGTTCACCGCCATGCGTGCCCGCGGCGCCAAGGCGACCGACATCGTGATCCTGGTGGTTGCTTCCGACGACGGCGTGATGCCGCAAACGCGTGAAGCCATCCACCATGCCAAGGCTGCGGGCGTGCCCATGGTCGTGGCCGTGACCAAGATCGACAAGCCGTCGGCCAACCCGGAACGCGTCAAGCAGGAACTGGTTGCCGAACAGGTCGTGCCGGAAGAATACGGTGGCGACGTGCCGTTCGTGGGCGTGTCCGCCAAGACCGGCGAAGGCATCGACGATCTGCTCGAAAACGTGCTGCTGCAAGCCGAAGTGCTGGAATTGAAGGCACCGGTTGAAGCGGCCGCCAAGGGCCTGGTCATCGAAGCCCGTCTGGACAAGGGCCGTGGCCCGGTCGCGACGATCCTGGTGCAGAGCGGCACGCTCAAGCGCGGCGACGTGGTGCTGGCCGGCGCAAGCTTCGGCCGCGTCCGCGCCATGCTGGACGAGAACGGCAAGCCGATCCAATCGGCCGGCCCGTCGATCCCGGTGGAAATCCAGGGTCTGACCGAAGTGCCCGCCGCCGGCGACGAGCTGATGGCGCTGTCCGACGAGCGCAAGGCGCGCGAAATCGCGCTGTTCCGCCAAGGCAAGTTCCGCGACGTCAAGCTGGCCCGCCAACAGGCCGCCAAGCTGGAATCGATGTTCGACAACCTGGGCGAAGGCACGCAAACGCTTACGCTTATCGTCAAGACCGACGTGCAGGGTTCGCAGGAAGCGCTGGTGCAGTCGCTGGTCAAGCTGTCGACCGACGAAGTCCGTGTGCAAGTGGTGCACGCGGCTGTCGGCGGCATCTCGGAAACCGACATCAACCTGGCCATCGCCTCGAATGCGGTCGTGATCGGCTTCAACGTGCGTGCGGAAGCAAGCGCCAAGAAGCTGGCCGAGAACAACGGCATCGACGTGCGCTACTACAACATCATCTATGACGCCGTGGATGAAGTGAAGGCAGCCATGTCGGGCATGCTGGCGCCCGAGAAGAAAGAAGAAATCATCGGCCTGGTCGAGATCCGCGAGGTCTACAGCATCTCGCGCCTCGGCAACATCGCGGGTTGTATGGTGCTTGACGGCATCGTGCGTCGCGACTCCCAGGTACGCCTGCTGCGCAACAACGTGGTTCACTGGACGGGGCATCTGGAATCGCTGCGCCGCTTCAAGGACGACGTCAAGGAAGTCAAGTCGGGCTTCGATTGCGGTCTTACGCTGCGCGGCAACAACGACATCCAGGTGGGCGACCAGCTGGAAGTCTTTGAAATCAAGGAAATCGCGCGTACGCTGTAAAGCGTCCGCGAGGCATTATTGCTAATGAGCCGTCACAAGTCCAAAGCCATCCCCGGCCGCAATTTGCGGTTGGCCGACCAGATCCAGAAGGATCTGGCCGGGATCATCCAGCGCGAGATCGATATGACTCGCGCGGGGCTGATCACGCTCTCTGGTGTGGAACTGTCGACCGACTACGCGCATGCCAAGGTGTGGTTCACGGTTTTGGGCGCTGAGCCCGAAGCCGCGACCGCCTTGCTGAACGAGAAAGCCGGTTGGCTGCACTCGCAGCTCTACAAGCTGCTGCACATTCACACTGTCCCCACTTTGCGTTTCTTCCACGACGAGCAGATTGCCCGTGGCATCGAAATGTCGATCCTGATCGACCGCGCAAACCGGCCCGGCCCCCACTCGGGCGTGCCCGACGAACCTGAAGACCAGTCCTGATCGGGCTGTCGTCACTGCTCTAAACACGGATTCCGACGATGGCTAAACGACGCGGGCTTGCGCTCGACGGTGTGCTGTTGCTCGACAAACCCGTAGGTTTGTCGAGCAACCACGCTTTACAACGCGCCAAGCGTGCCATGGATGCGGCGAAAGCCGGCCACACGGGCACGCTGGACCCCTTCGCCACCGGCTTGCTGGTGTGCTGCATGGGACGCGCGACCAAGATTTCCGGCGCGATGCTCAACGCCGACAAGGCATATCGCGCTACGCTGCAATTTGGCAGTGAAACCGATTCTGGCGATCTGACCGGCAATGTCGTGTCGACCGCCGAACCGGGGTTTGCGGTAGAGGAACAGGCACTGCGCGACGCGCTGTCACGTTTCTCGGGCACGATCGAGCAGATCCCGCCGATGTACTCCGCGCTCAAGCGCGACGGCAAGCCGTTGTACGAGTACGCGCGTGCCGGCATCGAGCTGGAACGCGCACCGCGCCAGATCACGATTCACCGCATCGAGCTGCTGTCCCTGTCGGGGACGCAGGCAGAGATCGATGTGGCTTGCAGTAAAGGCACATACATCCGGACACTGGCCCAGGACATCGGGCGCGTGCTGGGCTGTTACGCCCACCTGACGGCGCTGCGGCGCACGCATGTCGGGCCATTTTCTCTGGAACGCGCCGTTGAGCTGGAAGCCTTGCAGGCCATGCCAGACCCCAAGCAGGCATTGCTTGCACTGAACGAATTGCCGGAGGGCTTGCTGCCCTCCACCCTGACCTTAAAGGACTCGCTATGACTCGCGCCTTGCGCAACGTCGCCATCATCGCCCACGTGGACCACGGTAAAACAACCCTGGTCGACCAGCTGCTGCGCCAATCCGGCACCTTCCGCGAAAACCAGGCGCTGACCGAACGGGTCATGGACTCGAACGATCTGGAAAAAGAACGCGGCATCACGATTCTGGCCAAGAACTGTGCCGTTGAATACGAAGGCACGCACATCAACATCGTCGACACCCCGGGACACGCGGACTTCGGTGGCGAAGTCGAACGCGTGCTGTCCATGGTTGACGGCGTGCTGCTGCTGGTGGACGCCGTCGAAGGCCCGATGCCGCAGACCATTTTCGTGACCCGCAAGGCGCTGGCCCTGGGCCTGAAGCCGATCGTCGTGGTCAACAAGGTCGACCGTCCGGGCGCCCGTACCGACTTCGTCATCAACGCCACGTTCGACCTGTTCGACAAGCTGGGCGCGACCGAAGAGCAGCTGGACTTCCCGGTGGTGTACGCCTCGGGCCTGTCGGGCTACGCCGGCCTGACGCCGGACGTGCGCGAAGGCAACATGCGTCCGCTGTTCGAAGCCATCCTGCAGCACGTGCCGCAACGCGACGACGATCCCAACGGTCCGTTGCAGATGCAGATCATCTCGCTGGACTACAACAGCTACGTCGGCAAGATCGGCGTGGGCCGCATCAACCGTGGCCGTATGCGCCCCGGCATGGAAGTGGCTTACAAGTTCGGTCCGGAAGGCCAGGGCGGCCGCGGCCGCATCAACCAGGTGCTGAAGTTCCATGGCCTGGAGCGCATCGTGGTGGATGAAGCCGAAGCCGGCGACATCGTGCTGATCAACGGTATCGAAGAACTGGGCATCGGCTGCACCGTCACCGACGCGACCACGCAGGAAGCCCTGCCGATGCTGCGCATCGACGAACCGACGCTGACCATGAACTTCATGGTGAACACGTCGCCGCTGGCCGGCCGCGAAGGCAAGTTCGTGACCAGCCGCCAAGTGCGCGACCGCCTGGACCGCGAGCTGAAGTCCAACGTGGCGCTGCGTGTGCGCGACACGGGCGACGACACGGTGTTCGAAGTGTCGGGCCGCGGTGAACTGCACCTGACGATTCTGCTGGAAACGATGCGCCGCGAAGGCTACGAGCTGGCCGTGTCGCGCCCGCGCGTGGTGTTCAAGGACATCGACGGCGTGAAGTGCGAGCCGTTCGAATCGCTGACGGTCGACGTCGAAGACGCCCATCAGGGCGGCGTGATGGAAGAACTGGGCCGCCGCAAGGGCGACCTGCAGGACATGCAGCCGGACGGCCGTGGCCGTACCCGCCTGGAATACCTGATCCCGGCCCGTGGCCTGATCGGCTTCCAGAACGAGTTCCTGACGCTGACGCGCGGCACGGGCTTGATGAGCCACATCTTCCATGAATACGCCCCGGTCAAGGAAGGTTCGATCGGCGAGCGTCGCAACGGCGTGCTGATCAGCCAGGACAACGGCGACGCCGTGGCCTACGCCCTGTGGAAGCTGCAGGACCGCGGCCGCATGTTCGTGAGCCCGGGCGATGCGCTGTACGAAGGCATGATCATCGGCATCCACAGCCGTGACAACGACCTGGTCGTGAACCCGATCAAGGGCAAGCAGCTGACCAACGTGCGCGCCTCGGGCACCGACGAAGCCGTGCGCCTGGTTCCGCCGATCCAGATGTCGCTGGAATACGCCGTGGAATTCATCGATGACGACGAACTCGTGGAAATCACGCCGAAGTCGATCCGCCTGCGCAAGCGCTACCTGCTGGAAAACGAACGCAAGCGCGCTGCGCGCGACGCAGCCGTCTAAGCGAAACGGGGGCTAGTCGTCCCCGCGTTTCGGTAGTACGCGAAAAAGCCGCACGCCTTCGGGTGTGCGGCTTTTTTTTGCCGGGAAGCCTAGACGCCGTTTTGCTGGTGCCGGTATTCCTGCGTTGCGCCGCCGTAGCCGTAGGCCGCCGCCCGCGCGTCGATCACATGGACGTAGGAGCATTCGTGCAGTTCGCCCAGGATCTCCTGGAACGACGCATAGATCTCCTTGATGAAGCGCGCCTTCTCGGCCTTGGTGTTGGTCTCGTCGGTGACGCTGATGTCCAGGTGGAAGGCGTTCTTGCCCAGATCGGACAGCGGGCGGCCGCCGATGAACCACAAGTCATGCGGGATGTGCTGCAGCGTAATGGCGATCACGGGCAGCTTCTTGCCCAGTACGGACTGGGTCAGGCCCGCCACGGAATCGACGACGCGGCGGTTGATGGCGGCATCGGACTGGCCGGAGAGATGGACGACGATGTGAGGCATGAGAGGCTCCTGATTGGGTAGGTGTGAGGCCAGTGTAGGAACCTTGTTGACATCGGAAAAGCGGGAATTTACGATTTCAACCATCGTTTAATCCGTTGGATAAGCTATGTCGGGATTTGATCTGGACCAGTTGCGCACGCTGGTTGCCGTGCTGGATTCCGGCAGCCTGACGGCGGCCGCGCCCAAGGTGTTTTTGTCCCAATCGTCGGTCAGCGAGCAGATGCGCAAACTGGAAGACCGCGCGGGGCGGCCTTTGCTGCTTCGGGGCAAGGCGGGCGTCGCCGCAACGCCCGCCGGCGAACGCCTGTTGGCGCACGCGCGCGCCATCCTGGCGCTGAGCGACGAGGCCTATCGCGACTTGCGGGGCGTGGCGTTGCGAGGCGAATTGCGCTTGTGCATCACGGACTATTTCCGCCCCGGCGACGTGGCGCGGATGCTGCGGCGCCTGAACGAGCAGTATCCGCAGGTGCGCCTGCACGTCACGATCATGAAGAGTGGCGCCATCGAGGCCGCTTATGAGCGGGGCGAGATCGACGTCGGCATATCGATGTCGATCCAGGAGCGCGGCGCGCCGCGTGCCCGGGCGCAGGGCGCCCTGCTGCGGCGCGAGCCCTTGCTATGGATGGCGGCGGAAGGGGCGGGTCCGCAAGCGGGCGAGTCCTTGCCGCTGCTGGTGTTGCCGGAGACGTGCGCGTTGCGCCAGTACGTCGAGCGGTTGTTGTCGCGCCGGGGCGTGCCCTATGCGGTGGCGCATGTAGCCTCCGGCGTGGCGGGTTTGCAGCTGGCCATTTCAGCCGGCTTGGGCGTGGCCTGCCTGAACGAATCGGCGCTGGCGCCGGGCATTGCGCGCCTGCACGCCCCCGGACTGCCGGCCTTGCCGGCGGTGGAATTCCGATTGTTGCCAGCGAGGGCCGGCGAAAGCGAATTCATGGGACTGGCGCGCGAGGCCATCATCAAGACGATGCGCTGATTTGCGCGTCAGCGGCAGAGCCAATCCAGGAAATCGCGGCCGGGGCCTTGGGCGCGGACAATGGCGCCGATCGGCGCGAACGATCCCGGCGATTCGATCGCCACGCGCTGGAAATGGCCGTGCTGGAGATACCAGTTGGCCAGTGTCAGCGGCACCATCGCCAGGGCCTGCTGCGCGTGCATGACGGCGATCAGCAACGGCATGGGCGGCGCGGCGCTGGCCAGCCGGCAACGGCGGGGGACCACGCCGGCGCGCTCGAAGAACGCCGTGAACACGGCATGGATGGCGAGTTCGGGGCGGGGTTCGATCCATAGCTGCGAGGCGACCTGTGCCAGTGTGGGGACGCATCCGGGCATCAGCAAGGGGTGCCCGGTCGTCGCGACGATCACGGCGGCATCCTGTTGCAGGGGCACGAACTCCAGCCCGGCCGGCACGGCATCCGGCCGGCGGCACAACAGCATGTCGAGGCTGCCGCTGGCCGCCAGCGGCAGCAGGTGTTCCCGGCTGCCTTCCACCACTTCCACATGCAGGTCGGGATGCGCCGTCATGAACGCGGGCAGGCGTTCGGCCAGCAGGCCGCCGCTGGCCGCCGGAATCGCCCCCAGGCGCAGGCTGCCGGCGGCCCCCTCGCGCAAGGCGGCCACGGAGTCGGTGGAGGCGCGCAGGGTCGTCAGCATGCCTCGCGCGCACTCGGCCATCAACTGGCCGCTGCGGGTGGTGCGCATGCCGCGGGCATGGCGTTCGAACAGCCGCACGCCCAGCAGGTCTTCGATGTCGGCCAGGGCATGGGTAGCGGCGGGCTGGCTCAAGCCGATGTGGCTGGCGGCCTGCTGGATGCTGCCGAGGTCGGCGATGCTGGCCAGCAGTTGCAGATGGCGCAGCCGGACTTTGGCGAGCAGGCGGGAAAGCAGGGTGGCGGGCGCGACGTCCATGACGGTTTAGATATTCAAAATATGAATATATCAACGCATTAATGTATTTGAAATAAGGATATGCCCTGGCCACAATGCAGCGATTCCGTTCTTCGCTTGCGTCCCTAGGAGTGGCTGGTTCATGAAGTCCCGTCTGCTGCATGCCGTAGTTTGCGCTGTCGCCCTCAGCGCGCCTGTTTTCGCCAGCGCCCAGGGCGCGTATCCCTCGCAGCCGGTGCGGCTGATCGTGCCGTTCGCGCCCGGCGGATCCACGGACGTGCTGGCGCGTGCGGTGGCCGACGGCCTGCGCAAGGAATTGGGCCAGAGCGTGGTCGTGGAGAACCGCGCCGGGGCGGGCGGGCTGATCGGCACCGAGGCCGTGGCACGCGCCGAACCGGACGGCTACACCCTGGGCATGGCGACGGTCAGCACCATGGCCGTCAATCCCTTGCTGTACGGCACGCAGCGGGTAGACCCCGCCCGGCAACTGGCGCCCGTGGCGTCGGTTGCGACGGTGCCGGTGGTATGGATGGTCAACCCGGCCTTTCCGGCGCAGGATTTTCCGCAGTTCCTGGCTGAGCTGCGGGCGCACCCGGGCAAGTATTCCTTCGGGTCGCCCGGCGTCGGTTCGCTGGGCCACCTGAATCTGGCCGCGATGAACGCCGACCTGAAGGTCGACGTGCTGCACGTGCCCTACCGGGGCATGGGGCCGGCGCTGACCGCCGCGGTCGGTGGCGAGGTGCAGGTGCAGCAGGACCAGTATGCATCGGCGCAATCGCTGATCAAGGCGGGCAAGCTGCGCGCCATCGCGGTGTCGGCACCTGGCCGGTTGGCGGGCATGCCGGAATTGCCGACGCTGGCGGAATTGGGCTACCCGCAGTTGAATGCGCTGGGCCAGACCTGGTTCGGGCTGGTCGCGCCCACCGGCACGCCGGACGCCGTGGTGCAGACGTTGAAGCAGGCCGTAGGCCGTGCGCTGGCCGACCCCGCGCTGGTGCAGCGGCTGGCGACGCTGGGCGCGCAGCCGGAGGGCGGCACGCCGCAAGCGTTCGCGCAGCGCATCTCGCAGACGCTGGCCGCGAACCGCAAAATCATTGAAACTGCCGGGATCAAGCTCGACGAATGACAGGCTTTTTTCAAAGAGACAGGATCAGCCCTTTCACTGGAGAAGCAATGGGTGCCATCGACAAACTTGCGCCGTTCATCGACGCGCGCAGCGACCGTTACGCCGACCTGAGCGACCGCATCTGGAGCCTGGCCGAGCTGCGTTACGCCGAGCACAAATCGGCCGAACTGCACATCGCGATGCTGGAGGAAGCGGGCTTTCGTATTACGCGGGATGCCGCCGGCATCCCTACCGCGTTCGTGGCCGAAGCGGGCCAGGGCGGCCCGGTCATCGGTATTCTGGGCGAGTACGACGCGCTGTCCGGCCTGAGCCAGGAAAGCGGTGCGTTCGCCTGCCAGCCGTCGCCCGAGACGCCCAACGGCAACGGCCACGGTTGCGGCCACCACCTGCTGGGCACGGCCGCGCATTTCGCCGCGGTGGCGGTCAAGGAATTCCTGGAAGCCAACCAGTTGCCGGGCACGATCCGCTTCTACGGCTGTCCGGCAGAAGAGGGCGGATCGGGCAAAACCTTCATGGCGCGCGCGGGCCTGTTCGACGACCTGGATGCGGCTCTGACCTGGCATCCAGCCTCGCATACAGGGATCTTTCACCAGTCGTCGCTGGCCAATATCCAGGCCTATTTCCGCTTCCGCGGGATTGCCGCGCACGCGGCGAATTCGCCTCACCTTGGCCGCAGCGCGCTGGACGCGGTGGAACTGATGAATGTGGGCGTGAACTATCTGCGCGAGCACATGGTGCCGGATGCGCGCGTGCATTACGCCGTGACCAATAGCGGCGGCATTTCGCCGAACGTGGTGCAGGCCCGCGCCGAAGTCCTGTACCTGGTGCGCGCGCCGGTCAATTCGCAGGCATCGGAACTGTACGAGCGCGTGAAGAACGTGGCGCGAGGCGCGGCGTTGATGACGGGTTGCGAGCTGGACATCGTGTTCGACAAGGCGTGTTCGAACTACATGCCGAACCGCGTGCTGAACGAGGTGATGTACGCCAACATGCAGGCGCTGCAAGGGCCCGCCTACACGCCGGGCGAAGAGCAGACCGCGCGGCGGATGTGGGATTCCATCACGGAAGACGACATCGATAACGCGGGCAAGAACCTGGGCGCGGTGCTGCGCAACCCCACTCCGCTGTTCTCCGGCGTGGCGCCGTTTGATCCGGCCAAGACCGAGATCACCTATGGTTCCACGGACGTCGGCGATGTCAGCTGGGTGACGCCCACGGCGCAGTGCTGGGCCGCCTGCTACGCCTACGGCACGCCTTTTCATTCCTGGCAGATGGTGGCGCAGGGCAAGCTGTCCATGGCGCACAAGGGCATGGTGCACGCGGCCAAGATCATTGCGGCGACCGCCGCCGATCTGTACACGCAGCCCGACGCGCTGGCCCGGGCCAAGGAAGAACTGCTGGACGCGCGCCGCGGCCAGCCTTACGCGTGTCCCATCCCGGCCGAGGTCGTGCCGGGGTTCATGCGGAAGTGAAAAATGCCCCCTCGGGGGCATTTTTCATGGGGTGGAGAAGTGCGTTCAGGCCGGCAGGGACGGCGCGTATTGCGCGTCCGAGTTGACCTTTTCGTGGAACTCGACCACCCGGCGGACTACCTTGACGGGATCGTCTTCGATGATGAAGAGGTCCAGGTCGTGCGCGCCGATCATGCCGTTGGCCAGCACCTGGCCGCCCAGCCATTCGACCAGGCCCGACCAGTACTCGCTACCCACCAGGACGATGGGCGCGGGCGGGACCTTGCCCGTCTGGATCAGCGTCAACGCTTCGAAGAGCTCATCCAGCGTGCCGAAGCCGCCAGGCATCGCCACGTAGGCGAAGCTGTGCATGAAGAACGTGGCCTTGCGCGAAAAGAAATATTCGAACGACAGGCTGATGGTCTGGTATTCGTTGTTGTGCGCTTCGTGCGGCAGGCTGATGTTCAGCCCGATGCTGGTGCCGCCCGCCTCGAAAGCGCCTTTGTTGGCTGCCTCCATGATGCCGGGGCCGCCCCCGGCGATGACCGCGAACCCGGCGCCGGCGAGGGCGGCCGAGATGGCGATGGTGGTTTCATAATGGGGGGAATTGCGACTGACTCGTGCACTGCCGAAGACGCTGACTGCGGGCCCGATGTTCGCGAGCTTGTCTGCCGCCGTCCGTATCTCTGACATAATCAGCGGAATTTGTTTGTTGGCGGGTGTTTCCGCAGTTATTGCCATATCTGCCTTTGTAACCATGAAAAAAACCTTATTACTGGTCGACGGTTCAAGTTACTTGTACCGCGCTTTCCACGCTATGCCTGATTTGCGCAATGCGCAAGGCGAACCTACGGGTGCGCTCTACGGCGTGGTGAACATGTTGCGCAAGCTTGTATCTGACCACAAGGCAGAGTATGCCGCATGTATTTTCGATGCACGCGGCAAGACCTTCCGGGACGATTTGTATCCCGAGTACAAGTCGCACCGTCCTCCCATGCCGGAGGACCTGGCGGCGCAGATCGAACCCATCCACCGCGCCGTGCGCGCGCTGGGCTGGCCGGTGCTGGCCATCGAGGGCGTGGAAGCGGACGACGTGATCGGCACGCTGGCCAAGCGCGCGGCCGAGCACGACGTGCACACCATCGTCTCCACCGGCGACAAGGACCTGGCGCAACTGGTCAACAGCCACGTCACGCTCGTCAACACCATGACTGGCGAAGTGCTGGACGAGCCCGGCGTGGTCAACAAGTTCGGCGTGCCGCCCGACCGCATCGTCGACTACCTGATGCTGGTGGGCGACACGGTGGACAACGTGCCGGGCGTGACCAAGGTCGGCCCCAAGACCGCGGTCAAGTGGCTGACGGAATTCGGTTCCATCGACAAGCTGGTCGAAGGCGCCGACGGTATCAAGGGCGTGGCCGGCAGCAACCTGCGCGAAGCCATCCCGAATTTCCCGTTGACGCGCCAGCTGCTGACGGTGAAGTACGACTGCGACCTGACCGGCCATGTCGAAAGCGTGGACGATCTGACGCCGCGCGAACGCGACGACGCCACGCTGACCGAACTGTACGAACGTTACGGTTTCCGCACCTGGTTGCGGGACCTGACGGGCGACGCCGAGCGTGTGCCTGCCGGCGACGCGCGCATTGCGGTCGAGGCGCCCGCGGCGCCCACCGAATTGGACTACCGCATCATCGCCGACTGGGCCGAATTCGACGCCTGGTTCGACAAACTGCAAAACGCGCCCCTGGTGGCGCTGGACACCGAAACCACGTCGCTCGACCAGATGCAGGCCAAGCTTGTCGGCTTGTCCCTGGCGGTGGAGCCGGGCGTGGCCTGCTACATCCCCGTGGCGCATCGCGGTCCCGATGGCGCGACGCAATTGCCCAAGGCCGAGGTGCTGGCGCGCCTGAAGCCGTGGCTTGAGGACGCCTCGCGCGCCAAGCTGCTGCATCACGCCAAATACGACGCCCATGTGTTCGCCAACGAAGGCATCAAGCTGGCAGGCATCGCCGAAGACACGATGCTCGAAGCGTACGTGCTGGAGTCCCATCGCGGCGTGGGCCTGAACGATCTGGCCCAGCGTTATCTGGGCCGCAGCGGCGTGTCCTACGAGGACCTGTGCGGCAAGGGCGCCAAGCAGATCGGCTTTGATGAAGTGGCGGTCGACAAGGCCGGCCACTACGCCGCCGAAGACGCTGATTTCACGTTGCAGCTGCATCAGGTCCTGCGCCCGATGGTGGCGGCCGACGAAGGGCTGAACCGCGTCTACCAGCTGGAGATCCAGGTGTCGGCGGTGCTGACCACGATCGAGCGCAATGGCGTGAAGGTCGATGCCGCCGAGCTTGGCCGCCAAAGCCACAAGCTGGGCCAGGAAATGCTGCGCCTGGAGCAAAAGGCCTATGAGCTTGCCGGCCAGCCTTTCAACCTGAATTCCCCCAAGCAGTTAGGCGAGATCCTGTTCGACCGCATGCAGCTGCCGGTGGTGCGCAAGACCGCGGGCGGCGCGCCGTCGACGGACGAAGACGTGCTGACCAAGCTGGCGCAGGACTACCCGTTGCCGCAGGTGCTGCTGGAATACCGGGGCCTGTCCAAGCTGAAGTCGACCTACACCGACAAGCTGCCCCGCATGATCAACCCGGACACCGGGCGCGTGCACACGCGCTACGCGCAAGCCGCGGTGATCACGGGCCGCCTGGCGTCGTCCGATCCCAACCTGCAGAACATCCCGGTGCGCACCGAGGCCGGCCGCCGCGTGCGCGAAGCCTTCATCGCCGAACAGGGCTTGCTGCTGTCGGCCGACTATTCGCAGATCGAGCTGCGCATCATGGCGCACGTCTCCGACGACGCCAACCTGCAGCGCGCGTTCGCCGCGGGCGAGGACATCCACCGCGCCACGGCCTCGGAAGTGTTCGGCGTGCCGCTGGCGGATGTGTCGAGCGAGCAGCGCCGCGCGGCCAAGGCCATCAACTTCGGCCTGATCTACGGCATGGGCGTGTTTGGCCTGGCGTCCAACCTGGGCATCACGCGCGATGCGGCGCAGGCGTATATCGACCGCTATTTCGCCCGCTATCCCGGCGTGGCGATGTACATGGAAAACACCCGCCGGCTGGCGCGCGAGCAGGGCTACGTGGAAACCGTGTTCGGGCGCCGCCTGCAACTGCCGGAGATCCGTGGGGCCTCGGGTCCGCGCCGGCAGGGGGCGGAACGGGCGGCCATCAACGCGCCCATGCAGGGTACCGCCGCCGACCTGATCAAGATGGCCATGGTGGCCGTGCAGGATTGGCTGGAAGCCGAAAAGCTGCAAACCCGCATGATCATGCAGGTGCACGACGAACTGGTGCTGGAAGCGCCGGACGCCGAGATCGAGCTGGTCAAGGAAGCGCTGCCACGGCTGATGTGCAACGTAGCCGAGTTGAGCGTGCCCCTGGTTGCCGAGGTGGGGATGGGCAAGAACTGGGAACAGGCGCACTAAGCGCGCGCCTGGCCGCCCGCAAGACCGGTGGGCTGCCTTCGGGCGGCCCATTTCCGATTTTGGGATTGCAACAATATAATGTTGCGCTTCCCCCGCCTATATTGCGTCCCCCAAATGTTGCTGCTCTGGGTCCTGCTTGCCACCGTCACCGGTGGCCTTATCGCCGTCCTTGTCGCCAGTTGGCTGGCCTACAAGGTGTTTGCCCAATACCTGCATCACATGGTCAGCCTGTCGGTGGGCGTGCTGCTGTCGGTGGCGCTCTTGCACTTGCTGCCCGAGGCCTTCGAGGGGGCGGTGGGCGACGCCCATGCGCTGTTCGGCCTGATGCTGGCGTCGTTGATCGGCTTCTTCGTGCTGGAGAAAATCGCGTTGCTGCGCCACAGCCATCACCACGAGGGCGACGGCCACCACCATCACAAGGGCCATGACCACCACGAAGCGGGGCGTGGCGGGGTGCTGATCCTGATCGGCAGTTCGCTGCACAACCTGTGCGACGGCGTGCTGGTCGCAGCCGCGTTCCTGACCGATCCGGTGCTGGGCGTCCTGACGGCCGCATCCATCATCGTGCACGAAGTGCCGCACAAGCTGAGCGACTTCGTCGTGCTGCTCAATGCGGGGCTGGCGCGCCGCCGTGCCTTTTCGCTGATCCTGTTCACCAGCTTGTGTTCAGCCGTGGGCGGCATAATAGGGTACTTCGTGCTTCAGCAGGCGCAGGGCTGGGTGCCCTATGTGCTGGTGATCGCCGCCAGCAGCTTCCTGTATATCTCGGTTGCCGACCTGATGCCGCAGATGCACGAACGGGTGTCCCTTTCGGACGCCGTCCCGCAATTGCTGCTGGTGGGCGTGGGCGTGGCGCTGATCTATAGCGTGACGACGCTGATGCACGGGCATGAGCATGGAACCGACGCTGCTCGCGGCGCGCCCCATGCGGAGCATTCCCACACGCACTAGGGACGCGTACGGTAACGGGAGGCCCGGTGTCGTTGATCCCTACACAGGAGTACTCCATGAGTTTTTCCGCCGCCGCCGGCAACGTCGCTCCCACCGTCATCCATACGGACACCCAGGGCCTGGCCCACGGGGATTTCCAACTGCCCGTGGCTGATGGCACCATCGCCGCCTATTACGCCGCGCCTGAAGGCCGCCGCGACCTGCCCATCGTGCTGGTCGTGCAAGAGATCTTCGGCGTGCACGAGCACATCAAGGACATCTGCCGCCGGGTCGCCAAGGCCGGCTACCTGGCGGTGGCCGCCAACCTCTACGAGCGCCAGGGCGATGCCTCGGTCTATACCGACATCCCCAAGCTCATTGCCGAACTGGTCAGCAAGGTGCCGGACGAGCAGGTGTTCGCGGACCTGGATGCCAGCGTGGCCTGGGCCGCGCAGCACGGCGGCGACGCCCGCCGCGTGGCGGTGACGGGCTTTTGCTGGGGCGGGCGCCTGACGTGGATGTACGCCGCGCACAACCCCAACGTGCGCGCCGCCGTCGCCTGGTATGGCAAGCTCAGCGTCGGCCATGGCCCGCTGATCAAGCGCTTCGCCTATGACGTGGTCAACGAGCTGCATGGCCCGGTGCTGGGGCTGTACGGCGCCAAGGACGCCAGCATCCCGGTGGCTGACATCGAGACGATGAAGACCAAGCTGGCCAACGGCAACGCCGCGGCCAAGCAGTCGGAATTCGTCGTGTACCCGGACGCCGACCACGCCTTCATGGCCGACTACCGCGCCAGCTACAAGCCCGACGCCGCGAAGGACGGGTGGAAGCGGATGGTGGAGTGGTTCCAGCGGTATCTGTAACTGGAACGTATGAAAAAAGCCGACCTGCGGGTCGGCTTTTTTGTGCCAGCGGGGAGAAAAGAGCCTTTTTTCCGCCGGGCCGCCCCAAGGAAAAAAAGCCCCCTCGGGGGGCAGCTAGCTCACGGTAGTGAGCGCGGCGTGGGGGCCTTTTTTCCGCCGGGCCGTCCCAAGGAAAAAAAGCCCCCTCGGGGGGCAGCTAGCTCACGTAGTGAGCGCGGCGTGGGGGCCATTAATTCCCGGCTTCCCGCAGGCGGCTGGGCAAGAGTTCGCCGTGGCGGGCCAGTAGCGGATAGGCCGCCGCTCCCACCAGGTGGGAGTTGATCCCCTTCATGTCGCGCAGGATGTCCAGGTACAGCGCGCCGACCTCGGCCGCATCCACCTGGCCGGCCTTGATCTTCTGCAGGTGCGTGTCCGCCGCCTGGGTTTCGATCGTGCGGAAGCGGGCTTTTTCCCCGGCCAGCGCGCGGGCCTGGCGCAGGTCGTCGTTGACGAAGAGCGCGGCCGCCTGGCGTTCATTGGCGATCAACTGGCCCAGGGTGTCGTCCAGGCTGGCGCGCTGCTCGGGCGAAAAGGTCCAGCCCTGCTTGCGCAACTTGGCCACGTGGCTGAGCAGGCCGTGGTGGGCGATGTCGCCCGCGTGGCCGATATTGCTGGTGAAGGCCAGGATGTCGTCCATGCGCTGCACGTCGTCGCGCGTCATGTTTTCCTGGTCCAGCGTGGCCAGATACGTCGTGATGGCGTTTTCCAGCTTGTCCAGCGCGGCATCCAGCTGGCGTGCCTGCACCATGCGGTGACGGTTGTCGCGCTTGAAGCCGGCCCGGGCGTAAAGCAGCAGCGTTTGCACCATGTCGGCCATGCGCAGCGCCTCGCGGGCCGCGTTGCCCAGCGCCACGGCAGGCACATCGTGCGCCCATTCGTCCAGATATTGGGGACGGGAAGGATCGTTCGGGTCGGCGCGTTTGGGCAGCCAGCGGGTGAGCAAGGCGGCGTAGGGCGTCAAGAGCGGCAGGAACACCAGGGCGATCACCGCATTGAACAGCGTGTGGAAGTTGGCGACGGCGCGCGCCGGGTCGCTGGCCATTTCGCTCATCAGCGGTTGCAGCACCGGCAGCAGCAGCAAGCCGGCCAGCACGCCCAGCACCCGGGTCAGCAGGTTGCCCAGCGGCAGGCGGCGCGCGGCGGGGTCGTCGCCCGTCACGCCTTCGATCATCGGATTGATGGCGGTGCCCAGGTTGGCGCCCAGCACCAGCGCAAAGGCCACGTGGGGCGCGACCATGTGGTGGCTGGCCAGCGACATGACCAGCACGACGACCGCCACGCTGGAGTGCGCGGCCCAGGTGAAGGCGGCCGACAGCAGCACCGCGGCGACCGGCTGGGTGGCCAGGGCGTCCAGGATCATGCCCAGCATGGGGGCGGTCTGGAAGGGCTCGAACAGTTCGACCAGCTGGTGCAGAGACAGCAGCAGCAGCCCCAGGCCGATGAACACCCGGCCCAGGTCGCGGGTGCGGCCGGGTGGATAACGGCGGAACATCCAGACGCCCGCCAGGATCAGGATCGGGGCGAGCGAGGTCAGGTCGAAGGACAGCAGCTGGACGATCAACGTGGTGCCGACGTTGGCGCCCAGCATGGCGGCCAGGGCCGGCACCAGGCCGACGACCCCGCCGGCGGCAAAGCCGGTGATCATCAGGCCGGTGGCGGTGCTGCTCTGCAAGGCGGCGGTAATGCCCAGGCCAGCGGCGAAGGCGCGCAGGCGGGTGCCCAGCGCCTTGCCCAGCGCCGCGCCCAGGGCGGCCCCGAAGGCGCGCTGGACGCCGGTTTGGACCATGTGCACGCCCCAAAGGAGCAATGCGACATAGCCGGCGAAGTCAAGCAGGGTAATAAGTCCAGACATCCAGGGGTGTTCCCGTTCTTTTTATGACAAGAAATAATTCTGTAATGATCGCATGCCTGACTTGGCGGGGAAACCCGTAGCCGTGATACAGCATACGCCCGGCGGGGCTTTGCTGCGCGCGGCTGTGGCTACGCGTATCATTGCCTGACTATTCTTTGATGTATTGGAGTTCTGCGTGGCCGTTTCCGTATTCGATCTGTTCAAGATAGGCATTGGCCCGTCTAGCTCCCATACGGTGGGGCCGATGCGGGCCGCCTTGCTGTTCGCGCAAGGCCTGGAACGCGACGGCCTGATGCCGCGCGTGGCCAATGTCCGGGCCGAGCTCTACGGATCGCTGGGCGCCACGGGCAAAGGCCACGGCACCGACAAGGGCGTGCTGCTGGGCCTGATGGGCGAAGCCCCCGATACCGTCGATCCGGCCGCCATCGTCGGCATGGTCGCCTCCGTGCGCGCCAGCCGCCAATTGCCGCTGTTGGGCCGCTATCCGGTTCCCTTCGTGGAGAAAGAGCACATGGTGTTCTACCGCCGCGAGGCGATGGCCGAACACCCCAATGGCATGAAATTCCACGCGCTCGATGCCAATGGCGAGTCGCTGCGCGAGGCGCGCTACCTGTCGGTGGGCGGCGGTTTCGTGGTGACGGCGGGCGCGTCCAACAGCCAGGTCATCGCTGCACACAACCAATTGCCCTATCCCTTCCGCTCGGGCCGCGAACTGCTGACCATGTGCCGCGAAAGCGGGTTGTCGGTGGCCCAGCTGATGATGCAGAACGAACTGACCTGGCGCGAAGCCGCGGAAACCAGCAGCGGCCTGGACCGCATCTGGCAAGTCATGCAGGACTGCGTGTCGCGCGGCTGCGGCATCAACTATCCGGAGGCCGACGGCGAATTGCCCGGCCCGCTGCGCGTGCGCCGGCGTGCGCCCGAGCTGTACCGCAACCTGACCCAGCGCGCCGAGCGCACGCTGTCTGATCCCTTGTCCGTGATGGACTGGGTCAACTTGTACGCCATGGCGGTCAACGAAGAGAACGCCGCCGGCGGCCGCGTGGTGACGGCGCCGACCAACGGCGCGGCGGGCATCATCCCGGCGGTGCTGCACTATTACGACCGCTTCGTGCCGGGCTCCAACCGCGAGGGCGTGCGGGAATTCCTGTTGACCGCCGCTGCGGTGGGGCTGCTGTACAAGTACAACGCGTCGCTGTCGGGCGCCGAAGTCGGCTGTCAGGGCGAGGTGGGCGTGGCGTGTTCGATGGCGGCCGGCGGCTTGGCTGCCGCGCTGGGCGGAACGGTGGAGCAGGTCGAGAACGCCGCCGAGATCGGCATGGAACACAACCTGGGCCTGACGTGCGACCCGGTGGGCGGTTTGGTGCAGATCCCCTGTATCGAGCGCAACGCCATGGCCTCCATCAAGGCCGTGAATGCGGCCCGAATGGCGCTGCGCGGCGACGGGCAGCACTATGTGTCGCTGGACTCGGTGATCAAGACCATGCGCGAAACCGGCGCCGACATGAAGACCAAGTACAAGGAAACGGCACGCGGCGGTCTGGCGGTGAACATCGTCGAGTGCTGATGCGCGGCGGATGCCGTCCATGAAAAAGCCCCTCCGAGGAGGGGCTTTTTGCCGCTTGGGCAAAAGGGGAGCAGGCCGGGGCCGGCTTAGATGACCCGCGCGTTTTGCAGGGCCGCGATGCGGGCCGGGATCGGCGGGTGCGAGGCGAACATGGCCGAGATGCCGCCGCGGCCGGTGATGCCCGAGGCCTCGAAGGACTTGGGCAGGTCGCCCGGTTCCAGGCCGCCCAGGCGGGCCAGGGCGCGGATCATGGGTTCGCGCGCGCCCATCAGGTGAGCCGAACCGGCGTCGGCGCGGTATTCGCGCTGGCGCGAGAACCAGGCCACGATGATCGAGGCCAGCACGCCGAAAATGATTTCACAGACCAGCACGGTGATGTAGTAGCCCGGGCCGATGCCGCGTTCGTTCTTGAACACGACGCGGTCGATGAAGTAGCCGACCACGCGGGCCAGGAACACGACGAACGTGTTCACCACGCCCTGGATGAGCGTCAGCGTGACCATGTCGCCGTTGGCGATGTGGGCCACTTCGTGCGCCAGCACGGCGGCGACTTCCTCTTCGCTCATGCTTTCCAGGAGGCCTGTCGACACCGCGACCAGCGAGTCGTTCTTGAACGCGCCGGTGGCGAACGCGTTGGGCGCGCCGTCATAGATGGCGACTTCCGGGCGGCCGATGCCGGCGCGGTCGGCCAGCTGGTGCACGGTGTCGACCAGCCAGGCTTCGCGCTGGTTGCGGGGGGCGTTCGGATCCAGCACCTGCGCGCCGGTGCTCCATTTGGCCATCGGCTTGCTGATCAGCAGCGAGATGATCGCGCCCGTGAAGCCCACGACGACCGAGAAGATCAGGAGGGCGTTGAGGTTCAGGCCGTTGGCGGTGATGTAGCGGTCTACGCCCAGGATGCGCAGCGTGGCCGACAGCACGAGCATGACGGCCAGGTTGGTGATGACGAACAAGACAATGCGTTTCATGTTTTTTGTGTTCCTCTGCGAGCGGGAAATACCCGGGTTCGACACTACGGCGGCCCGCCAGTTCCCCGACTGGCCGGCACCGCTCCCGGTGACGGAGAGTATAGTATCGCTTTCCCCTATTCCTCCCCACTTTTCCCTTAGCGCAGACCCCAATGCAGGCTCTCTGGATGTTGCTGGCGTCCGCCATGTTCGCCATCATGGGGTCGTTCGTGAAGCTCGGTACCGAGCACGGCGCCTCCCTCCCGCAGATCGTGCTGTTCCGCGGGCTGCCTTCGGTGATCCTGCTGCTGCTGTGGGCGCGCGCCGGCCGGCAATCCATCATCCCCACCAGCTGGAAGCTGCACCTGTGGCGCAACCTGTCCGGCGTCACGTCGATGTGGCTGGGCTTTTTCGCCATCTCGCACCTGCCGTTGGCCACCGCCACCAGCCTGAACTACACCGCGCCGCTTTTCATCGCCTGTTGGATGCTGGGCTGGGGCGGCGCGCAGCGCGACCCCGTGCGCATCGTGGCGGTGGCGCTGGGCTTTCTGGGCGTGATCGCCGTGCTGCGGCCCAGCATCAACGACGACCAATGGGTGGCCGCGGTCATGGGCATGGGCGCCGGGGCCATGTCGGCGATCGCCATGATGCAGATCCGCCAACTGGGCCGGATCGGCGAACCCGAATGGCGCACCGTGCTGTTCTTTTCCGTGGCGGTCTGCGTGTCCAGCGTGGCCGGGCTATGGTTCGAAGGCTGGGGCCAGGCCGATTGGCAGGGCTATGCGTCGCTGTTCGGCGTGGGTGTGGCCGGCATGTTCGGCCAGCTTGCCATGACCCGGGCTTTCGGCATGGGGTCCGCGCTGCTGACCGCGGCGCTGCAATACAGCACCATCATCTTCGCGGCCTTGCTGGGCATGGGCTTCTGGGGCGACCACCTGGACGGCGTGGCCTGGGCCGGCATGGGCTTGATCATTTCCGCGGGGCTGCTGTCGGTGTGGCGCACGATGCGCGACCCCAAGCCGGCCTGACCCGCGCCCCCTAGACCAGGAGCACACCGAATGACGATGACACTGATTTCCGCCGCCGATCTGGCCGCGCGCCTCGATACGCCCGACCTGCGGGTGTTCGACGTGCGCCATGACCTGACCAACCACGCGGCCGGCCGCCAGGCCTATGACGCCGGCCACATCCCCGGCGCCCGCTACCTGGACCACGAGACCGAACTGGCCGCACCCCGCACCGGCAAGAACGGCCGCCATCCCTTGCCCTCGCGCGCCGAATTCGGCGCGCTGATGGCCGCGCACGGCGTGACGCCGCAGACGCTGGTCGTCGCCTACGACGCCAGCGGCGGCATGTACGGCGCGCACCTGTGGTGGATGCTGCGCTGGCTGGGCCACGACCGCGTGGCCGTGCTGGACGGCGGCTGGCAGGCCTGGGTGGCCGCCGGACTGCCGACGACGACCGAGCCCGCCGCGCCCGTGCAGGCTGGAAAGCCCGTGGAGCCGGGCGCGTCGCTGGCGGGTGCCGTGGACGCCAGCGCCGTGCTGGCCAACATCGCCCAGCCGTCCTTCACCGTGATCGACGCGCGCGCCGCCAACCGCTACCGCGGCGAGGTCGAGCCCATGGACCCGGTGGCCGGGCACATTCCGGGCGCCTTGAACCGCCCCAACGGCGAAAACCTGCAAGCCGACGGCCGCTTCAAGAGCGCCGAACAGTTGCGCGCCGAATTCGCAAGCTTGCTGGATGGCCGCGACCCGGCATCCATCGTGCACCAGTGCGGCTCGGGCATCACCGCTTGCCACAACCTGCTGTCGATGGAGATCGCGGGCCTGGCGGGATCGCGCCTGTACCCGGGATCGTGGAGCGAGTGGTGCAGCGACCCGTCGCGCCCGGTGGCCAAGGGCGCCTGAGGCGGCCTACGCCCCTCTGACCAAGACCGCAAGCCAGGGCGATTGCCCTGGCTTTCTTCTTTGGCGCGCCTGGCTTGCTTGCCGCCGCTACCAGATCGCGGCCAGCTTCACCCGTCCCGAGACGCTTTCGGCGATTTCCAGGAAGTGGTCCAGGGGCGGTGTGGCCAGCCCCGGCACCTTGGCCATGTCGTCCCACCGCCTTAGACGAATCGCATCCGGCGCGCCCGGCATGCTGGCGAAATCCACCGCCTGGCCCGCATCGAAGCTGCCCCCCTGCAATGCCAGGCTGCGCTTCGAATCTTCCGAGAGCGACGCTTCATATTGCGGCTCCACGTAGCAGAGGTAGCGTTTGGCTTCCACGTGGAGCCGGATGGGATCCAGCACGGCCGAGCTGAACAGCCCGCGCAGGAACGGCAGCACGAAATACTGGTGCTTGTCGTCGATGCCGCGCAGCGTGGGCGTGCCCGGCCGGTCGGCGATCAGGTGGCCCAGATCGTGCAGCAGGCAGGCGGTGATCAATTGCGCGTTGGCGCCGTTTCGTTCGGCCAGCGCCGCAGTCTGCAGCGCATGCCGCAAATGGCTGACGGATTCGCCGTGATAGGAACGGTGTCCGCGCTCCAGGAAAATCTGCTCGATGTCTTGCAAGGTCAAGGCCATGGTTGTCTCCTGAGTGGCCGCAAGGGGGAGAGGCGGGCAGTGACCTTCACGGTCAGCCGGCTGCCGGCGCCATCTCCAGAAATCGCGCGATCAATTGCACCGGTTGGCGCTCGCGCAGGCAGTACAGGTATTCGTTCATCACGATGTCGGCGCCTTCGATGTCCAGCGCCGCCAGATCGGGATGCGAGGGGATTTCGCGCGACGGGATCAGGCTGATGCCGAGGTCGCACAGGATCGCTTGCCGGATCGACTCCCGGCTGCCGATCTCCAGGGTGCGCCGCACCGTGACGCCAGCCGCCGCCAGGGCGTCCTCGGTCAGTTGGCGCGTCATGGAGCCGGGCTCGCGCAGCAGCACCGCGTGATCGGCCAGGTCGGCCAGGCGAACCTGGTTGCGGCGCGCCAGCGGGTGGTCGCGGTGCGTCACCACGCGGATCGGGTCGGCCGCGATCATCCGACGGTACAGGTGCTTGTCATCCATCAGAAAAGATGACGTGGCAATCTCGATGCGGTAGTCGTGCAACGCTTGCAGCATCGACTGCGAATTGCCGATCGTGACGGTCAGGTCGATGCCGGGGTAGCGCTGGTTGTACCGGCGCACCGTATCCATGATGTAGAAGGGGCCGGTCGCGCCGATGCGCAGATTGCCCTCGCGCAGGTCGCTGGCGTCGCGCAGCCGGAAATCGATCTCGGTTTCCTGCTGGACCAGTTTTTCCACCATCGGCATCAGGCTATGGCCGGCATCTGACAGACGCATGCCGCGGCCCTGCCGGTGAAACAGCTCGACGCCGTACCGCGACTCCAGCTGGCGCAGTTGCCCCGTCACCGTGGGTTGGCTGACACCCAGCTGGGCGGCGGCCTTGGTGACGGTGCCGCAGCGAGCCACGGCGTAGAAGGATTTGAGTTCGGCGACAAGCACGATGGTGGGGGGCAGGAAAGGGACGCAATGCGCAAGACCGCCAGTACACCAAAATAATTTGATGTTTTTATTACTGCATTTGCGCGAAGTGTCATAAACACTCAATACACGGCTTCCATACTGCCTTCGTTCCCAGACCGGAGGCCCCATGCCCCAACCCGATAACGCCTTCCTGACAGTTCGAAATCTCGTGAAACGGTTCGGCAGCCATACGGCGCTGGCCGATGTTTCGCTGGATATCCGGGCAGGCGAGCTGGTGTGCCTGCTGGGCCCGTCCGGTTGCGGCAAGACGACCCTGCTGCGGGCCATCGCCGGCCTGGAACGCCAGGACAGCGGCACCATCGTGCTGTCGGGCCGGGATATCTCCCATGCCGAGCCGCAAGAGCGCGACTACGGCATCCTGTTCCAGTCCTATGCGCTGTTTCCCAACCTGACCGTGGCCCAGAACGTGGCTTACGGCCTGAGCGGCAAGCGCGCCCACCGCAAGCACGTCGCCAACCGGGTCGAGGAAATGCTGACGCTGGTGGGGTTGGGCGGCGCCGCGGACAAATATCCGGGACAGATCTCCGGCGGACAGCAACAGCGCGTGGCCCTGGCGCGCGCGCTGGCGCCGTCGCCGTCGTTGCTGCTGCTGGACGAACCCATGTCCGCCCTGGACGCCCGGGTGCGCGAGCACCTGCGCATCGAGCTGCGCGCCTTGCAAAAGCGCCTGTCCATCACGACCTTGATGGTGACGCATGACCAGGAAGAGGCCATGGTGATGGCCGACCGCATCGCTGTCATGAACGGCGGTGTCATTGAACAGTACGGGACGCCGCGCGAACTCTACCGTCAGCCGGGGTCTGCCTTCATCGCCGATTTCGTGGGCGAGGCGAACTGGCTGCCGTTCGAGCGCATCGACGCCCATCGGGCACGCGTCGGCCGCCAGGAACTGGCCGTGGACGAAGCGCTGGGCGGCCAGTCGGGCAAGCTGTTCGTGCGTCCCGAAGCGGTGCGCGTCAGCATGGCGCGTCCGGAAGAACCGAATTCGATGCTTGCCGACGTGCTGGACGGCGTGTTCCTGGGCCGTGGCTACCGCTTGGCGTTGCGCCTGGAGGGGGTGCCCGGTTCCACCGTGCACTCCATCGTGTCCCCAGAAATCGGAGACGCCCTGCTGGGCCCTCACGCTGCCAGCCGTTGCTGGGTGGAGCTGCCGCGCCATGCGATTCGCGCCTACGCTTGATTCCGCCATGACTGGATCTTCCGCCGCCGAAACGGCCGCCTCGGCCGCCATGCCCGCGTCCCCCGCCATGCCCGCGGTCGTCCTGGGCCGCCGCCCCTTGCCCGGCTGGATCGGGGCGCTGGGCCTGACGGCGGGGCAGGGCGCGCTGGTGCTGTTCCTGGTGCTGTTCCTGGCGTTGCCATTGGCCGCGATCCTGGTTAAATCCGTCACCGACAGCGACGGCGCCTGGGCCGGCCTGTCGGTCGTGACCGGCATCATCGGCGCGGACGGCTTTCTTTCCATGGTCGGGCGCAGTCTGATGGTCGGTATCGTCACGATGCTGCTGGTGGTGCCGTGCGCCTACGGTTTCGCGTATGGCCTGACCCGCACGCGGCTGCCGGGCAAGGGCGTGCTGCGCACCATCGCGCTGCTGCCGCTGCTGGCGCCTTCGCTCCTGCCCGGCATCGCGCTGGTCTATCTGCTGGGCAACCAGGGCCTGCTCAAGGGCCTGACGGGGGGCGCCACCATTTACGGCTTCTGGGGCATCGTCGTGGGCGAGGCGTTCTACACCTTCCCGCACGCGCTGATGATCCTGCTGACCGGCCTGACGCTGGCCGACGGCCGCCTGTATGATGCCGCGCGGGCGATGGGCGCCGGCCCGTGGCGCACGTTCCTGACCGTGACGCTGCCCGGCACGCGCTATGCCGTGTTCTCGGCCTGCTGCGTGGTGTTCACCCTGACCGTGACCGATTTCGGCGTGCCCAAGGTGGTGGGCGGCGACTACAACGTGCTGGCCATGGAAGCCTATAAGGCGGTGGTCGGTCAGCAGAACTTCCCCAAAGGCGCGGCCATCGGCATCCTGCTGCTGTTGCCCGCGTTGCTGACCTTCGTGCTGGACCGCCGGCTGCGCGCCCGCCAAGGCGCCCAGATGAGCGGCCGGGCCCAACCTTATGTCTCGGGCGTGAATGGCCGGCGCGATGCCGCCTTCCTTGCACTGGCCAGCGTGTTGGCCGCCTTCCTGCTGCTGATCATCGGCGTGGCCGTCTGGGCGTCGTTCGTGAAGATGTGGCCGTACAACCTGTCCATGTCGTTGCGTTCCTACGATTTCGACAACATGGACGGCGGGGGCTGGCTGGCCTGGCGCAATAGCTTGCAGCTGGCGTTCTGCACGGCCGTGATCGGCACGGCGGTGGTGTTCGTCGGCGCCTGGATGATGGAGAAGGTGCCCGCGCGCGGCTCGGTGGCGCGCGGCCTGCGCGGCGCCGTCAGCATGCTGGCGCTGATGCCGATGGCCGTTCCGGGACTGGTGCTGGGCCTGGGCTACATCTTCTTCTTCAACAGCCTGCTGAACCCGCTGAACTTGTTGTACGGCACGATGCCGTTGCTGATCCTGTGCACGGTCGTCCACTTCTACACCAGCGCGCACCTGACGGCGGCGACCGCGCTCAACGCGCTGGATCCGGAGTTCGAAGCCGCCTCGGCGTCGTTGAAGGTGCCGCGCATGACGACGTTCCTGCGCGTGACCTTGCCGATGTGCCTGCCGGCGGCGCTGGACGTTGCGCGCTATCTGTTCGTTTCCGCCATGACGACCGTGTCGGCCGTGGTGTTCCTGTACAGCCCGTCCACGGTGCTGGCCGCCGTCGCCGTGCTGAACATGGACGACGCCGGCTTCATCGGTCCAGCCGCCGCCATGTGCACGGTGATCATGGCCAGTTCGGCCGTCGCGGCCCTGATGCTGCACCTGGCCAGCCGCGCGCTCGTGGCGCGCAGCCAGGCTTGGCGCCGCCCCGTGGCTTCTTGACCGCTTATTCTTAGGATGACCCTCATGACTGTTTCCCCTTTGCCCGTTCAACTTGAAGCCGTGATCTTCGACTGGGCCGGCACGCTGGTCGACTTCGGATCGTTCGCGCCCACCAAGGTGTTCGTGGATGCGTTCTCGCAGTTCGGCATGGACGTGTCGTTGAAAGAGGCCCGCGGCCCGATGGGCATGGGCAAGTGGGACCACATCCGCGCCCTGTGCGACCAGCCCGCCATCGCCAGCCAGTACCAGGCCCAGTTCGGCCGCCTGCCGACCGATGACGACGTGACCGCCATCTATGAACGCTTTTTGCCGATGCAGCTGGAAAAGGTCGCACAGTATTCGGCGGCCATCCCCGGCGCGGCCGAACTGCTGCGCGCGCTGCGCCAGCACGGCCTGAAGATCGGATCCTGCTCGGGCTACCCGGGCAGCGTCATGCGCCGCGTCGTCGAGCGCGCCGCCTCTGAAGGCCTGGAGCCCGATTGCATCGTGGCCAGCGACGACGTGCCGCGCGCGCGCCCGGCGCCGGCGATGGCGCTGAAGAACGTCGTGGAACTGGGCCTGTCGGACGTCGCAGGCTGCATCAAGGTCGACGACACCTCGCCCGGCATCGAAGAAGGCCGCCGTGCCGGCATGTGGACGGTGGGGCTGCTCTTGTCGGGCAACGCCGCCGGCCTGACGCTGGACGAATACCTGAGCCTGGACGAAGCGGGGCGCGACAAGGCGCGCGCCGAGGCGACTCGCGAACTCTCGACCGCCGCCCCGCATTACCTGATCGACACGGTGGCCGACCTGCCGGCCGTCGTGACCGATGTCGAAGCCCGTCTGGCGCGAGGCGAACGGCCCTGAACTAGACCCCGACCGACCGGCGCCGCCGGCCGCATTCCTTTCTTTCACACCGCGTACCGCAGCCGGCAGCCGTCGGCCGCGGGGGCGACTCTCACCCTTTTTTTCCGCTCATCCACGGAGTTCTTCATGAATCGCTACAAGCTGCTTGCACTGGCCGCCGCCCTGACGGGCGTGATGGGCGCCGCCTCCGCCGAGACCACGCTGACGGTCTACACCGCGCTCGAAGCCGACCAGATCAAGGTCTACCAGGCCGCGTTCGAGCGCGCCAATCCCGACATCAAGATCCAGTGGGTCCGCGACTCCACCGGCATCATCGCCGCCAAGCTGCTGGCTGAAAAAAGCAACCCCAAGGCCGACGTGATCTGGGGCCTGGCCGGCACGGCGCTGGGTCTGATGGACAAGGAAGGCATGCTGCAACCCTACGCCCCCAAGGGCCTGGACCAGATCGCCGCGAACATGCGCGACGCCAAGGCAGAGCCGTCGTGGGTCGGCATGGACGGCTACGCCGCTGCCATCTGCTTCAACACCATCGAAGCCGAAAAGCAGAAGCTGCCCAAGCCCACGTCGTGGGAAGACCTGACCAAGCCGGTCTACGCCGGCAAGATCGTCATGCCGAACCCGGCCTCCTCGGGCACGGGCTTCCTGGATGTCAGCGCGTGGCTGCAGATCTTCGGTGAAGAGAAGGGCTGGGCCTACATGGACGCCCTGCACAAGAACATCGGTTCGTACACGCACTCGGGTTCGAAGCCTTGCAACATGGCTGCCGCGGGCGAGTTCCCGATCGGCGTGTCATTCGACTACCGCGCCGCCAAGCTGAAGGCCGACGGCGCGCCGGTCGAAGCCGTGTTCCCGTCGGAAGGCCTGGGCTGGGAAGTCGAAGCCACCGCCATCATGAAGGGCACGAAGAACCTGGAAGCCGCCCGCAAGCTGGCCGACTTCTCCGCCAGCCGCGAGGCCAACGAGCTGTACAAGGCCAACTTCGCGGTGCTGGCGATCCCGTCCATCGCCACGGTCAACCCCAACCTGCCGGCCGACCTGACCAAGCGCATGATCAAGAACGACTTCGTGTGGGCCGCCACGAACCGCGAACGCATCATCGCCGAATGGACCAAGCGCTACGACGGCAAGTCCGAGCCGAAGAAGAAGTAAGCGTCCGCCAATGCGGCAGCGCGGGTCGCCCGCGCCGCCGCCCGCCGGGAAGCGCCGCGGCGCGGCGGCTTCCCCCGCTATTCCTCTAGCAATGTTCCTGAGATGAAAACTTACGACGTAATCGTGGTGGGCGCAGGGATGCTCGGCATCGCGCACGCCTGGGCAGCCGCCAAGCGCGGCTTGTCGGTGGCCGTGATCGAACGCAGCCGCCAGGCGCACGGCGCCACGATCCGCAACTTCGGCCAGGTCATCGTGACCGGCCAGCCGCCCGGCATGATGCTGTCGCATGCGCAGCAGGCCCGCGAACTGTGGCTGGATCTGGCCGCCAAGGCCGGCTTCCATGTGCGCGCCAACGGCGCCCTCGTGCTGGCCCGCAATGCCGATGAGGCCACCGTGCTGCAGGAGTTTGCGGACACCCGCCTGAAGCAGGAAGGCTATCGCGCGGACCTGCTGTCCGCCCGCGACGTGGCCGGCCTGTACGATGGCCAATTGGCGCACCACTGCATGGGGCTGCGCGGCCACGACGACTTGCAGATCTACTCCCGCGAGGCCCTGCCTGCGATCACGCGCTATCTGGCTGAAGCCCTGGGCGTGACCTTCATCACCGGCACGCTCGCGCGCGCGGTGGAAAACGGCCTGGTCGGCACGACCGCCGGCGACTTTCAGGGCAAGCACGTTTTTGTGTGCCCCGGCCACGACTACCTGACGCTGTTGCCTGAACGCTTCGCGCCCCTGAATCTGGAAATCACCCGGCTGCAGATGCTGCGCGCGGCGTTCGAGACGAACCCCGTCGCGCTGGACCGCCCATTGCTGACGGGCTTGTCCTGCGTGCATTACGGCGCCTTCTCGGATCTGCCGTCGGCGCACGCCCTGCGCGACGTGATCCAGGCGCGCACGCCGATGCTGCTGGAAAACGGCATCCACCTGCTGATCAGCCCCACGCCTTATGGCGAACTGATCATCGGGGATTCGCACCGCTATGGCCAGGATGCGTTCCCGTTCAATGACGAGGCGGTCGACAACGCCATGCTGGACCTGGCGTCGCAGGCGCTGGGAGCGCGCCTGCGCGTGGTGGAGCGCTGGCAGGGCGTGTACGGCGCCCACGGCCCGGCGCCGTTCTCGGTGATGCCGGTGGACGCGGCCACGACCGTGGCGGTCATGCACTCCGGCGTCGGCATGACGGTGGGGCTGGCCATCGGCGAACGCACGGTGGCAGGCGCGATCGGGTAATGGCGCGCTTCGCGCCGCGCAATGAAAAGGGCCTCGCGATGCGCGAGGCCCTTGTTCCGATTGCGGCAAGCCCTGTGTGGGCAGGGCCTGCGTTCACACGTCTTGCATGATGCGCCGGTACCACTCGTGGAAATGCTGCATGCCGTCTTCCATCGGCGACTGGTAGGGGCCGGCCTCGTTCACGCCGCGCAGCATCAGGGCTTTGCGGCCTGCGTCCATGCGTTCGGCGATCTCATCGTCTTCGATGGCCGTCTCCATGTAGGCGGCGCGCTGCGCCTCGACGAATTCGCGTTCGAACGCCGAGATTTCCTCGGGGTAGTAGAACTCGACGACGTTGATCGTTTCTTGCGGGCTCTTCGGATACAGCGTGGACAACACCAGCACGTGCGGATAGAGCTCGATCATGTGGGTCGGGAAATACGTGACCCACACGGCGCCGAAATCCGGCGCGTCGCCGTCGCGGAACGACAGCAGGCGGTCGTGCCACTGCTTGTACACGTCCGAACCCGGTTGCGCCAGCGCATTGTGCACGCCGACCTTCTGCAGGCTGTACCAGTCGTTGAATTCCCAGGTCAGGTCGTCGCAGGTGACGAAGCGGCCCAAGCCGGGGTGGAACGGACCGACGTGGTAATCCTCAAGATAGACCTCGATGAAGGTCTTCCAGTTGTAGTTGCACTGATGCACTTCGACATGGTCGAGCACGTAGTCGCCGAAGTTGAACTCGGGGCGAGAGAACAGCGGAGCCATGTCGGAAGCCGGATCGCGCGGGCCTTCGAACAGCAGGCCGTGGCAATCGCGCAGCCGGAACTTCTGCAGGTTCATGCAGGGCGTGGTCTCGAACTGCGGCGCGCCCAACAACTCGCCCTGGTTGTTGTACGTCCAGCGGTGCAGCGGGCAGACGATGTTGCCGCCGGTGGCTTTCAGATTGCCTTGGGAATTGCAGTTGCCGGCCACATTGCCGGCCTCGCCGCCCAGCATCAACGCCTGGCGGTGACGGCAGACATTTGAGATGAGTTCAACGCCTTGCTGGTTGCGAACCAGCACGCGCCCTGCGTTTTCCTGAACCAACGTACGCCAATCCCCGATCTCGGGCACTAATTTCTGGTGGCCGACGTACTGCGAGGATTGCTTGAAAATGAGTTCTTGCTCGCGGGCAAAGAGGGCTTCGTCAAAATAAGCACTGACGGGTAGCTGGGTGCGAGCTGGCACGACATGTGCCATCCGACCGATGTCGGTCATGATTCCCTCCGCTCGGATAAAAAAGCCAGGACGGTTTGAGCTCTGCCAAGCGCTTTTGTTTCAAGCCCAGCGATTTTGCGAACTGCTTGTGCAAACGCTTGAGCTCGACAGTCGAGCTTGGCTAAATCCGTGCTGGCGCGAAGAAAAATCGGTGTCTGGCCGATCAAATAAGCCGTGAATTGTACCCCAAGGGATTCCCCTACGCCCGTGAAGATCCGTGAAGCTTGGTGAAGTTGTGGAGGGGGATGTTTGGCCGGGTGCCAAACCCGATTAACCCTTCGCGGCGTAGGTCTTTCAGACGAGCCGGCGGGTCGCCGGATGACGCCTGAGCAGCCAACTGCTGGCGGCCGACAGGGCGAATACGGCGAGGGTGAGCAGCGGCACGGTCCAGGCGTCGCGATCGCCGCCCGTGAACGCGCCGGCGCGGCGCGCCACGTCCAGGAACACGGGGTGGATCAGATACACGCCGAACGTCAGCGGCGCCAGCGCGGCCAGCCGTGGCAGCCGTGGCGAGGACACGATCCACTGGAAGGCGGCCAGCGACATGAACGGCACCGTCAGGCTGAAGTAGTCGTAGAAATAGGTGTCCAGCGTGTGACCGTTGGACATGGCCGTCACGCCCAGCGCGGTGACGGCCACGCTGGCCGCCAGCATCAGGCCCGGCCGGGGGATACGCATTTCTCCGTCGAAAATCAGGCGGCCCGCCACGAAGTAGCCCAGATAGGGCAGGAACCAAGTCAGGAAGAAGCCGTGCGGCGCGCCGAGCGCGCGGCGATACAGCGCGTCCAGGATCGCCACCCCCAGGATGCCCACGACCCAGAGCGACCTGCCGCGGGGCGTGCTGCGCGCATACAGCATGCGGGCCAGGGGGGCGAACAGGTACAGCCCCACGATCATGTACAGGTACCACAGGTGGTAGTACGGCTCGCCCTGGACGACCTTGCGCGGCCAGAAGGAAACGTCGACGCGCCCGTCGTCCCACCAGTCCAGCCCCGTGCGCCACGTCAGGTAGAACAGGGTCCAGAACACCAGCGGCGCGCAGATGCGCGCCATGCGGCGGCTGTAGAACTTGAGGGCGTCCTGGGGCTTGCCGGGATCCAGCAGCAATGCGCCGCTGACCATGACGAAGACGGGCACGCACCAGCGCGCCGCCGAGTCGTAGAGATTGGCGGCCAGCCAGGCGCCGCCGCCATACGCGGCCGGGTCGCTGACGATCAGCGCCGCGCTGTGCAGCAGGACGACGGCCACGGCGGCCAGCCAGCGGGCGGCGTCCAGGCGGGCGTATCGGTCTTCGGTATCAGGCATCCGGGCTCCCGCTGGTGAATCCTCTTCACCTTAGCAGCGGCAAGTGCCCGCTTTCTGTATCCAGCGGTTAGGCAAGGCGTAAAAAACCGACAGGACCCGGATGGGTGCTGTCGGGGGAAAGGGCGGTGGGCCGAGTGGCCTGCCGCCGTTTCGCGGGCCGGCAAGACCGCGAACGATTTGTCACTAAACCGTTGGCGCGGGAGCCGCGCGTGCGCTTATTGCAGGACGATGTTGGCCTGCTTGATCAGTTGCGAGACGATCGGCTGTTCGGTCTTGACCTGCTTGTCCAGTTCGGCCGCGGTGCCCGAACGCGGGTCGATGCCCATGTCCAGCATGCGCTTCTTCACGGCTTCGTCCTGCAAGGTTTCGGTCAGCGCGGCCTGCAGCTTCGCCAGGACCGGCGCCGGGGTGCCCTTGGGCGCCACGAAGCTGAACCAGGCCGTCATGTCGAAGGCGGGGTAGCCTTCTTCCGCCAGCGTCTGCAGCTTGGGCAACGTCGCCAGCCGCGAGGGGCTGGTGATGGCGAAGACTTTGACCTTGCCTGCGTCCGCCTGCGGCATGCCGGTGGCGACCATGTCAAAGAACAGGTCCACGTCGCCGCTGATCAGCGCGGGCAGGGCCTGGGTCGCGCCCTTGAAGGGCACGTGCAGGATGTCGATGCCGGCGCGCTCCTTGAACAGTTCGCCGGCCAGGTGCGACGACGTGCCGGGCCCGAAGGTCGCGAACGTCAGCTTGCCCGGATTCTGCTTGGCGTAGGCCACCACGTCCTGCGTGCTGTTGAACGGTCGCTTGGGGCTGGACAGCAGGACCAGCGGGCCGACGCCCACCATGCCGATCGGCGAGAAGCCGTCCGGGTCGTAAGGCAGTTCCTTGTACAGGTAGCGGTTCGTCACCAGCGTGGAATTCGTGGCCATCAGGATGGTGTAGCCGTCGGGCTGTTCCCGCGAAACGAACGCCGCCCCGATGGACGTGCCCGCGCCTGCCTTGTTCTCCACGATCATGGGCTGGCCCAATGTCTTGGCCATGCGTTCGGCCAGGATGCGGGTCAGCACATCGGTGGCGCCGCCGGCCGGGAAGGGCGAGACGACCTTGATCGGCCGCGCCGGATACGTGTCGGCCTGCGCGCCCAATGCGGCGGCGCTGAGCAATACGGTGGCCAGCAGTTTGATGCTCGTGCGAATCATGTTTTTCCCCTTGGAATCGCGTGCGTGAGTGGATCGGCGGGCTTGGCTTGACCGGACCGCGCGCCGGGTAGCGGCGCGGTGGCTTGCCAAGTCTCCTTGGATCATTTAAATTCCGTTATATGGAATTTAGTTTTGTTATTCGGAATAAACTATAAAAACGAAGCGAATAGAAATGCAATCTTTTTCTGACACCAAGCGCGTCATCCACGCCGCCAGCAAGCCCGACGAGACACTGGAACTCAGCCAGCCGGCGCGCCGCAAACGCACGGCCGGCGTGGGCGAGGGCGCCAATTCGCCCGATTTCATCACCGCGCTGGCGCGGGGGCTGGACGTGCTGCGCTGCTTTCGCCACGGCGTGAACGCGCTGGGCAACCTGGATCTGGCGCGTCTGACCGGCCTGCCCAAGCCCACCATCAGCCGCATCACCTACACGCTGACCGAGCTGGGCTATCTGCGCTATCACCCTGATACCGGCAAGTACTCGCCCGGCTATGGCGTGCTGGCGCTGGGCTTTGGCTTGCTGGCAGGGCTGGAGGTGCGCGAACTGGCCAAGGCCTCGATGACCGAACTGGCCCGGGATACCGGTGGCGCGGTCGCCCTCGGCGCCTTCGACGGCGATGCCATGACCTATGTCGAGGCCATCCACGGGTCATCCGCCCTGTACTTGCGGCTGCCGGTCGGCTACCGCGCCAGCCTGGACAGCGCGATGGGCCGGGCGTATCTGGCCAGCCTGCCGGCAAGCGCCTGCGACGAAGTAATGGCGCGCCTGGGGCCGGCCGCGCCGCCGGCGGACGCCATTGTCCGCGCCCGCCTGGAACTGCAGGAATCGGGCTGCTGTTTCGCCATCGGCGAGTGGCAGTCGGGCATCAATGCCGTCGCCGTGCCGTTCACGTCCATCACGGGCGAAGGCGTCTTCGTGATGAGCTGCGGCGGTCCCGCCAGCCTGTTGCCCGAGCCGGACTTGCGCACGCGCGTGGGGCCAGCGCTGCGCGCGGCGATCGCGGGTCTTGCGGGGGCATCGGCCTGATCGTCCGGACGCACGCGGGTTCGGCGTGGCTATCTCGTACAATTCGGAGATTGATCCACCCCTAGCGCCCTCGGAGACCCGTTTGGCCAAACCCACACAAGCCGATCCGCAGATCGACGACCGTCCCTTGCCCCAGGATTTCGAAACGGCCCTGGCCGAATTGGAGTCATTGGTTGCGGCCATGGAAGACGGCTCGTTGCCGCTTGAGCAATCGCTGGCCGCCTACCGGCGCGGCGTCGCGCTCACCCGGGTCTGCCAGGACCGCTTGGCGCAGGCCGAACAGCAGGTCAAGGTCCTGGAGGGCGACTTGCTGCGTCCGCTGGACCCGGCGGCGCTGGATGACGAATAAGAACCCGATGAAGCAAACTCAACTCGCCTTCCCGGAATGGCTGCAGGGCCGTGTGCGGCACGTCGAAGACGTCCTCGACGACCTGATGCCCCCCGCGGATGTGCTGCCTGTCCGTCTCCATGAAGCCATGCGCTACGCCGTCCTGGGCGGCGGCAAGCGCGTGCGCGCCGCGATGGTCTACGCCGCGGGCCAAGCCTGCCCGGTCAGCGGCAGCGTGCTGGCCATCGAAGCGTCGCTTGACCGCGCCGCGGCGGCGGTGGAACTGATCCACGCGTATTCGCTGGTGCATGACGACCTGCCCTGCATGGACGACGATACGTTGCGCCGCGGCCAGCCCACGACGCACGTGAAGTTCGACGAAGCCACCGCCATGCTGGCGGGCGACGCCTTGCAGCCGCTGGCCTTCGACCTGCTGGCCTCGATGCCGATCGCGCCTGCGCTGATCGTGCAGGCCACGCAATCGCTGGCGCGCGCCGCCGGCAGCCAGGGCATGGCGGGTGGCCAGGCCATCGACCTGCTCAGCGTCGGCCGATCGCTGTCGCGCGACGACCTCCAGACCATGCACAGCATGAAGACCGGCGCCATGCTGGCCTGCAGCGTCGCGCTGGGCGGTATCGTCGCCGGCGCCAGCTCGGCCTCGCGCCAGGCGCTGGACGCCTACGCGCAGGCAATGGGCCTGGCGTTCCAGGTTGTGGACGATATCCTTGACGTGACCGCCGACACGGCCAGCCTGGGCAAGACGCCGGGCAAGGACGCGGCGGAAAACAAGCCGACGTACGTGTCGCTCCTGGGCCTGTCCGAGGCGCGGGCGTTCGCCGACGAATTGCGTGAAGCGGCGCTGGCGGCGCTGGAACCCTTGGGCGACGCCGGCGGGCGCTTGGCGCAACTGGCCGACTTCATCGTCCTTCGAGACCGCTGATCCGTGACTAGCCCGGCTTGAATCCATGCCGGGTCAACGAACCCCATAAAAGCATGACGACTGATTTGTTGGACCGCATTCAATCCCCGGCAGACCTCAAGCGCCTGGATCGTCGCGAGCTGAAGAAGCTTGCGGACGAGCTGCGCGGCTTCGTGCTGGAGTCGGTATCCAAAACGGGCGGGCACCTGTCGTCCAATCTGGGCACGGTCGAGCTCACGCTGGCGCTGCATCAGGTGTTCGACACGCCGCATGACCGCATCGTCTGGGACGTGGGCCACCAGTCCTATCCGCACAAGATCCTGACGGGCCGCCGCGCCGGCATGGCGCGGCTGCGCCAGGAAGGCGGGATCTCGGGCTTTCCCAAGCGCAGCGAATCCGAATACGACGCCTTCGGCACCGCGCATTCGTCGACGTCCATCTCGGCCGCGCTGGGCATGGCGGTGGCCTCGCGCAACGCCGGCGTGCAGCGTCAGCACATCGCCGTCATCGGTGACGGCGCCATGTCGGCCGGCATGGCCTTCGAGGCCATGAACAATGCGGGCGTCACCCCCAACATCAACCTGCTGGTGATCCTGAACGACAACGACATGTCGATCTCGCCGCCGGTGGGGGCGTTGAACCGCTACCTGGCGCGCCTGATGTCGGGCCGCTTCTACGCTGCGGCAAAGAACGTGGGCCGCGCCGTCCTGCAGCACGTGCCGCCGGTGCTTGAGCTGGCGCGCCGTTTTGAAGAACACGCCAAGGGCATGGTCACGCCGGCCACGCTGTTCGAAGAATTCGGCTTCAATTACGTAGGCCCCATCGACGGCCACGACCTGGACGCCCTGGTCCCCACCTTGCAGAACCTGAAGGCCTTGCAAGGCTTGCAGTTCCTGCACGTGGTCACGAAGAAAGGGCAGGGCTACAAGCTGGCCGAGGCCGATCCGGTGCTCTATCACGGCCCGGGCAAGTTCGACCCCGCCGTTGGCATCCAGCAGTCCAAGGCGCCGGGCAAGCGCACCTTCACCCAGGTCTTCGGAAGCTGGCTGTGCGACATGGCCGAGCAGGATTCGCGCCTGGTCGCCGTTACCCCCGCCATGCGTGAAGGCAGCGGGCTGGTGGAATTCGAAAAGCGTTTCCCGCTGCGTTATTTCGACGTGGGCATCGCCGAACAGCACGCCGTGACGTTCGCCGCCGGCATCGCCTGCGAAGGGCAGAAGCCCGTCGTCGCCATCTATTCGACCTTCATGCAGCGCGGCTACGACCAGTTCATCCATGACGTGGCCCTGCAGAACCTGGACGTGACCTTCGCGCTGGATCGGGCAGGCATCGTGGGCGCCGACGGCGCCACCCATGCCGGCAACTACGACACCGCCTTCCTGCGCTGCGTGCCGAATATGGTGGTGGCCACGCCGTCCGACGAAAGCGAAACGCGCCTGTTGCTGTCCACCTGTTATCAGTACCCCGGCCCGGCATCCGTGCGCTATCCGCGCGGCGCGGGTTGCGGCGCGGCCGAAAGCGCCGGCCTGGAAACGGTCGAGGTGGGCCGCGGCGTGGTGCGCCGCGAAGGCAGGAAGATCGCGATCCTTGGGTTCGGCACCCTGGTGTCGGCCGCGCTGGCCGCCGCCGACAAGCTGGACGCCACCGTGGCCGACATGCGCTTCGTCAAGCCGATCGACCGGGAACTGATCCTGGATCTGGCGGCCCGGCACGATGCGCTGGTCACGCTGGAAGACGCGTCCATCATGGGCGGCGCGGGCAGCGCCGTGCTGGAAACGCTGAGCGCCGCCGGGGTGCAGACCCCCGTGCTGCAGCTGGGCTTGCCGGACGCCTTCATCGACCATGGCGATCAATCGGCCTTGCTGGCCGGCATCGGCCTCGATGCCGCCGGCATCGAGCGCTCGATCCGCGCCCGCTACGCCGATCTGCTTGCCTGATCGGCCGCTGGGTTCCGGGCGAAGGCGCCGCTTTTGCCCGGAATATGAAACACACTGTTCTGGCCCCGCCAACCTACGGATAGAAGGGTTTTCCCTGGCGGTTGCCAGGGTTTGGGCGATAATGGCCCTCTCTCAAAGTTTCCTAGGCCGTGCGCGAGCGACTGATTGCCTAGACAGGTAAGCTGAAATGAATTCTCCGATCGACCCCGCCATCGTGATGCCCGACGTCCAGAGTTCGGCGGATACCCGGCACATCCCGATTCAACGCGTGGGCATCCGTGGCGTGCGCCACCCCATGCTGATTGAAAGCGGTGATGGCTCGGCCCAAGGCACCGTCGCCAACTGGACCCTGACCGTGGCGCTGCCGCCCGAAGAAAAGGGGACGCATATGTCCCGTTTCGTGGCGCTGCTGGAAAAGTACCGCAGCACCCCCATGACGCCGACGCTTTTCCGCGCCATGGCTGCCGACATGCTGCCGCTGCTGCATGCCGAACGCGGCGACATCACCGCCTCGTTCCCGTACTTCATCAACAAGTCGGCCCCGATCTCCGGCGTGCAAAGCCTGCTGGACTACGAGGTCCAGTGGATCGCGCGCGCCCAGGGCGACGGCGTCGAATTCGAACTGGTCGTGCAGGTGCCGGTCACCAGCCTCTGTCCGTGCTCGAAGGCCATCTCGGAATACGGCGCGCACAACCAGCGCTCGCACGTGACCGTGTCGGCCATCCTGAGCGACGACATCAGCATGGACGGCGTCATCCGCCTGATCGAGGAAGAAGGGTCGTGCGAACTCTGGGGCCTGCTCAAGCGCCCGGACGAAAAGTACGTGACCGAGCGCGCCTACGACAACCCCAAGTTCGTCGAAGACCTGGTGCGCGACGTGGCTGCGCGCCTGAACGCGCACCCCGGCATCGCGCGCTATCGCGTCGAAGCCGAAAACTTCGAATCGATCCACAACCACTCGGCCTACGCCGTCGTGGAAGGTTGAGCGTTCCGTGAGCCATCCGGCGGCCAGAGACTGGCCGCTTATCGCGGGGCTGCAGGCGTGGGAATCGCGGCTGGCCAATCATCTGGCCGGCCGCGGCCGTTTTGGCGTCGCGCTCTACGAGTTCTTCCGCTTTGGCGTGAAACAGGCCTGGGCGTGCCTGTTCGGCGGCTTGATGTGCGCGCTGCTGCTGGGCACGCATTGGTGGTATCCCAAGGATGCTGCCTTGGCCCGCTACGATTTCCTGACCTTGGCCGCGCTGGGCATCCAGGCCTTGCTGCTGGCGCTGCGCATGGAAACCTGGAGCGAGGCCCGCGTGATCCTGATGTTCCATGTGGTCGGCACGGGCATGGAACTCTTCAAGACGGCCGCGGGGTCGTGGATTTATCCCGAGGCGAGCGTGCTGCGCATCGGCGGGGTGCCGCTATTCACCGGCTTCATGTACGCGGCAGTGGGCAGCTACCTGGCCCGGGTGTGGCGCCTGTTCGATTTCCGTTTCCGCGCCCATCCCCCGTTGGCCGCCACCCTGGCGCTGTCGGTGCTGATCTACGTGAATTTCTTCGCGCACCACTTCATCTTCGATTTCCGGTGGGTGCTGTTTGCGGGCACGGCGCTATTGTTCGCGCGGACCTGGGTGTATTTCCGGATCTGGCGGGTCTACCGCCGCATGCCGCTGCTGCTGGGGTTCGTGCTGGTGGCCTTGTTCATCTGGTTCGCCGAAAACATCGGCACCTTCGCCAACGCCTGGCGCTACCCGAACCAGTCGCACGTCTGGCAATGGGTGTCGATCGCCAAGCTGGGCTCGTGGTTCCTGCTGATGATCATCAGCTATGTGATGGTCAGCGTGGTCAACCGGCCGCAGGAAATCGATGTTGCCGATCTGCCGCAACCGGCAGGCAAGGGCGTCGGAAATAGCCCGTCCCTTATTTCATGACCACGCGCTGGCTTGCGTCAAGCAGCCCGATCGGTGATAATCGAGGGCTTTCTTGCTCGACCGCCCATGGTTTTTGGGTAGCGGGCTGCCCCTTGCGGGCCGACGTCTTAACGTGCTGAAACCCTGAAACGGAGCAATCCGCGGCGGTGGTACGGCGCGACACCCATGATGGAAAGCGCGGGTGCGGGACGGTTGGCCGGCGAGACATCCTCAAGGAGTTTTACTCATGCGTCACTACGAAGTAGTGTTTATCGTTCACCCCGACCAAAGCGAGCAAGTGCCCGCCATGGTCGAACGTTACCAAGCGCTGGTCACGGGCCAAGGCGGCTCGGTTCACCGCCTGGAAGACTGGGGTCGCCGTCAACTGGCCTACCCGATCCAGAAGCTCGTCAAGGCTCACTACGTTTGCCTGAACATCGAGTGCGGCCAAGCCACGCTGGATGAGCTGGAACACTCGTTCCGCTACAACGACGCCGTTCTGCGCCACCTGGTCATCAAGACCAAGAAGGCTCAGTCCACGCCCTCGATCATGATGAAGTCGGTTGAGCGCGAAGAAGCCCGTAAGGCTTCGGCTGAAGCAGCGCCGGCTCAGGCCGAGTAAGCAGGGCTCACGCAGAGCTCATTCGTGAAGTCCCCTCGGTGCCTGGCAGGATGAATAAGCTGGAACTCAGCGCCCGCGTTCTTGAATGCGAGCCTTTGCGCCACACTCCCGCCGGACTGCCAGCGCTGGAAATGGTGCTGGCACACGAATCGGAAGTCATTGAAGCCGGCCATCCGCGCCGTGTTGAATTGACGATTACCGCCGTGGCACTGGGCGATCTGGCGTTGCTGTTGAAGAACACCGCGTTAGGGTCCGAATTGCTGGTGCAGGGGTTTTTGGCTCCCGCCCGCAAGGACTCGGTGAAGATCAAGCTGCATTTGCAGCAGGCACGCAAGATCAGCGGCAGCGCAGGACGCGATCCGCAGGTGGCTTGAAGGGAATGAGCAAAAGGTGCGAGAGCGCCTTCTGAATACGGATAGGTTATGGGGAGTCTGGCCTGGTTATTGATAACCGCCAAACCCCCTCAAACATAGAGGCACATATCATGGCTTTCTTCGGAAAACGCAAAGAAAAACGCAAATTCACGCAGCAGAACCCGCTCTTCAAGCGTCGTAAGTTCTGCCGCTTCACCGCAGCCGGCGTCGAAGAGATCGACTACAAGGATCTGGACACCCTGCGCGACTTCGTGCAAGAAAACGGCAAGATCATCCCGGCTCGCCTGACCGGCACCAAGGCAATCTACCAGCGTCAGCTGGACACCGCCATCAAGCGCGCGCGCTTCCTGGCCCTGTTGCCTTACACCGACAACCACAACTAATCCGGGGCACTGAAATGCAAGTTATTCTGCTCGAAAAAGTCGTCAACCTGGGCAACCTGGGTGAAGTCGTTCGCGTGCGTGATGGTTACGCCCGCAACTTCCTGATTCCCCAGCGCAAGGCTCGTCGTGCAACCGACGCCGCCCTGAAGGAATTCGAAGCTCGCCGCGCCGAGCTGGAAAAGGTCCAGGCTGAAAAGCTGGCCGCCGCCCAAGCTCTGGGCGAGCGCGTCTCCGGCTTCCAGCTGAAGATCGCTCAGAAGGCTGGTGTCGACGGCCGCCTGTTCGGTTCGGTCACCAATGCCGACATCGCCGACGCGCTGAAGAAGGCCGGTTTCGAAGGCATTGAAAAGGCGCAAGTGCGTCTGCCCAATGGCCAACTGAAGTCGATCGGCGAGTTCCCGATCCAGGTCGCCCTGCACGCCGACGTTCTCGTCGACGTCACGGTTCTGGTTGAAGGCGAGCTGTCCTAAGCCGGTACCCGCAGTACGAAGAAGCCGGCCCGCGCGCCGGCTTTTTTTCTTTTTGCCCCGCCGTCATTGCGTGTAGCCTTCCGGGCATTGCGCAAGAAGCGCGCCATTGTCTTGTACCGAGGACCCCTTGACTCAGCCGCCCGTTCATCACAACGCGCCGCCCGGCCTGCGCGCCTGGCTCGACAGCGTGGATGCCTCGCGTGAACCCTCCGTGCGGGACGTGACGATCGATGGCGTACGCTGCATCATCAAGCGCCGCCGCCCGAGCTTCGGCCGTGGTGTCGCCTACGCGCTGCGCTACGTCCGGGCCTTTTTGCTGGGCGTGGGCTGCAAGCTGTTCCTTGGTGAATTCCCGCGGCCCGGCGTGCTGTTGCGCAACGGCCTGACGCACGAGGCCCAGCGCCTGGCGATGCTGTTGCAGGCCGGTTGCCGGGTGCCCGAAGTGTGGTGGCAAGAGCAAGGCCTGCTGGTCCTGGAATACGTGGGCGAAGACTTGGCCGACCTGATCCGCAACGAGGATTCCACCTCCCAGCTGTGGCTGGCCCGCGCGGCCGCGGCCGACCTGGCGGCGTTCCATGCCCGCGGCATGTGGCATGGCGGCGCGCAGATCCGCAACGTCACGCTGCGCGACGGCGAGCTGTGGCGCATCGATTTCGAAGAGAACATCGGGTCCACGTTGTCCCGGCCGTTGGCCCAGGCGTACGATCTGTTCCAGATGCTGGCCTCGCTGGTGTCTTTGCGTAAGTTGCCCGACGATGTGGCCCTGTCCCTGGGTAAACTGGCGCTTGACGTCTACCTCGAGAGCAACCCCGACCCCGAGGTCAAAGCCCGCCTGACGCGCCTGGCGCGCGTCCTGTGCGGCGTCGCGACGCCCTTGCGGCCTCTGTTGCGCCGTTTGCCGTCGCGCGACGTCCAGGGCTTTTTCCGCGCTGCCGATATCTTGCAGCCGTTACTATTGAAGTTATGAACACACCTGCCGATCCCCAGCTCGAATACCTGCGCGTTCCTCCCCATTCCATTGAGGCGGAGCAGTCGGTTCTGGGCGGCCTGCTGCTGGACAACACCGCATGGGACCGCATCGCCGACGTGCTGGTCGAAGAAGACTTCTACCGCCATGACCACCGGCTGATCTGGCACCACATTGCCCGGCTCATCGGGCTGGCGCGTCCGGCCGACGTCATCACGGTCAATGAATCGCTGATCAGCGCCGGCAAGGCCGAAGATTCCGGCGGCCTGGCGTATTTGAACGCGCTGGCGCACAACACGCCGTCGGCGGCGAACATCCGCCGCTACGCGGAAATCGTGCGCGAGCGCGCCATGTTGCGCAAGCTGGTGTCGATCGCCGACGAGATCTCTTCGGCGGCGTTGAATCCGCAGGGCAAGGAAGCGCGGCAACTGCTGGACGAAGCGGAATCCAAGGTGTTCAAGATCGCCCAGGAAGGCTCGCGCGGCGCCGCGGGCTTCCAGGAGATCCAGCCGCTGCTGACGCAGGTCGTCGAGCGCATCGACGAGCTCTATCACCGCGAAGGCAGCTCGGACGTCACCGGCGTGCCCACGGGCTTCACCGACCTGGACAAGATGACCTCCGGCATGCAGGGCGGCGACCTCATCATCGTGGCCGGGCGCCCGTCCATGGGCAAGACCTCGTTCTCGATGAACATCGGCGAACACGTGGCCATCGAGCAGGGCCTGCCCGTCGCCGTGTTCTCGATGGAAATGGGCGCGGTGCAGCTGGCGATGCGTATGCTGGGTTCGGTCGGTCTGCTGGACCAGCACCGCATGCGTACCGGCAAGCTCATCGCCGACGACTGGCCTCGCGTGACGCACGCGGTGCAGCTCATGCAGGACGCGCAGGTCTACATCGACGAAACGCCCGCGTTGAGCCCGATGGAAGTGCGCGCGCGCACGCGCCGCCTGGCCCGCCAGTGCGGCCAGCTGGGCCTGATCATCATCGACTACCTGCAGCTGATGTCGGGCAACGGCTCCGGTGAAAACCGGGCGACCGAAGTGTCGGAAATCAGCCGCTCGCTCAAGGGCCTGGCCAAGGAACTGAACTGCCCGCTGATCGCGTTGTCGCAGCTGAACCGAAGCCTGGAACAGCGCCCCAACAAGCGCCCCGTGATGAGCGATCTGCGCGAATCCGGCGCTATCGAACAGGACGCCGACGTGATCCTGTTCATCTACCGCGACGAGGTCTACAACCCCGATTCGCCGGACAAGGGCACGGCCGAGATCATCATCGGCAAGCAGCGTAACGGGCCGATCGGCACGGTGCGCCTGACTTTCCAGGGCTCCAGCACGCGCTTCTTGAACTTCTCGGGCGCGCAGCCCCGCGACATGTACTGACGCCGACGGCGCCCTTCGAAAAAAACCGCGCTATGGCGCGGCTTTTTTTGTGCTGCGGCAGACCTTAGCCGTCGGCTTCCGGACGCTTGCCGTAGCGGGCGGCCAGGACGCCGCACACCATCAACTGGATCTGGTGGAACAGCATCAGGGGCAGCACGATGGCGCCGACCGCATGGCCGGCGAACAGCACCTGCGCCATCGGGATGCCGCTGGCCAGACTCTTTTTCGAACCGCAAAAGAGCAGGGTGATGCGGTCTTCAACATTGAAGCCCAGCAGCTTGCCGGCCAGTGCGGACAAACCCAGCGCCAGCGCCAGGATGACGGCGCAGCACACCACCAGGCCAACGAGCGCGGGGATGGGCGTGGTGCTCCACAGGCCTTCATTGATGGCCTCGGAGAACGCCGTGTAGACGACCAGCAGGATCGAGCCCTGGTCGACGAACTTCAGCATCGCCTTGCGCTTGTGCACCCAGGCGCCGATCCAGCGGCGGGCGAACTGGCCCAGCACGAAGGGCAGCAGCAGCTGCAGCATGATCTTGCCGACCGCGTCGAACGAGATCGGCGCGCTGCCGGCGTTGGCCACGACCGTGCCCACCAGCAACGGGGTCAGGAAGATGCCCAGCAGGCTGGAGGCGGACGCACTGCATACGGCGGCAGGCACGTTGCCGCGCGCCATGGACGTGAACGCGATGGCGGACTGCACCGTGGCCGGCAGGCAGCACAGAAACAGGATGCCCAGGTACAGCTCGGGCGTCACCAGCGGTTCCAGCACGGGCTTGAGCGCAAGTCCCAACAGGGGAAACATCAGGAACGTGGCCGAGAAGATCGTCAGGTGCAGCTTCCAGTGCGTCAGGCCGGCGATGATGGCCTCGCGGGACAGGCGCGCCCCGTGCAGGAAGAACAGGAGGCCGACGGCGACGTTGGTGATCCAGCCGAATATCACGACGCCTTGCCCGTGCGCGGGCACGATGCTGGCGATGATGACGGTGCAGATCAGATAGAGGGTGAAGCGGTCGGGCAGAAGGCGGGCAAGGCGTGACATGGAGGGGTAAAGGGCAAGTCGGAAAAGCGGCGGCGCGCGAAGGGGCGCCGGAAACGGGGCGTATTGTAGTCCCGTGTCCGCCCAGGCCCTAGGGCCTGTTGCCGCCACAAGGCGTCTTGTCCGACCCTCAGGGCGTCATGGCCAGCGCCAGATCGAAAGCGGCGACCAGCGAGGCCTGGTCGGCCACGCCGCGGCCGGCGATGTCGAAAGCGGTGCCGTGGTCGACGCTGGTGCGCACGAAAGGCAGGCCCACCGTGACGTTCACGCCATGGTCCAGCCCCAGGTACTTGACCGGGATGAGGCCCTGGTCATGGTATTGGGCCACGACGATGTCGAATTCGCCGCGGCGGGCGCGCATGAAGATGGTGTCGCCGGGCCACGGTCCGCTGGCATCGATGCCTTCTTCGCGCGCGCGGGCGATGGCGGGTTCGATGATGTCGATGTCTTCACGGCCGAACTTGCCGCCTTCGCCGGCATGCGGGTTCAGGCCCGCCACCGCCACCCGGGGTTTTTCGATGCCCATCTGCCGGCAGGCGCGGTCGGCCAGTTGCATCGCGGTCAATTCGGCTTCGGGCGTGATGCGGGCGATGACGTCCGCCAGCGCCACGTGGATGGTGACCAGCAGCACGCGCAGTTCATCGTTGGCCAGCATCATGGCGAAGTCCTGCGTCGCCGAGCGCTCGGCCAGGATCTCGGTGTGGCCCGGGTAGTCGATGCCCGCCTCGTGCATGGACTTCTTGTTCAGCGGGGCCGTGACAATCGCGCGGATGCGGCCGGCCTGCGCGTCGTCGATGGCGGCGCAGACGTAGTCATAGGCGCCGCGTCCGGCGGCCGCGCTGATCTGCCCTGCAGGCAGGTCGGCGGGCAGCGCAGGGCTACAGGCGACAACGTTGATGCGGCCCGCATCCAGCCGGGCCATGTCCACGCCGGGGATTTCAACGATGTCCAGGCGCGCGCCCAACTGGGCCGCGGCCCGGCGCAGCGCGCCGGCGTCGCCATACACGACGCAAGGCGCGTTCAGGCCTTGCGCGTAGGCTTTGACGACGATTTCGGGGCCGATGCCGGCGGCATCGCCCATGGTGATTCCCACGGGCAGGAGAGCGTTCACGATGCTTTGTCTTTAGGAGGATCGATGGCGCCGCATTCGAACGTGACCGTCGCGCGCTTGGAGCCCAGGCCCGTCGCGTGGTTGGACGTCACCTTCGGCTTCTGCAGCTTGCGGCCGATGGATTGGCAATACTGGTCGGCGCGTTGCAGCGTCTGGTTCTTCAGTTCAACCCAGGTCAGCAACTGCGTGCCCGAACTGTACGTGACGCTGTACGTGTTCTTGTCGACGGACGTGACCTCGCTCATGCTGGAGCAGGCAGCAAGCAGGGTCAGCAAGGCGGCGGCGGGGGCAAGGCGTGCAAGCATGGGTCGTCCAGGAATCTCGTTATCCGTCATTACAACACCATGTCGGGCCACGAGAAAAGGCGGAAGGGCGCAAGGCGGGCGGGTCAGGGCGCGGCGACGGCGCTGCGGCGGTCCACTTTGCGGCTCAGGACGATCGAAGTCTGCGTCTGCTTGACGCCATCGATCAGGCCGATGCGGTCCAGCAGTTCGTCCAGTTGCTCATGGGTTTCGCAACGCAGGAAGATCAGATAGTCGTACGGGCCGCTGACGGAAGACACTTCCTCGACTTCCGGCATGCGCTCCAGTTCGCGGATGACGGCGGCGGGCGTCTTGGGCAACACGCTGATGAAGCAGTATGCGCGCACGGCCGCCTCTTCCAGCAGGCGGCCCAGGCGCACCCCATAGCCCGAGACGATGTGCTCGCGTTCCAGCCGGGCGATGCGGGCGACCACCGTGGTGCGGGCCAGCCCCAGCTTGCGCGCCAGGATGGCGGCGGGTTCGCGCGCGTTGGCGGAAAGCAGGCTGAGCAGTTGCCGGTCGATGGCGTCGAGTCGTTCGTTCATGCGGTGGGCGCGGGTCGGAAAGGGGATTGCCGACGGTACAAGCGGCGGCCTGCCCGCGTCAATGCGCGTGGACGGGCATGAAGGCGAGGCGGCCGGCCTAGCCGTCGGATTCCGGCGGTATCCCGCCATGATAGATGCGGCCGTCGAACTCGAAGCGGGTGATCGTCTTATGCGCGGCGTCGAAGATGCGGTCGCGGCTGCCCGCGTCCAGCCCGTCGTGGTCGGCAAAGCGGAAGCGGCACAGGTCGATGTCGCTGTCATAGAACACGGTATGCACGAAGCGGCTGACGTCGGATTCATGGGCGAAATGCGCGAACTCGCGCAATTGCTCCATCTCGTGGAAAGCGCCATTGCGGCTGACAAGCAGCATGCCGAATTTGCGCTCCTCGTCGGGCTCGGGTTCCGGCGAGGGCGGGGCCTCGGTGGCCAGCGGGTCTTCGTAGTCGAAATGGGCGCCGGCTTCACGCATGGCGGCCAGCACCTTCTGCCATTCCCGCTCGTCAAGCGTCAGCCGCGCCATCATATAGAACAGGCGCTGCCGGCCTAGCTGGCGGGGCTCGGGGCCGCCGGCGTAGCTGGGCCATGGGGTCGCCGCGTCCAGCCCGGCAAGTTCCGCCATGCGTGCGTCGCTGTAACCCAGGCGGTCCTGCAGCCGTTGCAGGGACTGGGCGTCCGGGGGGGCGTAGTGCTGGATCGTCTTCATGAGCGCGCTCCGGTGGCCCGGGGCGCCTTGGACAGGGCCGGGGGCGTGCGCCGCGGTGCCCTTGCGGCTACGCTTGATGCTAGCGCGGCGCGTGGCGCTTGCCTAGCGCCGGCTGGCCGGCGGACGCCATGCTAGGATTTGCGCCGACTATCAATGCCAGGAGGCTTACACATGGACATCCAGGAACAAATCGCCGTCATCGTGCACACCATTTCGCATCAGGGCGGCCGCATCGATGCGCTGAATTCGACCCTGTTGTCGATGCTGCATCTGGTCAAGGCCTCGCCGGGCCTGCGCGAAGCGATCGAGGCGCAGCTGGAACAGAACTATTCCAGTTTGCTGGCCCGCTCCGAGAATCCGCAATACGTGGCAGGTTTCGAAAGCGTGCGCGACATGATCACGGCCGCGTTGAAATAGGCCCTGCCAAGCAGGAAGTTACCCACAGCTTCTGTGGACAAGCCTTGGGATAGTACGGGCATAGATCCGCAAATCCCTTTAATTACAAGGGCTTGGAAGGGGCGGTCAAAGGTGGCTCCTTTTGCGCTTTTCGGACGTCTGTTTCAATGTCCTACGCGGGACGCCGCAAGCCGGGTAATATGCGGCCCCATGCGGAATCAGTATCGATTGGAACACCGGGGCCCGGCCATGTTGGCCCGTGTCTCGGAAGCGGCAAAGCTGGCGGCGTTCGACCCCGGCAAACTTACTCCCGAAGCGCGCCAGAGCTGGGAGCGCATGGGGCATGGCTTCAAGGCCTGGCACGACTTCGACCAGCGCCATCCCATCCTGCGCCGCCTGGCGCTGCTGCCGCTGATCGGCCGCTGGTACCGCAAGGCGCGGCGGCGTCACGTCCTGCACGCCAGCGGCCGCGTCGTCTGTTGACTGCCAGTCAGCGCCGGCGCCTGGCGATCAGGTGGTACGCCAGCCAGATCACCACGCCGATCGCGGCGGCCACGGCCAGTTTGGTTTCCACGCCATGCAGGCGTCCCAGCATGGATTCGATGGTCTGCCCGAAGGCGTAGCCCAGCAGGCTGAAACATACCGCCCAGATCGCGGCCGCAATGGCATTGAGCACGAAAAAGCGCAGCGGCGGCACGCGCGACATGCCCAACGCCACCGGGCCCACGGTGCGCAGCCCATACAGGAACCGCAGGCTCAGGATGAAGCCGTGCGGGTAGCGGTCGACCAGGGCCAGGGCGCGCTCGAAGGCGGGCTTTTCGCGGATGCGCCGCACCAGGCGATGGTCGCGGTAGCGCCGCCCCAGAAAGAACAGCAACTGGTCGGCCACGAAGGACCCCGCGAAGGCGCACAGCATCACATAGGGCAGATGCAGCAGCTTCTGGTGCGCCAGGAAGCCCGCGAACACCACCACGCTTTCGCCTTCCAGGAACGTGCCGCCAAGCACGGCCCACAAGCCGTAGTCGACGATGAACTGGTGCAGGGCCGGGTTCATGCCGCGCGCTCGCCGACGATACGCGCCAAGGTCTGCAACGCGCGGGAGATGTCGGGTGTCGTGCGCTGCCCGCAACTGATCCGCAGGAAGTGGTTGTAGCGCGTGCTGTTCGAGAACATCGCGCCGGGCGCGACCCGGATGCCCTCTTGCAGCGCTCCCTCGAAGACTTCCATGCCCGACCGGCCGCCGGGCATCTCCACCCACAGCAGCATGCCCCCTTGGGGCACGCTGAGGCGGGTGCCGCGCGGAAAGTGCGCGGCGATGGCTTCGGCCGTCTGGTCGCGCTGGATCTTCAAGTGCCGGCGCAGCCGCGCCAAGTGCCTGTCATAGGCGCGCGATCCCAGGAATTCGGCGACGGCGATCTGCGCCAACGGTTCATTGGGGCGGCTTTGCGCGAACTTCAGCATGGCGATGCGGGCCTTCCAGCGGCCACCCAGCAACCAGCCCAGGCGCATGCCGGGCGCCAGTGTCTTGTGCATGGATGAGCAATAGATGACGTTGCCGGTCGCGTCCCAGGATTTGGCGGCGGCCAGCGGCGTGTCGTCATCGGTCAGCGCGCCATAGGTGTCGTCTTCGATCAGCGGCACTTGCTGGCGTTCGCACAGCGCCACCAGGCGGGCCTTTTCGGCATCGGGCATCACGCAGCCCAGCGGGTTCTGGAAATTGGGCACGACCACGACGGCGCGGATGTTTCCGTGCGTCTGGAACGCCAGATCCAGCGCCTCGATCGACAGGCCGTTCTGCGGACTGGTGGGAATTTCCAGCGCCCGCATGCCGAGGCTTTCCAGGATCTGCAGCAGGCCGAAGTAGGTCGGCGATTCGACGGCAATGGTGTCGCCGGGCCGCGCGACCGCGCGCAACGCGAGGTTCAGGGCTTCGATGCAGCCGTGCGTGACGATGACGTCGTCCGGGGTGGCATTGATGCCGTTGGCCAGTGCCCGGCGCGCCAACACCGTGCGTAGCTCCGGGTGGCCCTGCGGCGGAACGGGGCTGACCAGCACCTGCGGCGTCATGCGCAGGGCGCGGGTCATCGCCTGCTTCAGCGCCTCCATCGGATACGCCTCGGGCACCGCCGCGGCCAGCGCGAAGTTGGCGCTGACGGGATGGGCCTCGCACTTGGCGATGAAGTCCGAGACGCGGTCGTGGATGCCCACGTATTGCGCCGCGCCCAGCGTCTGGCGGATGTCGGGCTCGTTGACCGGGGGGATGCTGTTGCGCCGAGGGTGCAGGACGAAATACCCCGAGCGGGGCCGGGCTTCGATCAACCCGTCGTCTTCCAGTTGGCGGCAGGCTTGCAGCGCGGTGGAAAGGCTGACGTGATGGGTGCGCACCAGCGTGCGTACTGAGGGCATGCGCTGGGCCGGGGCCAGCACGCCCGTCTGGATGGCGCGCCGGTAATGGTTTGCCAGGCGTAGGTACAGCGGTTGTGGGTCCATGCGCCGATCATGCTCCCCGAGGTTGGAATGAGGGTAGGCACAGATGGATGAAAAATACACCATAACAGCGTCAAAATCGAGCATCTGCATCGGTACAGAAAGGGTCGGAGTGTGGCTGTTGCGCAAAGCAGGGCGCGCGTAGCCTGTGAGGGTCCGACTGGAGAACATCATGAATGCCGAATCCTCTGCCCACCCTCTGGCCCGCCGCCTGGAAATCGCCGCTGGCGCGTGCCGGCAATTGACGCTGCGAGCCGGCGCCACCCTGGTATGCGTGGCCGGCAGCGTGCGCGTGCAAGAGGCCCCGACCGGCGCTCAAGCCGCGGGCAGCCTGGGTTTGCCGGTATCCGCCCGCGTCAACGCGGGCGAAGCGCATGGGGTCGGCTATGGCGGCGTGGTGCAGGTGACGGCGATCGGCCCGGCCGAGGTGATTTGCCTGGACGTTCCAGGGCCGTTCGACCGGCTTTTCCACCTGGCGGCGAATATATTTCGCATGAAAGCGGCAAAAAATACGAATAATCGCCTGGGTGCGCTGCACAAGATTTCAAAATGAGGTATGATTCACACATCAGACGCGGGGTGGAGCAGTCTGGCAGCTCGTCGGGCTCATAACCCGAAGGTCGTAGGTTCAAATCCTGCCCCCGCAACCAGTTTCAAGAGAACAAGCCGCGATTTTCATCGCGGCTTTTTTTCGTCCTTTTTTCGTCCGGAACTTGCCCTGGGTCAATCCTTTGTTCCAGCCCGGAGTTTCCCGGGTGTTGCCAGCCGCACAGCACGGCGACCCTGAGCTACCATGGGTCACGCGCGCTAGTTCGCCGCACTCGAGGAGGGTCCATGGGTACCGCAAAATACGATCATCCTGGTTACGTCGCCGATACCGGCGCTGAAGGCAAGTACCACGTGGGCATCTGGTGCCCGCACGGTTATCCCGCCCATATCCATATCGGCCGGCCTGCGGAACGCGGTGATCCCCAGGCGCTGCTGCGCCTGCGCATTCCCGACGGCGTCTTCCAATCGTTGCCGGACGATCCCGAGACCCTTTGCCGCCGGGCGTTGGGCCAGGCCATGGACGCCGGCTTGCTGCGTTCCGTCGCGGTGGACGGCGAATATCAGGAACTGCGTTTCCAGCTGGATGCGGAACCCTGGTCGGGTCCGATGCAGGCGGCGGGCAACGCCTGACGCGGGAAGTTACCCACAGCGACTGTGGACAAGCCTTGGGATAGCCTTTGCGCATGTCCGAATTGTCCAGTCATAACAAGGGCTTGGCGCCTGCGGTCAATAAATGGCCGGCGCCGGGCCTTTTTACCGTTGGGCCTGCCCTGAAGCGCAACGCGGGAAGGCAGCCGGGGCGTCATGCGACAATCCTCCCCCCCGCGGCCCGCGCCGCGCTTCCCCCGTATTGACCATTTCGATTTTGCCGCCATGCCGAGTCCTACGCCCTTGCTCGCTTTCGCCTTGATGGCGCCGGCGCCATGACCCCGAGCGCTTCCAAACGCGTCGCCGTGATCGGCGGCGGCCCGGCCGGCCTGATGGCAGCCGAGGGGCTTGCCGCCCAGAGCCTGCAGGTGGATGTGTTCGATGCCATGCCGTCAGTGGGGCGCAAGTTCCTGATGGCGGGGCGGGGCGGCTTGAACCTGACGCATAGTGAAGCGGCAGGCCCATTCCTGGCGCGTTATGGCGATCGCGCCGGGCAAGTGGCGCCCTGGCTTTCCGTCATGGACGCCGCCGCGTTGCGCGACTGGGCGCATGAACTGGGCATCCAGACCTTCGTGGGTTCGTCGGGCCGTGTCTTTCCGCAGGAAATGAAAGCGGCGCCGTTGCTGCGGGCATGGCTTGCCCGATTGCGCGCCAATGGCGTGCGCTTCCATATGCGGCATCGTTGGCTGGGGTGGGCCGCGAGCGACATGCCTTCGGCGGCTGAGCTGCGATTCGACACGCCCGAGGGCGTGCAGACGCAGGCGGCAGATGCCGTCGTCCTGGCGTTGGGCGGAGGGAGCTGGGCCAAGCTGGGGTCGGATGGCGCCTGGGTCGCCGGACTGCAGGCGCACGGCGTCGAGGTGGCGCCGCTGCGCCCCGCCAACTGCGGATTCGACGTCGCATGGTCGGCGCACTTCCGCGAGCGCTATGCGGGCCAACCCGTCAAATCCGTTTCCATGTCATGTGCTCTGCCATCGGGCGGCGTGCTGGCCCGGCAGGGCGAATTCGTCGTATCGGAGACGGGCATCGAGGGCAGCCTGGTCTATGCGCTGTCCGCGCCCTTGCGCGATCGGATCGACGGGCAGGGGCACGCCGTCGCCACGCTGGACCTGGCGCCTGACTGGACCCAGGAAAAAGTCACCGCTGCGGTCAATCACCCGCGGGGGGCGCGTTCCCTGTCCAGCCATCTGCAAAGCCGCATGGGATTGACGGGCGTGAAGGCGGGGCTGTTGCGCGAATGCGCGTCGGCCGACGATTTCAAGGATCCGGAGCGGTTGGCGCTGCGGATCAAGGCGCTGCCGCTGACGCTTGTGCGTGCGCGTCCGATCGACGAGGCCATCAGCACGGCGGGCGGGGTGTCTTTCGACGCCGTGGACGCAGGTCTGATGCTGCAATCGGTGCCCGGGGTGTTCGTGGCCGGCGAAATGCTGGATTGGGAAGCGCCGACGGGCGGCTATCTGCTGACGGCCTGCATGGCCAGCGGACGGGTTGCGGCGTCGGGCGTGACGGACTATCTGGTCGGCAAGTCTTAAGGCTTGCCGCTTTCGACAATCAAGAACCCGTGGGGTAGGGCGCCATGCCCAGCGGCGTGCGCGGCGCAAGGTCGCCCACGACATGGCCGACGACGGGCGGGCCGCCCTCAGGCTGCGTGATGATGCCGATGACGCGCGTAATGGCGCTGGCGGGTATGTCGGTGCCGTGGGCGGGATCCTGCACCAGTTGCCAGATGGTGGCGCCGGCGGGATCGGCATCCTCTTGCGTTTGCGCGGAGGTGTCCAGGCAACTGCGGGCAAAGAAGGACCAGTCTGACGCGCTGCACGGCAAGCCGTGGGCAGTCGCCAATCGGGCCAGGGCCAACGGCGCATCCGGCTGGCCCGCGGCGTGTTGGGCGGCAGCGCCCAGCGAGACGTCCAGCGACAGCAGGCGGAGAAACTCTACGACATTGTCCGAATTCATTGTGGGGTCTCCTGTAGCTGCTCTGATTCATTGCCGGCCGCCGCAGACCGGCCGGTTAAAGGGGGCGTTTCAGCCGGGGCCTTGCCCCAGCATCGACACCAGTGATTTCTTCAGCCGGGCTGAAAAAATCGGTACCGTATGAGAGACGCCGTTCCGGTCGACGCCTTCCTTCAGTTCGACCGATTGTCCAAGGAAAATTTCCGGCGCGGCGTTGATTTCGTTATAGCGGGCAAGCAGTTCGTCAACGTGTTCTTGCGCGTCAGCCAGCGTGCTGCTGTCCGCGAGCTTGCCGGCGGCATGGGCTTGCAGGATTCGGTGCAGATCGTCGATGAACAGCGCCAATGCCGCTTGTCCACGGCATTGCGGCTGTTCCCAGCCCCAGCCCTGGGGGGCTGCGCCAGCGTTCTGCGGTACAGGTTTTTTGTTCATTTTCGAATCCTAATCCATTGCCGGCAAATACGCGACAGCCGCGGCCGGGGCCGCATTGTAGGTCGCAAGGCGCCTACCAGCGGGCGGGGGCGGGGAGCGGCCCATCGTGCGCGGGAAAATGGGGCAGGACTTCCTCGGCCAGTTCCTGGATCACCTCGGCGGCGGGACGCTCCGAGAACTGGATGCCCAGCGCCGCATGGTTGACACCCGCGTCCTGCCAACGCGCCAGCAGATCAAGCAGGCCCCGTCGACCCGTGCGCAGGACATAGCCGCCTTGCATCGGCGTGCGCGGATGGTCCGGATCGGCACTCAGGTCCAGCCATTCGTTGGTGGCATGCGGCCGGAATCCCGCGTCGGGAATCAGGGCGCGCCAGGCGCGGACCTTCTGCGCCAGGCGTTGCGGGCCCGCGTCGTCGTGCGTGCTGTCGGGGTAGGTCAGCCAGCCATCGGCGTGTTCGCCCACCCATTGCGGCGTTTGCCGGCAGGAACCCGTGATCAGCAGGGGGACGCGCCCTGCCGCCGGCTTGGGCAGAAGCTGCGGTCCGGCTAGACGCCCCAGCGGCGAGTCGATGGCGCCGTGGGGGTCTTGCATCAGTTGGCGGAAATAGGACACCGTTTGCGCGAAACGGTCGCCGCGTTGCGCGGGGTCCAGTCCATACGCGGGGAATTCGACGGGGCGGTCGCCCGAGGCAATGCCCATGACGAGTCTGCCGCCGGACAGCCGGTCAAGCGTGGCAGCCCCCTTGGCCAGGTCGATCGGATGCCGCAGGGGAAAGACCGCGCTGCCGGTCGCAAGCGCGATGCGCTCGGTGCGGGCCGCCAAATAGGCTAGATAGGAAAAGGGGTCGAATACCTGGCCGGCGTCGCCGAAGTTCGGATCGAACAAGGGCACGTCACGGACCCATACGGCGGCGAAGCCCCGGCGGTCCAGGTCGGCGACCAGGTCGGCCTGGCCGTGCAGCACCGCCATGTCGCCCTGATAGAAGCGCAAAGGCAGGAAGACGCCTACCGTCAGATGGTTGGGGGCGAACATGCGCCGGTAGCCCGGGTGGGCGGCAAAGGCGGGCGCCGAGGCGCCAGTTGGCGTCGAAAGAACAGTCGTGGTGTCAGTCATCAGAGGGCGGAAAGTCAGGAGGCAGAAAGTCAGGAGGCAGAAAGTCAGGAGGCAGAAAGTCAGGGGCCGACGGCCGGCTGCGGCAGGGTGATGCCGTGTTGGACGGCCGGGCGCTGGCTGGCCCGCTGGTGCCATGCGCTCAGATGTTCGTATCGGCTGAAGTCGAATTCGACGATCCGTGCGATGTGCATCCAGCCGAAGGTGGCGATATCGGCGATGGAAAAGTCGTCGCCAGCCAGCCATGGGCGATGCGCCAAGCGCGCGTCGAGGACGGCGAAGGTATCTTCGGTAAGGCGGCGAAAGCGCTCGATCGCCGCGTCATGGCGCTCGGCCGCAAAGCGCTCGGCATGCACGCGTTGGCCCAGAAGGGGACCCATGCTGGCGCTATGGAACATCAGCCAGGTGATGGCTTCCCATCGCCCCTTGGCGTCGGCGGGCAGCAGGCGCCCGGTCTTGTCGGCCAGATACAGCAGGATGGCGGCCGACTCGAACACGGTGATGCCCGTGGCCGCGTCGTGCAGCACAGGGATGCGGCCGTGGGGATTCAACGCCAGGAAGTCGGGATGGCGGTGCTCACCCTCTTCGATGCGCACGTGGTGCAGGGTGTACGGCAGCGCCAACTCTTCCAGCGCGATGGTGATTTTGAAGCCGTTGGGCGAGCTGTCCGTGTAAAGGTGCAAGGTCGGCGTGGTCATGGGCATAGAAAGGAGGCAGGCTATTTCCTGGGCTACAGGCTTGCCCCCATTCTGTATGCCGGACTGGGCCACGTAAAACGATGATTCCTGGTCTTGAGGGATAGATTTTCTAACGTGACAGACCCCCCGCTTTCAGCCCATTCGAAAAATCGCCCAGGCGGCCCGGCCGCAGCCGCCCAGGGCCCGCATCCGGATGATGCGCAGATGAGGGCCTTTGGGGTATGCTGGCTTCGGTTTCCACGCCCAGACAGGAGAGGTTTATGAAGAACAGAGTCGTTCTCGTCATGCTGCTTTCGATCGCCGCCCTTACGGCCGGCTGCAACACCGTTGCGGGCGCTGGCAAGGACATTCAGCGAGGCGGGGAGAAGATCGAGGGCGCTGCCAAGTAAGCTGCCCTCCCGCTGCCGCATAGCCGGCCCAAGGCCACGCCAGAAATGTCCAGACATTTCCCGCGTGGCCTTTTTGCAGCCGCTGGCATAATCGCGGGAGTCCGAATTTCAATGCGGGAAGAATCATGCGCAAGTCTGTATGGGTGGGTGTAACGTTGGCGGCACTGTTGGCCGGTTGCGCGAGCAAGGGCGTCTACGAGGCCGACACCGTGAAGAAAGAGACCTTCAGTGTCGACACCAATTACCAGGCCGCCTTCCGCCGTGGCGGTGAATATGTCCGCGCCTGCCACGTGAACGTGCAACATCCCTACGGCGTCGCTTACGCCTGGCGCCATTCCCTGGGGGAAAAAGGCGCCCCCGACGAGATCCAGCTGTACAAGGTGGGCGAACCCGCTACTGTGCTGGAACTGATTTCGGCGGAAGCCGACGGCCCCGCCAAATCCAAGGTAACGGTCACCGTGCTGGGCGAAGGGCGTTGGGATGCAGCCGAAATCGCAGCCGCCCGCGCCTCGATCCAGAGCGCGACGCCCGTCTGCCGCGCAGGCAACGGCGGCTGACCCATGGATCCCCGCGCGCAGCAGATCCGGTCCTCGGGCATCGCGTTCTCGCTGCTGGCGGGGGCGTTCCGCTTTCTGGGGTGGTTGAACGGGGGCGCGGCATTGGCGCTGGTGGCTTTTTCACTGGGGATCGTGGGCGGCGACATTGCCGCGCCAGACCTCCAGTTGCCGCTGGCGCTCTTCCTGGGCGGGCTGCTCGTCTCGTGCCTGGGGCTGCTGTTTGCCTACCTGGCCCAGGTCAGCCTGTTGCGTCAGGGCTACACCGGGCATCTGACGCGCGGCCATTGGCCGGCTCAGTTGTTGGCGATGATTTGCTACCTGCTTGGCGCCCTGGCGTTCTGCGGTGCGTGCTGGTTCTCTCTGGGGCAGGGCACGGCCGACGCCCAGCAAATGACGTCCTACGCCAGCCGCTAGATTCCAAGGGTAAACCCGTGTACGCAAAAGTGTTGGACTTGCACTTGCGTTGAGAATAATATGCGCGGTGCGTATATAAATCCTCTTTCTCGGGGCCCGTCATGACCATCTCCCAGCAAGCCTTCCTGCGCGACGCCATGCGCCGCCTGAACCTTACGCGCGACGTGTTCGCGACCCGGATCGGCGTGAAACGCCGGGCGTTGGATACGTGGTTGTTGCCCGAGGGGTCGCAGGAATTCCGCGCGATGCCGGAAGTGGTGCAGCGTTTTGTCAGCGAAATCGTGCAAAACGGCGTGCTGCTGGAAAAGTATACGCAAAGCGTACAAGATGGCCCCTTGCGTGAGCGCATCGCCGTCGAAGGCAAGCATCAACTGCTGTCGGTGGACCAGTTCACGCGCGAATCGGTCGAAGACCTGTTCCGCGTGGCCGACATGATGCAGCCCATCGCACGCCGCCAGAAAGTGTCGCGGGTGCTGGAAGGCGCCGTGCTGGGCAACCTGTTTTTTGAAGCCAGCACGCGTACCCGCGTCAGCTTCGGTTCGGCGTTCTGCCGTCTGGGCGGCTCGGTCTGCGACACGACGGGCTTCACGTTTTCGTCGATGGCCAAGGGCGAATCCATCTACGACACCAGCCGCGTCATGAGCGGCTACGTGGACGCCATGGTGATCCGCCATCCCGACCAGGGTTCGGTCGCGGAATTCGCGCGCGCCACCAACATTCCGGTGGTCAACGGCGGGGACGGCCCGGGCGAACATCCCAGCCAGGCCCTGCTGGACCTGTACACGATCCTGACCGAGTTCTCGCGCCTGGGCAAGTTGCTGGACGGCGCCCATATCGCCATGGTGGGCGACTTGAAGTACGGCCGCACCGTGCATTCGCTGATCAAGCTGATGGCGCTGTACAAGAACGTGAAGTTTTCGCTGGTGTCGCCCAAGGGCCTGGAAATGCCCAGCTACATCATCGAGCAGGCCAGCCGCAACGGCAACGTGATCGAACAGAAGACGTCGCTGGCCGAAGGCCTGTCCGGCGCCGACGTGATCTACGCGACGCGCGTGCAGAAAGAACGCTTCGCCAACGAAGAGAACGAGGGCTACACGCCGGACTTCCAGATCAACCGCGCCATCATCGACGCGTACTGCAGCCCCGAGACCATCGTGATGCACCCGCTGCCGCGCGACAGCCGTCCGGGCGCCAACGACCTGAGCGTGGACCTGAACCACGATCCGCGCCTGGCGATTTTCCGCCAGACCGACAACGGCATCCCCATCCGCATGGCGATCTTCGCGGTGCTGCTGGGTGTGGAAGGCCTGGTGCAGCACTCGCTGCGCGACGTGACGTGGCAGCACCCGTCGCACGTGGGCCCCGACGACTCCGTCTTCCACGGTCTGGAATAAGCCTCGGCTTGCTGCCCCCCGCGGCCTGGCAGCGCCACGGCGGGGCTCTCCTTGAGATTTGAAGGATAATCCGCGCTGTCTTTCTGTCGCGTGTCGTTCCGAGACACGCGTGGAATCTTTGGGGCGGATGATCTTATGTCTTCGAGCAATAGCGCGGTTCCGGCGTGGACGGGCGGCGCGGGCCAAGCGTGCTACCTGAGCGCGTCCAACGAGCAAGCCTGGGAAGCGGTCTATCAATCGGTTGACGCCTACACGCGCGGCCAGGTCGCGGCCGTAGTGGGCGATAGCGCCAAAGAACTGGTGGACGCCTTCTATTCCACCTTGCTGGCGGATGCCGAAGCGGGCCCCCGCTTGTCCCACGAGATCGTCGCGACCCGCCTGCACAGCGGCATGAAACACTGGTTGAAGGGTCTGCTCTGCGTGCGCGACCAGGGCGATATCGCCGCGCTGATGGCGACCCAGAAGAAAGTGGGCGAAGTGCATGCCCGCGTCCATATCCCGATCCATCTGGTGATGGCGGGCGCCCGCATCCTGAAGAACGAGATCGCCGAGCGCCTGCGTGCAAGCGACCTGGACGGGACGGCGGCCTCCATTGCCACGCAGTACGTCTGCAATCTGTTCGACCTGGCGATCGAACAGATGAGCCGCGCCTTCATGCGCGATATCAACCGCGGCGCGCGCAATGACGAAGCGTACCGCTTGTTCGCGCTGGGCCAGAACATCTCGACCGAACGCGAACGCCAGCGCGCCGCGCTGCTGGAATGGAGCCAGGCCGTGCTGATCGGCTTGCATTACCGCGCGCCGGAGCAGGCGCTGCCGCGTCTGGCGGCGTCGGAATTCGGGTTGTGGTTGCAGCACAAAGGCGGCGTGTTGTTCGAAAGCGCGCCGGCGCTGCGCCAGATCACCGAGGCCGTGATGCGGCTGGACGACGTGGTGCTGCCGCGGTTGATGCTGGCGGACGCGCAGCAGCAAGTGTCGATGCCCGATCAGGTGCGCGAGCTGCAGGAGCTGGTCGCGCGCATCAAGCATCTGCTCAATGGCCTGTTCGACATGGTGGCCGAGATCGAGAGCGGCAGCGATCCGCTCACGAACGTGTTGAACCGGCGCTTCCTGCCGTCGGTGGTGGGGCGCGAAATCGCCATTTCCACGCGGCAGGGCAGCCGCTTTTCGGTGCTGCTGCTGGACATCGATCACTTCAAGGCCATCAACGACGCGCACGGGCATTCCGGCGGCGACCACGTGTTGCGGCAGTTCGCGGAGGTGGTGCACCAGGCCTGCCGGTCCAGCGACTTCGTGTTCCGATACGGCGGCGAAGAGTTCCTGGTGGTGCTGGTGGACACGGGGCAAGAGGCTGCATTGGCTGCGGCCGAGAAGCTGGGCGCCGAAATCCGCCGGCACAAGTTCGCGATTCCCGAAGCGGGCGCCTTGCGCATCACGGCCAGCATCGGCGTGGCCACGTTCGACGGCCACCCGGACTACGCCTATCTGATCGACCGCGCCGACAAGGCGCTGTACCGCGCCAAGCAGGCCGGGCGCGACCGCAGCGTGGCGGCCTGAGTACGGCGCGTGCGGACAATGCCGGGCCCGGCCCGGAAATAGAAAAGGCCGCCTGGTAGGGCGGCCTTTGTTTCGCGGGTGGTTGCGCGACGACGGCTTAGATCTTCTTTTCGCCGCCCAGGGCCTCGACGAGCTCGGCCATCATCTTGGCCAGTTCGCCCGTCATCAGCATCATGTCGGAATCGAACTTCTCGTCGTCGTTGGCGGCGACGCCTTCGTTGCCTTCCTTCAGCACGTCCAGCGGCGACACGCGCTTGACGTCCAGGCCTTCGGTCAGGACGAAGGAAATGCGGTCAGCCCACGTCATGGCCAGGCGCGTGCACTGCTTGCCCGACTGGATATGGCGGCGCACGTCGTCGGCGTCGATGGAATGCTTCACGTAGCGGATGGCCGCGCCGCTTTCACCCGACGAGCGCAGTTCGGTGTCCTGGTCGATGGTGAAGTTGGAGGGGGCCTCGTCTTCCGCCAGCCAGCCCGTCATCGCGGAGGCGGGCGATTGCGCGACGTACAGGTTTTCCAGCGGGAACGGGTCGACGCACTTGGCGAGCAGACCAATGACTTCGTCGGCCTTCGCGGACGCGGCGGCGTCGATCACCAGCCAGTGGTTTTGCGGGTCGATCCAGACGCGGGTGTCGCGGTACACGCTGAAGGCGCGCGGCAGGAGCTCGTCGGTGACGCGTTCCTTGATTTCCTTCATCTGCTTGCGGCCCGGCTTGTAGCCCTGCTGCTCTTCGATCTCCTGGGCGCGCGCTTTGGCGACCTGGTTCACGACGGTGCCCGGCAGAAGCTTTTTCTCGGCGCGCAGCGACAGCAGGATCTGGCCGTTCACGACATGGGCTAGCCCGCCGTTTTCGCGCGGCGGGACCCAGCCCAGGCTTTGCATTTCGAGGTTGTTGCCCGCTTGGTAGGCGTGGCGCGCAAGCGTTTCTTCAAGCTGATCGCCAACGAGAGTCCACGGCGAGGAGAGGCGGTAAATCTTGAGGTTTTTGAACCACATGAGCGTCGGCCAAAAGGGTTGATTCTATACGACGCCGCCGGTTTGCCGAAGTGCTGCAATACGGTTGCGACAGGCGACACGTTCTGTCACTGACACACGCGGGCCTATGCGTTAACTTCCGCGCACCGAACATGGAATCGGAGAGGAATACATGAAAATCATTGGCGCCATCCTGATCGTCCTGGGCATCGCGGCCCTGGCCTACAAGGGCTTCAACTACAAGTCCGAAGAAACCGTATTGCAGATCGGTTCGGTGAAGGCCACGGCCGAAACCGAGAAGTCGGTGCCCATCCCGACCTGGGCCGGCATCGCGGCCATCGTGGCCGGCGTATTGGCGATCGGCGTCGGCATGCGCCGTTGACAGGCGGCCGGCCTGGCCGGTCCTCCGCGCGATCATGGCGGCCGCTCAGCGGCCGCCTTTTTATTTGCCCGGCACAAAAAAAAGCGGCCCGGCTCAATAAAGGCCGGGCCGGTACGGGAGCACACAATACCGCGTCATAAAAGGCTCGCGGGGAACGCGGTATCGGTGTCAGAACACTAGCCCTGCAATCGTCTGACAGGGGGATCAATCGTCAGCCGATCTGGCGCAAGGCCGTAATCTGAGGCGCCAGTCTAAGCGGGAGGGTCTGACAGCGTCCTGAAAGTGCCCAAGAGATTTTGGGCGACACCCGGCAACGCCACCGCTTCAGGACGACGACCGTCCCTGGCCTTCACGACCTTCGCAAAAATAGTCCCTTCAAGACCTTCGCAAAAATAGCCTTTTCCCGCCGGGCCGTCCCAAGGGAAAAGAGCCCCCTCGGGGGGCAGCAAGCGCGCATAGCGTGCGCAGCGTGGGGGTCTATCCCCTCGCCGGGCCGCCCCAAGGGAAAAGAGCCCCCTCGGGGGGCAGCAAGCGCGCGTAGCGTGCGCAGCG
>CAUSDE010000016.1:0-114351 GCA_963530045.1 uncultured Achromobacter sp.
AGGCTGATGTGCCCGCTGTAGCCCGCGCCCGGGGCGCCGTAGACCGTGCCTGGCGTCGCGGGCTTGTGCCCCGACCGGTTCCTAGACATGGACGGCTTCGGGCGAGGCGGCGGCGCGCTCGTCGCCGTAGATGATGCCAAGGACTTGTTCGCGCATGGCGATGAAGTCGGGACTGGATTTGATGCCACGGCCATCGCGGGTCTCCAGGTAGCGCCGGTTGAAGTCCGGCGTGAAGGTGTGCGTGATGCGGCCCGGGCGAGGCGACATGACGATCAGCCGCGAACCCAGGAAGAGCGCCTCTTCCACGCTGTGGGTGATGAAGAAGAACATCTTGCTGGTCTGGCGCCAGATATCCAGCAGCAGCTCCTGGATGGTCTCGCGCGTGAGCGCGTCCAGCGCCGCCATGGGTTCGTCCATCAGCAGCATGGCGGGGTCGCAGGTCAGCGCGCGCGCGATGCCCACGCGTTGCTGCATGCCGCCCGACAGTTGATAGATCATATGGCGATGGAAGTCCTGCAGGCCCACCAGTTCCAGGTTGCGGCGGGCCCGGGCGCGGCGCGTCGCCTTGTCCACGCCTTGCAGTTTCAGGCCGAACTCCGTGTTCTCCAGCACGTTCAGCCAGGGCAGCAGGGCGTGCTTCTGGAAGACGACGCCGCGGTCGGCGCCCGGCCCCACGATCGAGCGGCCACCCAGCGTGATTTCGCCCTCGGTGGGCGACAGGAACCCGGCCAGCAGGCTCAGCAAGGTGGTCTTGCCGCAGCCCGAGGCGCCCAGCGCGACGACGAATTCGCCAGGCTGGATGGTCAGGTTGACGTTCTGCAGCGCAACCACCGGCCCGCTGTCGTGCAGGCCGGGATAGGTGACGCTGACTTGTTCCGCGCAGAGGCGCTGCGCGGCGGAGGTGGACGGCATGGTCATGCGGGCTCCCCTTGTGGCGCGCCGGGCCTTTTACTTGGCCGCGGCTTTCGCGTACTGGTCCGTGACGTGCGGGCTGTAGTCGCCCAAGGCGCGGTCGATCTGCTTCTGGTCCTTGAGGAAGGTGGCGCTGGCCGCGAAGGCCCGCGCCGCGCCCGACTCCTTGCCGCCGCCCAGCCATTCGTTCGAGGCCTGTTCCTGCGCGGTGGGGAACACCAGCAGGCCCAGCGCTTCGACGACGTCGTCGGGCTTGCCGCCGATCAGGCGCACGATGCCTTTGACCTGCGGGGACTCGGCGGTCCACTTGGCGCCGTTGGCGCGGTAGTCGGCATAGGACTTGGCCAGCACGCTGGTGAAGGCGGCCATGAATTTCGGGTTCTTGGCGGCCCAGGCGCGGTCGACCACGATGCCGTCGAAGGTGGGCACGCTGGCCGCGCCGATCTGCTGGGAGTCGGCGATGATCTTGCCGGTCTTGGCGATCTCGGTCAGCGCGGGCGGCCAGACATAGGCGGCGTCGATGTCGCCGCGCTGCCAGGCGGCCACGATCTGCGGCGGCTGCATGTTCAGGATGCGCACGTCGCGCGGCGAGATCTTCCAGACCTGCTCCAGACCCACCAGCAGGTGGAAGTGGGAGGTCGATACGAAGGGGGTGGCGACGCGCTTGCCCTTCAGGTCGGCGGTGCTGTTGATGCCCGAACCGTTGCGCGCGACCAGCGCTTCGGACTTGCCGATGTTGTCCAGGACCCAGAACAGCTGCATGTCCACGCCCCGGGTGGCGGCGGAGGTGATGCCCGTGGATCCCAGGACGCCGACCGGCACGTTGCCGGAGGCCAGCGCGGTGGAGATATCGCCGCCGGACGTGAACTGCCGCCAGTCGACCTGGTAGCCGGCGTCCTTCAATGCGGAATCGAAACTGCCGTCCGCGATGGCGGACAGGAACGGGCCCACGATCAGCTGATATCCGACCACCAGCTTGGTCTGGGCATAAGCGGGTGCGGCCAGCAGCGCGGCGGCCAGGCCGGCAAGGGTGCAGCGGCGGATGTGGCGGAATATCGCGTTCATGGTGGTCTCCGGAAGGGATCGGCCGCGCCCCGGCGCGGCCGGCTTGCTGAGTGCCAGTTTGCCCGGATGGGACCAGAACGCTAGGACCAGATGCCTGGATCAGTAGGAGCCAAAAGCCGGGCGCCGAAAGCGGCCGGGCCCGCCTGCCGCGCCGGCGCTGCCCTGTGTGGCATCGTCGTCGCAGCGGGCGGGCCCGCGATATGCCCCAAAAGAAGGGGGGCGTGTCCTGCTATCGGATGAGGCTCAGGAATTCGGCCCGGGTCGACGCGTTGTCGTGGAATTCGCCCAGCATCACCGAAGTGACCATGGACGAGTTCTGCTTTTCCACGCCGCGCATCATCATGCACATGTGCTGGGCCTCGATCACGACCCCCACGCCGGCCGCGCCGGTGACGGTCTGGACGGCCTCGGCAATCTGGCGGCTGAGGTTTTCCTGGATCTGCAGGCGGCGGGCATACATCTCGACGATGCGGGCGACCTTGGACAAGCCCAGGACGCGGCCAGCCGGCAGATAGGCCACGTGGGCCTTGCCGATGAAGGGCAGCATGTGGTGCTCGCACAGCGAGTAGAGCTCGATGTTCTTGACCAGGACGATTTCGCGGGTGTCGGACGTGAAGAGCGCGCCGTTGACGATTTCGTCCAGGTTCTGGCCGTAACCGCGGCACAGGTGGCGCATGGCCTTGGCCGCGCGCGCCGGCGTGTCGGCCAGCCCTTCGCGGGACGGGTCTTCCCCTAGTGCTTCGAGAATGGCGGTGTAGTTCTTTTCCAATGACATGGGGGACTCCTGGGGCAGCGCGCTCGTCGTGGCGTTGTGTCGTGTGGCGTCGGGACGCCGGAATGCAGGCAAGTCTACCGCAGCGCGGGCGGCGGGTCAGGCGCCCGGGGCGAACCCCTGGGGTCAAACGCCCCGGTTCTCTACGGCATACTTGATCAGTTCAGCCTGCCCGTCGATGCCCAGCTTGCGCTTGATGTTCAACCGGTGGGTCTCGACCGTGCGCACCGACAGGCCCAGCGCCAGGGCGATCTGCTTGTTGGCCTGGCCGTCGGCGATGTGGCGCAGCACGTCGCGTTCGCGCTGCGTCAGCAGCGTGGCCGGGGCGCTGGCCTGCGACAGGCGGACGGCGGCGGCCGCGCTGAAATAGCTGCGTCCCGCCACGACGGCGCCGATGGCGGTGACGATCTCTTCGGCGGGCTCGTCCTTCAGCAGATAGCCCCGGGCGCCGGCTTTCACGGCCTGCACCATGTATTCGGGGTTGTCGTGCATGGACAGCACCAGCACCGCGATCTGCGGGTAACGGTCGTGCAGCAGGGCCGTCAGTTCCAGCCCGCCCACGCCCGGCATGTTCAGGTCCATCAGCACCAGATGGGGCAGGGTGTCGCCCTGGGGGTCTTGCGCCAGGCAAGCCGCCAGGAAGGCCAGCGCCGCCTGCGCGTTGCCGGCTTCGCCCACCACGCGCAGGCGCGGCACGGTTTCCAGGCGCAGGCGCAGGCCGTCGCGCACCAGGGGGTGGTCGTCGACCAGCAGGAGTCGGATGGCGTCGGGGGTGTCGGGGGTGTCGGTCATGCTTGGGTCGTCGCGGAAGGGGCCGCCGCGCCCGGCAGGGGCAGCCAGGCCTGCAAGGTGGTGCCTTGGGCGGTGGAATGGAAGCTCAGGTTACCGGATAGCGCGCTCATGCGTTCGCGCATGTTGCGCAGGCCGATGCCGCGCCGCGGGTCTTGCTGGACCTCGGCGAGGTCGAAGCCGCGGCCGTCGTCTGAAATCGTCAGGCGCAGGTCGTGGGCGCTGTAGGCCAGCGTCATGTCGGCCCGCGTGGCGCCCGCATGGCGCATCACGTTGGTCAGGGCTTCCTGGGTGACGCGGAACAGCGCGGTGGCGTAGGCGTCGGGCAGCTTGACCGGGCGGCCCGTGGTGCGCAGCCGCACGGCCAGCGGCGGCGCCCCGTCCGTGCTGGGAATGGCGAACTCCCGTCCCAGGTGCTCCAGCGCCGCGGGCAGGCCCAGGTCGTCCAGCAGGGTGGGGCGCAGGTTGTGCGAGATGCGCCGCACTTCGCCCACGGCGCTGTTCAGGCGGTCCAGCGCGCCGCCCAGCGGGCGGTCGATATGGGCCAGCGCCTGCGGCTGTTCCGGCAACGATTGCCGCAGCCGTTCCCGCGCGGCTTCCAATGACAGCTTGATGGACACCAGCACCTGGCTGATGCCGTCGTGCAGTTCGCGCGACAGGCGGGCCCGTTCGTCTTCCTGCGAACGCACCAGTTGCTGGGCCATCAGGCGCAGCTTGGCGTCGGACTGCCGGTGGTCGCTGATGTTCAACGCCAGGCCGCAAGCGGCCACCCCCAGGATGGAGACGGCCGCAATGCCCGCCACCCAGGCGAACATGCTGCGGATGTTGGCCTGCGCGGCGGCGTCGATGCGCACCAGGGCCTGTTCCACGTCGTCCAGATAGATGCCGGTGCCCAGCATCCAGCCCCAGCGGTCCAGCACCACCACGTAGCCGAGCTTCTCCACGGTCTGGTGCGTGGAGGGCTTCTCCCAGAGGTAGTGCACCACTTCGCCTTGCTGGCCGCCGCGGCGGGCGGCCGTCAGCAGGTTCTGGATGACGGCCTGGCCGCGCGTGTCGCGCAGGTTCCAGAGGTCTTGTCCCACCAACTCGGGCTGGCGCGGGTGCATGAGGTTCTTGCCATGCAGGTCGTAGACGAAGAAGTAGCCGTCGTGGCCGAACTCCATCTGCGCCAGCAGTTCCAGCGCCCGTTGGCGCGAGGCCTCGTCGTCGCCCGCCGCCTGCAGGGGGGCGACGGCGCTGTAGGCCAGGCTGACGTAATGGCGCAGTTCGCTTTCCTTGCTGGCCAGCCAGGCGCTTTCCACGACCTGCTTTTCGCGCTGGGCCAATTGCAGGCCCTGCACGTAGACAGCCACCGTGATGGCGGCCACGGCCACCAGCAGGGGGACCGCGGCAAGCAGCAGGATTTTCAGGCGAAGCTTCATATTGTGGGGTCCAGCCCGGTTAACGATTGGTGCGGTGCATCACGGCCGGCGTCGCGGGGAAACGACCCATGCACGTGCCGGATTTTACGATTCCCACCGATTTATGTTGCGGCGCATTGCGTAGTAACACGTAGCTCGTTTGCGTAGTTCCGCGCTTGTTGCCGGGGGGGCAAAACGAAATACTAACGCCCGCGTCCACAGGACGCAGTGCGGGCGCGTGCGCGCCCGCCACCCCACAACAATGAGTCTGCCTTCCGCGAGACGAAAAAAGCGTTTCACGCCACAAGCATGGCGGGAGGCAAGAGGAGCACTTATGCATACCAGCAGTAAGGGACTGGGTCAGCACCTGGTCTGGCTGGCGGTTGCGGTACTGGGCGCGTTCGCGCTGGGCACCGTGGCGCTGGCCAGAGGGGAGACCATCAACGCGCTATGGGTGGTGATCGCCGCCGTGTGCGTCTATTTGATCGCATACCGCTACTACAGCCGCTTCATCGCGAAGAACGTCTTCCAGCTGGACGCCTCGCGCATGACGCCGGCCTGGAAGCACAACGACGGCCTGGACTACGTGCCCACCAACAAGCACGTGCTGTTCGGCCACCACTTCGCCGCCATCGCCGGCGCCGGCCCCCTGGTGGGCCCGGTGCTGGCCGCGCAGATGGGTTATCTGCCGGGCATGCTGTGGATCCTGGCCGGCGTGGTGTTCGCCGGCGCCGTGCAGGACTTCACGATCCTCTTCATCTCGACCCGCCGCGACGGCCGTTCGCTGGGCGACCTGGTCAAGTCCGAGCTGGGCAAGATCCCCGGCGTGATCGCGCTGTTCGGCGCTTTCATGATCATGGTGATCATCCTGGCCGTGCTGGCGCTGATCGTGGTGAAGGCGCTGACGCATTCGCCCTGGGGCACCTTCACGGTCGCGGCCACCATCCCCATCGCGCTGTTCATGGGCGTGTACCTGCGCTACATCCGTCCGGGCAAGATCGGCGAAGTCTCCATCATCGGCTTCGTCGGCCTGATGGCCGCCATCACGTTCGGCCAGGACGTGGCCGCGCATCCGGTCCTGGGCCCGATGTTCGACTTCGACGGCAAGGGCCTGACCTGGATCCTGATCATCTACGGCTTCATCGCCGCCGTGCTGCCCGTCTGGCTGCTGCTGGCGCCGCGCGACTACCTGTCGACCTTCCTCAAGATCGGCACCATCATCGGCCTGGCGATCGGCATCGTGGTCGTGGCGCCTGAACTGAAGATGCCCGCATTGACGCAGTTCGTGGATGGCACCGGCCCGGTCTGGTCGGGCAACCTGTTCCCGTTCCTGTTCATCACCATCGCCTGCGGCGCCGTGTCGGGCTTCCATGCCCTGATCTCGTCGGGCACCACGCCCAAGCTGATCGAAAACGAAACGCAGGCCCGCTATATCGGTTACGGCGGCATGCTGATGGAATCGTTCGTGGCGATCATGGCGCTGGTGGCGGCTTGCGTGATCGAGCCGGGCATCTACTACGCCATGAACAGCCCGGCCGCCGTCATCGGCACCACGCCGGACCAGGTGGCGCAGGTCGTGTCCAGCTGGGGCTTCGTGGTGACGCCGCAAGACCTGATCCAGACGGCCAAGGACGTCGGCGAAAGCACGATCATCTCGCGCGCGGGCGGCGCCCCGACGCTGGCCGTGGGCATGGCGCACATCCTGCACCAAGCCATCGGCGGCCCCGGCATGATGGCCTTCTGGTACCACTTCGCCATCCTGTTCGAAGCGCTGTTCATCCTGACCGCGGTGGATGCGGGCACACGCGCCGGCCGCTTCATGCTGCAAGACCTGCTGGGCACCTTTGCCCCGTCGCTCAAGCGCACGGATTCGCTGCCGGCCAACCTGATCGCCACCGCCTTGTGCGTGGCGGCCTGGGGCTACTTCCTGTACCAGGGCGTGGTGGATCCGCTGGGCGGCATCAACACCTTGTGGCCGCTGTTCGGCATCGCCAACCAGATGCTGGCCGCGATTGCGCTGACGCTGGGTACCGTCGTGCTGTTCAAGATGAAGCGCGACCGCTACGCATGGGTCACGATCCTGCCCACCCTGTGGCTGCTGGCTTGCACGCTGACGGCCGGCTGGCAGAAGCTGTTCGACGCCGACCCGCGCGTAAGCTTCCTGGCCCACGCCGCCAAGTACAACGCGGCCATTGCTGAAGGCAAGGTGCTGGCGCCGGCCAAGTCGCTGGGCGAGAGGTCGCGAGTGGTCATGAACGACTACATCAACGCCGGCCTGTGCGCGATCTTCATGTTCGTGGTGGTCAGCATCGTGGTGTTCGGCCTGAAGTCGGTGCAGCGCGCCCGCGCCGAAAACAAGCCGACCTCGCGCGAGACGCCGTACGAAACGCTGCCCGCCGCGGCGGGCGCGGACTGACCGCCAAGGAGGCGCCGCATGCTGTTTGGCAACATGAGTTCAGCCGCCGGCGCCGCCGGCCGTTACCTGGGGCAGACGCTCCGGTTGATGGTCGGCGTGCCGGACTACGACACGTATGTGGAACACATGCGGCGTACCCACCCTGACCAGGAGCCGATGACGTACGAGGCTTTCTTCCGCGAGCGCCAGGACGCGCGCTACGGCGGCAAGAAACGTATCGGCTGCTGCTGACGAAAAGCCCCTTCGGGGGCTTTTTTGCGCTTCCCCATCCTACGAAACCCGTCGCAGCTTCTCCGAATAGAACACCAGCGGCACCGCGCACAGCGCGCACACGGCCATCACGATGAAGCCGCCCGGCGCGTAGTTGCGGTACAGCGCGCCGCCCAGCTGGATGCTGCCGAACATGAACACGCCGCCCGACAGCAGCGCGTACAGCGCGATCGCCGAGGTCTTGCACGCGGCGGGCACGTGGCGGGTGATGTACCACATGATCGCGGCGTTATTGCCGGCCAGCGTGAAGCATTGCAGCAGTTGCAGTGCGGCGATCAGCGCCGGGTCGGTGGTGGCGGACAGGCCCGCCCAGCGGATCGCCGTCATGACGGCGGACGCCAGGATCAGCCATTGCGCGCCAGTCCGCGCCAGGACCTTGGGCGCCAGGAAGAAGAACAGCACTTCGCTGCTGACGCCCACGACCCAAAGCAGCGAGATCAGCGCGGTCGTCAGGCCGTTGTCCGTCCAGTACAGCGTGGAATAGGAATACAGGAAGCCGTTGCTGGCCTGCACCAGCGACGCCGCCGCGATGCACATCAGCAGAGGCCGGTCACGCAGCACCGCCAGCATGGGCAGGCGCACGCGCTCGGCGGGGGCGTCATCGGCGGCGGGGCGCGCGGCTTGCGGCAGCAGCCGCACGCAAGCCAGGCAGGCCACGATCAGCAGGATCGACAGCCACATTACCCAGTCGGCGTCGAAGGTCTTGATCAGGTAGCCCCCGATGACGGTGACCGCCGCAAAGCCCAGCGATCCGCAGGCCCGCATGATGGTGTAGGCGTTTCCCTGCTTTCTGCCGCTGGCGATCGCCATGCGGTCCATCAGCGGCAGCACGGCGGGAAATACCGCGTTCAACAGCAGTGTGATGGCCAGCATCCAGCCTGCCGTTTGGGCAAACGGATAGCAGATGAACAGCACCAGCGACGCGGTCAGCGCCGAGGCGATCAGCGCGTGCGCGCGGCCGCTCTGGTCGGCCAGGTGGGCCACGACCGGCGTGGACAGTATCTTGGGCAGGAAAGAGGTGGCGACGATCAGCCCGATGACGGCGGGATCCACGCCCCGGCTGGCGAACCACAAAGGCAGGAAGGGGATGCTGACGCCCTGCAGGCCGTAATACAGGAAGTAGAACCCGTGCAACGCGATGGCGCCTTGTCTGGCGTCGGGATTGCCGCGCATAGCGATGGTGTGAATCTGGCTGAGACGAAGGCGCGTAGCATACTCCTTCCCGGGGCGGGCGCTACCCGGGCGGCGGAGCCGTTTCCCCTATCGACGCCTGCCGGGGATGTTGCCCGCCTCGGCCCGCGTGATGGACGGGATCGCCGCGTGTGCGTTGTCAGTCGACAGGCCCGGGTTTGCGCTGAAAGGCTGATGGGGCAGGGCTGCGTCACGCGTTCAGCTTGCCGCCAGTTGATCCGGGCCATTGGCAAAGGCCGCGTGCGGGATTACCCTGGGGTTATCTCGCATGGCGCAGGCCATGCCGGGACTGCGTACTTTCTATCATTCCAAGGAGCGGCAATTCATGGCCAAGAAACTGAATGAGAAGACCACCAAGACGCTCAAAGAGCGGCGCAAACTTCCGCTGGCAACGCCTACCGACCTGGCGGCGGCTGCCACCCGCGACATCTCCGCCGCACTGAACCAGCTACTGGCCGACGTGTTCGCGCTATATCTGAAAACCAAGAATTTCCACTGGCACGTCAGCGGTCCGCACTTCCGCGATTACCACCTGCTGCTTGACGAGCAAGGCGACCAGTTGTTCGCCATGACCGACCCGATCGCGGAGCGCATCCGCAAGATCGGCGGCACCACCCTGCGTTCGATCGGGCACATTTCGCGCACCCAGCGCATTTCGGACAACGACGCCGATTACGTCCAGCCGCTGGACATGCTGGCTGAGCTGCGCGAAGACAACAAAGTGCTGGCGGCGTCGCTGCGCGAAGCCCACAACATCACCGACGAGCACCGCGACATCGCCAGCTCCAGCCTGATCGAGAACTGGATCGACGAGACCGAACGGCGCACGTGGTTCCTGTTTGAAGCCAGCCGCCAAGGCGACTCCACGGGCCATTGATCCCGGCGTCCGCCCGGCGCGCATGAGAAGCCGCCCAGCCTGAACGGCCCGGGCGGTTTTTCATTGCGCGCAAGATCCAGGCTGCTTGCCGCGGTGGGCATCGCATTGGCCAGCCGCGGGGGCCTGGATCTGCGGATGCGGCATGACGGGGTGACCTCCGATCGAACGCGCAGCTCGGGCGGACCGCTCAAGGCGACGTCGAGGTTTTGAGTGGAGCCGGCTGCTTTGCTTCTGCATGGGCCGAACGATGACGCGCCGCATTGGCCAAGTCGGCGATCGGCGCCAGCAGTCCCCGATCGAACGTCTCGTGCTCCTTGCCGGCGCGCAGCCGCATCGGCCAGTCGGCGTGCGTGAGCGCGCCACGGCCCAATGACACGAAGTCCGCCTCCTGCCGCGCGATCATGCCGTCGGCCCGAGCCGCATCATGCAGCGAACCGTTAGCCAGCACCGGCACCGAAACCTGCCTGCGCGCCAGCGCCGCGAGACTGGGGCCGGCTTGGCCGAAGGCGGCGCCCCAGGCCTCGAATTCGGTCGTGTGCAGGTAATCGATGGGCAGCGCACCGAGCGTGCCGAAGATCAGGGCCGCATCGGCCTCTCTGCCCGCCCATTTGTGCGTGAAATCGTTGACCTTGCCCTGCGAGCTGCGCACGCCCACCACAAAGGGTTCTGTCGTCGACCGCCGGACGGCCTGGATGACATCCACCGTCAGGCGCAAACGGTTTTCCAGGCTGCCGCCGTAGCGGTCTTGGCGCAGATTGGTGTGGGCAGTGAGGAACTGGTCCAGCAGATACCCGTTCGCGCCGTGTATCTCGACGCCGTCGAATCCGGCTTCCTGTGCTCTGCGCGCCGCGTGCGCGAAACCTTCGATCGCCTCCGCGATGTCGTCGGCCGACATGGCGTCGGGCATCCGGTAAGGCCCTTCGCCCCGGTAGAAGGCCATTTGTTGCCCTGCGGGCAACACGGCCGACGGGCCCTTCGTCGTGATGCGATGGGAATTGCCCTGCGACAGCGCGCCCGCATGCATGAGTTGCGCGACGATGCGGCCCCCCTGCGCATGCACGCGGTCCACCACGGTCCGCCACGCGTCGCGCTGCGCGTCGTCGGCCAGACCGGGTTGGAAGCGGTAGCCCTGCGCAAAGGCCTTGTCCGTGTAGAGGCCTTCCGTGATCACCAGGCCGAAGCCGCCGGCGGCGAAGGCTTCGTAGTAGTCGGCCATCTGCGCCGTGGCTCGCCCGTCGGCCGTGGCGCTGACCCGCGTCATGGGCGCCACGACCAGACGGTTGGGCAAGCCAAGATCCTGTCCCACCCGAAGCGGCGTGAACAAGCTGGCGTGCGCGGTGTGCGCAGCGCCTGGATGACGATCGGTGGGCGTGTTCATGTCAGCGGCCCTCCGGCTGGCGTACGGCCGCGATTGCCTCAATCTCGATCATGGCGGCGGGGTCGTACAGCGCCTTGATCTCCGCGATCGTGTCGGCCGGGTAGGGGGCCGAGAAGAAGCGGCGCCGCAGCGCCACGACGTCATCGAAATGCCCCATGTCGGTCACGAAGATGGTGACCTTGATCACCTCGGCCAGGCTGGAACCGCCGGCTTCCAGTGCCCGGCGCAAATTGGAAAAAGCTTGCTCGCCTTGGGCCAGAAAGCCGCCCGCGACGATCTTTCCGTCGTCGGCTGCGCCCGCTTGGCCGGAGATGAAGAGCAGATTCCCGTACTGAATGCCCTGCGACAGCAGGAAGGGTTCGTAATTGTCGGGCTGGGTCTTTACGCGTTGCAGCATGATGCGAATTCCTTCATTTATAACGGTTGGGCAAGCCGACCCGGAATTGGCCGGCCGATGCGTTCAATGTAGGGATTCACGCGCATTGTGACAAAGGTTCAATTGTCAGCTATAAGAAGAGAAAATTTCATCTATAGGCAGACCTCTGCATGCAACGCCGGTTTCTTCCACTCTCTGCGCTGCGCGCCTTCGAAGCGGCCGCGCGCCTGGGCAGTTTCAAGGCCGCCGCGCAGGAGTTGTCCGTCACGCCCACCGCCGTCAGCCACCAGATTCGGGCGCTGGAGGAACAGACGGGGCTGGCGCTCTTCGATCGCCAAGTGCGCAAGGTGTCGCTGAACGAGGCGGGGATGCAGCTTTACCCGGTGCTGCGCGACGGGTTCGACGCCTTCGAGGCGACGTTGGCACGGTTGATGCAGCAGCGAACGCGGGCACAGGTCACCATTTCCGCCACCAACGCCTTTACCGTGAAGTGGCTGGTGCCGCGCATGAGCGACTTCCGGTCCCGGCACCCCGGCATCGACTTGCAACTGCTGGCCAGCGACGATTTGGTCGACTTGAGATCGACGGCGGTCGATATCGCGATTCGGTACGGCCGCGGGCCGTATCCCGGCCTCGCGACCGAACCCTTGTTCACCGACCGCTTTGCCCCTGTGGCGAATCCGCGCCTGGGCGTCATGACGCCGGAAGATCTGGCGCGCGTGCCGCTGATCCGTTTCGATTGGAAGCGGCCTCGGCCCGAGAATCCCACCTGGGAACGGTGGTTCGCGGTCGCGCAGCGGCTCCCTCCGCCGCAAGCGAGCGAGTTGCGCTTCTCTGACGAAGGGCACGCCATACAGGCTGCCGTCGCCGGCCATGGCATCGCGCTGGTCAGCCTGGCGTTGATCGCCGACGAACTGGAAGCCGGCCATCTTGTGCAACCCTTCGGACCGACGATCGACGGCCACACCTTCCACCTGGCCATGTCAGCCGGCCGCGCGCCCACTGCGCCGGTGCAGGCGGTGGCGCAGTGGTTGCGTGCACAGGCAGGGCCTGCGTTGCATTGCAACACTGTTGCGGAGACGACACATCGCACAACTATCCTGGAGCCGCCTGGCGGCACCGGCAATTCCGAGCCGCGAGCCAGGGTGCGCCACCGCAAATGAACGCCGTTCCCACGCCCCTTCGCAGGGGCGTTGTTCTGCCCACCGACGCGCGGTCTTGCGGGGTTCGGAAATCGGATATCTGCACAAATTTTTGACTAAATCAATTGTGGATTTCGCGTATCGCCGGCGCGGTTGCTAGGCCTGCCGGGCCCCTCTATTGTTGAGCGGTGGGTCTGCCCGACCGCCGGTTGCCATCCGCTTGGTACGCCGCGCGGTGGGCAGCATAGCGAGGTTCAACCAATGAGAGCCTGTATCGTTGCCCCAAAATGCAGACGCGCCTGCGTGCGCGTGGACACGCGATGAGCGTGGCGTCGTCGCATGGACGGCGTCCAGCCCGAAGAATCCCGCTTGCGGCGCTGCTGGTGACCCTGGCGGTCCTGAGCGTCGCCATCGGCTTTGCCTACGCGCTCTTTGCGAGCTACCAGGTCCAGAAGGCCCAGGCAATCAAGAACACGCTGGCGTACAGCCGTTCCTATGCGGACAAGCTGGCCGACGTCGTCAACCTCTATATCCACGCCATGCATGGCCAGTTGCTTGCAAGCGCCAGCAAAGTCTCTGCCGATTCGGACAACCAGACGGCAGTAGCCGGGGAAATGCAAAGAGTGCTGCAACAGGCCGATGGCGCAGTCGCCGTGCTGTTCTCGGATGTCGGCGGCAACGTCAAGGCAAGCGCAACGAAGGCGGGCGGGAAGTCCCCCCGCATGTTGGCCGACCTTGGCGTCAGCGAGCTGAGGGCGGGCGAGTGGGTGTCGGTCGTTGACCCCGCAGTCCCGACGCTGACGCTCGTCGAGCCGGTCAATAACGCCACAGGAATCCCGCAGGGCTATCTGGCCATGGTCGTGGCCTTGGGAAATGGTCTCGGGATTGCTCAGGTGCTGGGCAAGGCGGACGATGCCAGTGGTATGGCGGTGTACGTCGTGAACAGGACGGGCGACGTCCTGTACCGACAGCAGGCGGAGTCGCTGCCGTCGAATTTGAAGGGCTTGTCTCATTCTGCGCATGCCTGGGCCGCGCCGCTGGTGGCGGACGACGGCGGCACCTTGCTGACCGGCTATGCGCCGGTCGCCAAGGGGAATTGGGCCATCGTGACGCAACGGCCCCTGGATCAGGCCCTGTTGCCCGTGCGTGGGCTGCTTGCGGATGCGCTGCGTTCCGCGGCCCCCGTCGTTCTGTTCATGCTGCTGGCGGTCAGCGCGCTGGCCTACGCGATTGCCTCGCCGTTGTCCCGCCTGAGCCGGGCGTTGGCCGCCGGGCAAGGCAAAAGGGAGGACCTGGGGCGCCTCAATGCCTGGTACGCCGAGGCGGATACCTTGCGCGGCGCCGTGGAAGTCTCGCTAGAGCATCACCACCAGCAGATGAAGCGCCTGAACCTTCAGTCAATGACGGATCCTTTGACCGGGCTGATGAACCGCAGGGCATTGGACGACGCATTGGCGGATTTCAAGACGGACGCCGTCGCCGTGGCGGTCATTGCGCTCGATCTGGACCATTTCAAGCGGATCAACGACACGTTCGGACACGCCTGCGGGGATCAGGTGTTGATCGCCGTGGCGGACGTCCTGCGCCATAGCCTGCGTGATCAGGATACGCCGTACCGGGTAGGGGGCGAGGAGTTCATCGCGCTGCTGCCCTCTGACTCCGCTGAAGTCGCGCGTGACGTCGCCGAGCGCATTCGCGCTGCCTTGTCCGCGCACGCCATGCCGGAGGGCGTGGGCAAGGTGACCGCGTCGGTCGGCATTGCCCGGTGGCCCAAGGACGGCGCCGACTTGGATTCGGTACTCCAGCGTGCGGACGAAGCGCTGTACGCCTCGAAAAAATCGGGGCGAGACAGGGTGACTTTCTGGGCCGACGCGGCGACGCCGCAACGAGGAGATTGAAATGCTGACGCCGTTCCGCAATTTGACGAACTCCGCGGCGGGCCTCAGTGCCAACCCGCAGGACATCGCCGTCGCGTAGGTCGACAACAACCCCCTTGGGAGACTGCCGTGTCGCCGCCATCGATCACCGTCAAGCGCAGGGTTGGTTGGGTCTTGGGCGCCTTGGGTTGCGGCCTGGCGTCGTCGGCGCTTGCGCAGCAGGGCTTGCGACTGACGCAGGACGATCTGCAAAAGCGCGCTAACGGCGTCCTGGCATTGATGTCGTTTTCCATCGTCCCCGATATCACCACCAGCTCGTTGAATATCGGCGCGGGCGGGGGATCGACGAGCGGATCGACCGACTTCTACATGACGCAATTAGGGGGTGGGGACACGGTTTCAAAATCATTTCCCGTCTACCTTGAAGGTGTCCTGGCCGGCAGTCGTTACGATCCGACGTTTATCGCCAGCCAGGGGACGGAGGAGCGGCGCATTCCTGCCAAGTGGAATAGCGTTTCCGCGACAGGGGGGATCGGATGGGACTTCAAGCTGACTGATGAACTGAAGCTGCGCCCGATTTTCAACTTCGCGCTGGGCAACGTCACAAGCGACTTGCGCGCCGCCAGTTGGTACGTCGGGAGGCAGACCGGCCGGGATATCGATTTCCTGGATAAAGGCTCACTCAACGCCTACGGCCTGGGGGGCTCTCTGATGCTGGATTACGAGCACTACCGGCCTGGTTATGAAGTCGATGTGGAGCTCCGGTATTCCGATATGCGCTTGAAGAGTTTTGACAGTTCGGCGGCGGTACAAGGGCGCGCAACGGCGCAGTCGGCCAATCTCTGGGCCCGGTACCGGGCGCCTACAGGCGCCATGTTGCTGCAGCGCCCGTTGCGATACGTGCTGGAGTTCACGCATTCGGAATTCCTGGGGGACCAGCGCGGCATCCTGGGTTTTGACCGGCTCACCTCGCTTGGCGCGGGGCTTGAGCTGGACTCAAGCGCCTATGACGTTTTCATTACCCGCACACGCCTGGTCGGCCGATATGTGTTCGGTACCAACGTGTCAGGCTTCTCGGTGGGGCTGGCGGTGAGCTTTTGATTATGCAGAACTTGAAAAAAATATTTACGTCGCCAGGAACTGCAGATCATTCTTGTCGACATGCGGCGGAAGATAAAGCAATATGGAATACAACCGGATCATTTATTTGACCCCGATTCCGGCCAAACATCGTGACGCGTTTTCGAAGGCTCTTTCGGCCTGAGCCGAATGCATTCCCGTTTCAGCGTGACAAGCAATTCGTGATACCCATGCGCCATTGAATTGGCGCGCCGTTTCGTTTCCAAAGCAGTACGGAGGGGCACGTGAAGCAGCAACTGAAAGTTGGATTGGCAGTGGCAGGCGTCCTTCTTGGCGCCAGTGCGCTGGGCGCCTATGTCGCGGGTGTCAGCCTCGCTCCGAAACCCGTGGCCCCTGTGGTGACGCTTGGCGACGGCAAGCAGGGGCCGGCCGGCATGGCATGGATTCCTGCTGCGGAGTTTCTTATGGGCAATAACCATAAGCTTTCGCAGCCTAACGAAGTGCCCCCGCATAGCGTGCGGGTGAGCGGCTTCTGGATGGATACCCACGACGTCACGAACGCCGAGTTCCGCCGTTTCGTCGAGGCCACGGGCTATGTCACCACGGCCGAACAGAAGCCGCGCTGGGAAGACCTGAAGGTCCAGCTTCCCCCGGGCACCCCCCGGCCGGACGACACCCTGCTTGTGCCGGGAGCCATGGTATTCGTCGGCACCGAGTCCGAGGTGTCGTTGCGCGATTACTCGCGTTGGTGGCGGTTCGTCCCCGGCGCCAGTTGGCGCCATCCGCAGGGCCCGGGCAGCGGCATCGACGGCAAGGACGACCATCCTGTCGTCCAGGTGTCGTACGAGGATGCGCAGGCCTATGCCAAATGGGCAGGCAAGCGTCTGCCCACGGAAGCGGAATGGGAGTTCGCCGCCCGCGGCGGGCTGGAGCAGGCAACGTACGCCTGGGGCAATGAGCTCAGCCCGCAAGGCAAGCCCATGGCGAACATCTGGGATACGCAGCAGCAACAGCCGTTCCCGGTGGTCAAGGACGAGAAGATCCAGGTCGGCACGACGCCCGTCGGCACGTTCCCCCCGAACGCCTATGGCCTCTACGACATGGCGGGCAATGTCTGGCAGTGGACCGCCGACTGGTATCGCGCCGACGCGTTCCGCATCCAGGCCCAATATCGTCAGCCGCCGCAGGATCCTGCCGGGCCCGCCGACAGCTTCGACCCCGATGACGGGAACGTCCCCGCTTCCGCGCCCAAGCGCGTGACGCGCGGCGGCTCCTTCCTTTGCAGCGACACGTACTGCATCAGCTACCGGGCCAGCGCCCGTCGAGGCACGGATCCCTTGAACGGAATGTCGCACCTGGGCTTTCGCACGGTGATGACCCCCGAGCAATGGAAGCAGGCGCAAGCCCGCCCCGGAAAAGTCGCCAGCCGTTGAACCCTTGCCGGGCATTCCGGCAAGTCGTACACGTTCGCATTTGACCAAAGGGATAAGCATGGCGCAGCGCGATGGAATTCTGGCGTTGGAAGCGGCGATTTCTCAGGAGGTGCTAGGCCAGGCGGCAGTAATACGCCAGATGCTGATCGCGTTGGTGGCCGACGGCCACGTGTTGCTTGAAAGCCTGCCGGGGCTGGCCAAGACGCGCATGGTCAAGGCGCTGGCGGCGCATCTGGCGGCGGACATGAGCCGGATCCAGTTCACCCCGGATCTGCTGCCTTCGGACATCACCGGGGCCGATGTCCTGCAACAGGATGCCGAAGGGCGCAATCGCATCGCGTTCCAGCCGGGGCCGTTGTTCGGCAACCTGATCCTCGCCGATGAAATCAACCGCGCCCCGGCCAAGGTGCAGTCGGCTCTGCTGGAGGCGATGGAGGAAAGGCAGATCACGGTCGGCGGCAATACGCGCAAGATGCCCGCGCTTTTCATGGTGCTGGCCACGCAGAATCCGATCGAGCAGGAAGGCACCTATCCCTTGCCCGAAGCGCAAATGGACCGCTTCCTCATGAAGATCAAGCTGGATTACCCCGGCGCCGAGGACGAGATGGCCATGCTGGCGCTGCTGCGGGACCTGCCTCAGTCGGGCGCGAGCGATGGTGTCGAGGGGGACGCCCGCATCACCCAGGAAGCGCTCTTTGCCTGCCGCATCGAGGCGGCCGCGGTGCAGGTCGCGCCAGCGGTCGACCGCTATACCGTCGACCTCGTGAACGCCACGCGCCGGCCCGCCGACTATGACGCGGATCTGGGCCGCTGGATCCAGGTCGGCGCCAGCCCGCGCGGCGCCATCGCCTTGGACCGGGCCGCGCGCGCGCACGCCTGGCTGGCCGACGCGGACTTCAGCACGCCGGACGACGTGCGTGCGGTTGCCCACGCGGTGCTGCGCCACCGGCTGCACCTGTCCTACGATGCCGTGGCCGATGGGATTACGCCCGATCAAGTCATCGACCGGGCCCTGGACGTCGTCGCCGTGCCGGCATAGGGACTGCCATGAGCCGCACGCCGCATCCCGTCCATCCGCCGTTGTCGGAACTGATCGCGCTGGAAGCCGCCGCGAGCGGATTGTCGTTCTTGGCGAATCAGCCGTTGAGCAGCGTGCTGGCGGGTCCGCACGGTTCGCGGCTGCGGGGCCGCGGGCTGGACTTCGCCGAGCTGCGCCGCTATGTGGCCGGCGACGATTTGCGGCGGCTGGACCTGCGCGCGTCCCTGCGCTACGGCAAGCCGTTCGTGCGCGCCTATACCGAGGAGCGGGACCGGCCGGTGATGATCGTCGTCGACCAGCGCATGAGCATGTACTTCGGTTCGGTGCGCGCCTTCAAATGCGCCGTTGCGGCGCGGCTTGCGGCGATTTCCGCCTGGATCGCCTATCGGGGAGGGGACCGCGTCGGCGGCCTCGTGTTCGACGATGGCGGGGTCAGGGCCTTCAGGCCGTTGCGCAGCCGCGACCGGGTCCGGGCATTGCTGGCCGAGGTCGCGCGGGCGAACGCCGGCTTGTCGGCCGGCGAGCCGGATGTCGCCGCCGCGGAAGGGCTGAACACCGCATTGCGCGGCGCGCTTGCGCACGCGCCGCATGACTGCCTGGTATGCATCATCAGCGACTTCGCCGGCGCAGACGACGATACGCTGCGCGCGCTGCGTCTGCTTGCCGCACACAATGACGTGTTGGCGATGCTGGTGTTCGACCCGATGGCGCAGCAACTGCCCTCCAGCGGGCGCCTGGTCGTCACGCAGGGCGAATTGCAGCTGGAGGTGGCCGTCGGCCGGCAGCGCGAACGCGAGCCGCTTGCCCATTTCTTCAGCGACCGTCTGCGTCAAGTGGCTGAATTGCTGCGGCGCAGCCGCGTACCGTTGCTGTCGATCGACACGGCGGAAGACGAATTGCCGCAATTGCGCCGCGAACTCGGCAAGCAGGCGACGGCACCGGCCACGCCGCAGGCGGGGGGAGCGCGCGGATGAGCGACGCGTTGCCAGGCCTGGACCAGTTGCGCGAGCTGCCGCTGCCGGCAGCCGTTTCCTATTGGCCGCAAACCTGGGGGTGGGCCGTTCTGACGGCATTGGTGCTGGCAGGCGGCGCCTGGAGCGCGACAGTCGCTTGGCGTCGCTACCGACGCAATCTGTATCGCCGCCAGGGCCTCACGGCATTGCGGCAGCTGGCGCAGGATGCCGCCGTCGACCCGTTGGCCGCGCGCGGCCTGCCCGGCCTGCTCAAACGCGCGGCGTTGGCGGCACAGCCGCCGGGGGGACGCGCCGACGTGGCATCGCTCAGCGGCGAGCAATGGATGGCTCACTTGACGCGCGCCGTCCCGCAAGGTTTCCCGGAAGACACGCCTGAATTGATGCGGCTGCTGGCTTACGCGCCGGACGAGACGGTGCGCCAGCTGGATGGCGCGAGGCTGGCGCGGTTGATCCGGGCAAGCCGCGAATGGATGGTGAAGCATCATGTGGCGGCTTGAATATCCCTGGCTGCTCGCCGTTGCGCCGCTGGCGCTGGCCGCCTATCGCTGGTTGCCGCCGTACGTGCAGCGGCGCAGTGCGCTGCGCGTGCCGTTTTTCGATGCCGTTGCCACCCTGACGGGGCAGTCGCCGTCGCGGCCAGGCGTGCGGGCCAGTCCCGCCCAGCTGTGGCTGAATGTGGCGGTCTGGCTGCTTCTGGTGCTGGCGCTGGCGCGCCCGCAATGGGTCGAGCCGCCGCTGACGCACACCGAGGCGGTGCGCGACGTGCTGCTTGCCGTGGACATCTCGCAGTCGATGGATACCGCCGATTTCCGAAACGCCCAGGGCCAGCCCGAATCGCGCTGGCGGGCCGTCAAGGCGGTAGTCGCCGACTTCATCGCCAAGCGGGTCGACGACAGGCTGGGCCTGATCGTGTTCGGCACAAGCGCGTATCCCCAGGCGCCGCTGACGCGCGACCATGTGGCGCTGCGCCTGCTGCTGGACCGAACCGCCGTGGGGATGGCCGGCCCCAACACGGCCATCGGCGATGCCGTCGGCCTGGGCATCCGGATGCTGGACGCCGCCCGCGAACGGGAGAAGGTGTTGATCCTGCTGACCGACGGCAACGACACCGGAAGCGCCGTTCCGCCCGCGCGCGCGGCGGCGCTGGCCGCCGAGCATCACATCATCGTGCATACCATCGGCATCGGAGACCCGGCTGCGACGGGCGAGGACCGGGTCGACTTCGGCGTCCTGCAAGGGATCGCCCGCGCCACCGGCGGCCAGTTCTTCAAGGCCGAAGACCTGGCCAGCCTGCAAGCCGTGTACGCGACGCTGGACCGCATCACGCCGCAGGAGGTGAAGACATTGCGGCATCAGCCCAAACGCGACTATTTCTGGCTGCCCCTGGGCCTTGCCCTGTGCCTGCTTGCGGCCTGGCACGGCGTTGCCGCGCTCTTGGCGCGGCGCAACCGGGTGGCGGGGCCGCACGGCAAACGGGCCAGGGAAGAGGGGCAAGCATGGACCTCGACCTGAGCGCCTTTCATTTCTTGCGCCCGTGGTGGCTGCTGGGCCTGCTGGCGGCGGCGGCCGCCTGGTGGATCCGGCGCGGCGAAGGGGATGGCTCGGCGCGCGCCAGCCGGATTTCACCTGCCTTGCTGCCCTATCTGATGGTGCGCTCGCCGGGCAGCCGCGGTCCGCGTCCGATCGATGCGCTGGCGCTGATCCTGGCCATCGGCTCGGTGGCCGCCGCCGGCCCGGCATGGGATCGCGACCAGCCCGAATTCCTCGACAACGTGGCGCCCCTGATCGTCGCGGTCGCGCTGGGCCCGTCGATGGACGGCGCGGATGTCCCGCCCACGCGGCTGGAAGCGGCCAAACACCTGATACGCGACCTGGCCGCGCGCCGCGCCGGCGCCAAGACCGGCCTCATCGCCTATGCGGGTACCAGCCATCTGGTATTGCCGCCTACCGACGACGCGAACCTGTTGGACCTGTTCACCCAGGCGCTGGTTTCCGACCTGATCGGCCAGGATGGCAGGGACGCGGCGGGCTCGATCGCGTTGGCCGCGCAGGTGCTGGCCGCCGAGCGCGCCGGCGGCACCTTGCTGCTGTTGACGGACGGCGCCGACGCCAGCGGCCTGGATGCCGTGCGCCAGCGCGCCCAGGCGGCGGCCGACTTGCAGGTGCTGGTGATGGCGGTGGGGCAATCGGGCCTGGACAAGGACGGGCTGCAGAATCTGGCGCGTGCGGCAGGGGCGCCTTTGGGCAGCCTGACGGCCAGCCCCGACGACCTGGACTGGATCACGCTGCACGCCCAACAGCATTTCCAGGCCGTGCAGGATGCGCAATCCGGTTCCGTTCATTGGAAGGACGCCGGCTATTGGCTCTGCTGGCCCCTGGCCTTGTTGGCCTTGCTGGCCGTGAGGCGGGGCTGGAACGTCGCGTGGACGGCGGCGCTGCTGGTCGCCGTGACGCTGGGCGCGCCGGCCGAGACACGGGCGAATCCGCTTGCCGACGCGTTCTTCACGGCGGATCAGCAGGGTCGTATCGCGTTCGACCGCGGCCGCTATGACGAGGCCGCCAAGCTTTTCACCGATCCATACTGGAAGGGGCGGGCCGCCTACCAGGCAGGCGACTATGCCGACGCATTGAAGGCGTTTTCAAAGCTGGAAACGCCGGAAGGCCTGTTCTACGTGGCCAACACCCAGACGCGGCTCCGGCAGTATGACGCCGCCCTGGCGGCCTATGACCGCGCATTGGCCTTGTCGCCCGGGTGGGAGGCGGCAACCGTGAACCGGGGCATCGTCGAACGCTTGCTGGCCGCGATGGGTCAGGAGCAGCAAGGCGATCAGGCCGAGCCGCCCGACCAGACGATCGCGGACAAGACCGCCAAGGCCGGCCAGATGGTGGCCGTGCCCGCCGCGCAGGCGACGTCTGAAGAGGCGTGGCTGCGCAACCTGACCTTGTCGCCGACGCGCTTTTTGCGCGGCAGGTTCGCCGTGGAAGACGCGGCGGCGGGAGGGCGTCCATGATCCGCGCTTACGTGATGTTTTGCGTGGTGGCGCTGGGCCTGCACGGCGGCGCGGACGCACAGGGCGACGCCGGCAAACAGGGCGCGCCTTCCCTGCGCGTCACGGCGACGTTGCAGGCGCCGGCGCACGTGCAGGTCGGCGCGACGCTGCAACTGCAACTCGACGTCCTGACACCGACCTGGTTCACGCAGCCACCCGTCCTGCCGCCGCTGGATATCGCCGGAGCCATGGTGACGCCGCCGCAAGGCGAGGGCGAACTGCTGCGCGATACCGTCGCCGGCGTCTCCTATAGCGGCTTGCGGTACACCTATGTGCTGAGCCCGACGGCGGCGGGCTCATTGCAAGTGCCTGCCTTGGCCGTGACGGCGAAAGTGGGCCCCGGCGGCCAGGTGGCGGCAGGCGCCAGCCAGCCCCTTTCGTTCGAGGTGCTGGCGCCGGCCGCCGGCCAAGGGCCGGCATTGGCCGCAGGCAAGATGGCGGTGACTCAGGACTTCTCGATAGCGCCCGACCCGTTGATCGTGGGCGGGCGCATCACCCGGTCCGTCACGCAGCGGGCCGAAGGCGTCCAGGCGATGCTGCTGCCGGCCGTGCCGTTGCCCGACCTGCCTGGATTCAAACGCTACCCGCGCGAACCGGAGGTGACCACCCTGGACGACGGCCGCGGCCGCTTCACGGGCGGGCAGCGCGTCGACCGCGCCGACTACGTCGCGCAGCAGGCCGGCACCTTCAGCCTGCCGCCCATCACCGTGCGGTGGCGCGATGGGGCGACTGGCCAGCCCGCCCAGTCGGAATTGCCAGGCCGCGAATTCACGGTGGCAGCCGCGCCGGCGGCGGCGCCGCCTTTTTCATTGGCCGAAGACCTGGCCCGCTTGCGTCACGGGCTTCGATGGGTCATTCCGGCGGCGTGGCTGGCGTGGGGGGCGGGCCTGGCGCTGGCAGGCGTTGCGTTATGGCTGACGTGGCCCTGGTGGCGGCGTATTGCGGCGGCGCTGCGCGTGCGCGTGACGTGCGCGGCGGCGGCAAGGCGCGCAAGCGAAGCGTGGCACTGGCGTGCCTTCCAGCGCGACATCCACCAGCCGGCGGCGGGCCTGGGCGCGTTCTATCGCTGGTTGCGCCTGGCGGCGGGCGCCCAGGACTTGCGCGCCGCCGTAGCGCCGCTGGGCAAGGCCCCACGGCAGGCGGCATCGGCCGTGCTGCAGTCCGCCTACGGCGGACCCCAATCAGATTCGGCATGGCGCGCCAGATTGGCGTCGGAATCGGTGAATTGGCGGCGGGTATGGCGGGCGCGGAATACGCCCACTTCCGCTTATGCGTTGCCAGACGAATTGAATCCGGCCCAGCCGGGTGGAAAGCGACCGCGCACCATGCGCAAGGGGAGTCAATGATGAAGGGAATGACGAATCGGGCGCAAGGACGCTGGGCGTCGTGGCTGGCGACCGCCGCGGCCACGCTGCTGCTGGCGGCATGCGCGGCGCCGCAGAAGGCGGCCGCGCCGCAGGCCGTTCTGCCGTCCTGGAACGAGGGGCCGTCGCGCACCGCCATCGTGGAATTCGTGCGTACGGTGACGCAGCCCGGAGGCCCCGACTTCGTCGCGGCTGAAGACCGGATCGCGGTCTTCGACAACGACGGCACCCTGTGGTCCGAGCAGCCCTTGTATTTCCAGATGCTGTTCGCGCTGGACCGCGTCAAGGAGATGGCGCCGCAACATCCCGAATGGGCGAAGCGCCAGCCATTCAAGGCCGTCATCGAAGGCGACAAGGCGACGCTGGCCAAAGCGGGGCAGGGCGGCCTGTTGAAGATCGTGGGCGCCACGCATACCGGCATGACCGTGGATGACTTCACGCAAAGCGTGACGCAGTGGACCGCTACGGCGCGGCATCCGCGCTTCAACCAGCCCTACACCTCGATGACCTACGTGCCGATGCGCGAATTGCTGGATTACTTGCGCGCGAACGGCTTCAAGACCTACATCGTGTCGGGCGGCGAAACCGAGTTCATGCGGCCGTGGTCGCAGACCGCCTATGGCGTGCCGCCCGAGCAGGTCATCGGCAGCGGCTTTGCCACCACCTTTGAAATGCGTGACGGCAAGCCGGTGCTCTGGCGCCAGGGCAAACTTGATTTCAACGACGACGGCCCGGGCAAGCCGGTGGCTATCCAGCGCTACATCGGCCGCCGGCCGTTGCTGGCCTTCGGCAATTCCGACGGCGACCTGCAGATGTTGCAGTGGACGGCGGCTGGCGCGGGCAAGCGCTTTGCCGGCATCGTCCATCACACCGACGCGCAGCGGGAATGGGCCTATGACCGGGACTCGAGCGTCGGGCGGTTGGACCGAGCGCTGGACGAAGCACAGCGCAGCGGATGGACGGTCGTGGACATGAAGACGGAGTGGAAACGGATCTACGCGTTTGAAAAGCCTTGAGCAAGCGTGACTTGGGAGTACATGGCCCTTGTGGGCGAGGAGAGCAGTCATGAAAGCAAGACGATGGTTGGGAGCGGCGCTGGTGGCCGCGAGCGGACTTGCGGTGATGGGTGGCGCCTTTGCGCAAGCCCAAAATGCCCAGTCCAGCCCTCCGGGGCAAACGACAGGAAAAAAGCCGAACATCCTTGTCATCTTCGGCGATGACGTTGGACAGGGCAACATCAGCGCGTATACGCGTGGGGTCGTGGGCTACAGGACGCCCAATATCGACCGCATCGCCACCGAAGGAGCGATATTCACCGACTACTACGCCGAGAACAGCTGCACCGCAGGCCGGTCCACGTTCATCACCGGGCAGTCCGCGCGGCGCACCGGTTTGTCCAAAGTGGGAATCCCGGGCGCGCCAGTGGGGTTGCAGGACCGCGACATCACCATCGCCCAAGCCTTGAAAGGACAGGGCTACAGCACGGCGCAGTTCGGTAAGAACCACCTGGGCGACCGCGACGAATACCTGCCCACCAAGCATGGATTCGACGAATTCTTCGGTAACCTCTATCACTTGAATGCCGAAGAGGAGCCCGAACGCCCGTACTTTCCGAAGAATCCCACTGATCCGGCCATCAAAGCCTATATGCCGCGTGGCGTGATCAAGGCGTCGGCCGACGGCAAGATCGAAGACACCGGCGCGTTGACGACCAAGCGCATGGAAACCATCGACGACGAAACCGTGGGCGCGGCGCTGGACTACCTGGACAAGCACGGAAAGTCGGACAAGCCCTTCTTCGTGTGGATGAACACCACCCGCATGCACTTGTTCACCCATATCCGCCCCGAGCACCAGGGCAAGAGCGGCATGCCCGGCAATGACTACGCCGACGGCATGTGGGAGCACGACCAGGATGTCGGCAAACTGCTGAAAAAGCTGGACGACCTGGGCATCGCCAAAGACACCATCGTGATCTACACGACGGACAACGGGCCCAACCAGTTCAGTTGGCCGGATGCCGCCACGACGCCGTTCCGCAGCGAGAAAGACACCAACTGGGAAGGCGCCTTCCGCGTGCCCGCGATGATCCGATGGCCGGGCCATATCGAGCCGGGCACCGTCAAGAACGACATCGTCTCGGGCCTGGACTGGTTCCCGACGCTGTTGGCCGCGGCAGGCGACGATGGGGTGAAGGAACGGCTGCTCAAGGGCTGGCGGCCCGATGGCGCCAACCGGGACTTCAAGGTGCATCTGGACGGCTACAACCAGCTGGGTTACCTGACGGGCAAGAGCGACAAGAGCGCGCGCGAAGACTTCTATTACTTCAACGATGACGGCCTGCTGGTCGCCATGCGGTTCGAGAACTGGAAGGTCGTGTTTTGCGAACAGAAGGCGCCAGGCGGGTTTGCCGTGTGGAAGGAACCGTTCGTGTGCTTGCGGGTGCCCAAGGTCTTCAACCTGCGCATGGATCCTTACGAACGCGCCGACATCGTCTCCGACCAGTACAACGACTGGCTGACGAAAAACGCGTATCTGGCCTTCATCGGCTCGGCCAAGGCTGGCGAGTTTCTGCAGACCTTCATCGATTGGCCGCCCAGCCAGAATCCGCCCAGCTTCAGTACCGACCAGGTGCAGAAGGAAGTGGACAAGAAGATCGACGAGTACTTCGCGCAGCAAGCGAAGAAGCAGGGCAAGTAAGCGGTAAGGGGCGGGCGCGGCTTGGCGGCCGCGTCCGCCCCGGGTAATTGGTTGGACCGACAAGAGGGCAACACCATGAATGCATCCGCGCGACCGATGGCGGCCATCCCTGCGGCAGGCGCGGCCTCGCATGCCCGCTCGACGTTATGGCCGGCGGCTGCGCTGTTGGCTTTGTCCGGCGTGGCCTCATTGATTTTCCAGATTCTGTGGATCAAACAACTGTCGCTGATCGTCGGGGTTGAAGTGCACGCGATCGCGGTGGCGGTCGGCGCTTTCTTTTTGGGCCTCGCGGCAGGCAGCTGGGTGCTGGGACGCCGGGCGGACGCGTCTGCCAGGCCGTTCCTGTTCTACGCGGCGATAGAACTGGCCATCGCCGTCCTGGGCGTAGGCGTGACCGCCGTGCTGGCGCTTGGCGCGCCGGCCTTTGCGCGCGGCGAGGCGTTCAGCGCCTTGCTGGCCTGGCTTGCCATCGTCCTGGTCGTGGGTATTGCACCCTTTTTCATGGGCGGCACGCTGCCCGTGCTGCTGCGCGCGACAGGCGCGGGACGGGTCGGCCGGGCGGGCGCCACGCTCTATGCCGCCAACACGGGCGGCGCGATCATCGGCGCGTTGCTGCCCGCGTTCTTTCTTATCCCCGCGCTGGGCGTGCGCGGCACCTCCTGGGCGGCGGCCGGCCTGAATCTGGCGGCGGCGCTGGGCGCGTGGGCGCTGGACCGACAGAACCGGCCCATGGCCGCCGAAACACCGCCGCCAGACACGAAAGCGCCGGCGCTGGCCTTGTCTCGCGATGCCCGGGCGGCGCTTGGCCTGTACGCTGCCGCGGGCGCGGTCGCGATGGGCTATGAAGTGCTGTGGTCCCAAATGGTCGTACCGTTCATGAGCACGCGGGCCTTCGCGTTCTCTATCGTGCTGGCGGTATATCTGAGCGGCCTGGCGATCGGGGCGGCGTTATACGCGCGGTGCGAACGCCTGCTGGGCGACCCCTGGCGCGTGTTCGGGCTTCTGGTGGCCGGCGCCGGCTTGATCGCGCTGGTGGAGGCCGCGTTATTGGGGCGCTGGCTGATCACCGCCCAAAGCCTGGCCGAAGCGTCCCTGTTGCGCTGGACCGAGAACAATCTGGCCGGCATGAGCGGACGGTTTGCCGTCGCGGCAGGCGCGGTAGTGCTCTTGCCCACGCTGCTGCTGGGGGCGGCCTTTCCGGCCGTATTGCGTATTGCCGTGCCGCCGGCTCGCCGCGGGCAGGGCGCCGGCGCCGTGCTGGCCTTCAACACCCTGGGCGGCATCGCGGGAACGGCCCTGACGGGGTTCCTGCTGTTGCCTTATCTTGGCACCGTGCGCAGCCTGGCGCTACTGACTGTCGTTGCCTGCTGCGTGGGCGCGGCGGCGATTTGGCGCGCCCAGCCGCCCTCGCCGGTGGCAAAGGGCATCGGGGCGGCATTCGTGGGCGCGGCCGTCATCCTGGGCGTTGCCATTCCCGTCGATCACCTGGCGCGCCTGCTGCCGGGCGCCCAAGGGGGCAGCCTGGTCTTCTACGAGGAAAACCATGGCGGCACGGTCGCGGTCGTCGAACAGGGCAAGGGCGACCGGCGCTTTCACCGGCTGTACATCTAGGGCGTTTCCAACTCCGGCGACGCCATGCCGTCGCTTCGTTATATGCGCCTGCAAGCGCTCCTGCCGTTGATCGTCCACGCGGGCGAGCCGCGCTCCGCGATGGTGATCGGCTACGGGACCGGCATCACGGCAGGCGCGCTGTCGCGCTACCCGGGGCTGGAGCGCCGGGTCGTGGCGGAATTGCTGCCGGGTGTGCTCCACGCCGCGCCACTGTTCAAGGGCAGCTACGGGGCGTCGCAAGACCCCGGCTTGGACGTGCGGCTGAAAGACGGGCGCCGGGAGCTGCTGGGCAGCGCCGAACGCTACGATCTCATCACGCTGGAGCCGCCGCCGCCGTCGGCCGCAGGCGTGGTGAACCTGTATTCGCAGGATTTCTATTCCCTGGCGGCGGCCCGGTTGAATTCCCAAGGCATCGTTGCGCAGTGGCTGCCACTGCCGACGCAGAACCTGGAGGACACCCGCGCGCTGGTGGCCAGCTTCATCAACGTGTTCCCGCACGCGTCGTTGTGGACCACCGAATTCCACGAAATGCTGATGGTGGGTTCGATGGCCCCGCTGCCTTTGGATCCGGCCCGCATCGCCGCCCGGTTTTCGGAACCGGGGGTACGCAAGGCGCTGGCCGAGGTCGGCGTCGCGTCGCCGGCGGCGTTGTTGGCGACCTGGGTGACCGACCGCGATGGCTTGGCGCGCTTTGCCGGCCAGACGCCCGCGGTCACCGACAACCGGCCGGCCATCGAGTACGCCACTTGGGTGCGGCCGCGTGAAGTCGCGCGCACGTTGCCGGCGTTGCTGGCCGAGCGAGGGCCGCCGCCGCTGGCGGCGGTGGGCGAGGAGATGTCGCGGGAAATCGATCGCGAGCGCAACGTGCTGGACCTGTTCTACCGAAGCGCCCTGGCCGCGTATGAAGGCGATCGCGAGGGGTGGGCGCGCAACGCGGCGCAGTTGGAAGCGGTCCGGGGCGACAACCCCTATTTGCGGTGGTTCGCGGGCAGGCAGTCAGAATAAGGCAGCCCAGTTTTCGCTTTTCCAACAACCCCGATCAACGCAGGCTAAGCGCAGGGTGGCATCTTGAACTATTCATTTGTTCTTGCGGCGGCATCGGTCGCTTTCTTCTTCGTGTTGCTGGGGGCAATCCGCATCGGCCGGGCGCTGGGCCGCCATAGCGGCGCGCAAGACAAGGGCACCGCGGGATCCGCCGCCATCGAAGCGTCCGTCTTCGCGTTGCTGGGCCTGTTGATCGCGTTCACATTCTCCGGCGCCGCGCAACGGATGGCCGACCGCCGGAATCTGCTGGTGGCGGAGGTGAACGCCATCGGCACCGCGTGGTTGCGCATCGACCTGCTCAGCGCCGGCGATCAACCCGCCTTGCGCGAACAGTTCAGGCAGTATGTGGACGAGCGGATCAACTATTACCGGCACGTGGCGGATCTGGACGGGCGCGACGCGATCGCGGCGAAAGTCGGGGACATCCAGAAGCAGATCTGGCGGACGTCCATTGCCGCCGCCCAGAACGCCGTGCCGCCCTTTGCCGCGTCCTACATCGGTGCCGTCAACGACATGTTCGACGTATCCACGGCGCAGATCGTTGCGCAGAACGTCCATCCGCCCGCCATGACGTACCTGTTCCTGGGATTCCTGGCCTTGATTTGCGCTTGCCTGATCGGCGTGAACCTGGCGGATGCCAAGCGGGACACCTGGTTCCACCAGATCATCTACGCGATCGTCATGACCGCCGCGCTGTACATCATCATCGATTTCGAGTTCCCGCGGATCGGCGCCATACGTATCGACCAAAGCGATGCGCTGCTGACGGCGCAACGGGAATCGATGGGCGATCCGACGGCCGCGCGGCGGTGACGGCGGGAGAGGGCTGGACCGCCGCGCAGAGGGCCATTTCCGTCTCTGGCGCCGATCCGATGGGGGGGGGCGAACGACCTTCAATGCACCTGTTCAGAGCCTTCAGGCTGTAATTCCGACAGGGCATTCCAATCCGGGTCCTTGAACATGCGCAGGTTGAGGGGATAGACCGGATGTCCCGCCAGGCAGGCGTTGAACGCGTCGAGGAAGGCTTCGACGTCTTTGGTGTAGTAACGCCACTCCTTCACGTGATTGCCTGTCAGGCACGCCACCTGCACACCCACATCGGAGTTCTCGAAGCCTTGCTCGACGGCTTCTTCAAAGCGATTGGTGTGCTGCTTGTCTTCGTCATTGGGCATGCCGGACTCGATGCCGGCATAGGGCCACGAGATGATGATCAGGTTCTCATGGATCTGGCGATCAGGCGCCGAGGGCAGCCCGGTACGGAAACGAATGATGACCGACAAACCGTTGACGCGGGTTTCGCCCACGGCCCACATATCGCCGGGAAAAATGCTGCTCATTGAATAAATTCCTGCATGAATGCCGAACCGACGGGTTCGGTGTTTGGTACTGCTACTTGTCTTGCGACGTGGAAAAGAACGTTCCGCCTTGGCCATCCGGTGTCAAGGTCACCTTGAACGGAATCTGCTGGCCGCACAGCTGCACGATCCAGCGTTCATCGACGCTTCCGTACTGCCGGGACGCGGCCGAATTGCCGGTGCCGACCGGATTGATCTTCACGACCTCGGTTTGGATCGCGTCGATCTTTTGGCAATTCGATTGTATTTGCACTTGCATGGAAATGGTCCGGGCAACGTCCGCTTTCAACGTTGCGCCCGCGTGCGTGTTGCCGGTGATGGGGACGTTGGCCTGCGGAGTGGCGCAAGCGGCAAGCGCACAAGCGGAGGCGGCAACGATAAGCGCGCGCAAAAGGTTGTTCATGATGATTCCCTTGTCGGTCGGTTGATGCTGTCGGACGAAATGGCGGATGACGTCGGACGGACCGGCTTGAGAGTACCGCAGATGCGGATCCGCATCGGAAGGGCCGATGGCTCGATCGGACATTCCTTCTGGCACCCGGCCGCGCGTCGCGCCACCATCGCGCATTCCAATATTCCAAACACGGTCTTCAAGGAAATGAGCATGGATAACAGTCTTGCGGGACAACGCATCGTGGTCGTCGGCGGCAGCTCGGGCATGGGGCTGGCCCTCAGCGCGCGGCTGCTGCGCATGCATTGCGAGGTGGCGATCGTGGGCCGATCCCGCGCCAAGCTCGATGCGGCGCGCGCGGCGCTGCGGGAGTTTGGCGCGCCTCGCCTGCATCAGGCAGATGTGACGAGCGAGACGCAAGTGCAGCGGCTGTTCGAAGAATCTGGTCCGGTGGACCACCTGGTCTGCACCGCTGCCGACATACGTGGCGCCTACGAGTTGCTGCCGCAATTGTCGCTGGATGCGCTGGACCGGGCCATCCGCTCGAAGGTCGTCGCGCCCATCCTGCTGGCCCGACATGGCGCCCCGCGTATGTCGCCGCACGGATCCATTACCCTGACTTCCGGCATCGCCGCCTACCGGCCCAGGCCGAAGGGCGTGGCCGTGGCGGCGATCAATGCCGCACTGGAAGGCGTCGTGCGCGCCATGGCCGTCGAGCTTGCGCCATTGCGGATCAATGCGGTATCGCCGGGCTGGGTCCGCACGCCGATCTGGAATGATGTGGCCGGCGCCGACAGTGAACCGCTCTTGGCATCGATGGCCGAGCGGCTTCCGGTAGGCAGGGTCGGCACGGGCGACGATATCGCCGATGCCATCGTCTTCCTACTTGGCAACGGCTACACGACCGGCACCGTGCTGCATGTCGATGGCGGGCATCGGCTCGTCTGAGCCTGTTGCCGCCAGCCGGATCATCTCGATGAACGCGGCCATCTGGCGCGTGGGCGCGCGATCCAGGGTGAGAAGACAGATGGGAAGCCCTTCTCCCGTGGCCGACAACGGCCGCCACTGGACGCGCGCCGCGGCGGCTGCCGGGTCCATCGCCATCCGTGGCAGGATCGATACCCCGAGGCCCGCGGCCACCATCTGCATCAGGGCCGGTACGCCGTCAGCGGTACCTCGGATACGGGGCCGCGCCGGGGCGTCCTGCAACAGGGCTTCCAGGTATTCCCGATACCGGCAGCCTTCCATCGTGACGACCAGTGGAAACGCCGCAAGCGCCTCCGAGGGGATGTCAGCCATGTGACTGAGTGGATGGGCAGGGGGAAAAACGACCACGGGCATGTCCCGCGCAATGACTTCCGCCCGCAGCTTGACGTCGTGCGCCGGCCAGCCGTGCACCAGGCCGAGGTCGGCCGTTCCATCGAGCACTGCCTGCGCCGTCGCCAGGGAGTTTCTTTCCTGGACGGCGACCTGCGCGTCGGGATGCATGTTTGCAAATTGCAGCAGTTGCGGAAGCAGTACGCTGGTGCACAAGGTTTGCGGGGCGGCGACCCGGATCGTGCCGCTGGGGTCGTCCACGTTATCGCGCACCGCTCGGTAGGCATCATCGGCCATGGCAAGCAACTCGCGCGCGCGAACAGCCAGTTTTTCTCCGGCTGCGGTAAGTTGCAGCCGATTGTTCCGGCGGATGAACAGCGCCTGGCCGACGCTTTCTTCAAGCGCCCGTATCTGTTCCGTCACGCTAGGCTGGGACAGGTGTACGCGCTTGGCGGCCTGTGTGAAGCTCAACGTTTCCACTGCCGCGACGAAGATTTTCAGCTGCCGTAGTTGGAACATGGGGGTGGGCCGAGTGGGGCGGCCCGGGGGAGGGGCCTCGGGATGTGGTACGAGGCCCTCCGCCAGGCGAATGGCGATGCGATTGCCGAGTTTACGTCAACGCGCCTGGGCCAGGGTATCCCGATGCCGATCAGCGACATCGGTGGACCCCTTCTGGCCGCGGCGAGCGACGGGCCGGGTTGATTCGCGGTCTGCGTGACCGATCAGACGAGCAATGGCCTGTCAGGCATTCGCCGCGGGCCATTGGAAGCGCTGCGCCACCTTGTCGAGAAAGCGGGCGGCGGCTTCGCGGTGGTACTCGGAGGAACGCGCCACGCCCTGGCCTGCCGCCTCCATGTCCAGCATGGTGTGCAGATCACTGTTGAGCGAGGCATTGAAGCCGCGCTTGGTGATCGCCAGCGCCGCCATCGGCAGTTCGACCATGGACAGCGCGATCTGCCGCGCGCGCTCGTGGATCAGCTCCTGCGGCTGGATCTCGAACACGATGCCCATCTCCTTGGCTTCCTGCGCCTGGAACTCGCGGGTGGAAAAGGCCAGCTCCTTGGCCCGCTGCAGGCCCACCATGCGCGGCAGCGTGTACATCGTGGCGCAGTCGGGGATGGCCCCCAGCCGCAGGAACGACAGGCAAAAGCGCGCGCGCGGCGATGCCAGGATCAAGTCGGCGGTCAGGGCCAGGCCCAACCCGGCGCCATAGGCCGGCCCGTCCACTGCCGCGATCACCGGCCGGTCCAGCGTGATCAGGCCTTCTATCGTCAGGAGCAGGCTGGCCATGCGCTCCCGCGCTTGCTCGGCGGAACCCCCGGACCCCATGGTGGAGATGTCGCCGCCGGAGCAGAAGGCGCCGCCGGCGCCCGCCAGGATCACGACGCGAATGCCGCGGTCGCGCCGGATCGCGTCCACCTGGTGGGCCAGCTCCTCGCGCATGGTCAGGTCCAGCGCGTTTTTCTGAGCAGGGCGGTTGAGGGTGATGGTGGCGACGCCGCCTTCGACGGCATAGAGCAGGGTCTTGAACTCGCTAGAGATGACTTGCATCGTATCGTTCTCCATGTCTGCATTCCATGATGGCCAGGCCGCGCTCGCGAGCCTGGCTGCAAGCTGCCGCGGGCCCGTCAGGCGATGGCGCCGCGGTCGCGCAAGGCCTGGATCTCGTTTTGCGCCAGACCCAGTTCCGCCAGCAGTTCTTCCGTGTGCTCGCCCGGCTTGGGCACGGCGCCGGCCCGACCCGGCGTGCGCGACAAGCGCGGCGCGGGGGCGGGGTGTACCGTGCCGCCGGTTTCGACGAAGCTGCCGCGCGCCTGGTGATGGTGATGTCGCGGCGCTTCCTCGAAGTCGAGCACGGGCGCGAAGCAGGCGTCCGTGCCTTCGAGCAGGGAGCACCATTGCTCGCGGGTCTTGCCGGCGATGATGCCCGCCAGCTTGGCGCGCAGCTGCGGCCATTGGGCCCGATCCCATTGGTGCTGGAAATCCGGGTCGTCGATGCCGCAGCGTTCCAGCAGCAGGCGGTAGAACTGGGGTTCGATGGCGCCGATGGAGACGTACTTGCCGTCGGTGCAGGTGTAGCAGCCGTAGAAGTGGGCGCCGCCATCCAGCATGTTGGACTGGCGCTGGTTGACCCAGCTGCCATCCTGCAGCTTGCCGTGGTAGGCGCTGGCCAGCAGGGAGGCGCCGTCGCAGATGGCCGCGTCCACCACCTGGCCCCGGCCGGTGCGGCCGGCTTCGAGCAGGCCGCACAGAACGCCGAAGGCCAGCATCATGGCGCCGCCGCCCATGTCGCCGACCAGATGCAGCGGCGGCGCGGGCGGCAGCCCGGCCTGCCCCATGGCGTGCAGGACACCGGTGATGGCGATGTAGTTCAGATCATGCCCGGCCGACTGCGCCAGCGGGCCGTCCTGCCCCCAGCCGGTCATGCGTCCATATACCAGCCGCGGATTGCGGGCCAGGCATTCGTCGGGTCCCAGGCCCAGCCTTTCCATGACGCCCGGGCGGAACCCTTCGAGCAGGGCGTGGGCCTTGTCCAGCAGCCGCAACACGATGCCGGCCGCGCCAGGCTGCTTGAGGTCCAGCGCGATCGTGCGGCGGCCCCTGTCGATAATGGTGCCGCCGCCGCCCAGGAATCCGGGCGTCAGCCGGTCAATGCGGATCACGTCCGCGCCCATGTCCGCCAACATCATGGCGCAGAACGGGCCGGGCCCTATGCCGGCCATTTCCACCACCGTAAATCCGCTCAGAGGACCAGCCATGTCTATCGTCACTCCATGATTGCGTGCTTTAAGACTCGAAGAACTCGGCCCGCGCGTCCAGGATGATCTGGACGTATTTCTCCATGTTGGCGTCCATGCGGTGGGTGGGGCCGACAATGGACAGCGCCGTCAGCTGGCCGCCCACGCGCCCCGCGATGCCAACGGCCGACACGCCTTCATTGCCCTCGTCGCGGCTGTTGAAGTAGCGCTTGGCCAGCTGCGATTCGATCTGCGCACGCAACGTGTCCGGGTTGGTGATGCTGCTGGCCGTGACGTGCTCGAACGGTAGTGTGTCGATGAGCGCGTTGCGTTCCGTCGCGTCCATCTCGCCCAGCAAGGCCTTGCCCAGCGCCGCGACTTGCAGGTCGAAGGTGGTGCCGGGCTGCACCACGTAGCGCAACGCGCGCGGGCTCTCCTGGCTGGCGTAGATTTTCACTTTGTTGCCGTCGAGGAGGCCGCACATCGAGGACTCGCCGGACTGGCGCGTCAGGATCTCCAGCGCTTCGGATGCGAAGGCCTGAAGCGGGTCGGCCGCCGAGATGCCTTGCGCCACGTCGAGCAGCCTGCCGGTTGGGTGGAAGTAGCGCGATTTCGGCGTGCGCAGCAGATAGCCGGCCTGGCGCAGCGTGTAGAGCAGGTCCGAGCAACTGCTGTCGGCAAGATCGAGAAAACGCGCCATTTCCGAATTCGTCAGGGGACGGCGTTCCCGCGCATAGACTTCGAAGACTTGCAGCACACGTTGCGCGGTAGGGAGAATTTGCGGCATAGGATGTCGGTGTTGAGTGGGGTGCCGGCCGGGGCGTTGGCGTAGCCGGTCATTTCAAGGCGGATATGCCCAATACGCTCTGCGCCATGAGCAAGGCTTGAATCTGGTTGGTGCCTTCGGCAATGCTCAGGTGGCGGGCGTCGCGGTAATAACGCTCGACCGGGAAAAGCGTGGTGTAGCCCGCGCCGCCATGCACCTGCATGGACAGTTCCGCCACGCGCAACACGGCATCGGTGGCGTGGCGCTTGGCCATCGAACATAGCATCTGGCTGTCGGCGGCGTCGCGGTCCAGCGCGTCGGCAGCGCGCCAGCACAGCAGGCGCGAGGTCTCGACCAGCGTCATCATGTCGGCGATCATATGCTGCACCAGCTGGAAGCCGCCTATGGGCCGGCCGAACTGGACCCGGTCGCCGGCGTATTTTACCGCCGCTTCATAAGCGGCCTCGGCAATGCCCAACGCGGAGAACGCCACCACGCAGCGGCCGATGTTGAGGTATTTCTTGGCCAGCGCGAAGCCCTTGCCCTCAGTGCCGATCAGGTTGTCCGCCGGGATCTCCACGTCTTCGAACAGCAGTTCGCCCAGCGGGCAGCTCAGCATGCCCATCTTGTGAATGGGGCTGGACGAGAAGCCCGCCATGGCGCGCTCGAACAGCAGGCAGGAAACGCCGCGTTCGCCGCTTTGCCGCTGGGTTTGCACGAACACCACGCCCAGCTCGCATACCGTGCCCAGGCTGATGTAGAGCTTGCGGCCATTGACCCGCCAGCCGGTCGCGGTTTGGACGGCGCGGGTTTCGACGTTGGCGGCGTCCGAACCAATGTTGGGTTCGCTGAGGGCGAAGCTGGCGATCGCGTCGCCCGCCAGGACCCGCGGCAGGTATTTTTCCTTGAGATGGGGCGAGCCGCCGTCGCTCAGCACCGAGGCAGCGAGATTGCTGGTGCTGACGATGCTGCGCAGCGATGGCCAGACGCGCGCCAGCTCGGCGATCAGCATGCCGTAGGTCGTCATGGGCAAGCCATAGCCTCCATCCTTTTCCTGCAGCATGCCGCCCAGCAGGCCGAAGTCGCGCATGGCGCGGACCATGTCTTGCGGCACCACGCGAGCTTCGGCTTCGTAGCGGTTGACGATCGGCGCGACCTCGGCGGCCAGGTACCGGCGCAGCGAGTCGCGCAGTTCGATCTGGGTGGAGTCCAGTGAGAAGTCCATGCGAGTCCTAGGCGAGTATGTTTTTGAAAAAGAGTGCGGCGACGCTCATGGTTGGCGTTGCCCCAGGGCAGGGTCGGCGCCGGGGTGCAAGCCGATCAACGCGTCCAGCGGCGTCGCGCCTTGTCCTTCGGCGCCGACCCAGACCGGGTTGAGCTCCAATTCCTGCAAGGCGTCGCGGTGGCTCCAGGCGAAGTCCGATACCCGAAGGATCAGGTCCTCCAGGGCCGTAAGGTCGGCGGGCGCCTGGCCCCGCACGCCCTTCAGCACGTCGGCGTAGCGGAGCTCGCCGAGCAGCGCACGCGCGTCGTCGCGCGACAGCGGTACCATGCGGTGGGCCACGTCGCGGATGGTCTCGACGAAGATGCCGCCCAGGCCAAAGGTCAGCACCAAGCCGAAGGCCGCGTCGCGATGCACGCCGACCAGCACCTCGCGGCCGCCTGGCGGCAGCATGCGCTCCACCAGGATGCCGTCGATGGCGGCATCGGGGCGATGGCGCGCGACGGACTCGTGGATGGCGGCATAGGCATCCTGCGCCGCGCCGGCGCTGGCGATGTCCAGCTTGACGCCGCCCGCTTCGGTCTTGTGCGCGATCTGGGCGCTGACCACCTTCATCACCACGGGAAAACCCAGGCGCTCGGCTTCCTGGGCCGCCTGCGCGGCGCTGGCGACCACCACCCCTTCAGGTACCGGCAGGCCGGCTGCACGCAGCAGGGACTTGGCGGCGGCTTCGCTGAGCATGCAAGCCTTGCCGGCCGCGGCTGCCTCCTGTTGGGGCGGGGCGGCGCTCTCTCGAGCGGACGCCTTCCACGGGAGAGCCTTGGACAGGGCCGCGATCGCGTCCGATAGCGACAGGAAGGGCAACAGGCCGGCCGTCTCCAGCAACTGGAAGCCGCCGCCCAGGCGCCGACTCATCCAGACCGGCACGATCAAGGTGTCGGTTTCGGCCGCCACCGTGGCAATGGCCTGGGCCATGCCGTCGGTGATGGAACCGTAATCCATGGGGATAGGGAACAGGACCGTGCCCACCCCCGGGTCGGCGCAGATCGCGCGCAGACAGGCGGCCGAGGCTTCGGGGTTGCGCAGGATGTCCGCGGTGGTGTCGACGGGATTGTCCATGCTGGCGAAGTCCGGCAGCAGCTTGCGCAGGGCGGTCTTGGTTTCGGGCGCGAACACGGCCATCGGCAGGCCGGCCGCGCCGGCGATGTCGGCCGCCAGCGCGGCGGTGCCGCCCGAGAAGGTATAGATGCACAAGCCGTTGCCGCTCTTGGGCGTGATCCGCGTCAGCAGGCGCGAGGCCGCCAGCAATTGGTCCAGGTCGTCCACCTCAATGGCGCCGAACTGTCGGAACACGGCGCTGTTGACGGCGGCGGTGCCGGCCACCGACGCGGTGTGCGACTGCGCCGCGCGCACCCCCGCTTCCGAGCGCCCGACCTTCAGCACCACCACCGGCTTATTGCGGGCGCGCGCCAGCTCCAGCGCGGCGGTCAGCCTTCGGCCGTGCTTGACGCCTTCCATCAGCAGGGCGATTACGCTGATCTTCGGATCGTTCGCCATGTGCGCGATAAAGTCGGGAATTTCCAGGTCCACCTCATTGCCGGCGGAAAACCACAGGCCCACGCCCTGGCCGAAAGACAGGCCCTGCAGCAGGTTGCGGCCCAGTCCGCCGCCCTGGGTCGCCAGGCCGATCGAGCCGGTGTTCAGATCGTCCTTGAAAGCGGGCGAGAAAGTCATGCCCAGCCGGTCGCGCACATTCACGAAGCCGGGGCAGTTCGGTCCGTAGACGTGCAGGCCGGTGGCCTCGCACAGTTCGGCGATCTCGCGTTCTAGCCGCTGGCCTGCCTCGCCCGCTTCCGAAAAGCCGGACGTCATGACCACGGCGAAGGGAATCCCGCGCGCCGCGCATTGCCGCAAGGCATCCAGTACCAGCGTGGCGTTGATCATGATCAGCGCCACGTCGATCTCGGCCTCGGGCAGGGCGCTGATGGAGGGCCAGCACGGCCGTCCGCCGATTTCCTGGTAGGCCGGGTTGACCGCGTACACCTCGCCGGACACCGACGAATGCAGTACCAGGTTGTCGTACAGGCGGCGCCCCTGGCTGGATTCGCGGGCGGAGGCGCCGACCACGGCCACGTTGCGCGGATTGATGAAGCGGCTCAGATCTGCAAACGGTTTCATGCCGCGACCTCCATGGACCGCAGAATCATCGCGAAGTCGGCCTGAACCACTACCTCGCCGCGCTGGTTGATGGCTTCGCGCCGGAACACCACCTTGTCCTTGCCTGGGCGGTATTGCCCGGTCTTTTCCGTCACGGTCACCCGCACCACGATGGTGTCGCCGATGAAGGTGGGTTTGGGAAAGCGGCAATGGATGTCGACCAGCGCCAGCACATAGGGCTCCAGTTGGCGGTAGCCGCTGGACTGGGTGGTCAGCCCGGACAGCACGGACAGCACCAGCAGCCCGTGGGCGATGCGTCGGCCGAAAGGCGTGGCGCTGGCGTATTCGTGGTCGACGTGCAGGCGATTGAAGTCGCCGGACAGGCAGGCGAAGTTGACGATGTCGCTCTCGGTAATGGTGCGGCCGGCGGATTCGAAACAATGGCCGACGTCCAGGGGCTGCCGGACGGGAAGCGGGGACGGGCTGGCAGGGCTAGCGCTTTGCATGGCTGATCGGGTTCCGGAGTGGAGGCGCGGGGAAAGGGGGATCAGGAGGCGTAGCGGCCGCCGGTCACGTGCAACAGCTCGCCCGTGATGAAAGACGACCGCTCGGAAGCCAGGAAGGCCACGGCGTTGGCGATGTCCTCGACCGCGCCCAGGCGCGGGACGGGCTGGCGCGCCAACGCATTGGCGCGCAGCGTTTCATAGGTGGACAGGCCGCGCACCAGCGGCGTTTCGATCAGCCCCGGGGCGATGGCGTTGGCGGTGATGTTGAATTTGCCCTGTTCCAGCGCCAGCGCGCGGGTGAACCCGATCAGTCCTGCCTTGGCGGCCGAGTAGTTGGTCTGGCCGGGATTGCCCCAGTGCGCGCGCGACGCGATGTTGATGACGCGGCCCCACTTCCTTTCCATCATCGAAGGCAGGGCGGCCTTGGTGCAGTAGTAGGCGCCCTTCAGGATGGTGTCTACGACTGAGTCCCAGTCTTCCACCGGCATCTTGAGCAGGTACTTGTCGCGCGTGAAGCCGGCGTTGTTGACCAGGATGTCGATGCCGCCGAACGCGTGCGCCGCCAGCTCGGCCATGGTCTGTACCTGATCGGGATCGCAGACGTCCAGCACGGCGCCGATGGCATCGTGGCCGGACTGTTTCAGGCTGCCGACCGCCTGTTCCACCGATTCGGGGTTGATATCGGTAATGACGATCCGGGCGCCTTCCTGCGCAAGGGCCAGCGCCGAGGCGTAGCCAATGCCGCGGCCCGAGCCCGTGATGACAGCGACTTTACCGGTGAGTTGCAGGTCCATCTCCATTCCCCTTCTGTAGCTGATAGTGCCCGGCGCCCTGTGCCAGAAATCCGATATCTCGGAATGTGCGCCGGGCAGGTTTGAATGTATTCCGAGGTTCCGAACAAATATACACACCACCGGAAATATTGACAATTAGTATCGGCACGTCGTTATACTGTTCGGCATGTCGGAATAAGTTGGCCCGACGTTCCCCTATCTCTAAAAACGGAAGGAGATCGACTCATGGAAATGTTGAAGGGATTGTTGGCCGCGGTACTGAGCCTGACTGCTGTCGGAGCAGCGGGTGCGGCCGACGCTTATCCAGACAAGCCGGTGCGGGTTTACGTCGGCTTTGCACCGGGCGGCGCGACCGACTTGCTCGCCCGTCTGTACGCCAAGAAGCTGGGGGAGCGCTTCAATCAGACGTTCATCGTGGAAAACCGCCCGGGCGCCGGCGGCAACATCGCGATCCAGGCGCTGACGCAGGCCCCGGCCGACGGTTACATCATCGCGATGGCGGCCAACTACGTGGCCGCTAACGCTGCCATGAAGCGCAACCCCTACGACTGGGAGCGCGACCTGATGCCCATAGGCATGGTGGCGTCCACCCCCAACATCCTGGTGGTGCCGCCCGGTTCCAGCATCCAGGGCGTTGACGATCTGATTCGCAAGGCCAAGGCCGGCGGCAACAAGTTGACCTTCGCTTCGGCCGGCATGGGCTCGTCCATTCATCTGGCCGGCGAATTGTTCAAGGTCATGGCCGGGGTCGACATGACCCACGTGCCCTACAAAGGGGTGACCCCGGCCGAGGTGGACCTGATGTCGGGCACGGTGGACATGATGTTCGGCAGCGTCTCCACCGCGATACCGCTGGTGCAGTCCAGGAAGCTGCGGGCGCTGGCTGTGACGGGGCGCGAACGCATGAAGGCGATGCCGGACCTGCCCACCATCGAAGAGGCCGGCCTCAAAGGCTACGACGTGGAAGCGGTGTACTTCATGGCGGCGCCCGCCAAGGTGCCGGCTCCGGTCCTGAAGAAACTGGCCGACGCCGTCGCTGACATCAACACGCAACCCGATGTGCAGGCGTTCATGGACCGGATCTACGCCCGGCCCCTGACCGGGGGCCCGGAAGATGCGCGCGCTTTCCTGAAGACCGAAGTGCAGAAGTGGCAGGGCGTGGTCGATGCGACCGGCATGAAGGTGGATTGACGCGCAGCAAGCAATCCGCCCAGCGGATTCGAGACAGCGGGCGCCACAAGCCCGCGAGACGAAAACTATCAGGAGACATCAATGAACAGACGTAGGCGAGTCGCGCTGGCAGTGCTTGCCGGCCTGATGACCTCAATGGCCTTGCCGCAGATGTCGCACGCGGCAGAGGGTTACCCGAACAAACCTTTGCGCCTGATCGCGCCCAGTTCGCCGGGCGGCATCCTGGACGTCACCAGCCGGATAGTGGGCAAGAAATTGTCTGAACGGCTGGGGCAGCCGGTCGTGGTCGAAAACGTGCCCGGCGCGGCCGGCATTCTGGGCATGCAGAGCTTGCTGCGCGCCGAACCCGACGGCTACACGATGGTGATGGGCAGCAGCGGGCCGAACGCGGTCAATTACACGCTGTACAGCAAGCTGCCGTATGCGATGTCCGATTTCGCGCCGGTGGCGCGCATCATCACCATGCCGAACGCGCTGGTCGTCAACGCCAACGCGCCCGTCAAGACGCTGGCGGAGTTCCGCGACTATGCGCGCGGCAAGCAGGGCAACCTGTCCATGGCGGTGTCAATGATCGGGACCTCCGGACACTTGGGCGGCGAACTGCTGAAGAATCGCCTGGCGTTCACGGCCGTCACCGTGCCGTACAAGGGGGCGGCGCCGGCAACCAACGATCTGGTCGCTGGCCAGGTCGACTTTACGGTCGAAAACGTGATCACCGTGGCGCCGTTGGTCAAGGCCGGCAGGCTGCGGGCGCTGGCCGTCACCACCCGTGAACGCAGCCAGATACTGCCCGACGTGCCGACGCTGGCCGAGCAAGGCTATCCCGATGTGGATGTCGGCGCCTGGCTGGGCGTGCTGGTCGCAGCGCGCACGCCGCCGGCCGTGGTGGCCCGCTTGAACACGGAACTCAACGCGGTCCTGGCCGATGAAGAGGTGAAGAAGCAGCTGGCGCAGCAGGGGGGGATTCCTCTTGGCGGCACGCCGGCCGAGTTCGACGGCTTCATCCGGTCGGAAAAGGACCGCTGGGAAAAAATCATCAAGGCCGCCGGCATCAAGGCGGAATGACTGGCATGCCGGCGACGGCAAGGTCGCCGCCGGCCTGCTCAGGGAGGCATGATCCATGGCAATCGATTATCAAAGCTTGCGCAACTGGAAGTTCGAAGACCGCGTCGACCGCTACACCGCGCGCGACTGCATGATCTATGCGTTGGGGCTGGGCTACGGCACTGATCCGGCCAATGAAGGCGAGCTGCGCTACGTGCACGAAGAGGGTACGGCCGTGGTGCCGACTTTCCTGGCCACTCTCGGCGCGCCCAACGGTTGGGCAGCCGATCCGGCCACCGGCATCGACTGGGTAAAGATCCTGCATGGCGAGCACCGTATGACGTTTCACGCCCCGCTGGCTGCGGCTGGCGCGGTGCGCAGCCGGACCCGCGTCACGCGGGTGGTGGACAAAGGCGCCAGCAAGGGCGCGCTGGTGGTGACCGTGCGCGACATCTCCGACGCCGATAGCGGGGCGCCGCTGGCCACGGTGGAGCACGTGTCCTTCTGCCGCGCCGATGGCGGCTTTGGCCAGGGCGACGAGCCGCCGGAGGCGTTGCCGGCCACGCCGCAGCGCGAGCCCGATCAGGTCGTGTTGCTGTCCACGCTGCCGCAGCAAGCCTTGTTGTACCGCCTGAACGGCGACCTCAATCCGGTGCACGCGTTGCCGCACATGGCGCGGGCCGCCGGCTTCGAGCGGCCCATCCTGCATGGCCTGTGCACCTATGGGATGGCTGCGCGCGCCTTGCTGCAGGCCTGCGCAGCCGCGGCGCCCCAACGGCTGGGCGCGATCGCCGCGCGCTTTTCCGCGCCGTTCTTCCCGGGCGAGACGCTGCGCGTGGAGGTCTGGCGCGATGGCGACAGCCTGCAATTCCGCGCGCTGGCCGACGAGCGCGGCACCGTCGTGCTGAGCAACGGCGTTGCCCGCCTGGCCAATTGAGCAAACCAGAGGTGAACCATGTCTGCACTTGAAGCCCATGCCCGGGAGATGCCCGATCGCATCGCCTACCGCATGATTCCGTCCGGTATCACGGTGACCTGGCGCGAACTGGAACTGCGCAGCCGCAAATGCGCGGCGGCCTTGCTGGACGCCGGCCTGCAGGCCGGCGACGGGATCGCGGTCTTCCTGGAGAACCACCCGCGGTTCTTCGAACTGCTGTGGGCCGCGCATCGCGTCGGCCTGTACTACACCACCATCAGCCGGCATCTCAAGCGCGAGGAAGCGCGCTACATCATCGAGAACTGCGACGCGCGGGTGCTGTTCTATTCGGGCTGCACGCAGGCCGAAACGGATGCGGACAGCCTGGATGCGCGCGGCGTGCTGCGTGTCTGCATGGACGGCGCGGACGCCGGTGCGATCCAGTACGAGGCCTGGACCGGCCGCTATGCCGACGACGTGGCGCTGCCCGAATCCCCGGAAGGCACGGACTTCCTTTATTCGTCGGGCACCACCGGCCTGCCCAAGGGAATCAAGCGTCCGCTATCGGTCGCCAACCGCTACTTCCGCGTCGGCGACTCGCCCAGCAGCGCCTGGAAGGCGTTCGACCGCGACACCGTCTATCTGTCCACAGCGCCGTTCTATCACGCGGCCCCTGTGCGCTGGAACATGGCGGCGCTGCGCGCCGGCGGCGGCTGCGTCATGATGGAAAAATTCGATGCGGCCGCGGCGCTTGAAGCCATCGCTGCCTTCGGCGTCACGCATTCGCAATGGGTGCCGACCATGTTCATCCGCCTGCTGCGCCTGCCGCAGCAAGAGCGCGCGCGCCACGACCTGTCCACGCTGCGCTACGCGGTGCATGCGGCCGCCCCGTGCCCGGTCGACGTCAAGGAGGCCATGATCGCGTGGTGGGGGCCGATCCTGTACGAGTACTACAGCGGCACGGAACTGGTCGGGCGCACCTCGCTGGGTTCCGAGGAATGGCTGGCGCATCGTGGCTCGGTGGGCAGGCCGGAGTTCGGCCAGGCACACATCATGAGCGAAGACGGGCTGACCGAACTGCCGGCGGGCCAGCCCGGGGTCATCTACTTTTCCGGGGGCGGCTCGTTCGAATACCACAAGGATCCGGACAAGACGCGCGGCGCCTACAACGCTCGGGGCTGGGCCACCTATGGCGATATCGGCTACCTGGACCAGGACGGCTATCTGTACCTGACCGACCGCCTGTCCAACATGATCGTGTCGGGCGGCGTCAACATCTATCCCCAGGAAGCGGAAAACCTGCTCTGCACGCATCCCGCGGTGGCCGACGTGGCGGTCGTCGGCGTGCCGAACGACGAGTTCGGCGAAGAGGTCAAGGCGGTCGTGCAGTTGCGCGACCCTGCTGCTGCCAGCGCTGACCTGGCGCAGCAGCTGATCGCCTATTGCCGCGAGCGCATCTCGCCCATCAAGTGCCCGAAGAGCGTGGATTTTTCCAGCGACATGCCGCGTACCGAGACCGGCAAGCTGCTCAAGCGCCTGGTCAAGCAGCGCTACTGGCCCTAGGAGTTCCATCATGACAGATCAGGAGGCAGCATGAACCGGCAACGCAAGCTCTTCTCGGCGGACCACGAATTGTTCCGCGACACGGTGGCGCGCTTCATCGCGGACGAAATCACGCCCCATCACTATCAATGGGAGCAGGACGGACTGGTGCCGCGCGACCTGTGGCGCAAGGCCGGCGCCGCCGGCATCCTGCTGCCCAGCACGCCTGAAGAATATGGCGGGGGCGGCGGGGATTTCCTGCACACCATCATCGTGGTGGAGGAGATCGCCCGCGTGCTGGCTACGGGCGTAACGGGCTTCACCACGCATTCGGACATCGTGGCGCCGTACTTATTGAATTTCGGCACCGAAAGCCAGAAGCGGCGCGATCTGCCCGGCATGGCGCAGGGCGACATCGTGGCGTCTCTCGCCATGACCGAGCCGGGTGCCGGCAGCGACGTCAAGGCGATCCGCACCGCGGCCGCCCGGGCGCAGGGCGGCTACGTCATCAACGGCCAGAAGACCTTCATCACCAACGGCTTCCATGCCGACCGCGTGCTGGTGGTGGCTAAGACGGATCCCGCCGCCGGTTCGCGCGGCATCAGCCTGTTCTGGGTCGACACCGCGACGCCCGGGTTCACGCGCGGGCGGCTGCTGGACAAGGTCGGGCAGAAGGCGCAGGACACGGCCGAACTGTTCTTCCAGGACATGTTCGTGCCGGACGCGGACATGCTGGGAGAGCCGGGGCAGGGCTTCGGCTACCTGATGAAGGAGCTGGTGCGCGAACGGCTGATGATCGCGGTGCGCTGCGCCATGGCGCTGGAGAGCGCGCTGCAATGGACCGTGGACTACACGAAGGAACGCCGTGCCTTCGACAAGGCCTTGATCGACAACCAGTACATCCGCTTCAAGCTGGCCGACATCAAGACCCTGGCCGCCGCCACCCGAGCTTTCGTCGACGGCTGCGTGCAGCAGTACCTGGATGGCGAGCTCGACGCCGCAGGCGCCGCCATGGCCAAGCTGTGGGCGTCCGAAGCCACGGGCGCCATCGACGATCTGCTGCAGTTCCATGGCGGCTACGGCTACATGCGCGAGTATCCCATCGCCCGCGCCTACACCGACGTGCGGCCCAACCGGATCTATGGCGGCGCCTCGGAAGTCATGCGCGAGCTGATCGCCCGGGCGCTTTGAACCCCATTTTTCGACATCGACAGGAGCAGATTCCTACATGACCAAGCATCTTTCGAAATCGGTCGCCATCGTCGGCGCCGCCGAATCCGACCTCGGGAAAGTGCCCGGGATGACCTCGCTGGACCTGCAGGCGCAGGCGGCGGCCCGCGCCCTGCGCGATGCGGGATTGACCCTCAAGGACGTCGACGGCGTGTTCGCGCACGTGGACGACAAGTTCGCCGGTCTGCATCTGGCCGAGTATTTGGGCATACGGCCGCGCTACGTGGATTCGACCAGCGTGGGCGGCATGTCCAGCGTCATGCATATCCGCCACGCCATGGCCGCGATCGAGGCCGGAATGTGCGAGGTGGCGCTGGTGGCCTACGGCAGCACCCAACTGTCGGACGGAACGCGCAAGGTGGGCGGCACGCCGGAGGACATGCGCATGCCACGCGGGCAGTTCATCACGCCGTATGGGCAGCTCAGTCCCATCGGCTATTACGCGATGGTGGCGCAACTGCACATGCAGCGCTACGGCACCACGCACAAGGACCTGGCCGAAGTGGCGGTGGCGGCGCGAAAATGGGCGCAGCTCAATCCGAAGGCCTACCGGCGCGAGGACACCTCGATCGAGGAAGTCATGGCTTCCAGGATGATTGCCGATCCCTTGCGCCAGCGCGACTGCTGCCTGGTGACAGACGCCGGCGGCGCGGTCATTGTCACGTCAGCCGCGCGCGCTCGCACGCTGAAGCGTCCGCCGGTCTACGTGATGGGCATCGCCGAATCCTTCTCGCACCACTACACGCCTTTCAATACCGCGGACTGGCTGGACACCAATGTGGCGCAGACGGCGGACGTCGCGCTGGAGATGGCCGGCGTCACGCGGGCCGACATCGACGTGGTGCAGATCTACGACCACTTCACGATCGGCGTGATCCAGTCGCTGGAGGAACTGGGCTTCTGCAAGCGTGGCGAGGGCGGGTCCTTCGTGGCGGACGGCCGCCTGGCTCCCGGAGGCGACTTCCCCATCAATACCTCGGGCGGCGGCCTGTCCTACAACCATCCCGGCCAGTTCGGCATGCTGCTGCTGCTCGAAGCGGTGCACCAGTTGCGCAAGGAATGTGGGGAGCGCCAACTGCCCAAGGCAGAACTGGCCCTGGTCCATGCGCCCGGCCTGGTCTTTTCCTGCAACACCACCCTGATTCTCGGAGTCTGACCATGGATCAAGTTCAACGCCCGCTGCCGCAACCGACCCGGATCACCCAGCCCTACTGGGATGCCGCGAAGGAAGGCCGCCTGGTCATCCAGCAATGCGGCTGCTGCAAGGCGCGCCAGTTTTATCCGCGCGAGTTCTGCACCGCCTGCCTGTCGGACAAGCTCGAGTGGATCGAGGCCGCAGGCAAGGGAACCGTCTACACCTACACCGTCAATCGGCGCGCCAGCACCGCGGCCCTGAGCGACAAGGTGCCCTATGTCGTCGCCATGATCGACCTGGATGAGGGCGTGCGCATGATGGCCAACCTCATAGACAGCCCGCCCGAGGCGGTCAGGATAGGAAGCCGGGTGTGCGTGTGCTTCGAGCAGGCCTCCCCCGAGATTGCCTTGCCGCAGTTCAGGTTGGAGACCTGACGTTCACGATCCGGAGTGGGCCAGCTTGGTAGCGCCAGGGCGTTGGCGTCACAGCGGCAGACTACGCAATGCGACGACCAGCCCCTATTTCATGTACTTGAACTCGGGTAGCGCCTTCAGCGTGTCCTTGGTTGCCTCCGGCAGCACCAACTGATCGTCGGTGATTTGCATTTTTGCCAGAGGCACGGTGACGAGATGATTGCCCACGCCGAGTATGCCTCCGACCGAAAGGACGGCGTATGGCACCCAATCCGGAGGTCCCAGGATCAGGTCGTCGACGGTGCCGATCTTTTCCTTGTTGCCGTTGTAGACGGTGGAGCCGCTCATCTTCGACGCGCGGTATCCCGCGTCCACCTTCGCAACATCGACGCGGACTTCGGTTACCGACTGCGGCGAGCCCTGCGCCGACGCGGCTGGCACGCTTGAGAAGACGCCCAGCAGGACGGCCAAGCCGACCATTGCAGTTTTTTCGCTCATCGCTGATCTCCTTTGGAATTTCGCCTTTGGCACTTTTTATTGCGCGCGGCAGTAGCCCTTCGGGCAACGGGAGGACGATGGCTGCAGAGTTGGTCAGAACGGGTATCCCTGCGGGCCGCGGCCCCCTCTCTTGTCAGCAAGCCTTATGCCCAAGGAGGAGCGCAACCCGCCAGCAGGGCAATTGCTCGCCCTGTTGGAAGCCGATGGGCCGGCACACCCTCAGTTCACCAGCACCGGCTTGTCCCGATACCGGTCCGGGAAGGTCTTGGCCAGGTTCTCCACCTTGGGGATGTCGTTCACCATGATGTACATGCTGTACGGGTGGCGCACCAGATAGTCCTGGTGGTAGCCCTCGGCCGGGTAGAAGCCCTGCAGGGGTTCCACGGTGGTGGCCAGTGCCTTCGGGTAGACGCCCGTCTGGTTCAACTGCGCGATGTAGGCTTCGGCCACCTTGCGCTGGCCGTCGTTGGCGGGGAAGACGGTTGAGCGGTACTGCGTGCCGCTGTCCGGGCCCTGGCGGTTCAGCTGGGTGGGGTCATGGGCCACCGAGAAATAGATCTGCAGCAACTGCCCATAGCTGACCTGCTTGGGGTCGTAGGTGATTTCGACGGCTTCGGCATGGCCGGTGCGTCCGCCGCTGACGGTATCGTAGTTGGCGGTGTTTTCCTTGCCGCCGGCATAGCCGGAGACCGCGCTGGTCACGCCCTTGACGTGCTGGAACACGGCCTGCACGCCCCAGAAGCAGCCGCCGGCGATGACGGCCTTTTCCTGCGGGGCGGCGTCTTTCGCCTGATCGACGGCGGGCGGCGGAATGATGAAGGCGGATTCTGCCGCCTGGGACGCAGCGGCCCCCAGCAGGCCGGAGGCGGCGGCGAGCGTGGCGCAAAGCTTGCGAAACGGGATGTTCATGGTGTGCGGTCCTGATATGGCGGGGTGGGGTCAAGCCTGCGGGGTGAAGCTCATGGCCACCCCGTTCATGCAATAGCGCAAGCCGGTCGGGCGGGGGCCGTCATCGAAGACGTGTCCCAGATGGCCGCCGCAGTTGGCGCAATGGACGGCGGTGCGGACCATGCCGAAGCTGCTGTCCCGGGTTTCGCCCACGGCGGCGGCCAGCGGTTGCCAGAAGCTGGGCCAGCCGGTGCCGCTGTCGAATTTGGTGCTGGAAGAGAACAGCCGCTGTTCGCAGCCCGCGCAGGAGAACGTGCCATTGCGGTGTTCATCGTTCAGCGGGCTGGTGTAGGGCCGTTCGGTGCCCTCGCGGCGCAACACGTCGAACTGCGCGGGCGTCAGGCGGGCGCGCCATTGGGCGTCGGTCAAGGCGTAGGGGAACGGGGCCGCGGGCGGCGCGCTGCGCGCGGCCAGCAACGGGGCCAGGCCCGTGCCCAGCGCCGCAATGCCGCCCAGGCTCAGGAAATGTCTGCGATTCAATGTCATGGCACGGCTCCGGCCAGGGGGTAGGGGAGGCGCCGGGTTCCACGTGCCGGCGAGCGGCGCGGGACCGGCTGCCCGGTCTTGCTGCTGGACTTACTTCTTCATGCTGTCGTTGGACATGCCGCCCTTGGACATTCCGTCCTTCGACATGCCATCCTTGGACATGCCGTCCTTCGACATGGAATCCTTCTTCATCCCGTCTTGCGACATGCCGCTTTTGGACATGCCGTCCTTGGCCATCCCGTCTTTCGCCATTCCATCCTTGGCCATGCCGCCCTTGGACATGCCGTCTTTCGACATGCTGTCCTTGGACATCGAATCCTTGGCCATATTGTCTTTGCCCATGGTGTCGGCGGCATGGGCGGCCACGGCGCCAAAGGCCAGGCACAGGGACAGAGCGGCGGTGGTGAGTGTCTTCATGATGTATTCCTTTGAGAATGGGAGGTCAAACAGGATTTCCACCTAGCTGCCGCCGAACCAGTTGTAGCCCTGGTCCTCCCAGTAACCGCCTGGGTAGGTGTTGGTGACGAAAATCGCCCGGATGTGCTTGGGGTTCTTGTAGCCAAGCTTGGTGGGCATGCGCAGCTTCATGGGGAAGCCGTATTCGGGAGGCAAAGTCTTGCCGTCGTAGGTCAACGCCAGGATGGTCTGCGGATGCAGCGCCGTCGGCATGTCGATGCTGGTGTAGTAGTCGTCCGAGCACTTGAAGCCCACGTACTTCGCGGTCAGGTCGGCGCCCACGCGCTTCAAGAATGTCGAAAACGGCACGCCGCCCCACTTGCCGATGGCGCTCCAGCCCTCCACGCAGATGTGCCGCGTGACCTGGTCGATCTGGGCCATGGCGCGCAGTTCCTCCAGCCGCCACTGGCGCTTGTCGGCCACCATGCCGGTGACTTCCAGGCGGAACGACTCCTCCTCGACCTGGCGGACCTCGTCGATGCCGTAGTAGGCGTTGAACGGGAACGGCCGCGTGATCATCGATTCGGGGTAGGTCGGCGCGAGCTTGTTGGGGTCGAAGATCCAGCCTTGCACACGGTCGTTGAAGCGGGATACGGTGGCCAGCGCCTTTTCCACGTTCTCGTCGTCCGACAGCGAGCAGCCCGACAGCATCGCCAACCCGCCAAGCGTCAGGCTGTTGCGCAGGAACGTGCGGCGCGATGGCTGCTCGATCCGCCTGGCCAGCAGGTTCTTGGCTTCTTTCAGGATGGCCGGGCCGTCCAGGCCCAACAGCGACAAGCGTCTTTTCTGGCTCACGGAGCGCTCCTTATTTGCCGCGGATCATGGCGACGAGGCTGCGCGGAACCAGCGCCACCATCACCAGATGGACCGCCACGAACGCCACCAGCAGCGCCATGGCGAAGAAATGGATGCGGCGCGCGAGTTCATAGCCGCCCAGCAAGTCGCGCAGCCCATCGAACTGCACCGACTTCCACAGCACCAACCCGGACAGCACCAGCACCACGATGTCGGCCATGACGAACAGGTACGCCAGCTTCTGCACCTGGTTGTAATGGCGCAGGTCGTCGTGGGCGAGCCTGCCGCGCAACGCGGCGCCCAGGTCGGCGGCTACGCCACGGGGGCTGAGGGGAAAGAACTTGCGCCAGAGGCGGCCGGTGGCCACGTTCAGCGCCAGATACAGCAGGCCGTTGGCGAACAGCAGCCACATGCCGGCGAAGTGCCATTGCAGGGCGCCGCCCAGCCAGCCGCCCAGGGTGATGCCATTGGGGAAGGTGAAGTCGAAGAACGGGGCGGCGTTATAGACGCGCCAGCCGCTCGTCACCATGATCACCACGGCCAGCGCATTGATCCAATGCATCGTCCGCAGCCAGCCGGGATGGATGACGCCGGGCGGGCGGGGGGCGGCCGGTGTATCGTGACTTGCGGGGCTTGCCAACATGGCGGGTCTCCGGGGCGTTCTGTCGTTGGAGCCATTCTTCCCCGGAGCCGATATCGGAGTCCTCACGCAAACTTAAAATATTTGTGATAACTCCCGGCCTGCGGATTGGCGACAATGGCGGTACTGAACTGGCCCGAGCCCCCATATGGATACGCCCCGACGCGTGCTGATAGTTGAAGACGACGCCCACATCGCCGAATTGCTGCGCCTGCACCTGCGCGACGAAGGCTATGCGGTCGAACATGCCGCCGACGGCAACGAAGGCATGCGGCGGCTGGAAGAGGGCAGTTGGGACGCGCTGGTCCTGGATCTGATGCTGCCCGGCATCGACGGGCTTGAGATCTGCAAGCGGGCCCGCGCCATGGCGCGCTACACCCCGATCATCATCACCAGCGCCCGGTCCAGCGAAGTGCACCGCATCCTGGGCCTGGAGCTGGGCGCCGACGACTACCTGGCCAAGCCGTTTTCCATGCTGGAACTGGTGGCGCGGGTGCGGGCGCTGCTGCGCCGCAGCGACGCCGTTGAACGCAATGCCCGCATCGATGCCGGCAGCCTGGCGGTGCACGGTGTTTCCATCGATCCGATCTCGCGCACCGTGGATGTCGACGAGCGCCGGCTGGACCTGACTCCGCGCGAGTTCGACCTGCTGCACTTTTTCGTCCGTCATCCCGACAAGGTCTTCTCGCGGATGGACCTGCTGAACCAGGTGTGGGGGTATCAGCACGAAGGCTACGAGCACACCGTGAACACGCATATCAACCGGCTGCGCACCAAGATCGAATCCGACCCCTCCAACCCGCAGCGCATCCTGACCGTTTGGGGCAGGGGCTACAAGTTCGCGGCGGCGCCCGGCGCAACGGGAGGCGCATCATGAAGCGCTTCACGCTTACCCAACGCTTGTCCGCCGTTTTTGCGCTGCTGTTGCTGGCCTGCTGCGGCGCGTCGGCCTGGCTGCAGATCGCGGCCAATTCCCGCTATGAACAGGAGGTCGTGCAGCGCTTGTCCAGCGGGCTGGCGCAGCATATCGCCGGCACGACGGAACTGATGGACACCAATGGGTGGAAGCCGGACGCGGTGCGTTCGCTGTTCGACATGCTGATGGCGGTCAACCCGGCAGTAGAGGTCTATTTGCTGTCCAACGACGGCCGCATCGTCGGCGACGCGGCGCCCGCCGGCCAGATCAAGCGCGACCACGTGGACCTTGGGCCGGTCAAGCGCCTGCTGGAGGGCGGCATGCTGCCCATCGTGGGCGACGACCCGCGCAATGCCGGCGTGCAGAAGGTGTTCAGCGCGGCGCCGGTACGGGTGGCCGGGCAAGACAAGGGTTACGTCTACGTGGTGCTGCAAGGCCAGGCGCACGATGCGCTGGCGATGTCCGTGTCGCGCAGCTCGGTCTTGCGCACCACGCTGTGGTCGATCGCGCTGGTGGCCCTGCTGGGGCTGGTGGCGGGCCTGACGGCGTTTGCCTTGATCACGCGGCCGCTGCGCGGCCTGACCCGGGCCGTGCGGGCGTTTGACGGCGACGACGGCCAGGCGCTGGCCGCGCTGGAGCGTCCGGGCGACGCATCGGACCGCAGCGGCGACGAGATATCGGTGCTGCGGCGCAGCTTTGTGCAGATGGGCCGGCGCATCTCCGATCAATGGCGCGAATTGACGCGTCAGGACCAGCAGCGCCGCGATCTGGTCGCCAACATCTCGCACGATCTGCGCACGCCGCTCACCTCGCTGCATGGTTATCTGGAAACGTTGCGCCTGAAGGACGACACCCTGGATGCCGGCGAACGCCGCCGTTATCTGGATATTGCGCTGGCGCAAAGCCGCAAGGTGGGCCGGCTGGCCCAGGAACTGTTCGAGCTGGCGCGGCTGGAATCCGGTCTGGTGCGGCTGGAACCCGAGACGTTTTCATTGCCGGAACTGGTGCAGGACGTCTTGCAGAAATTCGAACTGGCCGCCGAAGCGCGCCAGCAGCAGTTGACCACCGACATCCCTCAGGCATTGCCGCTGGTGCGTGCGGACCTGGGGTTGATTGAACGGGTCCTGACGAATCTGCTGGACAACGCCATTCGTCATAGCCCGCCAGGCGGTCGGATCGAATTGCAACTGGGCGTGGCGCAAAGCCGGGTGCAGGTGCAGGTCAGCGATTCGGGCAAGGGCATTCCGCCCGAGCTGCGCGCCGGCCTCTTTACGCGGGCGTCTGCCCTGAACCGCGGGCCGCGCGACGCGGGCGGCCTGGGGCTGGTGATCGTGCAGCGCATTCTGCAACTGCACCAGAGCGAGATCCGGCTGGTGGAGCGCGCCGAGCGCGGCGCGGTGTTCCAGTTCGAACTGTCGGCAGCGCGTTAGGGCCGGCAGGCCCCAAGGCGCCCCGTCAGGCGGCGGCGGGCATTTGCCCGTGCAGCAGATAGTCCATCAATTCGCGCACGGACCGCATGGCGCCGCCGAACGGCAGCTTGGACGCGCCGCGGAAGAACAGGCCGCGGCTGACCTCGCCGCGTAGCGCCGCCGCCAGCTTCAGGTCGATGCAGAACTGGCCGAAGCGCGACAGGCCATCGCGCAGTCCGCATTGCGTCAGGCAATCCATGCGTTGGCTGCAGCGTCGCGGATCGGCGCGCGTGCCGGCCTGCAGCGTCTTTTCCTGGCGCAGGTAGCGGGTGAGCCATGGCGTTGCCACGGCGCGCGCAGGCAGGCCGGCCACGCTGGTGAATTCGGCAAGGTCCGCCGGGTCGGCGTCCATCAGCACGCGCTTGAAGTTCTCGTGCGCGTCGCCTTCCCGGGTGACGGCGAACGCGGTGCCCACCTGCACGCCATCGGCGCCGTTGGCAAGCCAGTGGCGTACCTGGTCATGGCTGCCCACGCCGCCGGCGACGATCAGGCGCGGCGCGTCCTGGCCCAGTTGCAGCTCGGCGAACAGGGCGTGGCATTCGGTCAGCACGCGCTGGAAATCGAAGCGCTCGTCGTGGATGTCGTCCAGGCGCGCTGCGCCCAGATGCCCGCCAGCGTGGCCCGGATGTTCGATGACCACGGCGTCGGCCAGCTTGCCTTTTTTCATCCACTTTTTCAGCACGACGGCCACGCCGCGCGCTTCCGACAGGATCGGCACCAGCGCAACCTTGGGAAAGTCGGCCGTCATTTCGGGCAGGTCCATGGGCAGCCCGGCGCCCATCACGATGGCTTGCGCGCCGCTTTCGCAGGCCTGGCGCACCAGCGCCGGGTGGCCGCGCACGGCCTTCATGACATTCACCGCGACCAGGCCGCGCCCTTGCGCGGTGTCCAGCGCGGCGCGCACTTCGCGGTCCAGCGCGACCAGGTTGGCGCGGTCGATGGCGTCGCGGTCATTGCATTTGTCGGTCTTATCGAGCAGATCCGGGTGGTGATGGCGCAAATCGATGCTGGCGATGGTGCCTACCGCGTTCTGGCCGGCAACGGCGCCGGCCAGACGGTGAGCGGACACGCCGACGCCCATGCCGCCCTGGACGATGGGCAGCAATTCGCGTCCGGCGAGTTTGAGTGATTTGAACCACGTCATGTTGAGTCTTTCCTCTGGTCAAGTGGACAGAGGCTAGAACAAGGGATGACGGGTCGCCTTGCGCGCGATCAAGCCGCCGGTCAATGGCAGCGCGCTTGCGGTCAGCCGACGTGGCCTGTCAGGCGGCGGGCGGCCTCCCGCAAGGGCGTCAGGTGGTCCGGGTTGTACCGGTGGGCAGGGGCGGTCAGCGTCACCGCGGCCGCGATGCCTCCCGACAGCAGGAAAACCGGGGCCGAAATGCCCGCCACTTCGCTCAGCCGGTCGCCCATCGCGGCGAAATAGCCGTCTTGGCGGATGCGGGCGTACAGCGCCTGATCGGGGCCTGGGGCCCGGCCCAGAATGTCGTCATAGGCGGTCAGCACGCGTCCGCCGCTGCCGCGTTCCAGCGGCAGCAGATCGCCCGCCCGGATGTGGTCGCGCACCGGATGTGGGGAATCCACGCGGTACAGGCACAGGCGCGCATCGCCCTGGCGCACGTGATAGGCCGCGCTCTCGCCGGTCACGGCCACCAGTTCCCGCAGCACGGGCATGACCACGTGCTCCAGTGAAAACGAAGCGGAATAGATGCTGTGCAGGCGGGCGACTTCAGGGCCCAGCGCGTAGCGGCCGTCGTCCAGGCGGCGGATCCACTGCGCGTGTTCCAGCGACGCCAGCAGGCGCAGCACGGTGCTTTTGTAGAGCCGCGTGCGTTCGGCCAGTTCCCCCAGCGACAGGGTCCGGTCGGCGGGCGTGAAGACCGCCATCAGGCTCATCGCCCGGTCGACCGCGGCCACGCCGCCTGCCGCGGCATCGGCGTCCGCCACGGATTCGGTGACGGCTTTACGGGGCATGGCCAGCTCCGGCATTGCGGCGGACAACAGTCGGCATATTCCATCCTTTAGAACGATTGGCGTCATTGTAGGCATAGGCCCGGAGGGATATCCGGCGCAAAACGCCCTTGACAGCAATTTCTGGTTCGCATTTAATTCTATTCTAAAGAACAACATTCTATTAGATAGAATTATTTGGAGACGCAAGCATGGCGCACGACGCCCCAAACCCCACAGATGTCCTGATCAGCGAAGTCGGGCCGCGCGACGGGCTGCAATCGGTGAAGGCCACCATGCCGACGGCCGACAAATTGCGCTGGATCGACGCGCTGGTCGCCGCCGGCGTGCGCGAAATCGAAGTGGCGTCGTTCGTGCCGGCCCGGTTGCTGCCGCAAATGGCCGATGCGGCAGAAGTGGTCGCCCATGCGGTCCGGCATCCGGGCGTGACGGTGATGGCGCTGGTGCCCAATCTGCGCGGCGCTGAGGCCGCGTTGCGCGCCGGCGTGCACAAGCTGACGATGCCGGTTTCCGCCAGCCGTGCCCATTCGCTGGCCAACGTGCGCAAAACGCCGGAAGACATGGTGGAAGAAGTCCGCGCCATCGCACAGCTGCGCGACGCCATCGCGCCCGGCGTCAAGCTGGAAGCCGGCATTGCAACGGCGTTCGGCTGCACCCTGCAGGGCCTGGTGCCGGAGGACGACGTGATCCGGCTGGCGGCGATGTGCGTGGCGGCCGGCGCGGACGAGTCGGGCCTGTCCGATACCGTGGGCTATGCCAACCCGGCCCAGGTGCGCCGCCTGTTCCGGCGCTTGCGCAGCGAAATCGGGTCGCGCGCCGGCGCGGCCCATATGCACAACACCCGGGGATTGGGGCTGGCCAATTGCCTGGCCGCCTGGGAAGAGGGCGTGCGCACGTTCGACAGTTCGCTGGGCGGCTTGGGGGGCTGCCCCTATGCGCCCGGCGCGTCGGGCAACGTCGTCACGGAAGACCTGGTGTTCATGTTCGAGGCGATGGGCGTGCGTACCGGCATTTCGCTGGAGGGCATCATCGCGGCGCGCGCGCCGCTTGCCGCCGGCCTGCCGGGCGAGCCGTTGTACGGCATGACGCCTGACGCCGGATTGCCCAAGGGTTTCACGCCGCCCCGCTAGCCCGTCTTTTACCGATGCGATGCCAACGCGGCAGGGCGCCATAGGCGCCGGCCGCGCAGGGCGGCGCTTTGCCTGAAACCTGCCGCATGGCGTCGACCCATTCTCCGTTTGAAGGTGCCCTACATGTCCAGCCGTTCCCCGTCCCGCCTGCCGTATGAAGGCGTCCGCGTCATCGAGTTCACCCACATGGTGATGGGGCCCACCTGCGGCATGCTGCTGGCGGACCTGGGCGCCGAGGTCATCAAGGTCGAACCGATGGGGGGCGATTCCACGCGCCGGCTGCTGGGCTCGGGCGCGGGCTTCTTCCCCATGTTCAACCGCAACAAGAAGAGCATCGCGCTGGACCTGAAGCAGCCCGAAGGCATCGAGGCCGCGCTTCGCCTGATCGATACGGCCGACGTGGTCAGCGAGAACTTCAAGGCTGGCGTCATGGAAAAACTGGGGTTGGGATATGCCGCGCTGAAGGCGCGCAACCCCCGGTTGATCTATGTCAGCCACAAGGGGTTCCTGCCGGGGCCGTACGAAAACCGGACCGCCCTGGACGAGGTGGTGCAGATGATGGGCGGGCTGGCCTACATGACGGGCCGCCCCGGCGATCCGCTGCGCGCCGGCGCCAGCGTCAACGACATCATGGGCGGCATGTTCGGCGCGATGGGGGCGATGGCGGCGCTGGCCCAGCGCGAACATACCGGCGTGGGCATGGAAGTGCAGGCCTCGCTGTTCGAAAACAATGTCTTCCTGGTGGGCCAGCACATGATGCAGCACGCCATGACGGGCAATGCCCCGGCGCCGATGCCCAGCCGCATTTCCGCCTGGGCCGTGTACGACGTCTTCACCGTCAAAGACGGCGAGCAGGTGTTCCTGGCGGTCGTCAGCGACAAGCAATGGGACATCTTCTGCCGCGCGTTCGGCCTGGAGCAGTGGCTGGCGGACCCGCGCCTGAAGACGAACAACGACCGCGTGCAGGCCCGCGATTGGCTGATGCCGCAGCTGCGTTCGCACCTGGCCGGCTACCGCGCGTCGGAGCTGGCGGCCCGGTTCGAACAGGAGGGGCTGCCGTTCGCGCCCATCACCCGGCCCGAGCAGCTCTTCGACGATCCGCACCTCAAGGCCATGGGCGGGCTTGCGCCGGTCACGTTGCCGGACGGGCGCGAAACCCGGGTGCCGCTGGCCCCGCTGACATTGGACGGCGTGCAGCCGCCCATCCGCCTGCAGCCACCGGCCGTGGGCGAACACACCGACGAGCTCTTGCGGGCCGCCGGCTATCGCGACGACGAAATCGCGGCCTTGAAGGCAAGGCACATTACACAAGGAGACAAACCCTCATGATCGCTCTATCCCGACGCGCATTCCTGGGCGCAGCCCTCTGCGCCGCCGCATTGCCGTTGCGGGCGCAGACCGCCGGCGGCTACCCCGATGGCCGGCCGATCCGCCTGATCGTTCCCTACACGCCGGGCGGCGGCACGGATTCCGTGGCGCGCGCCATCGCGGCCAAGATCACGGGCCTGGCCGGCTGGTCGGTCGTGGTCGAGAACCGTCCGGGCGCCGGCGGCAACATCGGCCTGGACTATGTCGCCAAGACCAAGCCCGATGGCTTCATGCTGGGCTTGGGGCAGACCTCCAATCTGGCCATCAACCCGGCGCTGATGCCGAAGATGCCGTTTGACGCCGGCAAGGATTTCGCCGCGGTCGCGTTGATCGCATCGCTGCCCGTGGTGCTGGTGGTCAAAGCCAATGCGCGCTGGAACACGCTGGCGGATCTGGTGCGCGACGCGCGCGCCGCGCCGGGTTCCATCAAGCAGGCCCTGGCAGGGTCCGGCACGGTGGGCCACCTGGCGGGCGAGCTGCTGGCGTACCAGGCGAAGTTCGAGGTGTTGAACGTGCCGTATCGCGGCGCCGCTCCGGCCTTGAACGACCTGCTGGGTGAAAACACGGACTACATGTTCGCCACGCCGCAGGCCGCGCAGGAAATGCTCAAGGGCAAAGTGCTGCGCCCCTTGGCCGTGACCGCGCGGGCGCGGTTGCCGATCCTGCCCGATGTGCCCACGGTGGCGGAATCCGGCTTCGACGGCTTCGAGGCGCTGGACTGGAAGGCGCTGGTGGCGCCGGCCGGCACGCCCCGCGAGGTGATCCAGGCAGTCAACGGCGTCGTGGAGAAAGTGTTGGCCGATCCGGCCACGGTGGCGCTCTTCACCGCCGAAGGCAGCACCGCGATGGGCGGCACGCCCGACGCGGCGCAGCAATACATCCTGCAGGAACAGAAGAAGTGGGCTCGCCTGATCCGCGAGGCCAACATCCAGACCGCCTCTTGAAGCGGCCAGCCAGAAGCTAGACGGAGACATCACCATGACATCGATTTTCACGCGCGGGCGCGCCATGCCCCGCTTGTTGGCCGCCGCCGCGATCGGCCTGGCCAGCCTGCCGGCGGTCGCCGCGGAGGACGCGGCCGCCTGGCCCGACAAGCCCGTGCGGCTGGTCGTGCCGTACTCGCCTGGGGGCACGACGGACTACGCCGCGCGCCAGGTCGCGCAGAAGCTGTCCAAGGCGACGGGCAAGACGTTCATCGTCGACAACAAGACCGGCGCCTCGGGCACGATCGCCACGCAGGAAGTGGTGCGGTCGGCGCCCGACGGCAGCACCTTCCTGGTGACCGACACCACTTACACGATGCTGCCGCTGCTGTTCGCGAAGCTGCCGTGGGATTACCGGAACGACCTGATCCACGTCGGCGAGATCATCGAAACGCCCCTGGTGCTGCTGGTGCCCGAGAAGTCTCCCTTCAAGACGATGGAGCAGCTTGTCGCCTATGCGCGCAGCCATCCCGGCAAGTTGAATTACGGGTCCGGCGGCCAGGCCAGTTCGACGCATCTGGCGGCCGAGATGTTCAAGAGCGAAGCCGGTATTTCGCTGACGCACATTCCGTACCGGGGCGCCGGCGCCGCGCTGGCGGACGTGATGGCGGGCCAGATCGACGTGCTGGTCACCGCGGCGCCCACGGCGATTCCGCCGGTGCAGGGCGGCCGGGTGCGCGCGCTTGCCGTCAGCGGCGATGCGCGCCTGGCGACGTTGCCCGACGTGCCGACGTTCGCCCAGGCGGGCCTGCCGTCCTATCAGGTGCTGAACTGGTTCGGGCTGGCCGCGCCCAAGGGCACGCCGCCCGCGATCGTGGACAAGATGAATCGCCTGGTGTCGCAGGTGATGAGCGACCCCGCGATGCGCGAGAACATGGCGCGCCAGGGCGCCCAGCACCGGTCGATGACCGTGGCCGAGTTCGGGGGCTATGTCCAGCAGCAGGTCGTGCTGTGGGCGGACGTGGGCAAACGCGTCGGCATCAAGCCGGAATAGGGGGAGCGCCATGTGGAATCTGGACTTCTCGCCGCCCGTCGTCATCGAGGCGCGCGTCATCGCCGCCCTGCCCGAAGGCTTGCGCCGCAGGCAGCGCAGCGCCTGGGCCGACGCCAACAAGGCGGGCCATATCGTCGACTGCTTCCTGGAAGGGCCGGTGTTCGACGCAGCGGGCGCGCTCTATGTGACGGATATCCCGCATGGGCGCATCCTGCGCGTCGACGGCATGCATGACTGGCACACGGTCGCCGAAACCGGCGGCTGGCCCAATGGCCTGGCGCTGCATCGCGACGGCAGCTTATGGGTGGCGGACTACCGGCTGGGCATCCTGCGCTGCGACATCGCGAGCGGCCAGGTGGATACGGTGCTGGGGCACCGCAACAGCGAGTCCTTCAAAGGCGTGAACGACCTCGTCTTCGACAGCGCGGGCCGGCTGTACTTCACGGACCAGGGCCAGACCGGCCTGCACGACCCACAGGGCCGCGTCTACCGCTACGACGCCGGCGCAGGTCGTCTGGACTTGCTGCTGGCGAACGCGCCCAGTCCCAATGGCATCGCCCTGGACGGCGCGGAACAGGTGCTCTTCGTGGCGGTGACCCGGGCCAACCAGGTCTGGCGGGCGCCCGTGATGCCGGACGGGTCGATCACGAAGATGGGGGCGTTCCGGACCTTCTTCGGCACCAGCGGGCCGGACGGCCTGGCGACGACGCCGGATGGGCGGCTGCTGGTCGCCCACGCCAGCCTGGGCGGTGTCTTCGTGCTGAATGCGCGGGGCGAGGTCACGCACTTCCTGAAAAGCCCGATCGATGCCAGCACCGTCACCAATGTGGCGATACGCCCCGGAGGCGGTTCCGTGGTGATGACGGAATCCGCAACCGGGGCGATCCTGGAGGCGCCGCTGCCGGATTAAGGCGGATTACGCCATCAGCTTCACGATGGCCGGCACCGACAGCACGGCCGTGTAATACCCCATGAACTGCACGCCGGTATTGAAGCCGAACAGCCGCGACAGCAGGCCGCCGAACAGGCCCATCGTCAGGATCACCAGCAGGCCCAGGAACTGGCCCTCCCAGATGCTGATCACGATGATCAGGCCGACGAACGTGGCGATGATGGCTTCGTGGCTGACCTTGCGCGACACGAACAGCGCGGCGCGGCGCGCGAAGTTCATCGCGAAGGGGTAGGACACCAGCGCCGCCAACAGCACCGCCAGCATGCCGTAGCCCAGAAATTCCCAATGGTTCAGCAGGTTGTGCAAGTTGTGCGTCTGGCCGGTGGCGGCATCCACCGTGAAGCGCGGCGGGGCGTTGAAGAGCGGGGCGGCAGGGCCTGCGGCAACGGGGCTGAGCGGCAGGCCGAACGCGATCAGCGGGATCAGCGCCTCGGCGATGTAGGTGGCTTCCGTGACGCCATTGCGCGCCGACAGCACCGTGGTCAGGCGATGGTAGGCGTGCTTGATGCGCGAGCCGACCAGTTCGCCCAGCACCACGGTCATGGCGACGGGGCTGAACACGAAGGTGGCGCTGGAAATCGCCGCCGTGGCCAGGGTCCAGCGCGTTTGCGTGCGGTCCATCACCTTCAGGGGGTTGGGGAAGTAGCCTGACCAGCCCTTGACGTCCGGCGCCAGCGAGAAGGTGCGCACCTTCTCGCGCATCATCTTCGCGCGGCCCATGGGGGAGATCACCGTGAAGAGATCCGCGATGAGCGGGCCGATGGCGATGCCGAGGAAATAGCTGATGCTCAGCTTGACGCCGTACTTGGCCGTCAGGCTTTGCAGCGCGATGATGACGACCACGAAGGGCACCAGCAGCGCCACCGCGGCCCAGCGGCCCGCCGAGAAGTAAGCGATCAGTACGGCCGCCGCCAGGAAGATCCAGGGCGCGGACTTGGTGATGGCGGCGCCGAACGGCGCCAGCAGCACGGCGAACAGCACGGCCAGCGGCACGGCGACAAAGGCGGCCACGATGGCGCCGGACACCATTTTTCGCAAGGCGATGTGCGGCACGCCCAGCTTGCGCAACATGTTCGCGTCCTGCAGCAGCGGTGTGGCCAGCGTGTCGCCAGGAATGCCCAGCAGGGCCGTTGGCACGGCGTGCGTCATGTGCTTGGCCACCGCGCCGGCCAGGAAGAAGGTGAACACGCCAGCGGGCGGCACGCCCAGCAGCACCACCAGCAAGGTGAGAGGGGCCAGCGTCGTGGTTTCGTCGGTGCCGGACACCAGGCCGATCGCGGCGAACACCACCGCGCCCAGCAGCCCCATCGCGGCGGCCACCATGATTTGTTCAAGCAGGGCGGGATCGCTCATGCCAGTGCCTCCTTGGATGCGCCTTGAGGGCGGGCGGGCGCGGCGTGCGCGGCAGACGCCGGGGCGGCCGGCGGCTCGGTGAACAGGTCGTACAGGTCAAGTTCCTTCAGCTCGCGCACGACGGCCTCGGGAAGATCGGCCAGCGTGCCCAGGCCGCCCGGCTGCTCGGCCAGTTCGGCCAGCACCTCGGCGCGCCAGGCCGGATCATGGGTGGAGGTGTGCTCGATGACTTCGCGTTTGGGCGGGAACAGGCGCGCGCAGATGACGCCTGCGATCACGCAGCCGGCCAGCCCCGCCAGCATGGCGTAGGCGTGCGCCAGTTCCGGGGACGCGACGATGCCGCGCAGCCACCGGCTGGCGGCGTAGAAGCCCGCCACGCTGATGGTGATGCCGATGCCGATGGCCCACGCCAGTTGGCGCAGGTCCACGGTGTCGCTCCATACCTCGGCCAGGCGCCAGGATGGCGCCGGGGATTTTGCTTCCATGTCTCTCTCCGTTGTGGTCGGGCGGCGCCGGCCAAGCCGTGCGCCGCCTCTGTTCTTATAGGGCCTGGGCCGGCCGGGCTTATCGCGACTGCCGCAGTTCCTCCAGCAAGGCCAGCGCGCGGTCGGTGCGGACGTCCTGCTCCGCCGCCATGCGCTTGGCGATGGTATCGATCTCGGCGCCCACGGCGCCGGCCACCAATGCGATGTTGCGGGCGTGCAGCGCCATGTGCCCGCGCTGGATGCCTTCGGTGGCCAGCGCGCGCAACGCGCCCAGGTTCTGCGCCAGGCCGACGGCGACTGCCACTTCGCCCAGTTCCTGCGCTGATTTGACGTCCATGATCTTCAGCGCCAACCTGGCCAGCGGATGCGTCTTGGTCGCGCCGCCCACCAGGCCCACGGGCATGGGCATTTCGATGGTGCCGACCAGCGCGCCGGACGTGTCCTTTTCCCATTGCGTCAGCGACGTGTAGCGGCCCGAGCGGGCGGCATAGGCGTGCGCGCCGGCCTCCACCGCGCGCCAGTCGTTGCCGGTGGCCACGATGACGGGGTCGATGCCGTTCATGATGCCCTTGTTGTGGGTGGCGGCGCGGTAGGGGTCGACGGCGGCGAACGTGTAGGCGTCCAGCACCCCTTCGATGATCTCGGCGCCGCTGCGGTCTTTGGTGTCAAGCGCCTGTGGCGTCAGGCGCACGCGGGCGCGCGCCAGCCGCAGGTCGGCCAGATTGGACAGGATGCGCAGGCGCACCGAGCCCCCGGTAATCGCTTCCACCAGCGGCGCCACGGCCTCCGCCATGGTGTTGACGGTGTTGGCGCCCATCGCGTCGCGCACGTCCACGATCAGGTGCATCACGATCATCGGGCCGCGCGGCGTGTCGGGAAAGACATGGACTTCAAGGTCCTGGCAGCCGCCGCCCAGGCCGATCAGCACCTTGTCGCGGCTGTTGGCCAGCGTGACGATGCGCTCGCGTTCGCGCAGCAGCGCCAGCCGGGCGCCATGCGGGTCCGTCAGGCCCAGCACCTGGACCTGGGCGCGCATCAGCGGACGGCTGCTGGATGTCTCGAAACCGCCGCATTCGCGCGCAAGCTTCGCCATGAAAGAGGCCGCCGCCACGACGGACGGTTCTTCCACCGCCATTGGCACCAGCACGTCGCGGCCGTTGACCTGGAAATTGCCGGCCACCCCCAGCGGCAGTTCGAATGCGCCGATGACGTTTTCGATCATGCCGTCTGCACGGTCCAGGCCGAGGGCGCCTGGACGGGCCAGCAACTGCTGTTCTTCAGGGGTCAGCGTAGCGGCGTCCGCAATCGCGGCCAGGCGTTGCGCAGGGGTCAGCGCGCGGAAGTTGGGCAAGCGTGAATCGGCCACGATGGCAGGTCTCCGTATAAGAATCAAGTGGCCTGATTCTAGGTAAACTGTACCGCTATTGAGAGGTACAGTTTGGGCAAACAGTACCATCGCACTGCACCAATTCAGGCCCGGATTTAGCGGAAAACGATGCATGGAAGAGGCAAGCAAACCGGGCAGGCGGCCGCGCGCCGCGCCTATCGCCGAAAGCCTGGCCAAGCTGATCGGCCAGCAGATCGCCGACGGCGTGTACCGGCCGGGCGACAAGCTGCCGTCATTGCGTGAGCTCTCGCAACTGCACCGCTACGCCAAGAACACGGTGGTCGTGGCCTTTGAAATGCTGGTGGCCCAGGGGCTGGTGGAGCCGCGGCGGGGCGCCGGATTCTTCGTGCTGGACGGCGATTTCGCGCGCAAGGCGGCAGACGAGGAACCCGGGCAGTTGAGCCGCGCCATGGATATCGTGTGGCTGATGCGCGAACAGCTCAAGACGCAGCCCGACGCCGTGCAGGCGGGCGACGGCTTTCCGCCCGTGGAATGGCTGGCCGACATGCGCATGGACCGCTATCACCAGAAGGTCGTGCGCACGGGCCTGGGCGCCTTGTTCCGCTATGGCAGCCGGTTCGGTTATGCGCCGCTGCGCGAAAGCCTGGTGCGCAAACTCGGCGATGTGGGCGTGAACGTGGCGCCCAGGCAACTGGTGCTGACGCACGGCGCGAACGAAGCCATGGACCTGGTGATCCGCTACTTCGTGCCGCCGGGCGCGACCGTGCTGGTGGATAACCCCGGGTACTACCCCCTGTTCGGCAAGCTGAAGCTGGCCGGCGTGCGCATGCTGGGCGTGCCGCGCCTGTCCGACGGGCCGGACGTGGCGGCCCTGGAAGCCTTGTTGCAGCGCGAAAAGCCCCGGCTGTTCTTCACGCAGTCTTTGGCGCACAACCCCACCGGTTCCGATATTTCGCTGGCCAAAGCCTATAAGGTCCTGCAACTGTCCGAGCGGTACAACGTGATGGTGGTTGAAAACGACTCGCTGGCCGATTTCAAGCCCACGTCCGCCGTCCGGCTGTCGGCGCTGGATCAGTTGGAACGCACCATCTATATCGGGAGCTTCTCGAAATCGTTTTCAGCGGCGCTGCGGGTAGGCTTCATCGCCTGCAACGCGGCCCTGGCCAGCGACCTGGCCGACCTGAAAGCCCTGGTGCACGTCAGCAGTTCGGAGTATTGCGAGCGCATGGTGGATGTGATGCTGCGCGACGGGCACTACGAGCGGCATCTGGTCAGGTTGCGGCAACGCCTGGAGGCCGCCACCGGCCATGCCCTGCAGGTGCTGGATTCGCTGGGCGCGGAGGTCTTTGCGCGGCCCAGCAGCTCGCTTTACCTGTGGTCGGCGTTTCCCGGCGTGTCCGATTCGCTGACGTTGGCGGCAGACCTGATGCCCGAAAAGGTCATCATGGCGCCGGGCCGTGTGTTCAGCGTGGACCCGACGGCCACGTCGCCCTGGTCGCGCTGCAACGTGGGGGCGATCGGATCGCCGCGCTTTCGCGCGACGCTGGCGGCGTCGTTGGCTCAGCGATAGGCGAATTCTGCAAACCATTCGGCCATCCTGGCTTGCGCCTGCGTGCTCAGCGCGCGGCCGGGCGGGGTGCCGGGCGAACTGCGGGCGCCTTGCACGGCAAAGCGGCGCACCCCACGGCGCGCCAATTCTCGGGCGAGCGCCTGAAGCCGCGTTTCATCCAGCCAGTCGGGATGCCAGGTGATGCGGCATTCGAAATCCGTGCCGGCGGACAGCAGTTGCGTCAGGCAGGCCAGCGCGGGGCGCTGGGAATCGCGGCGCCCGGTGATGTCGTCGTAGCCCTGCGCATCGGCCTTGATGTCCAGCCCGACCCAATCCAGATGACGCAGCACGTCGGCCAGGCGCAAGGGATAGATGCCCGCCGTGTGCAGGCCGACCCGGTAGCCCATGCGCCGCACGTCGCGGATCAGGGCCGGCAGCCGGGGTTCGCTCAACGGCTCGCCGCCGGAGAACACCACGGCATCCAGCAGGCCGGTGCGCGTCGCCAGGAAGGCGCGGGTCTCGCGCCAGTCGTACCGGGCGGCGCGGGTTTGCAATTCGGTGTTGTGGCAGTAGTGGCAGCGCCAGGGGCAGCCCGAGATGAAGACGACGGCGGCCAATTGGCCAGGCCAGTCCACGGTGGAAAAGGGCACCAGCCCGCCGATGGCGGGCGAATGCCGCGGCAGCGGTTGGGCAACGGGCTGGGGCGGGGCCGCGTAGGCCGGCCTTGCGGCCAGCCTGCGCGTACCGGGCTCAGCGTGTTGAGGCGCGCCTTCAGGCGCGTTGCTCGACGAAGAAGCGGCGTTCATTGAATTCGCCTTGTTTGCCGGTGTTGAAGGAAGAGACGGGACGGTGGTAGCCCATCACGCGGGTCCAGACTTCGCAGCGCACGCGCTGGCTGTCGTCCAGTTGCAGGACGGGCGCCGCGGCGGTGGGGACGGGGACGGTCAAGGTTTGCATCGAGGACTCCTTGGGGTGAAGGCCGGACTAGCGCCCGGCGGGATGTCGCGCGCTAGGCGGGTGCGCAGCACGCGGATTGCTTGGCCAATAGTTCGGCGTCGCACTTGGGGCAGAACTCGTGATGCCCGGCCAGATAGCCATGGTTGGGGCAGATCGAGAACGTGGGCGTGACCGTGATGTACGGCAGCCGGAAATTCGACAGGGCGCGGCGCACCAGCTGTTTGCATGCCTCGGCGGACGACACCGCTTCGTTCATGTACAGATGCAGCACGGTGCCGCCGGTGTACTTGCCTTGCAGCGTTTCCTGCAGTTGCAGCGCGTGGAACGGGTCGTCGGTATGGCCCACGGGCAACTGGCTGGAGTTGGTGTAGTAGGGCTGGGCCTCGGACCCTGCCTGCAGGATGCCGGGATAGCGCTTGCGGTCTTCTCGCGCGAAGCGGTAGGTCGTGCCTTCGGCAGGCGTGGCCTCCAGGTTGTAGAGGTGGCCGGTCTGCTCCTGGAATTCGGTCATGCGGTCGCGCACGCGATCCAGGAGGCGCACGGCCAGCGCATGGCCCGCGGCGGTGGTGACGTCGTCGGCGTCGTGCGTGAAGTTGCGGATCATCTCGTTGATGCCGTTCACCCCCAGCGTGCTGAAGTGGTTGCGCAAGGTGCCCAGGTAGCGCCGGGTGTAGGGGTAGAGGCCCTGGTCGATGTAGCGCTGCACCACCTTGCGCTTGGTTTCCAGCACGTCGCGGCCCAGGCCCAGGAGCGTATCCAGGCGCGCCATCAGCTTGGCCTCGTCGCCTTGGCAGGTGTAGCCCAGGCGGGCGCAGTTGACGGTGACCACGCCTACCGACCCCGTCTGCTCGGCCGACCCGAACAGGCCGTTGCCGCGCTTGAGCAGTTCGCGCAGGTCCAGCTGCAGGCGGCAGCACATGGACCGCACCATATGGGGTTCCAGGTCCGAATTCAGGAAGTTCTGGAAATAGGGCAGGCCATAGCGCGCCGTCATTTCAAACAGGCGATCGGTGTTGGGATGGTTCCAGTCGAAATCGGGCGTGATGTTGTAGGTGGGGATCGGGAAAGTGAACACGCGCCCCTTGGCGTCGCCGGCCATCATCACTTCGATGTAGGCGCGGTTGATCATGTCCATTTCGGCCTGCAGGTCGCCATAGCAAAAAGGCATTTCCTGTCCGCCCACGTACGGCACCTGTTCTTTCAGGTCCGCCGGGCAGGTCCAGTCGAACGTCAGGTTGGTGAACGGCGTCTGCGTGCCCCAGCGGCTGGGCACGTTCAGGTTGAAAATCAGTTCCTGCATGGATTGCTTCACCTCGGCGTACGTCATCGCGTCGCGGCGGATGAAGGGCGCCATGTAGGTGTCGAAGGAACTGAACGCCTGCGCGCCGGCCCATTCGTTCTGCAGCGTGCCCAGGAAGTTGACGATCTGGCCGATGGCGGCCGACATGTGCTTGGGCGGGGTGGATTCCACCTTGCCGGGAATGCCGTTGAAGCCTTCGGTCAGCAACTGGCGCAGCGACCAACCGGCGCAATAGCCGCTGAGCATGTCCAGGTCGTGGATGTGGATGTCGCCGTCGCGGTGCGCCTGGCCCGCTTCGGGGGTGAAAACGTTGGACAGCCAGTAATTGGCGGTGACCTTGCCCGCCACGTTCAGGATCAGGCCGCCCAGGCTGTAGCCCTGGTTGGCGTTGGCGTTGACGCGCCAGTCGCGCTGGTCCAGGTATTCCTCCATGGCGCTTTCCACATCCACCAGGGTGTGGCGCAGCGAACGCAGCCGGGCGTGTTGTTCGCGGTGCACGATGTAGGCGCGGGCGGTGCGCCAATGGCCCGCTTGGACGAGCGCTTCTTCGACCCGGTTCTGGATGGTTTCGACGCCGGGGCAGGGTTGGTCCGCCAGAGCGCCGATGACGATATCGGTCAGGGCTTGTGCGCCTTCCAGGTCCAACTCCCCGGTGCTCGCGCCTGCCGCCGCCATGGCGTGCGCGATCTTGTCGCGATCAAAGGCGGCGACGCGGCCGTCGCGCTTGAGGATGTGCTGGATAGACATTGTTGACACCATATGTAGTGGGGTGTGAAAACTCTACCACCACATATGGTGCTGTCGACGCGTGACCTGCGCGCGATGTCAGCCTGGTTTGATGCGGGTCAAACGCGCGGAAGCGGTCCGCGGAAAACGCAATGCCCGAGGGGCGTCAGAAACCGATGCCGATGCGCGCCAGGGAAATGGCCACCGCCAGGGCGGCGGTGCTGGCGGCCGGACGCGGCGCCCAGGACAGCATGCCGACCCACAGCAGCGCGCCTGCGGACAGCCAGCCCAGCCAGGCGACCACGCCCACCGTATTGCCCCACAGGCCCACGCAAGGCAGCAGCGCCAACGCCAGCAGCAGCACGCCGGCGCCGCGCAGCACGCGCGTATGGCCGGCCGACGGATCGCGGCCCCAGACCTGATCGTAGTGGCGCGGCATGGCCAGGCTCAGGCATGCCATGCCGGAGTAGGTCAGCAGCAAAGCCATCACAATGGCGAAGACGTCGTTCATATTCATGCCGCTGCCTCTTGGTTCGCGCGGGGTTTGCGCTGGGCGGGCGCGGACAGGGGCTTCTTCCACAAACGGATGGCCGCCCAGGCGGATAGTACGCCAAAGGCGACGGCCGTCAGTTCAACTCCGGCGCTTTCCCAATCGCCGCGGCCGATCTGCGCGAACACATGATCGCCCAGCGTCGCGAACGACATCAGAGGCAGCAGCAGGCACAGCGCCGCCAGCAAGCCCAGCTGCGAAATCCACGCGCGGCGCGGGCTGCACAGCCAGGCCAGCGCCAGCATCAGCGCCCATATGCCGAAGAAGCAGCGCAGTTCCCATAGCACCCGGTTCTCCAGCGCCACGGGCAACAGGCGGTTCGCCCAGAAATAGCCGACGCACGCCACGGCCAGGCCGGCCAGGGCGGCCACGTTCAGGCCTTCGAACAGCCGGTACATGCGGGCCGTGGCGCCGCCAAATTCATTGCCCAGCTTGGCGCGCCGCTTCACCATGAACAGCACGGCGCCCGTGCCCATCATGGCGGCGCCCGCCAGCCCGCAGATGAAGTACAGCCACTGGATGCCCAGGCCACCGAAGCGCGCCATGTGCAGGTCGCTCATCACCTGGCGCACCAGCGCCGGCGTGCCGCCGTTGACGCCGCCCGCGGGCCGCGTGCGCAGCAGTTCGCCGGTGGCGCCCGAGAATTCGGCCATGCCGGTGGTGGCGCTGATGTTGTGGAAGGTGTCGCGGTCTTCGTTCCAACCGTAGACCGCGATCCGCATGGAACTGTCTTCCGGGTTGTTGATGACGATGGCGCGCGCGGTCTGGCCGATCAGCGCTTCGGCCTGCGCCACGATGGGTTCCAGCTTAGGGCTGGCAAGCGGCGTGCCGGTGCGCAGCGGTTTGACCTCGCCCTGCATCTCGGCCAGGTACAGGCGGGTGCCTTCCATCCCGGCGCCGTAATGGGCAGCGACCGGGGCAGGCATCAGCTCGGCGCTGGAGATCACGATGCCGGTGTACGCGATCATGAACTGGAAGGGCAGGGTCAGCACCGCAACGGCGTTGTGCGCGTCCAGCCATGAACGCTGCCCCTTTTTCGCGCGGAACGTGAAGAAGTCCTTGAAGATGCGCTTGTGGGTGACGACGCCGGAAATCAGCGCGACCAGCATCGCCATGGTGGCGAACGCCACGATCCACAAGCCGTAATGGCTTTCGTGCAGCGTGTAGTGGAAGTTCACGAAGTGCGTGCCGCCCATCGTGGCGCGGCCTTCCTCGTCGTGATGGTCATCCATTTCGGCGCCGGTCGCCGGGTCCAGTTCCGCATCGGCGTACTGGCCGTTCTGGTCGAACCAGTACACGGACAGGGCGTTTTCGTGCGAGCGGTTGACAGGCCAGATCTCCCACATCTCGGCGCCTGCGTGCTTACGCGACATGTAGTCGATCGCCAGCTCCAGGCGGCGGGCGCGGTCCACGGGCGCGCTTTCCTGCTGCGCAGCCAGGGCCTCGGCCGCGTGATGCTCGGGCGTCATCCAATGGGTGATGGGTTCGGAGAACACAGCCAGCGACCCGGTCAGGAACACCGTGAACAGCAGCCAGGAAAACCACAGGCCGACCCAGGTATGCAACCAGGCCATGGATAGGCGGAAACCGGATTTCAGAACGAGCCTCTTTATTTGTTGTTGCCGCCGCGAGCCGGACGGATTTTGATTTTATTGAGAATGGTTCCAATTCTAAGCGAATTGGGGCCGGAGTTGCGACGCCAGGCATTCCGGCCTTTCCGTATCCCGCCGCACGCACGGCTGGACCAGGCATGGCGATTGCTGAAGGGGCGCCTCATCCGCTTGACTGTCCGCCTTGGCCGGTCGTGCCGCAGGTGCCACTGAAAGGAGCCCCCTGATGAAACACAAAGCCGGAAACGCCCAGCAGATCCACGAACTGCTCTACCAGGCGCTGGAGACCGAGATCGGCGGCCTGTCCGTCTACGAGACCGCGGTGTCCTGTGCCTTGAACGAAGACCTGAAGAAAGAATGGAAGGAATACCTGGAAGAGACGCGCACGCACCACCGCGTCCTTTTGACCGTGTTTGAACAACTGGGACTCGATCCCGAAACCCAGACGCCGGGCCGCGGGGTCGTCCGGCATCTGGGCGAATCGCTGGTCAAGGCCATGAAGATGGCGGTCAGCGCCGGGGACCCGGACGCGGCGCAGCTGGTGGCCACCGAATGCGTGGTGCTGGCCGAAACGAAGGACCACGCGAACTGGTCGTTGATCGGCGTGATTGCCGACCAGCACACCGGCCGCGAGGCCAAGATCCTGAAGCAGGCCTATGACGCCGTGGCGACCGATGAAGACCACCACCTGTATCACACGCAAGGCTGGTCGCGTGAACTGTGGATCGAGTCCCTGGGCTTTCCGGCCGTGCTGCCCCCGCCCGAAGAGGTCAAGCAGGTGGAGTCCGCGATCGGCGCATCCCGTGCCGAACAGGCGCGCGACAAGATGCTGAAACACTAGGAGACCGACCATGGCAAGCAAGAAACCCGCAGGCAAGCCCCCGGCAGGAAAGGGCGGCGGTGCGCTCGACACCGCTTATATGAATACCGATAGCGGCCCCGCTGCCGGCCCTGCCGGCAAGCCCGGCCATCCGGCCTTGAAGCGCGCCGCTGCGGTGGGCGCCACGGCGGCGGCCATCCCCCACAACGCCGACAAGGCCGCCGAGTATGGCGCCGAGGCGGCGCGCTGTCCGGTTACCGGTGCGCACGTACCCCTTGCTGATCCGTCCGTCGGCGCCAGCACCTTGTCGGAAAGCGAAGTCTCGGACAAGACCGTCGATGCGGCCGCGCCGGGTGTGAATGCCGTGGACGGCGGGCTGGCGCGCGTGCGCTCGGATGCCGGCGACCAGATGATGACGACGAATCAGGGCGTGCGCGTCGCAGACAACCAGCATTCGCTCAAGGCGGGCTTGCGCGGCCCGGCCTTGCTGAAAGATTTCATCCTGCGCGAGAAGATCACGCATTTCGACCATGAGCGCATCCCCGAGCGCATCGTGCATGCGCGCGGTTCGGCCGCGCACGGCTACTTCGAGTGCTACGAGGCGCTGACCGACCTGACAGCCGCGTCGCTGTTCGCCGAAAAGGGCAAGCGCACGCCGGTGTTCGTCCGCTTTTCGACCGTGGCGGGCGAGCGGGGTTCCAAGGACACGGCACGCGACGTGCGCGGCTTCGCCGTGAAGTTCTACACCGATGAAGGAAATTGGGACCTGGTGGGCAACAATATTCCGGTCTTCTTCATCCAGGACGCGATGAAGTTCCCGGATCTGGTGCACGCGGTGAAGGCCGAACCCCATCACGGCATGCCGCAAGCCGCATCCGCCCACGACACGTTCTGGGATTTCGTCTCGCTGATGCCGGAATCCACGCATATGCTGATGTGGGTGATGTCCGACCGCGGCATCCCGCGCAGCTACCGCATGATGCAGGGCTTTGGCGTCCACACGTTCCGCTTCGTCAACGCCGAGGGCGAATCGCGGCTGGTGAAGTTCCACTGGAATCCCGTGCTGGGCACGCATTCGCAGGTGTGGGACGAAGCCGTCAAGGTGTCGGGGGCCGACCCCGACTTTCACCGGCGCGACTTGTGGGAAGCCATTGACGCCGGCAACGGCCCCGAGTGGGAGCTGGGCGTGCAGGTCTTTACCGAAGAGGAGGCCGAGCGCTTCAGCTTCGACGTCTTGGACGCCACCAAGATCGTGCCCGAGGAGCTCGTGCCGGTCAGGCCCATCGGACGGATGGTGCTGGACCGCAACCCCGACAACTTCTTCGCCGAGACCGAGCAGGTCGCCTTCTGCACGGCGCACGTCGTGCCAGGTGTGGACTTCACCAATGACCCGCTGCTGGCCGGGCGCATCCATTCTTACGTGGACACGCAGATCTCGCGCCTGGGCGGCCCGAATTTCCACGAGATCCCGATCAACGCGCCGCTTGCCCCGGTGCACAACAACCAGCGCGACGGCATGCACCGCCAGGCCATCCATCGCGGGCGGGTGGCCTATGAGCCGAATTCCCTGGCGGGCGGCTGTCCGTTCCAGGCCGGCATGGACGGCTTTGTCCCATTTCCGGAGCCGATTGCGGGCGACGAACTGCGCGGCCATCCCGAGAAGTTCGCCGAGCACTACAACCAGGCCGCGCTGTTCTTTAATAGCCAGACCGACTGGGAACAGCAGCACATCATCAACGCCTTCGCCTTCGAGCTGAGCAAGCTGACGGTGCCGGCCATCCGGCAGCGCATGGTGGCGTCGCTGCGCAACGTATCGGACGAACTGGCCCTGGCCGTGGCCGACCAGCTGGGAATGGCCTTGCCCGAGCCCTTGCCGCGCGCCATCGCAGCGCCGCCCAAGCCCGAGGTCGAGGTGTCGCCGGCGCTGTCGCTGACCGCCAGGCCGGGCGACGGCGGGGTCGCCACGCGCAAGGTCGCCATCCTGGTGGCCGAAGGCGTGGACGGCGCGGCCGTGTCGGCCATGGCGGATGCGTTGATCAAGGCGGGCGTCGTGGTGCGGCTGGTAGGCCAGCGGATCGGACCCGTGCAAGCGGAAGACGGCAGCGCGTTGGACGCGGATGCCTCGCTGGATAACCATCCTTCGGGGGTGTTCGATGGGGCCATCGTCCCGGGCGGCGAAGGCGCCGTTGGGCGGTTGCAGACGGACGGACGGGCGCTGGAATTCCTGCGCGACGCCTACCGCCACGGCAAGACGCTGCTGGCATTGGGACGGGGCGGGCAGTTGTTCGGATCGGCGGGCATAGCGCCTGACGAATCGGACGGGGGCCTGCTGATGGGGGGCGGGGCGCCGGCGAAAAGCGCGGCCCTGTTCATCGAGGCGCTGGCCAAGCACCGGCATCCCGAACGCGAAACGGTGCCGCCGATGGTATAGCGACGGGCGGGTATCCAGGGAGATGGCGGGCGATTGCCCGCCATCATCAATAATGATTACAATTCCCATTCTTAAAAATCAGGAAGCGGTCGCGCTACGGCCATGTCGTCCTCGGAATCTCTGGAGCACCGCGAGCTGGGCTTGCTGTATCGCGACCATCACGGTTGGCTGCGCGGCTGGCTGTTGCGCCGGCTGAGCGTGCCCGCCGAGGCCGCGGACCTGGCGCAAGACACCTTCCTGCGCCTGCTGGCCTCGCCCGCGTCCATGGCCCAGTTGCAAGGCGTGCGGCAGCCGCGCAGCTTTCTGGCCACGGTGGCGCAGCGCACGCTGGTGGACCACATCCGCCGCCAGGTGCTGGAACGCGCCTGGCTGGAAACCCTGGCGCAGCAACCCGAAGCCCACGCGATCTCCCCCGAGACGCAGGCCATTCTGCTGGAAACCATCCGCGAAATCGACGCCATGCTGCACGGCCTGGGCGACAAGGTCCGGCGCGCGTTCCTGATGTCGCAGCTGGAAGGCGCGAGCTATGCCGACATCGCAGCCAAGCTGGGCGTGACGGTCAGTTCGGTCAAGAAATACATGGCGCGCGCGACCGAGCACTGCCTGGTCTACGCCTTGGAACGGCAGTAGGACGATGGCGGACAGGACAATTACCGCGGCGGCGCAATGGTACGCGCGGCTCTGCGCCGATGACGTCAGCGCGGCTGATGTGGCGGCCCACGGCCGCTGGCTGGCGGCCGACCCCGAACACGCCCGTATCTGGCGGCAGGTGGAACGGCTGCGCGGCACGCTGGGCGCGGCGCCGGCGCGGCTGGCTGCCGATACGCTATACCGCGCCGACCATCATTTCACGCGGCGGCGCGCCGTGCTGCGTAACGGCCTGGGGGCGGTGGCGCTGCTTGGCGCCGGCGGCTTGCTGGCCTGGCGCACCCTGCCGGTCGAGCGGATGGCGGCCCGCTATCTGGCGGACTACCGCATAGGTACGGGTGAACGCCGCGAACTGGTGCTGACGGACGGCACCTTGCTCTGGCTGGACAGCGCCAGCGCGGTGGACGTGGCCGTGGACGCGCGCGGCCGCCACATCACCGTCCACGCGGGCGAGATCCTGGTCGATACCGAACATGCCGCCCCGGGCTTGCCGCCCCTGCGCGTGACGACGCTGCACGGCACGGTGCGCCCGCTGGGCACGCGATTCACCGTCAACCGGCAAGACACGCAGACGCGTGTCGCAGTGCTGCGGCATGCGGTCGAGCTGCTGCCCGTGGACGGGAGGGCGCCGCTGGTGCTGAACGCGGGCGAACAAGGCGTGCTGGAAGGGGCGGGCGCCCGTCATGACGGCGCCATCACGGGCGAACCCGATGCCTGGACCCGCGGCCTCTTGATCGTGGACGGCTTGCGGTTGGGCGACTTCATTGCGCAGCTGGATCGCTACCGTCCCGGCCGCCTCAGCTGCGACGAGGCGGTCGCCTCGCTGCGTGTGTCGGGCGCGTTCCCGATCGACGACACCGACCGCGCGCTGGCTGCCGTGGAACGCGCGCTGCCCGTGCGTGTTTCGCGTTTCACGCGCTATTACACCCGGGTCGTCGCCCGCGGCTGATTTATTTTCAACAGGCATTGTCCTTTTTCCGTGCTCGTCCGACTTAGCAGGGATTACGTCGGATTTGATTCACGGAAAACCACGAGCTTATGCCTTTCACTACGTCCTACCATCGTCCTCCCGGTCCGCTGGCGCCGATCGCGCGCGCCGTCTTTGTCGTTTTGATGGGGCTCGCGTCGGCCCCGCCCGCGCTGGCGCAAGCCGCGCCGTCGGCCGACGCCGCCCGCCGCTACGACGTGCCGGCCGGCCCGCTGGGCCTGGCGCTTGGCCGTTTTGCCGCCCAGGCCGGCGTGGTGCTGTCTTTCGACGCCCAACTGACGCAAGGCAAGCAAAGCGCGGGCCTGCAAGGCGACTACGGCATCGCCTCGGGCCTGGCGGCCATGCTCGCGGGAACCGGACTGGAAGCCGTCGGCCAGGGGGGCAACAATTACGGCCTGCGTGTCGCCGGCGCGCAGACGTTGGCTCCGGTGCAAGTGCTGGGCTCGCGTGAGCCCGCGCCCAGCGAAGGCACGGACTCGTACACGGTGGGCTTGTCCACTACCGCCACCAAGCTGCCGATGACGTTGCGCGAAACGCCGCAATCCGTATCGGTGATGACGCGCCAGCGCCTGTCGGATCAGGGGCTCAACACCCTGGAGGACGCCATCGCCAACACGCCGGGCCTGACCTTCAAGAAGAAGGGGTCGGCCGACGACAACGAAAAGGGCCTGTACGCGCGGGGCATGGAAATCACCAACATGCAGGTGGACGGCGTGCCCACGCACAAGGACTTCAACGCCCTGGGGCTGGACACCGCCCTCTATGACCGGATCGAGGTGGTGCGCGGCTCTACCGGCCTGCTGAACGGCGCCGGCAACCCCGCGGCGTCGATCAACCTGGTGCGCAAGCGGCCGACCCGCGAGTTCGAGGCGGGCGTGGGCGCGGCAGTGGGGTCGTGGGACTACAAGCGCACGGAATTCGATCTGGGCAGCCCGCTGGACGAATCGGGCAAGCTGCGGGGCCGGCTGGTCGGCGCGTGGCAGGAGGGCGGATCGTTCATTGACCGGGTCAAGCAGGATTCGCAGTTGCTTTACGGCGTGGTCGAGGCGGATCTGGCCGAAAGCACGTTGTTGACCCTGGGCGCGGAATATCAGCGCAAGAAATGCACGGCATGCTCATACTTCGGTTTTCCGGCCGCGTACGCGGACGGCACGAAGACCGATTTCCCGCAGCGGTTCAACTCGGCGACCAACTGGAGCCGCCAGGAACGCACGCGCTACAACGTGTTCGCCACGTTGGACCACGAGTTCGCGCCGTTGTGGAAGGGGTCGGTCACCGTGTCCCGCACGGGCGACGACAACGACCGCACCTATGGCTGGTTCAGCAGCAACGGCTGGGCCAACCCGACGACGGGCCAGGGCGCGTCGGTGTGGGTGGCCAAATGGCCCATCCCGAAAACCCAGAACGCGGTCGACGCGAGCCTGACCGGCGCATTCGACGCCTTTGGCCGCCAGCATGACCTGGTGGTGGGCGCAAGCGCGTCGCGCACGAAAGGCGACTACGACACCTATCCGCTTTGGGTCGCACCGGGCTATGACCCCAAGATTCCCGACATCCGCCAGTGGAACGGCGACATGCCCGAACCGGACTGGCAGTCCACCGGCAAGCGGTACTACACCGAAAAGCAGGCGTCGATCTATGGCGCGCTCCGCCTGCGTCCGACCGACGCGCTGTCGGTGGTGCTGGGATCGCGGGTGACGTGGTGGGATCAACAGGCTTCCTACAACTACACCGATGGGTCGTCCTATCCGGACAACATGCGCGAGCAGGGCGTCTACACCCCCTATGCGGGCGTGGTCTACGACCTGACCAGCACCCTGTCCGCCTATGCCAGCTACACGAGCATCTTCCAGCCCCAACAGGCGCAGAGCGTGACGGGCGGGGTGCTGGCGCCCATCAAGGGCAATACCTATGAGATCGGCCTGAAGTCTGCGCTCCTGGACGGTCGTTTGAACGGCTCGCTGGCCCTGTTCCGGACGCGCCAGGACAACTACGCCATGCTGGACGGCGACCGGCTGGCGCCAAATGGCGACAATGCCTACGTCGCCGCCGACGGCGCGGTGATGCGGGGCGTGGAAGCTGAAATCACCGGCGAGCTGACCCCGGGTTGGCAGATGCAGTTGTCCTACGCCTATGTGGACCGCCGCCTGCCGCAAGGCTTCATCACGCAAGTCGGCCTGCCGCGCCACATCGCCAAGCTGTACACCACGTACCGCCTGCCCGGCGATCTAAGCGCCTTGACGGTGGGCGGCGGGGTGCGGTGGGAAAGCGGCAGCACCTATTCCAGCCGCGGCCCCGGCGGGCAGCCGCTGGAGTCGTCGCAAAGCGGCTATGCGCTGGTGGATCTGATGGCGCGCTACCAGTTCAACCGCCAGTGGTCGGCAACCTTGAACCTGAACAACGTCTTCGACAAGAAGTACTACGCCAGCACCAACGTCTACAGCAACTACTATGGCGCGCCGTTCAGCGCCATGCTGGGCGTGAACTACAAGTATTGATCCGGGCGGGCCCGGCAGGACGCGCTGTCCTGCCGGGCGGTTCCGATCAGTCCAGCGTGATGTTCGCCCGCTTGGCAACGTCGCCGAACGTGCGCAGTTCGCGGGCGATCTGATCCTGGAACGCCTGGCCCGGCAGGTAGACCGGTTCCAGCGCCAGATCCGTCACCGCCCGACGCACCTGCGGATCTTCCATGATCTTGGCCACCGCGCGGTTCAGCGTGTCGATCACCGGCGCGGGCGTGCGGGCCGGGGCGGCCAGCGCGTACCAGCCCACGAAGGACACCTGCGGAATGCCCGCTTCGGTGAAGGTGGGCACATCCGGCAATTGCGGCACGCGGTGTTCGCCCGTGACGGCCAGCGCGCGGACCTTGCCGGCGCGCACCTGCGGCGCGGCCGACGACACCGTGTCCACGCCCAGCGCGACCTCGCCGCCGATCATGGCGGTGATCAGTTGCGCGCTGCCCTTGTACGGCACCGGCATCATCTTGGCCCCCACGGCTTCGGCGAACATTTCGCCGGCCAGGTGCGGCGCGGAGCCGGGACCGAAGGTGCCGTACATCAGGCCGCCCTTGTCGCTTTGCTGCTTGGCCAGCGCGGCGGCTTCCTGCACCGTGTTGGCCGCCAGCCCGTTCTGCGCCAGCAGCACGACCGGGGCCATCGCGACGATGGCGACGTGCTCGTAGCTGTGCAGCGGATCGTAGGGCAGCGACGATTTCAGCGCTGGCAGCACGGTGTAGGTCGTGCTGCCCGACAACAGCAGCGTGTAGCCGTCGGGTTGCGCCCGCGCCACGGCGTCGGCGCCGATCACGGTGGATGCGCCGGGGCGGTTCTCCACGATCACGGATTGCCCCAGGCTGCCCGACAGCTTGTTGGCCAGCAGCCGGGCCACCGCGTCCGTAGCGCCGCCCGGCGTGAACGGCACGACGATCTTGATCGGCTGTTCGGGATAGGCGGCATGGGCCTCGCCCGCATAGGCGGCGACGGCAAGGTTGAACGCCATCACGGCGGCACAAAATCTAGCGGTCATGGCAAAGCTCTCTATCAGTCAAAAGGGGAACGCGAAGAGGGGGAGACGAAGAGGGGAGACGCACTTACGGGGCGGGCGAGGCGGCGGCCGCCTCGCGCAGGCAGGGGCCCTGGTCGCCCAGATCCCAGAACAGGCCGGCCATGATCGCCAGCCCTTCGCGCGCCACGCTGCCCAACAGATGTTCATTGGGTGCATGCTGCGCGCAGGCAGGGTAGGAATGCGGCACCCACAGGGTGGGCAGGCCCAGTTGATCGGCAAAGATATCGTTGGGCAGCGAGCCGCCCAGGTTGGGCAGCAGCGCGGGCCGCTTGCCGGTCGTGCGTTCCAGCGACGTGGCGGCCCAGCGCACCCAGGCATTGTCGGGCGACAGGCGCGTGGCGCCGGCCTGCATGCCGATCCGTACCTGCACGTCTTCAAATCCCGCTTGCCGCAGGTGTTCGCGCACGTGGGTCTCCAGCGCGCGCCAGTCGGTGCCGACCACGAAACGTAGCTGGCACCAGGCCACGGCTTCCGGCGGAATCGCGTTCACGGGCTTGGCCGGATCGCCCGCGCCAAAGGTCAGGACGTCCAGGCTATTCCAGCCAAACACCTTCTCTGGCGCGGACAGTCCGGGTTCGCCCCACCAGGCGTTGATCTCGGGGTCGTCTGCGCCGCCGCCCACTTGCAGGTCGGCCAACGCGTCGGCCACCGCGGCCGGAATGGGGGGCGGGCGCAGACCATCGACGGTGATGCGGCCACGGGCGTCCACCATCGTGCCGATGGCGTGCATCAGCACGATGGCCGGGTTGGCCAGCAGGCCGCCCCAGTTGCCGGAGTGGTAACCGCGCTCGCGGGCGCGCAGCTTCAATTCGAAATTCACCGCGCCGCGCGATCCCATGAAGAGCGTGGGGCGTTCCGCATTCAGGCGCGGGCCGTCGCTGGCGATGAACACGTCGGCCGCCAGCGCGCTGCGCTGGGCCTCGCAGAAGGCGGCCAGGCCAGGCGAACCCGCTTCTTCGCCGGTTTCGATCAGCCAGGTGGTGTTGAAACCCAGTTTGCCATTGCGTGCGGTGATGACTTGCCGCAGCGCTTCCAGGTTGATGGAGTGCTGGCCCTTGTTGTCGGCCGTGCCGCGGCCGTACCAGCGGTCTCCCTCGACTTGCAGGCGCCACGGGTCGCGGCCGGCCTCCCATTTGGCGGCGTTGCCGCGCACGACATCGCCATGGCCATACATCAGCACGGTCGGCAGGCCGGGTTGTTCGACGCGTTGCGCCACCAGGATCGGCAGGTCGACCCCGGCGGGATTCGCGTGGACCTCACAGGAAAATCCCAGCGCCGTCAAAAGCGGGATCAGGTCCTCATTCAGGTAGGCATGCTGCGCGGGCGCTTGTTCCGGCACTTCGCTTTCCGTCGCATAGGCGACGCGACGCGCCAGCGCAGCCAGCAGGGCACCGGAATCAAAGGCTTCAACGGCATGGAGGACGGCTTGTTCGCGAATCACATCGGCTCTCGGGTACGCAAAGGAAGCACAAAGTTATTACGCTTCACACCGTGCCACAATTAGATAATTAGCATCTTTGGCATGCCTTTAAGGCATGGGTTTGGAGCACACCATGATTTCACTGGCCTTGAGGTACTTCCTGGAAGTCGTCCGCTGCGGGTCGATCGCCGGGGCCGCCGCTGCCCAGCACGTGGCGGCCTCGGCCGTCAGTCGCCAGATCGCCAAGCTGGAGGACGACCTGGGCATCGTGCTGTTCGAGCGCCAGGCGCGCGGCATGGCGCTGAGCGAAGCCGGCCGGCAGCTAGCCGCTTACGCCAACGCCGCCGCCCTCGAGGCCGAGCGCGTTACCACTCAGATCCGCCAGCGCGGCCATGTGGGCGACGTCACGATCCGGCTGGCCTGCACGGAAGGCTTCGCCCACCGCTTTCTGCCGCTCAGCATGGCCGAATTCAAGCAGGTGCGTCCTGAAGCGCGGTTTCATCTGCATGTGGAGCGGCCGGAGGAGGTCAGCCGGCAGATCCTGGAGGGCTTGTCGCAGATCGCGTTGCGCTATTCCACCGTCCAGGACGAACGCCTGAAGACCGAACTGCTGACGCGGGCGCCGGTGTATGCGGTGATGTGCCGGGATCATCCGCTGGCAAGCCGGCGCAGCGTGGGCATGCGGGATCTGGCTGACTATCCGTTGTCGCTGGGCGACCAGGGCACGACCGTCAGGCAGCTCTTCGATACCGCCTGCGCGAACGCGGGACTGCACATCGAACCGGCCTATGTGTCGAACCATTCGGCGGCGTTCCTGCCGATGCTGCCGGGCAGCCGGATCGTTGCGTTGACGGGCTATCTGACCCTGATGGGCCAGGTGGGCAGCGACAGATTGGCGGGCGTGCCGTTCACGAATCCGGAAATGCGGCAGCGGAGCATCCAGGTGCTAACGCTACAGGGCAGAACCTTGCCGCTGCTGGCCAGGGAGTTCCTGGCGTTCATGGCCGAACGGTTGACGGCGGCGACGCGGCTGCCGGAGTAGATTCCCCCATCAGTCCCGGGAAGGCCTCCGCGGGAGCCAGGCCTACTTGCGCGCGGCGTCGTCGTTGCTCTCGCTGGCCGCTTCAAGCGGCATGTCGATATGACAGGCGATGCCGTCCGGCTTGAAATCCAGGGCTGTCTTGGCGCGCAACGCGAGGAACAGCGTCTGCTCGATCAATTCACGGCCGTAGCCCTGGTGTGTGGCGTCCGGCGCTGTCGGCAGGCCGGATTCGGTCCAATCCAGGAGCAGATGCTCGGTGTCGCCATCGCGGCGTTCGATGCGCCATTTGACGTCCAGCCGGCCCGATTCGTAGCGCAGCGCGCCATATTTCACGGCGTTGGTCGCCAGTTCGTGGACGGCCAGCGCCAGGGTCTGGATGCGTTCCGCACTGATGCGGACTTCGGGGCCGTTGATCGTGACCTGACGCTCGTTGCCCACCGCGTCGAGTTCCCGATGCACGATGGCGCTGAATTCGACTTTTTCCCCGTTGGCCTCGCTCAGCATGCCCTGCACGCGGCTCAAGGCGGCCAGGCGGGTGTCCAGACGCTGGAAGGGTTCGCCGTCGCCCAACGTGCGCCGCGCCACGCTCTGCACCACCGCCAGCAAGTTGCGGGTCCGGTGCTGCAGTTCGGATATCAGGATGCGGTGGCGCCGTTCGGCGCGGGTGATGAGGGTGATGTCGATGAACGTCACCACGACGCCGTCGACCTGGCTATCGCTGCTGCGGTAGGGCACCAGGCGCAGCAGGTAGTGCTTGCCGTCCAGGGTGCCGGCGATGCGGCGTTCGATCGGCTGGTAGTGGGTATAGACCTGGGCGATGTCGTTGGCGAAGGAGGGCAGGTCGAAACGGCTGGCCAGATCGGTGATGGGGCGTCCGCAGTCGCTGGGAAGGATATTGAACACGTCGCCCATGGCTGGCGTGAAGCTGCGGATGATCAGGTCGCGGTCCAGGAACAACGTGGCGATCGCGGTGCTTTCAAACAGGTTGTGCAGGTCGCTGTTGCTGCGGTCCAGCTCGTCGACCTTGCCATGGAGTTCGGCGTTGACCGTGTGCAACTCTTCGTTCAGCGACACCAGCTCTTCCTTGGACGCCTCCAATTCTTCGTTGGTGGACTGGAATTCCTCGTTGACCGACACCAGCTCTTCATTGGAGGACTTCAGTTCCTCCAGCGCGGTCTCGTATTCTTCGATCATGGACTGCAGGCGCTCGCGCGTGTCGCGCAGTTCCAGCTCGATCTGCTGGGCCGCGCCTTGTTGCGTGATGCTGCCGTGCGCGTAGGCTTCCTCGCGGTTCAGCGGGGGGCCGTGATCGGCAAACAGGATCAGGAACAGCGGTTCGTTTTCCTTGTGGTCGGCCAGGGGCTCCACCGTCAGGGTCACCATCTGGACGCGGCCGTCCTCGCCGTCCACCGCCACGCTCTCGCGCACCGCGGGCAGGCCGGTTTCCGCAGCCTCGTGCAACAGGGTGCGCAGGTCCAGGCGCAGCCCCTTGCGCGCCAGCGTCAGCACCTGGCGCGTCGGCACGCCGGCCGCGGCTTCCAGGTACTTTCCGGTGCGCCCGGAGTAATAGACGATGTCGCCATCGCGATTGACCAGCACGTGGGGCGGCGCATGTTGCGCCAGTACCTGGCTGTCGACGGATTGGCGCAGCGCCGAGGCGCCAGTCTGCGCGCGGCGATGCGCGGAATGAAGCAGGTCCGGTTTATGCATGGAAGGCAGGGTGATCGTAGGCCGTGGCTGCGCGCCGATATCCGTACGGCGCTGGAAGATCCGGTGCTTCTTGTCGATAGGGCTGAACAGGTCGTTGAACTGGGTGACGTTTTCCGACATGCCCAGGAACAGATAGCCGCCCGGGCGCAACGCGTAGTGAAACGTGGGGATGACCTGTTTCTGGATGCCGCCGCCGAAATAGATCAGCAGGTTGCGGCAGGACACCAGGTCGATCCGCGAAAACGGCGGGTCGCGCAACACGTTGTGCGGTGAAAAAATGCACAGGTCACGCACGGCCTTGCTGACCACGTAACTGTCGCCATCGGCCACGAAATAGCGTTCGCGGCGCTCCGCCGATACACCGTCAAGCAAGGCGGCGGGATATCGCGCCGCGCGCGCGACGGCCAATGCGCGGTCGTCGATGTCGGTGGCGAAAACCTGCACGCGGGGCGCCGCCGGCAGGGTATCCAGGTGTTCGCGCAGCAGGATCGCCAGGGAATAGACCTCTTCGCCGGTGGCGCAGCCGGGTACCCACAGGCGTATGGTTTCCGACGCGCCGCGGTCTTTCAGCAGTTGCGGAATGACCTGCTCCTGCAACGATTCGAAGGCCTCGGCATCGCGAAAGAAATTCGTGACGCTGATCAGCAGGTCGCGAAACAGGGCTCCCGCCTCCTGGGAGTTCTGCTTCAGGAATTCGACATAGGCATTCAGCGTGGGCATCTGGTTCACATGCATGCGGCGCTGCACGCGGCGCATGAAGGTCTTGCTCTTGTAGCCGCTGAAATCGTGGCCGATGCGGGCCCGCAGCAACGCGTAGATCTCGTGTTTGGCGGCTTCCAGCCGGCCGCGTTCCGGCCCTTGGGCCGCGGTGTCGTCCAGATCGTCCAGATGGCCGAGCCCGGCGGCGAAATCGACCAGCTTCACCCCCATCTGGTCGGCCGGCACGATGAAGTCCACCAGGCCCGTGGCGATCGCGCTGCCGGGCATTTCCGGGCTGCTCGGGCCGAATCCGTCAGCCGACTGCGCCAGGGTCAGGCCACCTTGCTCCTTGACGGCCTTGATGCCCAGCGTGCCGTCCGAGTCGCCGCCCGACAGCACGACACCCGCCGAGAATTCGCCGCGATCCAGCGCCAGCGACGTGAAGAACAGGTCGATCGGGCGCGGGCCGCGCTGCTCGGGCACCCGTTGCCGCAGACGCAGCCGTCCTTCGTGGATCGACATCACCGCATCGGCCGGCAGCACGTAGACGTTGTCGACCAGGACTTCCGCGTCCTGCGTGGCAGTCTGGACCTTCAAGCCCGTGTAATGCTGAAGCACCTCGGGCAAGTGGCTTTCGCGCACGGGGCTCAAATGGGTAAGCACGACGAACGCGAGCCCCGGCTTTGGGGGCACGCCGCGGAAAAAGCCTTCCAGCGCTTCGACGCCGCCAGCGGAAGCGCCGATACCCACGATGGGAAATTCCGTTTGCACAGTCATGGTCTTTCGGCCTGATTAATCACGTAAACAGCGTTTGAAGCTTCAACGAATCAGAAACCGGGGATAGGTTCGCCACCTGATGCGGAAAAACGGTGGATGGCGCGGGCGGGTGCATGGTCCCCTTTTTCTGCGTCGGCGCCGGAACGCCTTGGTTACGCGCTGTTATCGGAATACACGCAGCGACATTACCATGGACGCCTGGGGATTGATATGCGAAGCACCGGGCCTGCCGGACTAGGGCGATCGGACTACGCTGCCCGGACGCGCGCGGCGCGGACTTTCAGCCGCAGCCGCTCCAGCGCCAGATAGACGATCGGCGTCGTGTACAGCGTCAGGAACTGGCTGATCATCAGGCCGCCGACAATCGCGATACCTAGCGGACGCCGCAATTCGGAGCCTTCGCCCATGCCCAGCACCAGCGGCAGCGCGCCCAGCAGCCCAGCCAGGTTGGTCATGACGATGGGCCGCAGGCGCAACATCGCGGCGCGGTGAATGGCCTGTTCGGGCGTCAGTCCTTCCCGCCGTTCCAGGCTGAGTGCGAAGTCGATCATCAGGATGGCGTTTTTCATGACGATGCCGACAAGCAGGAACAGCCCCAACAGCGCAATCAGGGTGAACTCGATGTTGGCTAGCCGCAACGCAAGCAGCGCGCCCACGCCGGCCGAAGGCAGTGTCGACAAAATGGTCAGCGGGTGCAGGGGGCTTTCATACAGGATGCCCAGCACCAGGTAGATGGCGATCAGCACCGCCAGGATCAGCCAGGGCTGGTCCTGGACGCTTTGCTGGAAGTTGCGGGCGTCGCCGCCCAGGCGCGTCTGGATCGACGCGGGCACCATCAGTTTGGCCATCGTGGCGTCGATGGCGGCCAGCCCCTGTTCCAGGGACACACCTTCGGCCAGCGAAAAGCCGACGCCGACGGCGACGAACAGGCCGTCGTGGAAGACGCGGTCGTTGACTAGGCCGTTCTCGTACGTGGCGAACGCCGTCAGCGGGACGCGCGTGCCGTCGGCGGCCACGACCTGCACTTGCTCCAGCACTTCGGGGTCTTCGGTGTAGCGGGGGTCCAGTTCCAGCACTACCCGGTACTGGTTCATGGCGTCGTACAGCGTGGCCACCTGGCGCTGGCTGAAGGAATTGCTGAGCACGCTGCTGATCGTGTTCATGTCCACGCCCAGACGCTGCGCGGCGCTGCGGTCGATGTTGATCACGACCTGCTGGGTGGCGCCGTCGCCTTCGGCGTCCACGTCGCGCAGTTCCGGGATGGCTTGCATGGCCTTGGAGATCTTGCGCGACCATTCCCGCAGGGCGGGCACGTCGCTGGCCATGATGGCCAGTTCGTGGTCGCCCGAGTTGCCGAAGCCGCCGGGCATGCGCAGGTCCTGGTCCACATTCAGGAAGAACATGCCGCCCGGGACCGCCGGGGAGTTCGTACGCAGCCAGTTGATGACCTCGGTCGAGGATTCGCCGCGCTGCGACACGGGTTTGAGCCGGATCAGGAACAGGGAATTGCTGATGCCCAGACCGCCGCCGTTGTAGCCGATGACGTCCTGCACGGCCGGGTGCTTGAGCACCAGCTGACGGTACTGGTCGATCTTGGGCTGCATGACCTGGAACGAGAACCCGTCGTCGCCGCGCACGAATCCGACCAGTTGGCCGGTATCCTGCACCGGCAAAAAACCCTTGGGAGCGTCCACATACAGGTAGACGTTCAGGCCGATGACGCCTGCCAGCAGCAACAGCGTCAGGCGCGCGTGGCCCAGCACGCGGGCCAGCGACGCGCCGTACCACGCGTGCACCCGGGAAAAGGCGGCCTGCATGCGCGAAGGGCGGGGTGGCGCCGCCTGATGCGCGGCGCCGGGTTTGAGCCAGCGCGCGCACAAGGCGGGGATGATGGCGACCGACACGACCAGCGAGATCACGGTGGCGGCCACCAGCGTGATCGAGAATTCACGGAACAGCCGTTCCACCAGGCCGCCCATGAACAGGATGGACACGAACACCACGCTGAGCGCGACGGTCATGGCCACGAGCGTGAATCCGACTTCCCGCACGCCGCGTAGCGCCGCCTTTCTGGGCGACAGGCCTCGTTCGATATGCCGCGAGATGTTCTCCAGCACGACGATCGCGTCGTCCACCACCAGGCCGGCGGCCACGATCAGCGCCATCAGCGACAGGTTGTTCAGCGAAAAGCCCCACACATACATGACGGCGAAGGTGGCGATCAGGCAGACCGGAATGGCCACGCTGGGGATCGCCGCCGCGCGCGCATTGCCCAGGAACAGCCACACGACCAGGATGACCAGGGCCGTGGCCAGCGCCAGCGTGACGTGCGCTTCGCGCAGCGTGGCGTTGATGCCCGGCGAGCGGTCCAGCGCCACGGTCAGGTCCACATCGGCCGGCATCAGCGCGCGCAGGCCGGGCAGGGCCTCGTTGATGGCCTTGATGGTCTCGATGATGTTCGAACCGGGCTGGCGGCTGATGGTCAGCACGACGGCCGGGTTGCGGTTGTGAAAGCCGCTGCTGTAGCGGTTTTCCACCGAATCGCTGACTTTCGCCACTTGTGCCAGCCGGATGACGGCGCCGTCCTCGTGGCGCACGATCAGGCTTTCGTATTCCTCTGCGGTACGCGGCTGGGCCGGCGTGCCGACCTCCCAGCGCTGGCCGGCCGAATCCAGCTGGCCCTGCGGGCGCATCGGCGCCGCATCCGAGATGGCTTCGCGCACCTCGTCCAGCGCCACGCCATAGTGGGCCAATGCGTTGGGATTGACCTGCACCCGCACGGCGGGCAGCGAACTGCCGCCCATCGTCACTTCGCCCACGCCGTTGATCTGCGAGATCTTCTGCGCCAGCACCGTGGCACCCAGGTCGTAGAGCTGGCCGGCCGGCCGGGTAGGGGAACTAAGCGCCAGCGCCATGATGGGCGCCTGCGATGGGTTGATTTTGCGGTAGCTGGGGTTGCCCGGCATGCCGGCCGGCAGTTCGGCGCGGGCCGCGTTGATGGCGGCCTGCACGTCGCGCGCGGCCTCATTGATGTCGCGGTCCAGGTCGAACTGCAGCTGGACGCGGGTGGCGCCCTGGTTGCTGGACGAGGTCATGGCGCTGACGCCGGCGATGCTGCCCAAGGCGCGCTCCAGCGGCGCGGCCACCGTGCTGGCCATGCTTTCGGGGCTGGCGCCGGGCAGGTCGGCCCGCACTTCGATGGTGGGGAAATCCACCTGCGGCAGCGGCGCCACCGGCAGCAGCCGCCAGGCCACGGCACCCAGCAGTGTCAGCGCCAGCGCCAGGAAGATGCAGGCGACCGGCCGGTGCAGCAGCGCCCGGATCATGCCGCGGGCCCGTCAGTCCTGGCGGGCTTGGCGGAAACGCCGCGCCGCTGGCCCAGGCGGTGGAAGAACAGGTAGACGGCGGGGGTGGTGAACAGCGTAAGCACCTGGCTGACCAGCAACCCGCCCACCATCACCCATCCCAGCGGCTGGCGCAATTCGGCCCCGGAACCCGTGGCCAGCATCAGCGGCAGCGCGCCGAACAAGGCGGCCAGCGTCGTCATCAGGATGGGGCGCAGGCGCAGCAGGGCGGCTTCGCGGATGGCGGCTTCAGGCGGCAGGCCGCGCGCGCGCTCGGCTTCCAGCGCGAAGTCCACCATCATGATGCCGTTCTTCTTCACCAGCCCGATCAGCAGGATGATGCCGATGACGGCGATCAGGTCCAGCGGCCGGCCCGTGATCAGCAGCGCCAGCAGCGCGCCCACCGTGGCCGACGGCAGCGTGGACAGGATGGTGACGGGATGGATGGCGCTTTCATACAGCATGCCCAGCACCAGATACATCGTGACCACGGCGGCCAGCATCAGCCACAGCGTGTTGGACAGCGACGCCTGGAATGCCGACGCCGCGCCCTGCAGGCGCAGTTCGACGCTGGGCGGCATGCCGATGTCGCGCTGGGCGGTGTCGATGGCGGCGATGGCCTCGCCCAGCGAGCCGCCCGGCGGCAGGTTGAACGACAGGTTCACCGCGGGGAATTGCGACAGGTGGTTCACGGCCAGCGGCACGGCGCGTTCGCTGACGGTGGCCAGCGCCGACAGCGGAATCGCCTGGCCGTCGCCGGTCTGCAGATGGATGCGTTCCAGCGCGTCGGGGCTCAAGGCCAGGCGGCGGTCCACTTCCAGCACCACGCGGTACTGGTTGGACTGCGTGAACAGGGTGGCGACCTGGCGCTGGCCGAACGCGTTGTACAGCGTCTGCACCACGTCGTCCATCGTCACGCCCAGGCGCGCCGCGGTGTCGCGGTTGACTTGCAGGAAGGCCTGGCGGCCGTCACCTTGCAGATCGGACGAGACCTCGGCCAATTCGGGTGATTGCGCCAGGCGCTGCATCAACGCGTGGCTCCACTGGCTCAGCAGCGCGCTGTCCGGCGACGTCAGCGTGAACTGGTATTGGCCGCGGCTGACGCGGTCTTCGATGTTCAGTTCCTGCACGGGCTGCAGGAAGAGCGAAATGCCCTGCACCTCGCGGGCGCGGGTGTCCAGCCGGGCCATGATGTCGGCCAGCGGCGCGCTGCGCTCGGCCCAGGGCTTCAGGTTGATCAGCAGGCGGCCGGTGTTCAGCGTGGTGTTCATGCCGTCGATCCCGATGAACGACGACAGGCTCTGCACGTCCGGGTCGGCCAGCAGGGATTGCGCCACCGCTTGCTGGCGGCGCGACATGGCGTCGAACGACGTATTCTGGGACGACTGGGTCACGCCTTGCAGCACGCCGCCGTCCTGCACCGGGAAGAAGCCCTTGGGCACCGCCAGATACAGCAGGCCCGTCAGCACCACGGTGGCCACCATCACCAGCAGCGTCAGGCGCTGGTGGCGCAACGTCACGTCCAGCCACCCGGCGTAGCGCGCCTGCACGCGGTCCAGCAGGCCGGGGCGGGATTCCACATGCGCCGGCAGCAGGCGCGCGCACATCATCGGCGTCAGGGTCAGCGACACCGCCAGCGATATCAGGATGGCCACCGCCAGCGTGATGGCGAATTCACGGAACAGCCGGCCCACCACGTCTTCCATGAACAGCAGCGGAATCAGCACGGCGATCAGCGACAGCGTCAGCGACACCAGCGTGAAGCCGATCTGTCCGGCGCCTTTCAGCGCGGCCGACATGGGGCTATGGCCCTGTTCGCGGTAGCGGGCGATGTTCTCCAGCATGACGATGGCGTCGTCCACCACGAAGCCGGCGCCGATGGTCAGCGCCATCAGCGTCAGGTTATTGGTGGAGAAGCCGGCCAGATGCATGAAACCGAAGGTGCCGATCAGGGACAGCGGCACGGCCAGGCTGGGGATCAGGGTGGCGGGCAGGTTGCGCAGGAACAGGAAGGTCACCAGCACGACCAGGCCCACGGCGAACACCAGTTCCCACTGCACGCCACGCACCGACGCGCGGATGCTTTCGGTGCGGTCGGTCAGGATGCGCACTTGGGCCGCGGCAGGCAGGCTGGCAGTCAGCTGGGGCAGCAGCGCCTTGACCTGATCGGCCACGGCGATGACGTTGGCCCCCGGCTGGCGCTGGATGTTGACGAGCACGGCGGGCTGCTTGTCGACCCACGCGGCCAGATAGCGGTCTTCGGCGCCGTCCTCGATCGTGGCGACCTGGCCCAACCGCACCGGCGCGCCGTTCTTCCAGGCCACGATCAGCTCGCGGTATTCGTCCGCGCTTTGCAGCTGGTCGTTGGCGTCCATGATGACCGAGCGCACCGGGCCGTCGAAGCTGCCTTTGGGCTGGTTCGAATTGGCCTTGCTGATGGCTTCCTGCACGTCCGACAATTGCAGGCCGCGGGCGGCCAGCGCCATCGGGTTGACCTGTACCCGCACGGCCGGGCGCTGTCCGCCGGCCAGGCTGACCATGCCCACGCCGGACAGTTGCGACAGGCGCTGCGTCATCCGCGTGTCAACCAGGTCGTACACCTTGGGCAGCGGCAGGGAATCGGAGGTGACGGCCAGCGTCAGGATGGGGACGTCGGCGGGGTTGACCTTGCGATAGATGGGGGGCGTGGGCAGGTCCGTGGGCAGCAGCGAGCCGCTGGCGCTGATGGCGGCCTGCACTTCCTGTTCGGCCACGCCCAGGGACACGTCCAGCGAGAATTGCAGCGTGATCACCGAAATGCCGCTGCCACTGGTGGACGACATCTGTTTCAAGCCGGGGATCTGCCCGAAACGCCGCTCCAGCGGCGCCGTGACCGCGCGCGCCGTGACGGTCGGACTCGCCCCGGGGTACTGGGTCGTGACCTGGATGATCGGGTAATCCACCTGCGGCAGCGCGGCGACCGGCAGCATGCGCCAGGCCAGGATGCCCGACAGCAGCAGAGCGATCATCAGGAAGGACGTTGCGACCGGGCGCAGGATGAAGGGGCGTGACAGGCTCATGCGCGGATCAGGTAAGGGGCTCGGCGGCAGGGGGCTCGACGGGAAGGGCCTCGACGATCTGGACGTCGCGTCCGTCGTGCAGACGGTCTACGCCCTCGACCACCACGCGTTCGGCAACGGCCAGGCCCGCTTCCACGACCACGTGGCCGGCGTTGGCGGAGCCCAGTTGCAGGACCCGGCGCGTGGCGCGTTCGTCGTCGCCGATGACGAACACGAAGGCTCCTTCGGCGCCATACTGCACGGCGGCTGACGGAATGGTGACGACGTTGTCCTGCTGGACGACGGCCAGCCGGATGTTCACGAACTGGTTGGGAAACAGTGATTCGTCGGCGTTGTCGAAGCGGGCGCGCAGGCGGACGGTGCCGCTGGCTGCCTGGATGCGGTTGTCCAGCGCTTCCAGCGTGCCTTCGGCCAGGATGCGGCGGTCATCCGCGTCCCAGGCCTGCACGCGCAGCACCGCCGTCTTGGCCTGGGCCTGGCGCAGGATGTCCAGCCGGGTCTCGGAAATGCTGAAGATCGCCGAAATCGGCATCGTCTGCACCAGCGTGGTCAAGCCGTTGGCGTCGTCGGCGCGCACGTGGTTGCCGGCGTCGATGCGGCGCAGGCCGATGCGGCCGTCCTGCGGGGCGACGATGCGGGTATGACCCAGCAGGCGCTCGGCATCGGCGACTTGGGCCCGGTTCAATTGGCGCTGGGCGGTGTACGCGCGCACCTGGGCTTCGGCGGTGTCCAGTTGCTGGCCCGCCACGGATTCCTGGCGCGCCAGACGGCGGTAACGCTGCAAATCGGCCTGCGCGTTGTCCAGCAGCGCCTGGGTGCGCGCCAGTTCTCCCTCGGCGGCGGCCAGCGCGGCCAGATAAGGCCGGGCGTCGATCTCGGCCAGCAACTGGCCCCGGGTGACGGCCTGGCCTTCGGTGTAATGCAACCGGACCAGTTCGCCGTCGACCTGGCTGCGCAAGGTCACCTGGGCCAGCGGCGTGATGGTGCCAAGCGCGTGCAGATCGCGCTGCAGCGGCCCCATGCGGGCGGCGGCGACGCTGACAGCCACGGGAATCTGCCCATATTCGGGCGGGCGGGCGGTGGCGGGGCCTTGACTCCCCATCAACCCGTACGCAACCGCGATCAGCACGGCCAGCGACAGGGCGGCGGCGATCAGGATCAGGCGCTGGGTTCGGGAAGGGTGGCCCGCGAAAGAGGGCAGTGACATCTGGGCTGCCAGTCAGGATGTTGCGGACAGCCGAGATTCTATATTAATAATAATGATTAGCGTTATTAACGAGGGTTTTCAAGAGGGGTTTTCGCCATATGGCTGTCTGGAATTCAACGTAAAATCCGGCCGTCGCCGCGAAGTCCCGGCGCAATGCGCCTTTTCATACGGCATGTACGTCGATCTCCATACCCTATATCTCCTTATCATCGGGACGCTGCTGGCCAGCGCAGGGATGATCTTCTGGGAGTTTCGGGCCCATCCCCTGCGCAGCAAGACGTTGCGCATGCTGGGGACCGGCTTTGCGACGTTGGCCATGGGGTGCGTGCTGGTCCTGTTCCGCCGCGACCTTCCCGGGGCGTTCGGCTCGGCGCTCAGCAACCTTGTCATCCTCTCGGGCTATCTGCTGGTGCTCAATGGCGTGGCCTCCCTGCGTGGCCGCCAATACCGCGCCGGGTCCGTGGCCCTGCTGGCGGTAATGGCGCTGGTGTGGGCGGTGGCCGGCACGCGATGGCAGGATGCCGTGTGGGCCTACGCCAGCGCGGTGCCGATCGCGCTGATCAGCGGCATGACCTCGCTGGAAATGTTGCGGTGTCGCGCGATGCAAGCGCTGCCGCCCCGACGGATCATCGTGGTGGTGACGGCCATCCATGCGTTGCTGTACGCCGGCCGCGCGACAGTCCTGCCCTGGATGGTGGCGACGTTCGGCCAGGAGGTGTTGTGGGCCGCCAGCAACATCACCATGTACGAGGGCGTGCTGTATTCCGTTATTTTGCCCATGACGCTGGTCAAGCTGATCCGCGAAGAGACGCATGGCCAACTGCTGCAGGAGTCCCAGACCGACTATCTGACCCGGCTGGGCAACCGCAGATGGTTCTTCGAGCAGGGCGCGCGCGTCATCGGCGGCCCGGCCGGGCAGGGCCCCGTTGCCATGCTTGCGTTCGACCTTGACCATTTCAAATCGATCAACGACCTGCACGGCCACGAAACGGGCGACAAGGTCCTGACCTCGTTCGCGGCCGTGGCGCAGGGCGCGCTGGGCCCGGCCGCCGTGCTGGCCCGGATCGGCGGGGAAGAGTTCGCGTGCCTGTTGTCGGGCGACGACGCCCGCCGCGCGCACTTGCTGGCCGAGGCGGTCGTCAGGCGCTTCGCCGAGGCGATGGCGGATCCAGCCCGGGGCGTCGGGATGCCTGCCACCGTCAGCGTGGGCCTGGCGCAGTTCGACGGCGACGTGCCGCCGTTGGCCGCCGGCCTTGCCGCGGCGGACCACGCGCTGTACCGCGCGAAGGCCTTGGGCGGCAATCGCGTCGAATTGGCGCGCCCGGGGGCAAGTTCCGCCGCCGCGTAACGCGCTCTGGTCGGTATAGTGGCGGCTATTTTCAATAGCAGGTCAGCAAGGAGCAGGTCCATGGGTGAACATCCCCTCGAAAGTCCGCGACAATTGTTCGAACGCCTTCAATCCCGATTGGAGACCGAACGCGAACGCGTGCGGCAGTGGCAGGCGGTTGAGGCGGACTACCAGCGCAAGTATTCCGAAGGACTGTCGCCGCTGGAGAAAAAGCTGCATGAACTGCGCATGAAGCTGGTGCTGTGCTTCGACCACGCGCACAAGAACATGGGGCTGTCCAAGTCGGAACGCGAATTCGTGTCTGAACTGGTGGTGGAGTTTTCCGAAGAACTGCTGGAATTGGCCGCCAAGAGCGAGCTGCCGGCGGCCTGCGACACCGGGCGCCTGAAAGTGCTTTATAAAAAGCACGGCGGATCGGACTATGACGCGGACGCGGCCGACGAGACCGAAGACGCCAAGGTGGAACTGGCGGATGCATTGGGGCTGGATCCGGACACCGACCCGGGCGCCTTGTCGCCAGCCCGGCTGCTTGCCCTGATCCAGGACCAATACGTAGACGACGAAGCCGAGGAGCTGCTGGCGCTGGCGCGTCTGGCCACCCGCAGCAACACGCCGAATGCCGTGGCATGGCAAGCGCTGCAGGACGCCGAGCAGGTGCGCGTCAGCCAGGCTGCGCAGAATCCCGATCTGCAAGCCGACGTGGGCCCGGCAGGCGGCGTCGATGACGCGCGCCTGCCGCAAGTGAATGCCGTGCTGCAAGCCCAGTTGGACGAAGTCCTGCATCAGGCCGCTTACGCGGAAGAGGGCTTCAAGCTGCGCTACGACCTGGATCCGTTCGCATCGTTCGACCCGGAAACGGTGATGGAAGACCTGGACGCGGATATCGTCGACATCCAGGAGTACATCCGCGAACTGGAACACGAAGTCATGCAGTTCTCGGACCAGGGCCTCCTCAAGGCCTGGCTCAAGGCGATGAAACGCGAAATTGCGGCCATCGAGCGCCGCGAAGCCCGCGACTGAAGGCGGCCGTCCGACGCTAGCTGCGCCGGACCACGGGCACTACGCGCATGATGGGCGCCGCCGGCTTGGCGGCGTCCGCGCGCGGGCGGATCATCATCGGGAAGAAGCGCCACAGGTACAGCGCCAAGGCCAGCACCCAGGCCGTCGTGGCGGCGTGCAGCAAGCCGGTCGTGGCGGCAGTGGGGAGCAGGGCAGCCAGGCGCAGCAAGGCCGCCAGAATCATCAGCGCGTAGCTGGCCACCATGCTGCGGTCGGTTTGCAGCGGCCGACCCAGGTGACCCAGCGCAGTGCGGGTGACCATGCCCAGGATCAGCACCGAAAACCCGGCAACCCCGATCACGTGCGCGGGCCACGCCGGACGCACGACGTAGCCGGCCAGGTGCGCGGCGCCCACCAGCAGCCCGACCGCCACGCCCAGATAGCCCACATACAGAATCCATAGCAGCGGCACGCGGCGCACCGCCCAGGGCTTCCAGGACACCCATTGCGCCAGCGCGATCAGGCCGGTCACCGCCAGCGCCAGCGCGGCGGCTCGCGGGGCGTCGGCCATCAGGCAGGCGATGGCGGCCACGCCCAGGGCCAGTTGCCAATGGCCGCTGCGCGTGTGCGGGGGAATGTCCAGGCCCGCCACGGCGCGTTTGGCGAAAAAGGGCAGGACGCGGCGCGCGATCAGCAGTGTCAATACCGCCATGCACAGCAGCCCGGCGTTGAAGGAACGCATCAAGGCAAGATAGTCGCCTTGCACGACGGCCCACAGGTACATGGCGTTGGCCGCGGCCAGACCCAGCAACAGCACAGGCACCCCTGCATTGCGCTGGTTGCGCGTCACCCACACGGCCCGGCCCAGGGCGGCGGCGCCCCACAGGAAGAAGCCCAGATCCGCCACGGCAGCCACCAGGAAGGCAGTCCGGCCCGGCACCAGGTAGCCCGCGCGCGCCACGATCCACAGCAGGCACAGCCCCGCCAGCGCGTTACCGCGCAAGGGATTCTTGCCCGTCCAGTTGGCGCCTGCCGTCAGCAGGAAGCCCACGGCGATGGTGGCGACAAAGCCCCATAGCATCTCGTGCGCGTGCCAGAACATGCCGCCCAGGACGCCCGCGATGCGCGCCGGCGCATGCACCCACAGCCACACGGACGCCAGTGCCCAGAAGCAGCCCGCCAGGTAGAGCGGACGGAACCCCATTTCAGTGAAAGCGCGCCATTGGGGGCGGGGCGGCCGGGGGGGCGCACCCGGTTCGTCGATGGTCAGCAGGGAAGGCATGGCGGTCTGTCGGCTTAAAGGTGTATTTGAAATGCATATTAATCCTGCGCCCGCCAGTCCGCCAGCGCGATTGTTTGATCTGGCGCAAACGTGCCCGGGAACCCCGCGGTGACTAGACACATTGGCGGGGCCGGATGGTCAGCCGGCGAATGGCGGCGCGCGCATGCGGTCCCTAGGCTAGAGCCCTGAATCCCCTGTATCCGTGAGCCAAGCGAGAGTAACCATGACAGCAGCAACTTCCCCATCCGGCAGGCCGATGCGGGTCCTGATTTCCAGCACGTTCGCCTTCACCATCTGTTTCGCGGTCTGGATGATCTTTGCGGTGCTGGGCATCCCCATCAAGGCGCAACTGGGCCTGTCTGAAACGCAATTCGGCCTGTTGGCCGCCATGCCGGTACTGACCGGATCCCTGGTGCGGGTGCCGCTGGGCATCTGGACCGACCGCTACGGTGGCCGGCCCGTGTTCTTCATCCTGATGCTGCTGGCGGTGGTGCCGATCTGGCTGCTGTCCTACGCCACGGAATATTGGCAGTTCCTGGTGCTGGCGCTGTTCGTCGGCCTGACGGGCGGCTCGTTCTCGGTCGGCACGCCGTACGTGGCGCGCTGGTTTCCCCGCAACAAGCAGGGCTTGGCGATGGGCGTGTTCGGCGCGGGCAACTCGGGGTCTGCCATCACCAAGTTCGTGGCGCCGGCGCTGATCGCCGCCGCCGGGGGCGCCTGGGTCATCGTGCCGCAGGTGTACGCGGTGGCGCTGCTCGTCACGGCCGTGCTGTTCTGGATGTTCTCGGCTTCCGACCCGGCGCACCGCGTCACACGCGGCGCGTCCCTGTCCGCGCAGTTCGCCATGCTGAAGGACCCGCGCGTCTGGCGCTACTGCCAGTACTACTCGGTGGTGTTCGGCGGGTATGTCGCGCTGGCGCTGTGGATGACCAAGTACTACATCGGCGAATACGGCTTCGACATGAAGCTGGCCGCCTTGCTGGCGGCGTGCTTCTCGTTGCCGGGCGGAGTGCTGCGCGCCCTGGGCGGCTGGATCTCGGACCGCCATGGCGCCTACAAGACCACCTGGTGGGTGATGTGGGTGTGCTGGGTGGCGTTCTTCCTGCTGAGCTATCCGCAAACCGAATTCACCGTCATGACCGCCAACGGTCCGCGCAGCTTCGGCATCGCGCTGGGGCCGGTGTCGTTCACCGTCCTGCTGTTCATCGTCGGCATCGCCATGGCGATCGGCAAAGCCTCGGTCTTCAAGTTCATCTCGGACGAGTTCGGCGAGAACATCGGCGCCGTGTCCGGCATCGTCGGCCTGGCCGGCGGCCTGGGGGGCTTCGTCCTGCCCATCCTGTTCGGCGTGCTGCTCGACCTGACCGGCGTGCGCTCCAGCGCGTTCATGCTGCTGTACGGCACGGTCTGCGTGTCGCTGGTCTTCATGCACTTCAGCTTCCGGCCGGAAAGCGTGGCCAGCGCCTCGGCGGCAGTCGCCAAGCAAGCCGCCTGAGTCCGCGCCTTATCCCTTCCACCCCTACAAAGAGCCTTCATCATGTCCACTCAAGTCCTGTCGCGTTGGGAGCCGGATAATCCCGGCTTCTGGAAGCAGACCGGCGCGCGCGTCGCCAACCGCAACCTCTGGATCTCCATTCCCGCCCTGATGCTGGCGTTCAGCATCTGGATGCTGTGGAGCGTGGTGGTGGTGAACCTGGACCGCGCCGGCTTCATGCTGTCGAAGAACCAGCTGTTCTGGCTGACTGCGCTGCCGGCGCTGTCGGGCGCCACATTGCGCATTTTCTATTCCTTCCTGGTGCCGGTCTTCGGCGGCCGCAAGTGGACCGCCATTTCCACGGCCTCGCTGCTGATTCCGGCGCTGGGCATGGGCTTTGCGCTGCGCGACCCGACCACGTCGTTTCCCACCTTGCTGATCCTGGCGCTCTTGTGCGGCCTGGGCGGCGGCAACTTCAGTTCCAGCATGGCCAACATCAGCTTCTTCTTCCCCAAGGAAAAGAAGGGCCTGGCCACGGGCCTGAACGCGGGCATCGGCAACCTGGGCGTGTCGCTCGTGCAGTTCGTGGTGCCGGTCGTGATCTCGGTGGGCGTCTTCGGCGTGGCCGGCGGCGCACCGCAGGAGATCACCGTCCATGGCGTGCAGCAGAACCTGTGGCTGCAGAACGCGGGCTTCATCTGGGTGATCCCGATCGCCATCGCGGCCATTGCCGCGTGGTTCGGCATGAACGACATCGCCGACGCCCGCGCGTCGTTTGCCGACCAGGCCGTGATCTTCAAGCGCAAGCACAACTGGCTGATGTGCTGGCTGTATGTCGGCACCTTCGGCTCGTTCATCGGTTTCTCGGCGGGCTTCGCCATGCTGACCAAGACCCTGTTCCCGCAGGTCGACCCCATGGCCTACGCCTTCCTGGGGCCGCTGGTGGGGTCGCTGACGCGTCCGGTGGGCGGCTGGGTGTCCGACAAGCTGGGCGGCGCGCGCGTCACGCTGTTCACCTTCGCGGGGATGATCGCCGCGGTACTGGGCGTGGTGACGTTCCTGCCCGTGGGCGGGCAGGGGGGCGACTTCAACGGCTTCCTGGCCATGTTCATCGTGCTGTTCGCGCTGACCGGCCTGGGCAACGGGTCCACGTTCCGCATGATCCCCGTGATCTTCCTGCGCGAGCGCACGCAGGCGGCCAAAGGCAAGGGCGCCGCCGGCCAGAAGCAGGCCATGAGCGAAGCCGCCAAGGAATCGGCCGCGGTGCTGGGTTTTTCCGGCGCCATCGGGGCCTACGGCGGCTTTTTCATCCCTCGCAGCTTCGGCACGTCGCTGGAGATGACGGGCGGCGTACAGGCCGCGCTGTATTGCTTCATCGCCTTCTACGCCACCTGCATGCTGATCACCTGGTGGTTCTACGCCCGCCGCAACGCGCCGGTGCCTTGCTGATGGGGGGAGCCGATGGGGTGCGCGCGCTGGAACGTGGTGTGCGTGGCTAGCGCGGGTCGCGCTCCACCCATCATGACGCCGGCGCCCACACGACGCGCGCACCGCGCAACCAACCCCTCAACCCCGTCGCTTTCCTCGCTGTGACTAGTCACTCTGCCGTGCCCCGCCTGTGCCACTGGCGAATAGGCGGGGGACAGAGCGGGGCCTACAGTGGATTCAACGGCATCGATCGCAGTACGCGCCGGCCAGGCCGGCGTTCTTGGAGAAACACAATGAGTCATTTTCTGGACCGGCTGAAGTTCATGTCGCGGGTGAAGTCCACCTTCGCGGACGGCCACGGCGAAACGGTCAACGAAGACCGCAAGTGGGAGAACGCGTACCGTTCCCGCTGGCAGCACGACAAGGTCGTGCGTTCGACCCACGGGGTGAACTGCACGGGGTCGTGTTCGTGGAAGGTCTACGTCAAGAATGGCCTGATCACCTGGGAGACGCAGCAGACGGACTATCCGCGCACGCGTCCCGACCTGCCCAACCACGAGCCTCGCGGCTGTCCCCGTGGCGCGTCCTACAGCTGGTACGTGTATTCGGCACAGCGGGTGAAGTACCCGATGATCCGGGGCCGCCTGATGGAAATGTGGCGCGACGCGCGCAAGACCATGGACCCCATCGCGGCGTGGGAATGGATCAGCCAGGACCCCGTGCGCGCCAAGCGCTACAAGTCGATCCGCGGCCTGGGCGGCTTCGTGCGCGCCGACTGGGATACGGCCACCGAGATCATCGCCGCCGCCAACGCGTTGACCATCAAGAAGTACGGCCCCGACCGCGTGATCGGCTTTTCGCCGATTCCGGCGATGTCCATGGTCAGCTATGCCGCCGGCGCGCGCTACCTGAGCCTGCTGGGCGGCGTGTGCCTGAGTTTCTATGACTGGTATTGCGACTTGCCTCCCGCCAGCCCGCAGATCTGGGGCGAACAGACCGACGTGCCGGAATCGGCCGACTGGTACAACTCGACCTACCTGATGGTCTGGGGGTCGAACGTGCCCCAGACCCGCACGCCCGACGCCCACTTCTACACCGAGGTCCGCTACAAGGGCACCAAGACGGTGGCCGTCTCCAGCGACTTCGGCGAAATGGTCAAGTTCGGCGACATCTGGCTGGCGCCCAAGCAAGGCACCGATGCCGCGCTGGCGATGGCCATGGGCCACGTCATCCTGAAGGAATTCCATCTGTCGGCGAACCCCTCGCCGTACTTCCAGGACTACGTGCGGCGCTACACCGACATGCCGATGCTGGTGCTGTTGAAGGAACGCGACGGCTTCTACGCGCCGGATCACTTCCTGCGCGCGTCTCATCTGGACGGCGCGTTGGGCGAACAGAACAACCCCGATTGGAAGACTCTGGTTCTGGACGCCCATAGCGGCGACTTGGTAGCGCCCAACGGCAGTATCGGCTTTCGCTGGGGCGAGGGCGCGGTCAACGGCGGCGAAAAGGTCGGCCGCTGGAACCTGGAATCGAAGGACGGCGGCGATGGCCGCGACATTGAACCGACATTGAGCCTGTCAGGCGCCGGCGGCGAGGTCGTCGGCGTGGGCTTTCCGTACTTCGGCAGCGAACATGACGAACTGCTGGTGCGCAACGTGCCGGCCCGCCGCATTCGCCTGGCCGATGGCACGGAGGCGCTGGTCGCCACCGTGTACGACCTGCAGATGGCCAACTATGGCCTGGACCGCGGCCTGGGCGGCGGCAACGTTGCGACATCGTTCGACGACGACGTGCCCTACACGCCGGCCTGGCAGGAAAAGCACACCGGGGTGCCGCGTGCCCAAGTGATCCAGGTGGCGCGCGAATTCGCGCAAAACGCCCACGACACCGAAGGCAAATCGATGGTGATCGTCGGCGCCGGCCTGAACCACTGGTACCACATGGACATGATCTACCGCGGCATCATCAACATGCTGATGATGTGCGGCTGCGTGGGCAAGAGCGGCGGTGGCTGGGCGCACTACGTGGGCCAGGAAAAGCTGCGCCCGCAGTTCGGCTGGGCGCCGCTGGCGTTCGCCTCCGACTGGGCGCGCCCGCCGCGCCAGATGAACGGCACGTCCTTTTTCTATGCGCACACCAGCCAGTGGCGCCACGAAAAGCTGAACGTGCAGGAAATCCTGGGCCCGACCGCCGACCGCGCCAAGTACGGTGAACTCAGCATGATTGACCTGAACGCCCGCGCCGAGCGCATGGGATGGCTGCCGTCGGCCCCGCAACTGCGCACCAATCCGCTGGACGTGGTGGCCCAGGCCGAGGCCGAAGGCCGCGACCCCATCGCGCATGCGGTCGAACAGCTGAAGTCCGGCGCGCTGCGCATGTCGTGCGAAGACCCGGATGATCCGGCCAACTTCCCGCGCAACATGTTCGTGTGGCGTTCCAACATCCTGGGGTCCAGCGGCAAGGGCCACGAGTATTTCCTGAAGTACCTGCTGGGCGCGCAAAACGCGGTGTTCGGCGACGAAGGCGACGCGATCAAACCCACGGAAGTGACTTTCCAGGACGATGCGGCCGAAGGCAAGCTGGACTTGCTGACCGTGCTGGACTTCCGCATGAGCACGACCTGCCTGTACGGCGACATCGTGCTGCCGACGGCCACCTGGTACGAAAAGGACGACCTGAACACGTCCGACATGCATCCCTTCATCCATCCCTTGAGCGAAGCGGTGCAACCCTTGTGGGAGAGCAAGACCGACTGGGAAATCTACAAGCTGCTGGCCAAGAAGTTCAGCGACATCGGCGGCCCCTATCTGGGCAAGCGCCGCGACCTGGTGATGACGCCCCTGATGCACGACACCCCGGGGGAACTGGGCCAGGCCTTCGAACCGAAGGACTGGAAACTGGGCGAATGCGACCTGGTGCCGGGCAAGACCGCGCCGTCGATGACGGTGGTCGAACGCGACTACAACGACATCTACCGCAAGTTCACGTCGGTCGGCCCCTTGCTGGACAAGCTGGGCAACGGCGGCAAGGGCATCAACTGGAACACCCAGCACGAGGTGCACGAGCTGGCCGGCATCAATGAAAGCGTCTCGGACGCCGGCGTCAGCCAGGGCCGTCCGCGGCTTGATACCGCCATCGACGCGGCCGAAATGATCCTGACCTTCGCGCCCGAGACCAATGGCCACGTGTCGGTCAAGGCCTGGGAAGCGCTGGGCAAGATCACCGGGCGCGACCACACGCACCTGGCCGCCGGCCGCGAGCACGACAAGATCCGCTTCCGCGACGTCCAGGCGCAGCCGCGCAAGATCATTTCGGCGCCGACCTGGTCGGGCCTGGAAAGCGAAGAGGTCAGCTACAACGCCGGCTACACCAACGTGCATGAACTGATCCCCTGGCGCACGCTGACGGGCCGCCAGCAGTTCTACCAGGACCACCGCTGGATGCTGGACTTCGGCGAAGGCTCCTGCGTCTACAAGCCGGCCATCGACACCAAGACGGTGGCGCCCATGCTGGGCCGCTACCCGAACGGCGAAAAGGAGCTGGTCCTGAACTGGCTGACGCCGCACCAGAAATGGGGCATCCACAGCACGTATTCGGACAACCTGCGCATGCTGACGCTCAGCCGCGGCGGGCCCCACGTGTGGGTGTCGGAAGCCGAGGCCAAGCAGGCCGGGCTGGTGGACAACGACTGGGTCGAAGTCTTCAACGTCAACGGCACCTTGACCGCGCGGGTGGTCGTCAGCCAGCGCGTGCCGGTGGGCATGTGCCTGATGTATCACGCCCAGGAAAAGATCGTGAACGTGCCGGGGGCGGAAACCAGCGGCAAGCGCGGCGGCATCCATAACTCGGTCACGCGCACGGTGCTCAAGCCCACGCACATGATCGGCGGTTATGCCCAGCAGGCCTACGGTTTCAATTACTACGGCACGGTTGGCGCCAACCGCGACGAGTTCGTGGTGCTGCGCAAGATGAAGAAGGTGGACTGGCTGGAAGGCCCGCTCGTTGAAGACCCCGCCACGCAGGCAACGCAACAAGAAGAGAAGCAATCATGAGGATACGCGCCCAAATCGGCATGGTGCTGAACCTGGACAAGTGCATCGGCTGCCACACTTGCTCGGTCACCTGCAAGAACGTCTGGACCAGCCGCGACGGTGTCGAATACGCCTGGTTCAACAACGTGGAGACCAAGCCCGGCATCGGCTATCCCAAGGAATGGGAAAACCAGGACAAGTGGAAGGGCGGCTGGAAGCGTACCGCCGCCGGCAAGCTGGAACCGCGCCAGGGCGGCAAGCTGCGCATCCTGGCCAACCTGTTCGCCAACCCGAACCTGCCGGCCATCGACGACTACTACGAACCCTACACCTTCGACTACGAGCACCTGCAGAACGCGCCCTTGCTGCAGACGCCGCCTACCGCGCGTCCCGTTTCGGTGCTGACCGGCAAGAAGATGGAGAAGATCCATTGGGGCCCGAACTGGGAAGACGACCTGGGCGGAGAATTCAGCTCGCGCAGCCGGGACGCGCTGTTCGAGGGCGTGCAGAAGGAGATGTACTCGACGTTCGAGAACACCTTCATGATGTACCTGCCGCGCCTGTGCGAACACTGCCTGAACCCGGCCTGTGTCGCCAGCTGCCCGTCCGGTTCCATCTACAAGCGCGAAGACGACGGCATCGTGCTGGTCGACCAGGACAAGTGCCGCGGCTGGCGCATGTGCATCTCGGGCTGCCCGTACAAGAAGATCTACTACAACTGGAGCAGCGGCAAGGCCGAGAAATGCACGTTCTGCTATCCGCGCATCGAAGCCGGCCAGCCGACCGTCTGCTCGGAAACCTGCGTGGGCCGCATCCGCTACCTGGGCGTCATGCTGTACGACGCCGACCAGATCGAGCGCGCCGCGGCCACCGCCGACGAGCAGGATCTGTACGAATCGCAGCTGGACCTGTTCCTGGACCCGCATTCGCCGGACGTGATCGCCGCCGCCCGCGAGCAGGGCATTCCGGAGTCGTGGCTGGAGTCCGCGCGCCAGTCGCCCGTCTACAAGATGGCCGTGCAATGGCGCGTGGCCTTCCCGCTGCATCCTGAATACCGCACCTTGCCGATGGTCTGGTACATCCCGCCGCTGTCGCCCATCCAGACGGCGGCCGAAGCGGGCCAGATGCCGCAGCGCACCGTGGGCAAGAGCGCCATGATCCCGGACGTGTCCAGCCTGCGCATCCCGGTGCGCTACCTGGCCAACCTGCTGACGGCGGGCAAGGAAGCCCCCGTGCTGCAGGCCCTGGAACGCATGCTGGCCATGCGCGCCTACAAGCGGTCCGAGACCGTGCACGGCGAACGCGACACGGCCTTGCTGGAACAGGTGGGCCTGACCGAGGCAACCGTGCAGGACATGTACAAGATCATGGCGATTGCCGACTACGAAGACCGTTTCGTCGTGCCCAGCAGCCACAAGGAAGTGGTGGAAGACAGCTTCAACGAGAAGGGCAGTTGCGGATTCACCTTCGGCAACGGCTGCTCGGGCGGTGTGTCCGAAGGCACATTGTTTGGACGCAAGCCCCAGGGCAGCGAGATCTTCATCGAGATGCCGAAATCCCGCAAGAAGGCCGCCCTGGCCCGCTAGGAAAGGAGAAAACCATGAATCTGTACCGCTTGCTTTCCGCCTTGCTCAGCTACCCCGAGCCTGAACTGCTGGATGCCTTGGGCGACGTGGAGTCGGCGCTGGCCGACTACCCCGACGCCGAGGAAGCCCTGCAGCCCCTGGTCGGCTATCTGGCCACCCATGACCTGATTGCCGTGCAGGAGAACTACGTGGCCACGTTCGACCGCAATCGTTCGCATTCGCTGCACCTGTTCGAACACGTGCATGGAGAAAGCCGCGACCGTGGCCAGGCCATGGTCGACCTGCTGGACACCTACCGCGGCCACGGATTCGAGCCCGTCGTGTCCGAACTGCCCGACCACGTGCCGCTTTTCCTGGAGTTCCTGGGCGTGATCGAACCCGCCCAGGCGCAGGACCTGCTGGACGAAGCCATCCATGTGCTGGCGGCGATCGGCGCGCGGCTGGCCAAGGGCGGCAGCCCGTATGCCGGCGTCTTCGCAGTGCTGCGCGCGCAGTCCCGGGTGATCCCGCGGGAACAAACTGAAGCGCCCGTGCGCGACATGGACGAAGCCATGGAGACCTACGGCGTCAGCCAGGACGGCGTGGAGCCGCTATTGCGGCCGTTCTCGGGCGACGGCGCGCAAACCGTGCGCTTCTATCCCCGGGCGCCGGCCGCCCACTAATGCTCTGGACGACGCATCATGAACTCCCTGAATCAGTTCCTTTTCGGCATCTACCCCTACATCGCGCTGACGATCTTCCTGTTGGGCAGCCTGGCGCGTTTCGAGCGTGAGCAATATACGTGGAAGACGGATAGCTCGCAGCTGCTGCACCGCGGCCAATTGCGGCTGGGCAACATCCTGTTCCACGTCGGCATCCTGGGCCTGTTCTTCGGGCATCTGGCCGGGCTGCTGACGCCGGTGGTGGTTTGGGACACGCTGGGCGTCTCGCATACGTTGAAGCAGACGGTGGCGATGGCGGCCGGCGGCGTCATGGGCGGAATCTGCCTGATCGGCCTCTTGATCCTGATCCATCGCCGCGTGACCGACCCGCGCATCGCTCGCACGACGCGGCCCGGCGACAAGCTGCTGCTGTTGTGGATCCTGGTCACCTTGCTGCTGGGCCTGTCGACCATCGTGCTGTCGGCGGGTCACATGGACGGTGAAATGATGGTGCGCCTGATGACCTGGGCGCAGCACATCGTCACCTTCCAGGGAGATGCCGCCAGCCATGTCGCCGAGGTGCCGCTTCTGTTCAAGGCGCACCTGTTCATGGGCCTGACCTTGTTCGTGATCTTCCCGTTCACGCGGTTGGTCCACGTCTGGAGCGGCTTCGCCTCGCTGGGCTATCTGGGCCGTGCCTGGCAGCTGGTCCGCCCGCGCTGAACCCAAGCACCAGGAGCCGAACATGCCTGTCATCGTCAATGGCGTCGAACTGAACGACGCGGATCTGGAACGTGAACTGCCGCTGCATGCGCAAGCCGACAACCCCATGCGCCACGCGGTCACCGCGCTGGTCTTGCGCCGGGTGCTGCTGGACGAAGCGGCCCGCCTTGGCCTGGATGCCGAGGACGAGGAGGGCGCCATCAGCGCCTTGCTCGCCGTGCAGGCGCCCGCGCCTGCGGCCGACGACGCTGCCTGCCGCCGCTTCTACCAGATGCATCCGCAGCGCTTCATGGTGGGGGAGTTGGTCGAAGCCGACCACATCCTGTTCCAGGTGACGCCCAGCGTGAACCTGGATAGGTTGCGCGCCCATGCCAACGTCGTGCTGCAGGAGTTGCTGGCCGACCCCTCGCGCTTTGCCGAGGTGGCGCGCGAGCAGTCCAACTGCCCGTCGGCGACCGTGGGCGGCAACCTGGGCCAGTTGGGCCGCGGCGACACGGTGCCGGAGTTCGAGCGCGCCGTCTTTGCGCTGCCTTCGGGCGGCCTGCTGCCGCATCTGCTGCAGACCCGGCATGGCCTGCACATCGTGCGGGTCACGCGCCGCATCGAAGGCAGGCTGCTGCCTTATGAACACGTGGCGCAGCAGATCGCCATGGCGCTCACGTCCATGAGCCGCGACACCGCCTGGCGGCAATACACCAAGCTGCTGGTCGAACGCGCCGACGTCCAGGGGATCGACCTGCAGGCGGGCGGCGAGCCCGAACGCGTCCATGGCGGGAGCGCCGCATGATGGACGAGCCTGCCGCGGGACCCCTGACAGACGGCTTCGGACGCCGGATCGACTACCTGCGCGTCTCCGTCACGGACCGCTGCGACCTGCGTTGCAGCTACTGTCTGCCCAAGGATTTCAAAGGTTTCGAAACCCCGGCCAACTGGTTGCGCCATGATGAAATGGCCAGGCTGGTGGGCTTGTTCGTGCGCCTGGGCGTCAGCAAGGTCCGGTTGACGGGCGGCGAACCGCTGTTGCGCCGGGGCGTGGCGGGCCTGGCCCGCGACATCGCCGCGATGCCGGGGCTCGGCGACCTGTCCGTATCCACCAACGGCACGCAACTGGTTCGTCACGCCGATGACCTGCGCGCCGCCGGCGTGACCCGGCTGAACATCAGCCTGGACACGCTGGACGCCGCCGCGTTCAACCAGATCACCGGCCGCGATTGCCTGGATTCCGTGCTGGCGGGACTGGCGGCCGCTCGCCAGGCGGGCTTTTCACCCATCAAGCTGAACAGTGTGGTGCATGCCGCCACGCCCGAGGCCGACGTGCGGCGCCTGCTGGATTACGCCATGGGACAGGGCTTTGTGCTGCGCCTGATCGAACCCATGCCGATGGGCGAATGCGGCCGCGGCTTCACGCACACGGATTTGAACGCGATGGGCGCGCGCCTGGCCGCCGACGCGGGGCTGGTGCCGGCGTTGGCGGGGGCGGGAACCGGCCCGGCGCGATACTGGACGGCGGGCGAGGGCGCGCCGGTGCTGGGCGTGATCACGCCCATGTCGCGGCATTTCTGCGCCACCTGCAACCGGGTGCGGCTGGGCGTGGACGGCACGTTGTACCTGTGCCTGGGGCAGGAAGCCCAGGTGCCGCTGGGCCGCCTGCTGCGTCAGGGGGCGGATGACGCGGAACTGGTGCGCGCGATCCTGGCAGGCATTGCCGCCAAGCCGGAACGCCATGAGTTCGTCACCCGCCCCGAGCGCATCGTCCGGTTCATGGCGCAGACGGGGGGCTGAGATGGGAGACATCGAACGCTTCATCGGCGGCTTCCAGCGCTTTCAACAGCAGTACTACGAACAGGCGCCCGCGCTATACCGCAATCTGCGAGACGGCCAGCACCCCAGCACCTTGCTGATCGGCTGCTGCGATTCCCGGGTGGATCCCGCCATGATGTTGGGTTGCGACCCCGGCGACATCTTCGCCGTGCGCAACGTGGCCAACCTGGTGCCGCCCACGAGCGCCGACCGTGGCTTGCAAGGCGTGTTGGCCGCCATACAGTTCGCCGTGGAGCAGCTGCGGGTCAGCCGCGTCATCGTCCTGGGGCACGCGCACTGCGGCGGCATCCGGGCGCTGATGGAACGCCGCATCCGCAGCGACGGCGAAACCGACTACCTGGAGCGCTGGATGGACATCGCCGAGCCGGCCCGCCACCAGGTGCTGCGCCAGATGCCTGATGCCACCGACGCCGAACGCCGCCGCGCCTGCGAGCAGGCGTCCATCCTGATCTCGCTGCGCAACCTTGAGGAATTGCCCTTCGTGCGCCGCGCCGTCCAGGCGGGCGACCTGACGCTGCATGGCTGGTACTTCGATCTGGTGGCCGGCGCATTGCTGGCATACTCGCCGCGGGCGGACGCGTTTTTACCTATGGTCTGTCCCTTGTTTACGGAGCATGCATGAGCCCAGTTTTCGGTATCGCCGGCCGGTCCGGCAGCGGCAAGACCACGTTGATCGAAGCGATGCTGCCACTGCTGGCGGCGCGGGGGCTGCGCGTCAATGTCATCAAGCACAGCCATCACGATTTCCAGATGGAGCCGCCGGGCAAGGACAGCGCGCGTTTCCGCTTGGCGGGCGCCCAGGAGGTGATGGTGGCCTCGCCCTACCGCTACGCCATCGTGCACGAACTGCGCGATGCGCCGGAACCGTCGCTGGCGGACCAGTTGGCGCGCCTGTCGCCCGCCGACCTGGTGTTGGTGGAAGGGTTCAAGCAGGCGGCGATCCCGCGCATCGAGGTCTATCGCCCCGCGCTGGGTAAACCGCCGCTGCACGCCGAAGACGGCAGCTTCCTGGCGATCGTGACCGACGCGCCGCTGGACTCCGCGTTGCCCTGCCTGCCGCTGAACGACCCCGCGCAGGTGGCGGACTTCCTGTGCGGCGCGCTGGGCCTGGGTTGAAGGCGACTACACTATCAACCGTACCGCGCCGCCCGTACCGATCTTCATGACGTCTTCCTCGCCCATCTCCGGACTTGACGGCCTGCCTTCCCCCCGGCATCGCCTGTCCACGCGCATCATCGCCAGTTCGCTGGTGGCGCTGGTGGTGGTGTTGTCCATGATCAGCTGGACGCTGTGGTTGTCGTGGCAACTGGAAGGGGCGGGCGCCGCCATCAATGACACCGGCAGCCTGCGCATGCGCGCCAACCGCGTGGCGGTGGAGTTGATGCGCCCGCAAGCCGGCCGTGAGGTCCGCACCCAGGAACAGATCGCGGTGCTGGACGAGACCATTGCGCGGCTGGCCCGCGGCAACCCCGCCCGTCCGCTGTTCATCCCCAGCGACGAGGCGATCCGCGCGCAATGGCACGACGTGGCGAGCTACTGGCAAGACGTGATGCGGCCGGCCGCCTTGCGCGCCATGGCGCAGCCCGATGCGGCCGCCTATCTGCAGACCCTGCCGGAGTTCGTGTCGCGCGCCGACACGCTGGTGCGGATGATCGAACAGGACAACGCCGGCAAGACCACGTCGCTGCGCCTGTCGCAAGGCATTCTGGCGGCCATTGCCAGCGCGGGCACGTTGGCCATGATCTATCTGCTGTACTTATGGATCATCGCACCCGTGCTGCGTCTGCGTGACGGCCTGAAGCGCATGGCAGAGCGCGAATTCAGCACGCGGCTGCCCGTGGAAAGCCAGGACGAGTTCGGCCTGCTGGCTCGTGGCTACAACCGCATGGCGGACGAGCTGCAGGACCTGTACACCGGCCTGGAACAGCGCGTCGAGCACAAGACCGCGCAGTTGGCCGCGCAGAATCGCGATATCGGCGCGTTGTACGACATGGCGGCCTTCCTGAACCAGCCCAACGAGATCGAGGCGATGTGCGACGGTTTCCTGCGCCGCGTCATGCTGCAGTTCGACGCCGAGGGCGGCAGCATCCGCGCGCTGGACCCCACTAACGAAAAGCTGAACCTGGTGGTGTCGGTGGGCCTGTCGGAGGCGCTTGTGGAATCCGAACACTGCATGAAGGTGGACGACTGCTACTGCGGCGTCGCGACGCGGCAGGCGGGTGTCATCGTCATCCAGGATTTCCGCCATTCGCCGCCCGAACTGGATCTGAATTGCCAGCGCGAGGGCTTTGCCAGCGTGGCGGTGTTCCGCATCGTGACCCGCGATGAAGTCCTGGGATCCTATTCGCTGCATTTCCGCCAGCAACGCCGTCTGGCGCCGTCGGACTCCCAGTTGCTGGAAACCCTGGGGCAGCACCTGGGCGTGGCGCTGGATAACCGGCGGCTCAGCGCGCAGGCGCGGCAACTGGCGGTGGTGCAGGAACGCGGTCTGGTCGCCCAGGGGCTGCACGACAGTCTGGCGCAAGGCCTGAACTTCCTGAACCTGCAATTGCAGATGCTGGACGCGGCCGTCACACGCGGCGATCAGGAAGAGATCACCGAGATTCTGCCGCTGTTGCGCACGGGCGTGGACGAAAGCTATCAGGACGTGCGCGAATTGCTGACCAATTTCCGCAGCAAGCTGGGGCAGGGCGACCTGCAAGCCGCCATTGAATCCACCGTGGAGCGCTTTCGCCGGCAGACCGGCATCCAGACCGATCTGCGCTTTGGCGGCGACGAGGGCGGCCCGTTGCCACCCGAGCAGCAGTTGCAAGTGCTGTTCATCCTGCAAGAGGCGCTGTCCAATGTGCGCAAGCATTCCGAGGCCGGTCAGGTGTTGGTGTCGGTCAACAACGAACGTGACTTCTCGCTGTTGATCCAGGATGACGGGCAGGGTTACGACCCCGCCGAAGTGGCCGCGCGCGGCGAATCCCACGTGGGCCTGCACATCATGCAGGAGCGCGCCGCGCGGATGCGCGCCATGATAAAACTGGAATCCCAGCCCGGCGCCGGCACGCGCGTGGCGCTGACCTTGCCTGGCAGCGAACGCCAGGCCGCCTGACACGTTCTGAACATGCCTATCCGTATCCTGCTTGTCGATGACCATACGCTATTCCGCTCGGGCGTGCGCCTGCTGTTGCAACGCCAGCCCGATTTCGAAGTGGTGGCCGAAGCCGGCGACGGCGTGGAAGGCATCAAGCGCGCCAAGGAGCTCAAGCCCGACGTGGTCTTGCTGGACCTGAACCTGCCTGGCCTGTCCGGCCTGGAAACGCTGCAATTGCTGACGCAGGACCTGCCGTCCTGTGCGGTCATCATCCTGACGGTCTCGGAAGAAGCCGACGAACTGGGCCAGGCGCTGCGTGACGGCGCCCGCGGCTATCTGGTGAAGAACATCGACGCCGAGGTCCTGACCTCCGCCATCCGCCGCGCCGCAGCCGGTGAATCGGTCATCGCAGAAAGCATGACGGCCAAGCTGGTGGACCAGTTCCGCGGGGCGGCATCGCAGGCGGCGCAGGCTTCCGGCAACGCCGAGCGCCACCGGCTGACGGCGCGCGAAACGCAGATCGTCCAGTGCCTGGCGCGCGGCGCCAGCAACAAGGTCATTGCGCGAGAGCTGGACGTGAGCGAAAGCACCGTCAAGATCCACGTGCAGAACGTGCTGAAAAAGCTGAACCTGACCAGCCGCGTGCAGGTCGCCGTGTACGCCGTGGAACACGGGCTGCATTCCGAGGAATAGCACCGCGCCATTCCTGCGCGCGGCCGCATTCCGGTTTGATCTGCGACAAGGCCGGGATGCCCGCCGGACCCTAGACTGGCCGGCATGCAAACTCGAACCTCTCCCATCGAGCTCGTGGCCCCGGCCGGCAGCCTCGCCGCCTTGAAAGCGGCCATCGAGGCGGGCGCCGACACCGTCTATCTCGGGCTCAAGAACGCAACCAACGCCCGCAACTTCGCCGGGCTCAACTTCACCGAAAACGACATCCGCGCAGGCGTCGAACTGGCGCACGGCAAGGGGCGCCAGGTGCTGTTCGCCATCAATACGTTCGTGCAGGCGGGCCGCGCGCAGGAATGGCGCGATGCGGTGGACGCCGCACACGGGCTGGGCGCGGATGCGGTCATCATGGCCGACCCTGGGTTGCTGGCCTACGCCAGCGACCGCTATCCCGACCTGCGCCTGCACTTGTCCGTGCAGGGTTCCGCCACGCACGCCGATGCCATTGAGCTGATGAAAGAGCAATTCGGCATCCGCCGCGTGGTGCTGCCCCGCGTCCTGACCCTGGCCGAAGTCGCGCGCATCTGCGCCAACGTCAGCGTGGAAGTCGAAGTGTTCGGCTTTGGCAGCCTGTGCGTCATGGCCGAAGGCCGATGCCTGCTGTCGTCGTACGCCACGGGCGATTCACCCAACAACAAGGGCGTCTGTTCGCCCGCGCATGCCGTGCGCTGGGTGGAAGAGAACGGCCGCATGGATGCACGCCTGTCCGGCATTTTGATCGACCGCTACGAGCCGGGTGAACCGGCCGCCTATCCCACCTTGTGCAAAGGCCGCTTCGACGTCGACGGGCAGGCCGACCACGCGCTGGAAGAACCCACCAGCCTGAACGCCATCGGCCTGCTGCCGCGCCTGGCCGAAATGGGCGTGTCCGCCGTCAAGATCGAAGGCCGCCAGCGCAGCCCGGCCTATGTCACGCAAGTGGTGTCGACCTTGCGCGCGGCGCTGGACAGCGTGCACGCCGACGCGGCGCGTTTTTCGCCGCGGCCCGAATGGAACGCCTTGCTGGCGCGCCACGCGGAAGGATCCCAAGTCACCCAAGGCGCATTTGAACGTCCATGGAAATGAAACCGAACGCATTCCAGATATCCGTCGGCCCGTTGCTCTATTACTGGCCGCGCCAGCGCACGCTGGACTTCTACGCCGATCTGGCCGACAGCGCGGCCGACATCCTCTATATCGGCGAAACCGTCTGTAGCCGGCGCCACGAGTTGCGGGCCGACGACTGGTTGGGACTGGCCCGCGACCTGCGCGCCGCAGGCAAGACCGTCGTGCTGTCCGGCCGCACCTTGATTGAAACCGGGGCAGAGGCCCATGCGCTGAAGAAGCTTTGCGACCAGGATGACTTCATGGTCGAGGCCGGCGAACTGGGCGCCGTGCGGCACCTGGCGGGCCGCGCATTCGTGGCGGGCCCCCACGTGAACGCCTATCACGGCGGCACGCTGCAATGGCTGGCCAGCCGCGGCGCGGTGCGCTTCGTGGCGCCGCTGGAAATGGACGGCGGCACGCTGGCGCGGCTGCTGGAAGAGCGCCCGGCCGACATGGCGGCCGAAGTGATGGTGTGGGGCCGCATGGCGCTGGCCTTTTCCGCGCGCTGCTTCACTGCCCGCCATTTCCGGCTGAAGAAGGACGATTGCGGGTTTCGCTGCATCGAACACCCCGACGGACTGGACATGCGTACGCGCGAGTCGCGTGAATTCCTGGGCATCAACGGTATCCAGGTGCAGTCCGCCGCCTGCCTGGATTTGCTGGCGCAGGCGCCTGAACTGGCCCGCATGGGCGTCGACGTGCTGCGTGTCAGCCCGCAGTCGGCGGGCACGCTGGACGCCGTGGCCGCGCTGGACGCGACGCGTTGCGGCGGCAAACCCGCTGCCGTCGCGCCACCTGCGGGCATCGGCCGTTGCAACGGCTACTACCATGGCCGCGCCGGCATCGAATTGCTGGAGGCCGCGGCATGAGCGCGAGCTGGAACCTGAATCCGCCGGCGCTGGTCGCGCGATTGGGCCGCCGTCTGCCCACGCCGGCGGTATCCCTGCACTTCGTGGCGGGGCTGGAGCTGGCAAGACGGCTCAAATGGCTGTCGCCGCCGCCGGAACTGGATGGCCGCAGTTTCGCCATCACCATCGAAGACCTGGGACTGCGCAGTGCCTTTACGGTGCTCGGTGGCGCCTTCCGGCCTGCGTGGAGCCGTGCGCCATGCGAATTGGAATTGGGCGCGAAGCTGGCCGACTTGTTCCGCCTGATTCGGGCCGAGACCGACGCGGACACCCTGTTCTTTCAGCGCAGGCTGCGCATTTCGGGGGATACCGAACTGGGGCTGATCGTGAAGAACTGGCTGGACGCGGCGCCGCGTCCGGCGTGGTTGCAGCGGATGAGCGGGGCCGCTGGCTAGCCGCGAGACCGCGGCGCCGGAATGCGTGGAATAAGGGTTTTTACTCATTAGCCGAAGTAATTCGGCGGATAAGAAATAAGAATTTTTCTTATGGTTGGGCCAGGGCTATAACAGCGGGCTGATAGACCTCAACCTACCTTAAGAG
>CAUSDE010000017.1:0-110961 GCA_963530045.1 uncultured Achromobacter sp.
TGGCGGTGCAGGCCGCGCTGGATGAGGTCGTGGCGCAGATGAGCACCTGGGAAGCCGGTTCCGACATCAGCCTGTTCAATCAGGCCGGCGCGGGCTGGCGGGAATTGCCCGATGCGTTCTTCCATGTGCTGCGCCATGCGATGGCGCTGGCGGAAGACAGCGACGGGGCCTATGACCCGACAGTGGGTCCGCTGGTCAACGCCTGGGGGTTCGGACCGCATCAACGCGCCTTTGAACCGCCCTCGCCTGCCGCCGTCGAGGCCGCGCGCCGGCGTTGCGGTTGGCGGCGCGTAGCGCTGGATGCCGGCCGGCAGGCCGCCCTCCAACCGGGCGGCGTCTACCTGGACCTGTCATCCATCGCCAAGGGCTACGGCGTGGACCGCGCCGCGATGGCGCTGGACGCGTTGGGCATCACGCAATACCTGGTGGAAGTCGGCGGCGAATTGCGCGCACGCGGCAAACGGCCCGACGGCCAGCCGTGGCGCGTCGCCGTCGAAGTGCCCGACGCCAGCGATGCCCATGCCCTGGCCTTGCCGCTGGAAGACCGCAGCATCGCGACCTCGGGCGACTACCGCCGCCATGCGGGCAGCGGCGAGGCCCGCTATGCCCACACCATCGACCCGCGCACCGGCCAGCCCGTGCGCAACAACGTGGCCTCGGTTTCCGTGCTGCACCCGGTCTGCATGCAGGCCGACGCCCTGGCGACCGTGCTGACGGTGCTGGGCGAAACGGACGGCCTGGCTTATGCCCGCCGCCATGATCTGGCGGCCCTCTTCATCCTGCGTGACGCCGATGCCTATCGCGTCGTCGCCACTCCGGCGTTCCAGGCGCTGGCGCTGCCTCGCTGATCCCATGAGCCTGACCCGGTTGATCGCTGCGGCATGCGTGGTGGGGCTTTGGCTGCTGCTCTGCCTATGGGCGTGGCGGCGCGCCCGGCGGCAGCGAGCCCTGCACGCGCAAGCCCTGCAAGCCTTGGACGCCCCCCCGCCCGAAGACACGCTGCTGGTCGCCTACGCCACCCAGACCGGCTACGCCGAAACGCTGGCCGCCCAGACCGCCGACTCCCTGCGCGCCGGCGGCCTGACGATCCGGGTGGCGGCGCTGGACCAGGTGGACCTGACTCGCCTGGCTGCCTATCGCCGCGTGTTGTTCGTGGTCAGCACCTATGGCGAAGGCGACCCGCCCGACGCTGCCGCGGCCTTCGCCGGCCAGATGCAGGCAGCGTCGACGGCCGCCCGCGCCGCGCCGGCCCTGGCCGGCATGCAATACGCCGTGCTGGCGTTGGGCGACAGCGAATACGCCCAGTTCTGCGGCTTTGGCCACCGGCTTGACGACTGGCTGCATGCGCAAGGCGCAACGCCGCTGTTCGATCTGGTGGAAGTGGACAACGGCGACCCGGCGGCGCTGCGCCATTGGCAGCATCATCTGGGCCTGCTGGCCGGCCGCAGCGACCTGCCTGACTGGCAGGCGCCCGTCTACGACACTTGGCGCCTGGCGGACCGCCGCCTGATGAATCCCGAAAGCCAGGGCGGCCCTTGCTATCTGCTGACGCTGACGCCGCCCGCGGGCGAAACGCCACGATGGATGGCCGGCGACATCGCCGAGATCGGGCCCCGGCAAGCCCGCGGCGGGCCGGTGCAGGCGCACCGCGAGTACTCCATCGCATCCCTGCCGGAAGATGGCGCCATCCAGTTGCTGGTGCGCCAGATGCGCAGCGCGGACGGCGGATTGGGGCTGGGCAGCGGCTGGCTGACCCATATCGCCCAGGAAGGCGACGGCATTGAACTGCGCGTGCGCGCCAACCGCAATTTCCATGCGCCGCAAGACGGGCGTCCGATGATCCTGGTGGGCAACGGCACCGGGCTGGCCGGCCTGCGGGCCTTGATCAAGGCCCGCCGCGCCAAAGGTCACCGGCGCAACTGGCTGGTCTTCGGCGAACGCAACGCCGCGCATGACCGCTTCTGCGACGAAGACATCGCGGCCTGGCAGCAGGACGGCACGCTGGAACGCATGGACGCCGTCTACTCCCGCGACCAACCTCAGCGCCGGTATGTGCAGCACCTGCTGCGCGAACACGCCGACGCGGTGCGGTCCTGGGTGGACGCGGGCGCCGCCATCTATGTCTGCGGCAGCCTGCAAGGCATGGCAAGCGGCGTCGATGCCGCCCTGCAGGACATCCTGGGCGACGACCGCCTGCAAGCCATGCAGCACGGCGGTCTGTACCGCCGCGATGTCTATTGACGGCGCTTACTGCAGCTTGATCTGCGCGCGATCGATCACGGTCTTCCAACGGTCGCGTTCGCTGCGAATCTGCTCAGAAAATTCCGCCGGCGTGTTGCCCAGCGGAAACGCGCCCGTCTCTTCCATCTTTGCCGCCGTGGCGGGATCGCGCACGGCTTCGGCGAAGGCCCGGGCCAACTTGTCACGCACGTCGTCGGGCATCCCTGCTGGCCCGACGACGCCGTACCAGGCGGTGACGTCGTAGTCCTTGTAGCCTTGTTCGGCAAACGTCGGCACGTCGGGCAGCCGCGGGTTGCGCTCGGCGCCCGTGATGGCCAGCGCATGCAGATGCTTGCTTTTCAGGTAGGGCAACGACGACGGGAAGTTGTCGAAGATCACCGGCACCACGCCGCCCACGGTGTCGGTCAACGCGGGCGCCGAACCGCGATAAGAGATGCTGTTCATCTTGCCGCCGATGATCTGCAGGAACCAGATCATGCCCAGGTCGTTCACGCCGCCCGCGCCGGCGTTGGCATAGCCGTCCTTGTTCGGATTGGCGCGCACGTGCGACACGAAGTCGGCCAGCGTCTGCGCGGGGAATTTCGGATTCACGCTCAGAATGTTGGGGCTGGTCACCAGGTTGCTGATGGGCGTGAAATCCTTAATGGGGTCGTACGCCAGGTTGGGGAACAGGTGCGGCGCGGTGCCGTGCGTGCTGACGGTGGCCAGGCCCACGGTGTAGCCGTCCGGCTTGGCGCGCGCCGTGGCGGCCATGCCGATGGTGCCCGAGGCGCCGGTGCGGTTTTCCACCACGATCTGCTGACCCAGGATCTCGCCCGCCTTCGCCGCCGCCACCCGGCCGACGATATCGGTAGGGCCGCCCGCCGGGAACGGCACGATCAGGGTGATGGGATGGTCCGGAAAGGCGGCGTGGGCCGCGGGCAGCACGGCGGCAAGCAGAAGGGCCGTACAAGTCTTGCGCATCATCATGATGGGGTTGTCTCCTGAAGGATGGTTGCTGTTGTTATTCGGTGTCTTGACCGCGCGCGGCGGGTTCCCGGCGCAATATCTTTCCGGGCCGCGCCATGCCGTCGGCCGCCGGAAACACGGGCTGGCCGTTGACCAGCACGTGCTCGACGCCGGCAGACGCCAGCGTGGGCGACTCCCACGTGGCGCGGTCCATCACCGTATCCGCATCGAACACCGTAATGTCCGCCCACGCCCCCACGCTGAGCTGGCCGCGTCCGGCCAGGCCGAACACGCGCGCGGGCAGCGCCGTCATCTTGGCGACGGCGGCTTCCAGCGTCAGCAGCTCGGCTTCGCGCACATAGCGGCCCAGCACGCGCGTGAAGCTGCCCCACAGGCGCGGATGCGGATGCGCATCGTTGGGCAAGCCGTCCGAGCCCACCATGCAGCATTCGTGCTGGAAGATGCGCTGCACTTCGGCTTCATCCATCGCGAAGTAGATGGCGCCTGCCGGGCACAGCCTTCGGGCCGCGGTCGTCTTGTCGCAGCCCCAGCGCGCGGCGATGTCGGCCAGCGATTCGCCGCTGCATTCGGGATGCGGCGTGGACCAGGTGATGCGGATATCGTCGATGCTTTCGGCGCGCTCGGGAATCAGGATGGTGGAGCTGCCCGGGTACGGATAAATGTCCAGCGCCACGTCCACGCCTTCGGCGCGGGCGCGGTCGATGTTGGCCAGCGTGGCGCGGCTCTTGCCCCAGTTGCGCGGCATCATGCACTTGTGGTGCGAGAGCACGGTGGCGCAGCCCGTGCTGCGCCCGACGGCCAGCACTTCGTCCACGGCGGCTTCGACCTCGTCGCCTTCGTTGCGGATATGGCTGGTGTGCAGCGCGCCATGCGCCGCGGCCACGCGGGCCAGCCCCTCCAATTCAGCGGGTTCGGCCACGCCGCCCGGCTGGTACGCCAGGCCGGTGCTGAACCCCACCGCGCCCGCGGCGAGCGCCTCGGCCAGCATCCGCTGCATGGCCGCCTGTTCATCTGCGCTGGGCGCTGCCGTCGGGTCGCGCATGGCGGCCAGGCGCAGGTTCGCGTGGCCGACCAGCGCCGCCACATTGATCATCGGCTGGGTAGACCGCACTTCATCGAAGTAGGCCTGCATGTCCGCAAACAACGGCGTTTCGCCCAGCAAGGCCAGCGCCGCGGCGGTGTTGCCGGGCAGCGGCGCGGGCGCGCCGCTGACGCCGCAATTGCCGACCACGACCGAGGTGATGCCTTGGCTGGTCTTCCATTCCAGGCCGGGCTTTTCGACGAACATCAGGTCGTCGTGGCCGTGCACGTCGATGAACCCGGGTGCCACGATCTTGCCCCGGGCGTCCAGCCTGCGGGTAGCGGCCACGCCGGACAAATCGCCGATCGCCGCGATGCGTTCGCCCGCCACGCCGACGTCCGCGCGCTGCCTGGGTGCGCCCAGGCCGTCGATGACCCAGCCGCCTTCAATGATCAGATCCAATGTTTCCTGCCGCATGATTGTCCCGCCTGGATGAAGGCCCTAGTATCGTTCGCGCGATCAATCTGGAAAAATTGTTTTTATTGATCCATCTATCGTGGTTTGAAATGAATCGCCTGCCCAAGCATGTCACCCTGAAGCACTTGACCGCCTTTGTCGCGGTAGCGCAGGAATCCAGCTTCACGCACGCGGCCAAGCGCCTGTTCCAGACGCAATCGTCGGTCACCAGCCTGGTGCGCCAACTGGAGGACGCGCTGGCCACCCAGCTTTTTGCGCGCACGAGCCGGCGCGTGCTGCTGACCGCCGCCGGCGAAGAGTTCCTGCCCCGCGTGATGCGGCTGCTGGCGGATTTCGATGGGGTGATCGAAGATGTGGTGCGCTATGGGGCGCTGGAGCGCGGGCGCGTCGGCGTGGCTGCCGCGCCATCGGCCATCACGCAGATCATCGCGCCGGCCGCGGCCGGATTCTCGGCGCAGTACCCCGCCGTGCGCCTGTACCTGAGCGACGACAATTCCGGCCGCATCCAGCGCAAGGTCGCCACGCGCGAGGTGGACTTCGGGTTGACCAGCCGCTGGGCCGACGCGCCGGGGCTGCGCTTCGACCCTGTGCTGGAAGACCGCTTCGGGGTGCTTTACCGCGCCGACGACGCCGGCCTGCGACCGGCGCGCGACGGCACCATGCACTGGTCGGACCTGGCGGACCGCAAGCTGGTAGGGGTGGTGGACGAAACGGGGATCATGGCGCTTTTGCGCGCCCGGGCGGACTTGCCCATCGAGGCGGGCGCGCCCTTCTATGAAGCCTCCAGCACGACGTCGCAGGCCGCCCTGGTGAAGGCCGGCCTGGGCGTGGCGGTGCTGCCGGCGCTGGCCGCGCAACGCGTGCTGGAACCCGGCCTGGCCTACGCGCTGCTGGCGCGGCCGACCGTCGTGCGCACGGTGTGCATCATCCGGCACAAGGAGTATCCGCTGAGCCCGGCCGCGCAGGCGCTGATCCGCGCCATCCACGACTATCTGCGCGATGCCCCGCTGCCGGCCGGCTGCAAGCGCGTGCCGGCAGGCAGGAAAGCGGTGGCCTAGGCGGCGCGCAGTTTCACGTCCAGCGCGGCCAGACCCGTCGCGAACACGCCCTGCCCCACGGCCTTCGCCACATCGGCAAGCGGCGCCCCTTCCACCCGGAAGTCGGCCCACCATTCGACCAGGGTATGGCCGCTTTCCGTAATGGGGCGCAAGGACACGCCCGCCACGTAGTCGCGCATCGGCAGATCGGTCTCGATGATGGAATAGCGCAGCGCGGTGCCGGGATCGTCCAGCATCAGCAGTTGTTCGCGCACGAAACCCGAAGGCGCAAGCGTCAAGTGCCGCACGCTGCCCACCGCGTCATGGCGGCCACCGGCTTCCAGCCGGCTTTGCGCCACGCCGGGATGCCAGCCGGCCAGCCCGTCGAAGTCGCGGAACAGCGGCCAGACCTTTTCCAGCGGCGCATGGATGATGGCACTGATGTGGACGGTATGCGGCATGGGACCCTCTTAGAAAGTCAGGTTTTTGAACTCGCGCGTGGCAGCGGTCAGCGCTTGTTCGGTGGGCAGGCGCTCCATGGAGCTGGCGCCGTAGAAACCATGGCAATGCTTGCAGGCGCGCAGCACATGCGCGGCGTCCTCGGGCGTGGCGATGGGGCCGCCATGGCAAAGCACGATGATATCCGGACGCACCGCCAGCGCGGCGGCGGCGATGCGGTCGATGGCGGCCACGCACCCGTCCAGCGTCTGCGAAGTCTCGGCGCCGATGGAGCCGCCCGTCGTCAGGCCCATGTGCGCGACGATGATGTCCGCGCCGGCCTTGGCCATCGCGACCGCGTCGTCTTCATTGAAGACATAGGGCGTGGTCAGCATGCCCTTCTTGTGCGCCAGGCGGATCATGTCCACTTCCAACGCATAGCCCATGCCCGTCTCTTCCAGGTTGGCGCGGAAGGTGCCGTCGATCAGGCCGACAGTAGGGAAGTTCTGCACGCCGGAAAACCCCTGACGCTTCAGGTCATCCAGGAACACGTCGAAGTCGCAGAACGGGTCGGTGCCGTTCACGCCGGCCAGCACGGGGGTCTTCTTCACCACGGGCAGCACTTCGCGGCCCATGTCGACGACGATCTCGTTGGCGTTGCCGTAGGCCAGCAGCCCGGCCAGCGACCCCCGGCCCGCCATGCGGTAGCGGCCCGAGTTGTAGATCACGATCAGGTCGATGCCGCCCGCCTCTTCGCACTTGGCCGACAGGCCCGTGCCCGCGCCGCCGCCCACGATGGGCGTGCGTGCGCGCACCATGGCGCGAAACTTGTCCAGCAGGTCGTTACGGTCGAAACGGGGCATGACGGCAATCCTTAAGGGGTAGCGATTTCAAGAAAGTGGTCGACCGCCGTCTTGGCGAACAGCGGGTCGTTGATGTGGCAGGGCACGCGCACCAGCCGGCGCTGCGGCGTCTGCACCAGGTTGGCTTCCAGCGCGGCGAACAAGGCCGCGTCGGCCTCGGGGTCCCAGAACGCCTGGCCTGGCGCGTCCAGCGCGGACACGCCGCCTTCGGGGATCAAGAAGCGCACCGGCCCGTCGCATTGGTTCAGCTTGGCAGCGATCCATTTGCCTTGGGCGGCGTTTTCCTCGACCGTGGTGCGCATCAGCGTCACCTGCGGATTGTGCGGATAGAACTTGCGGCCCTGATAGCGTTCGGGAATGGTCTCCATTCCGCCGAAGTTCACCATGTCCAGCGCGCCGCAGGAGCCGACGTACGGGGCACGGGTGCGGGCCACGGCACCGAAGCGGTCTTCCGTGCAGGCCAGGACGCCGCCGAACAGAAAATCGCAGACTTCGGTGGTGGTCAGGTCCAGCACGCCGCCCAGCAAATGGCTGTCCAGCAGTTTTTCCATCGACTGCCCGCCCGTGCCCGTGGCGTGGAACACCAGGCAGTCGTAGCGGGATTCCAGCAACGGCGTCACCTGCTGCACGCAGGCGGTGGTCACGCCGAACATCGTGATGCCTACGGCGGGCCGCCCATCGTCTTCGATGGCGACGCCCGCCTGCCGGAATGCGCCGCCGATCGCGCCGGCGGCGTTGGCCAGCACGCGACGGGAAATGCGGTTCAGGCCAGCCACGTCGGTCACGGAATACATCATGGCGATATCGGAGGGGCCGACATAAGGCGCGACGTTGCCGGAGGCCATCGTCGACACCATCAGCTTGGGCGTGCCGATGGGCAGTGCGCGCATCGCGGGCGTGATCAACGCGGTGCCGCCCGAGCCGCCAAGACCAAGCAAGGCGCCGATGGCGCCATTGCCGGCCGCATAGCGTTCAAAGGCAAGCGCCATGGCGGCAATCGCCGTGCCGCGGTCGCCGGTGAACACCGCCTGCGCACCGCCGGGATGGCTGCGGGCCACTTCCTCGGCCTGCACCTGGGCGGCGCTGGCCGCGCCCGTGGTGGACACGTCCACCGACACCACGTCCAGGCCCTCGCGCTTGAGCAGATCCACCACGTACTCGGCTTCGTGGCCCTTGGTGTCGTAGGTGGCGGCGACAAAGACCCGCCGGTTCGATTGCGTCATGGCTCCTCCGCGGGCGGCTACACTCGGTGCGCGCCTCGATATGTGAGGCCGCAAGGCCTGTAGAATCAAGAAATGAGACGAAAGAATCATACTGAGACACCTGTCTCACGTCAAACCTCCCTCGCCACCCAAGCCGCTCCGGCGGCGGGCACCGCACGACTGATCGCGCCCGCCAGCCGGCAGGCGGCAGCCAGCGGGGAACCCCCGCATGGGCCCCGCGCCCGCATGCGCAAGACGCTGCTGGACGCGGCGCAGCAGTTGATGGCCCAGGGGATCACCCCGTCGGTCGCCGAACTGGCCGAACACGCCCGGGTCTCGCGCGCGACCGCGTACCGCTACTTCCCCAGCCAAAGCGCACTGATCGCCGCCGTCGTGGATGAAAGCCTGGGCCCCATCCTGGCCTGGAACTCCGCGTCGCCAGACGCCGCCACCCGCGTGGACGAACTGCTGCGCTTCGCCTTTCCGCGGCTGGAAGCCCACGAGGCCTCCTTGCGCGCCGCCATCATGGTGTCGCTGCAGCAGCATGCCGAAGCCAGCGCCGGCAAGGCGGGCAACGAACCGCGCCTGGTGCGCGGGCATCGGGTCGATATCCTGAAGCGCGCCATCGCCCCGCTGGCGGCGGACTTGACGCCGGCGCAACAAGACCGCGTCGCCCAGGCGCTGTCGCTGGTCTACGGGTCTGAGGTGTTCCTGGTGTTGAAAGACATCTGGCAACTGGAATTGCCTGAAATCACGGACGTGGTGCGCTGGACGGCGCAGGCCATCATCCGGCAGGCGCAGGCCGACGCGGGCGCGAACCGCTAACGTCCACCCATGCCGGCGGAGATGGCTTGCGCGGCACGGCGCAACGGGTCCAGGCATTGCTCCACCATCTGGTCCACCGAACGCACGCCCTGGATCCAGACGACGTTCACGCAGCCGTAGACGCGCCCGGACGGCGCTACGATCGGCACCGCCAGCGCTTCCAGCCTGTCGTTCTGATCGCGGCGCGGCTTGTCGTAGTCGCCCCCGAACCGCTGTTCACGCAGGCCATACCCCTGCCGGCGGGTGCGGTCCAACATCGCCGCGACGGCACGGCTGTCATGCGCGAGCGCATCGCCCTCCCGGCGGCTGCGACGCAACGCCGCCAGCACCGACTCGCGCTCCTTTTCCGCGCAAAAGGCCAGATACGCCCGCCCCACCGCCGAGCGGAGCATGTTGATGCGGAACCCGATGTTGTCGCGCCGGATCGTGAAGTAGGACTGGTTGCGATTGGTCTCGCGCACGATCATGGCGCTGGCGCGCCGCACCGCCAGGTCGGACGGCCACAGGACTTCGGCTTGCAGGCGGTCGAGTTCCGGCGCGGCGCATTGGCCCAGCCTGTCCAGCACCTGGGACTGGCGACCACGCGCGTCCGGCGCGCCCGCCGGACAGAAATGGTCGTCGGCAAGGCGCCGCCAGATCAAGCCTCGCGATTGCAACGTGGCGAGGATACGCAGCAAGGTGGCCTTGGCAAAGCCGGTACGCACATGCAATTCGTGCAGGCTGGCGCCCTGCGTGGCGCGCACCTCGTCAAGCACGGCAAGCCCCCGCGCCAACGCATCGATCATCTTGACTTTCGGTTCCCAACGGCTCATCGCGCATCCTTTTCCGCCGAGCACTAAGGATTTCACTCAGTGAAACTCTAGCAGATCGCGCTTGAGTCGCCCAGCACCGCGAAATATCGTTGCAGCACTGGAAAGCCGCAACGGCGGACACATCGGGACAAGGGGCGGGAATGAGCGGACACGCTGTACGCAATGTGCTGTGGATCATGTGCGACCAACTGCGGTGGGACTATCTTTCCTGCTATGGCCACCCTCGGCTGCACACGCCCAACATCGATCGGCTGGCCGCCGAGGGCATGCGCTTCACGAATGCGTTCGTGCAAGGCCCCGTCTGCGGGCCGTCCCGCATGTCTTACTACACGGGCCGATACGTCACCAGCCACGGCGCCGTCTGGAACTTCGTGCCGATGCCGGTCAGCGAGCTGACCTTGGGCGACCATCTGCGGCCGCGCGGCGTGCGCGTCGCGGTGGCGGGCAAGACGCACGTCGAGGCGGACATGGCCGGCCTGCGGCGCCTGGGCGTCGACCTGGACAGTCCCGGGGCCCGCCTTGCGATGCAGGGCGGCTTCGAACCCTTCGACCGGGACGACGGCATCTGGCCCCCGGGGTTCTCCGACGACTCGCACCACTACACCCGCTATCTGCGCCAGCGCGGCTACGACGGCCCCAATCCCTGGCACGACCACGCCAATTCGGCGCAGGGCGCGGCCGGCGAGATTCTCTCGGGCTGGAAAATGCGGTCGGCCGGTCTTGCCGCCCGGGTCCGCGAAGAGGATTCCGAAACGCCATACATGACCCGTCGCGCCATCGAGTTCATGGAGGAGAGCCGCGACACGCCCTGGGTGTTGCACCTCTCCTACATCAAGCCGCATTGGCCATACGTGGCGCCGGCGCCTTACCACGCGATGTACACGCGGGACGATGTGCTGCCGGTCAAGCAGGACCCCCGTGAATTGCAGCGCGCCCACCCCGTGCTGCACGGGTTCCGCCAAGCGGAGGTCAGCGGGAATTTCTCGCGGCAAGAGGTGCGCGACACCGTCATCCCCACCTACATGGGCCTGATCAAACAGGTGGACGACCAGTTGGGCGTGCTGTTCGACTATCTGCGTGCCAGTGGCCGCGACCAAGACACCATGGTCATCTTCTGCAGCGACCATGGCGACTACCTGGGTGACCACTACCTGGGCGAAAAGGAACTGTTCCACGATTGCGTGGCCAAGGTGCCGTTGATCATCCGCCTGCCCGGCGCAGACGGCGACGCGCACCGCGGCGCGGTGCAGGCCCGGCTGGTGGAGGCCATCGACCTGGTGCCTACGATCCTCGACGCCTATGGCGCCGATATCCCCGACCACATTGTCGAAGGACGCTCCCTGATGCCGTTGCTGCACGGCAAGGCGCCTGCCGAATGGCGCCACGCCGTGTTCTCCGAGAACGACTATGCGTTCCGCGATTTCGTGCGCGAACCGCTGGGCCGCCCCGCGGACGGCTGCCACACGGTCATGGTGCGCGACCACGAATGGAAGTACGTCCACTTCGACGGGCTTGCGCCGCAATTGTTCGACCTGCGCGCCGATCCGGACGAGTTCGTGGACCTGGGCACGGATCCCGCCCACGCCTGCGTCCGTGAGCGCTATCAGGCTGCGCTCTTCGACTGGCTGCGAAAGCGCAAGATCCATCCCACCATCAGCCACCGCGCCATGACGCAGTGGACACGCAAGGAGGAAGAGGCCGGGATCCATATCGGCAGGTGGTAGCAAGCGCCACGCGGCACAGCGAAAACAACAGCCCTTCAGGAGACAAACCCATGAAACCCCAACATCTTGCGCTGGCGGCCTGTCTGGCCGCCGGCCCGGTCTCCTGCGCCCTCGCGCAGGACAACTGGCCCAGCCGCCCGATCCGTGTCGTGGTCGCCTTTCCCGCCGGGTCGCCTGGCGACACCGCGACGCGCATCGTCGCGGACGCTGTCGGTCAGGCCCTCAAGCAGGCCCTCGTCGTCGAAAACCGCCCAGGCGCGGGCGGCAACATCGGTGCGGAGGCCGTGGCCCGCTCTGCCCCCGACGGCTACACCTTCCTGGAAGCGCCCGACACGGTGGTCACGATCAACCCCGCGATCTACCGCTCATTGAATTTCGCGCCATCGGACCTGGTGCCTGTCGTGGCGCTGGCGAACTTCAACCAGATGCTCGTGTGCGCGCCCGCCTCGGGCCTGCGCACCCTGGACCAGCTGGACGCCGCGGCGAGGAAGACGCCCGGATCGCTCAGCTACGCCTCCGGCGGGCAAGGCGTTCCCGGCCACCTGGCCATGGAGCTTTATCTTGCCGGCGCCGGCCTCAATGTCCTGCATGTGCCGTACAAAGGCCCCTCGCCCGCCGCGCAGGACGTGCTGGCCGGCCAGGTGCCTTGCGGGTTCCTCGCTTCGCCCGTGGTGGCGTCCTACGTGACGGCGGGCAAGCTCAATGGCCTGGCGGTATCCGGCTCCACGCGGTCCACCGTTGCACCGGACATTCCCACGATGTCGCAAGCGGGCGTCGCGGGCTATGACGCCACTTTCCGGGAAATGCTGTTCGCGCCGAAAGGCACGCCCGAGGCCATCGTGCGCCGCATGAACGAAGAGGTGGCGCGCGCCCTGGCGCGGCCCGACGTCAAGCGCAAGCTGCAGGCCAACGACCTGGACCCATTGCCCCAAACGCCCGGCGATACCGCCCGGCAACTGCAGGAGGACGCCGCCAAATGGGCCGCCGTCGTCCGCAAGATCAACCTGCGGGTGGATTGACAGCCCGTCCTATCAAGGAGACACCATGAACACCGCCGCCCCCCCTACCGCCTTCGGCTCGCTTGCGCACTACCGCAAAGGCGGCATCGAGATCACGCACGGCTCACCCCGCCACTACGTCTTTTCCAACATCTTCGAAGTGGCCACGCAGTCGGCCCCCTACGAAAAGGTCGTGGTGGGCAAGAACCTGGAGTACGTCATCGAAACGCTGCGCATCGAAGGGAAATCCCCCTGGTACGCATGTAGCCATGACGAGTTCGCCGTCCTGATGGATGGCGAGGCCCTGGTTGAATTCCTGGCGCTGGACGCGCCGCCCGCGCCGGGCCAAGGCGCCGTGCTGGCGGGCCACACGCCGGCGGGCCAGCCAATGGGGCGCGTCGCGCTGGGCCGTGGGCACCAATGCCTGCTGCCCGCCGGTTGCGCCTACCGCTTCACCGCGCATCGCCCGGGCGTCTTGCTGATGCAGACCCGCCTGGGCGAGTTGTCGGTCGAAAAGTGGGCCGATATCTGCGTCCGCTGACCGCCCTGAGCCCGCCACCACTTACCCATCAGGAGAGCCGCCATGGCCATGCTTGACACCTCCCCGCATTCGCCCGCCTTCGCCGCGGACAAAGTCGTCGCGACCGCCCCCGATGCCGCCACCGGCTACAAGGGCTTTCGCCTCGGCGCCTTCGAATTCAGCCGCGACGAGTATTTCGCGAAAGTGCAATGGCCCGCCAAAGGCCAGACCCGCACGCACGCCATCCCCGCCGACGCGTTCCTGCGGGCGCTGATGCGCGACGTGGCTTGGGGCTTCTTCTACGGCTGGGTGAACTTCGACCAGGTGTTCGGCACCCGCAACCACTATGGGAAAGTGGACGTCTACGCCGGTTCATTCAACGGCGTCATGAAGGCCGCCGGCGTGGACTACACCGAGACGTTCGATACGCCGACCATCATGGCGACCTTCAAGGCCATGTTGCACGACTGGACCAACGAAGGCTTCGACCCGTTTGCGGCCCCGGAGGAAACCGGCTCGGCCTACGGCCGAAAACACGGCCAAAACGCCGCCGCGATCGAGCGTTCCAGGATCGCCACCCGCCGCATGCCCGGATTGCCGGACGATTCGCCCCTGCGCAACGACCTTCCCGTCAACCGCGCCTTCGCCGATGTCCCGCAGGACGAGCCGCAGGTGTTCCCCGAACCGGGCTACGACGGGCAGCTCCATGCCTTCAACCTGTTCAAGTACCTGTCCCGCTCCGACGTCACCTGGAACCCGTCCGTCACCTCGGTCTGCGGCGCAAGCCTGTTCTGCCCCACGACCGAAGAGTTCATCCTGCCGGTCTTCCACGGCAACGACCGGGTGGAATGGTTTCTGCAGCTTTCCGACGAAATCGTCTGGGACGTGGCGGACAAGGACACCGGCGCGCCCCGCGCGCGCATCACGATGCGGGCCGGCGACATCTGCGCCATGCCCGCCGACATCCGGCATCAAGGATATTCGACCAAGCGGTCCATGCTGTTGGTCTGGGAAAACGCCACGCCCGACCTGCCCGGGCGCTACGAGAGCGGCGAACTCCCACCCTATCCGGTGGCGTTCTGACCACGCCGTTTCCTACTTCCTCTCAGCGAACCTCAGCCATGCAGAACAAACTCTTTATCGGCGGCCGCTTTACCGACGCGCTCGCCGGCGGCACCATCGATATCCTGAACCCGCACGACGGGACGCGCATCACCACCATCGCCGCCGCTGACGCCGCCGACGTGGACCTGGCGGTGCAAGCCGCGCAACGCGCCTTCCCGGCCTGGTCGCGCATGGCGGCGGCCGATCGCGGCCGGCTCCTGCTCAAGCTGGCCGATCTGATCGACGCCAACGCGGAGGAACTGGCGCAACTGGAAACGCTGGACACCGGGCATCCTATCCGGGACACGCGGGGGCTGGACGTGCCCCGTACCGCCGCCTGCTTCCGCTATTTCGGCGGCATGGCGGACAAACTGCTCGGCAGCGTCGTGCCGGTCGAGACCGGCTTCCTCAACTATGTCCGGCGCGCGCCCATCGGCGTGGTGGGGCAGATCGTGCCCTGGAACTTCCCGTTGATGTTCACCAGCTGGAAGCTGGGCCCGGCGCTCGCCGCCGGCAACACCGTGGTGCTCAAACCGTCGGAACTGACCCCGTTGTCGACCCTGCGCATCGCCGAGCTGATCGCCGCCGCGGGCTTTCCCGACGGCGTCGTGAATGTGGTGCCCGGCTACGGCCATACCGCAGGCCAGCGCTTGGCCGAGCATCCGGCAGTCGGCAAGATCGCGTTCACCGGATCGACGGCGACCGGACGCCGCATCGTCCAAGCCTCCCAGGGCAATCTCAAGCGCGTGCAGCTAGAGCTCGGCGGCAAAGGCGCGAACATCGTGTTCGATGACGCCAACCTCGACGCCGCCATCAATGGCGCGGCGTGGGCCATCTTCCACAACCAGGGCCAAGCCTGCATCGCCGGGTCGCGGCTGATGCTGCACGACAACATCGCCGACGCCTTCCTGGAGCGATTCACGGCATTGGCCAATTCCATCCGGCTGGGCGATCCGCGCCTGCCCGACACCGAGATGGGGCCACTGACCTCTGCCCAGCATCGCGACAAAGTCTTGTCATACACGCAGATCGCCCGCGACCAAGGCGCGCGCGTGCTGGCGGGCGGCCAGGCGCCAGGCGGGGAACTGTCCGCCGGCTACTACGTGGCCCCGACGATCGTGGAAGCCAAGCCGCACGATCGCGTGTCGCAGGAGGAGGTTTTCGGCCCGTTCGTCACCGTGCTGCGCTTTGGCAATGATGAAGAGGCGCTGTCCATCGCCAACGCGACGGACTACGGGCTGGGCAGCGGGCTGTGGACGCGCGACCTTGCCCGCGCCCACAAGATGGCCGGCGCCATCGAAGCGGGCATGTGCTGGATCAACTGCTACAAGCGGGTCAATCCAGGCAGCCCGTTCGGTGGCGTGGGCCAGTCCGGCTACGGACGCGAAATGGGCTTCGAAGCCATGCACGACTATACCGAGGCGCGCTCGGTCTGGGTTAATGTCGATGCAACAGTCCCCGCGCACTTCAAGCGCTAAGGAGGGATCATGCTGGATTTCGTCTATCAGGCCCTGCCGGCGCGGGTGATCTTCCAGGCCGGCGCGCTGTCCCGGCTGCCCGAGGAAGTCCAGCGGCTGGGAGCCCGCCGCGCACTGATCCTGACTACCCCGGGCCAACGCCAGCTGGGCGAACGGGCGGCGCGAGCCTTGGGCTCCCTGGCTGCGGGCGTCTGTAGCGCAGCGGTCATGCATGTGCCGCGCAAAGCGGCAGAAGCCGCCCGCGCGCAGGCTGAACAGCTGTCCGCGGACTGTTGCGTCGCCATCGGCGGCGGGTCCACGATCGGGTTGGGCAAGGCGATCGCGCTCACTTCGTCCCTGCCTATCCTGGCCGTGCCCACCACGTACGCAGGCTCGGAAATGACGCCGATCTACGGCATGACGGAAAACGGCTTGAAGACCACCGGCCGCGATTTGCGCGTGCTGCCCAAGACCGTGCTCTACGACCCCTTGCTGACCCGGGACCTGCCTGCCGACCTGTCCGCGGCCTCGGGCATGAACGCGGTCGCGCATGCGGTCGAAGCGCTGTACGCGCAGGATGCCAATCCGATCGTCAGCCTGATGGCGGAAGAAGCCATTCGCAGCCTGGCGCGCGCCTTGCCGGCCGTGGTTGCCGACATGCGCGACGACGCGGCGCGGGCCGATGCGCTGTATGGCGCCTGGCTTGCAGGCGCCTGCCTGGGCGCGGTGGGCATGGCGCTGCACCACAAGATCTGCCATACGCTCGGGGGCAGCTTCAACCTGCCCCATGCCCAGACCCACGCCATCATGCTGCCGTATACCGCCCACTACAACCACGCCGCTGCGGCCGGCGCGCTGCAGCGCGTGGCTCGCGCGCTGGGCGGCGACACGGCGGCCGAGGCCGGCGCCTTGCTGATGGCGCTGAACCGCAACCTGGGCCTGCCCGCATCGCTGGGGCAGATCGGGATGCCGCAAGACGGCATCCGGCAAGCGGCGAAGATTGCGACCGACAACCCCTACTACAACCCGCGGCCCGTACGGCACGACGACGTCCTGGCCATGCTGCAACGCGCCTGGCACGGCGATCCCGTCGCATGACGCCCCACCGCCGGCCGCCAGCCGAACAGGAAGACACCATGGACACAGACACACGCAAAGCGGAAGCCGCGCTGACCGAACAGGTTGTCGCCGCCTTCGAAGGCACCCCCGATCCCCGACTGCGGCAGGTGATGCAGTCCCTGGTGCGGCATCTGCACGCCTTTGTCGCCGACGTCGAGCCGGACGAAGCCGAATGGCTGGCGGCCATCCGCTATCTGACGCAGACAGGCCAGATCTGCGACGACGTCGTACGGCAGGAATTCATCCTGCTGTCCGACACGCTGGGCGTTTCGATGCTGGTGGACGCGATCAATCACCGCAAGCCCGGCAACGCCACGGAAAGCACGGTGTTCGGGCCCTTCTACATGGCCGGCATGCCCGAGCGCGCGCTGGGCGAAGACATGGCGCTGACGCCCGGCCAGCCTGCGCTGGTGCATGGACACGTGCGGGACACGGAAGGCCGCCCGATAGCGGGCGCAGTGCTGGATGTCTGGCAGACCGCCGCCAACGGCATGTATTCAGGGCAGGACAAGCAGCAGCCCCACGGCAACCTGCGGGGCCGCTACCGCAGCGACGATACCGGTTACTACGCCCTCCGCACCATCCTGCCCGTGTCGTACCCGATTCCGGACGACGGCCCGGTCGGGCGCATGATGGCGGCAACAGGCCGCCATGTGTACCGGCCCGCGCATCTGCACTTCATGATCGAAGCACCCGGCCACCGCACGCTGGTCACGCACGTTTTCAACGCGGGAGACCCCTATCTGGCTTCCGACGCGGTGTTCGGCGTCAAGCCGGCGCTGGTGCTGGCGTACTCGCCGCGCGCTGCCGGCTCGCCGCTGGCGGCCCGGTTCGGATTTGGCACGGATTTTCATGAAGGCGCCTATGACTTCGTCCTGCCCCGCGCAACGGAATGACCCCAGCGCGCCTGCGCGCAGGTTGTGCCGCATCGCCGACATTCCTGATGGTGGCGCCCTTGCCCTGGCAGGCCCCGGGCGGCCGTTGGTGCTGGTCCGGCGGGGCGACGCCGTCTGGGGCTACGCCGACCGTTGCCCGCACTTCTCGGTGCCGCTTGCGGCCACGCCGGGCGTCGTCCTGACCTACGAAAGCGAGGTGATCATGTGCGCGCACCATTCCGCGCTGTTCCGCTTCGAAGACGGGCACTGCATCGAAGGCCCTTGCCAGGGCGCCGCTCTGGACCGCCAGGCCCTGCGCATCGAAGACGGCTGCGTGTATCCGGCCTGATACGGCCGTCGCGGAATCCGCCCCGCTGTCATTCCCCCGTCACCCGCCGCGGGCATAGTTCCGGCCTTTGCGGCCATGCCTTCGCATGCCGCCAGACGTTGGAGTGTGTCCATGCAGTTCGAAGTATCCCGCTTGCGGCGGGCCATCATGCCGTTGTCGCTGGTTTGCGTCACCCTGTTGAGCGCCTGCGGCGGCAGCGACGACGATGATGATGAAGCCGTCACGCCCACCCCGCCGGTGGTGACGGAGCCCACGCCTGTCGATCCCAAGCCGGTCGAGACCGGCGCCTGGACCGCGGGCGACCTGCACGTGCACACCTACCAGTCGGACGATGCGCAAGTCAGCCTGGAAAGCGCGCTGGACCAGGCCTTCGACCGCTACAAGCTGGATTGGGCCGCGATTTCGAACCACCTGCGCCTGTCGGGCCGCGATCACACCGGGACGGCGCTTGCCGGCGGACCCGTGCCGTTCTCCACCGGCATGGCGCAGTACGAAGTGCCTTTCATCAAGACGGCGCAGGCCGCTGGCCGCTATGCCGGCAAGATCATCTTTTCTTCGTTCGAATGGGACATGCCCACGCATGACCACGTGAACATCGGCATCGGCGTGAACGACCCGATGTCGGCCAAGTCGCTGCAGGCGGTGGCTGAATTCGAGTACCTGTTCACCAACCGCGATCCCGCCCTCTTCGATCCGCTGCTGGTGTCGCGCCTGGCAGGCCAGACGCGCGCGTTCACCACGCATGCCGATTCGCTGGCCGCGCTGAAATGGCTGCGCGACAAGCACCCCGACAGCTACATGCTGCTGAACCACCCGTCACGTTACGCCGGCAAGTACACCGTGGCGCAACTGCGCGAAATGAACGATCTGGCGCCGGACGTCTTCTTCGCCATCGAAGGCATGGTCGGCAACCAGATGGAACCGGACCGCGGCGGCTATGCCACGGCCTACACCAACGCCTTCCTGCCCAACCGCACCTATGGCGGCGTGGACTATCTGGTGGCGCACCTGGGCGGCACCTGGGACGCGTTGCTGGGCGAAGGCCGCCGCATCTGGACCGTGGCGGATTCCGACTTCCACTTCCGCACGGCCTCGGGCCTCTACAGTTCGGGCTACGCGCCCGGCGAGTACGCCAAGACCCACGTCTGGAAGGACGGCAAGGACATGGCCTCGGTGGTCGCCGGCCTGAAGAGCGGCCGCGTGTTCGGCGTGTTCGGGGACCTGATCGATGCGCTGGACTTCCAGGCCAAGGGCGCGGGCGGCGCCGTGCACATGGGCGGCGAGCTGAAGGCGGCCAAGGGCGAGCGCGTGGAAGTCACCATCCGCTTCCGCAGCCCGGACAGCAACAACTACGAATACCCGATCGAAAGCGGCAACCCCACCTACGTCAAGCCCACCGTCAACCACGTGGACCTGATCGTAGGCGAGGTCGGTGCGCGCGCCGCCGCCGGCACGCCGGGCTATGACGCCGACACCAACCCGACGACCCGCGTGCTGGCCCGTTTCACCCGCGCCGACTGGACGGTGGACGCCCAGGGCTACAACGTCATCAAGACCACGGTGACCGCCGACAAGAGCCAATACCTGCGCTTGCGCGGCACCAACCTGGGCGTGGACGTGGCCGGCGAGACCGCCGCGGGCGAACCGCTGCCCGACGCCAAGGTGGACCTGGCCGACAACGTGGCGCGCTTCAATGCCGTCAATGCGCGCAACTACAACGACCTGTGGTTCTATTCGAACCCGGTGTTCGTGACGGTCGCGCAGTAAAAAGGCGTGCCCTGCCGCCCGCGCGCGATAGCGGTCGCGCGTGGGCGGCAATCCTCGGAGGCGACAAGGTAGTTTGAACGGTGCTTCCGGAGTGACAGGGGGATCCACATCCCGCGGGGCGGCGCCGCCGTCGCCAGCTCATTGCCCCAATTCGGGCCGTGCGATCTCGATGATCCATTCCACGAACGCCTTGACCGCCGCCGTGGCGCGGGCCTGCGGATAGACGATGGACACCGGCACCGGGGCGCACCGGGTGTCAGGCAACACTTCCCGCAAGCGTCCGCTGCGCAGATAGACCGACGCCGCCACTTCGGATAGCTGGATAAGGCCCAGCCCCTCCAGGCCGCAGTGCAGATAGGCCTCGGTCTCGTTGACCGCATAGCGGCCGGGCAGCGCCATTGCCACCGCCTCCCCGTTCACGCGAAAGCGCCAGTCCAGCGGACGTCCGGTGGCATTGGACAAATAGTTGATCACCCGGTGCGCACGCAGCGCCTCCACGGATTCCGGCTCGCCGAATCGGGCCAGATATTTGGGCGACGCGCAGGTCAACCACGTCAATTGGCCCAGCTTGCGCGCCACCAGTGTCGAGTCCGCCAATGTGCCGCTACGGATGGCGCAATCGATGCCTTCATGAATCAGGTCCACCGGCCGATCGCTCAGGCCCAGCACCACTTCGATGTCGGGGTAGCGCGCCTCGAATTCAAGTAGCCGCGGCACCACGATCGCCCGGCCGATGGTTCCTGGCATGTCCACCCGGACTCGTCCGCGCGGCGCCTGGACCGCGGCGGAAACGTCGTGCTCTGCCTCGGCAATATCCGTCAGGATGGCTTGGCAAGCCGCCAGATAGCGCGCGCCCGCGTCAGTCAGGCTAAGGCTGCGGGTGGTGCGCCGAAGCAGCGGCGTGCCCAGGTGGTCCTCCAGGTTCTTGATCGTCGTCGTCACGGACGAACGCGGCATCGCAAGGGACTGCGCCGCCTTGCTGAAGCTGCGCGCCTGAACGACCCGCACGAACGTAGCCATTGCTTGAAGTTTGTCCATCAGCCGTGCCTGCAAAGAGTGCGTGCGCCGGATCCGGCGACGAGCTTCCGATGTTAACAATGCGGCCGCCCCAATCCGTCATGCACCCGCGCGTTGTGTATTCAAGGACGCCGAACAATGCGCGGCCGGCGCGCTCCTACACTGCCAATCACTTCAGGGCCACATGGTTGCGCATCGCGATCGACACGGCAGTCGGCCCGCTTCTTTCACACCCATTTCCTAGCGGGGTTTCCCATGTTGAACCACAACGCCATTCTCGTCCTGGGCGCAGGCCAGCTTGGCATGTCCGTCCTGCGCCATCTGGCGCCGTACGCCGAACGCGTTCCCGGCGTTGCCGTGTCGGTCCTGTTGCGCCCGTCCAACTCCTCCTCCGCCGATGCGGCCAAGCAACAGAAGCTGGCTGATCTGAGCGCGCTGGGCATCGATATCGTCGCCGGCGACCTCGCCACGCAATCCAGCGCGGAACTGGCCGCCATCTTCAGCCGCTTCGATACCGTCATTTCGTGCACGGGATTCATCGGCGGGCCGGGCGTACAGCGCAAGATCGCGCGCGCCGCCCTGGATGCCGGCGTCAAGCGCTTCGTCCCGTGGCAATTCGGCGTGGATTACGACGTCATCGGCCGGGGCAGCCCGCAAGACCTGTTCGACGAACAATTGGACGTCCGCGACCTGCTGCGCGCGCAACAGCGCACCGAATGGATCATTGTCTCGACCGGCATGTTCACGAGCTTCCTGTTCGAACCCGCCTTCGGCGTGGTCGACCTGGCGGCCAACACCGTGACCGCGCTAGGCAGTTGGGACAACGCCGTCACGGTCACCACCGCCGACGACATTGGCGCCTTGACGGCAAGGATCCTGTTCGCCGACCCGCGCATCGCCAACCGCGCCGTGCACGTCGCCGGCGACACGGTCACGTACCGGGACGTCGCCGACGCGCTGGACCGCGTGCGCGGCGTCAAAGTCCACCGCCATGAATGGACCATCCCCGAACTGAAGCGTGAACTCGCCGCCGACCCCGAGGATGCCATGCGCAAGTACCGCGCCGTATTCGCCGAGGGGCGCGGTGTGGCTTGGGACAAGGACGAAACGTTCAACGTCCGGCACGGCATTGCAGTGTGTGGGTTGGAGCAGTGGCTGCGTGACCATCTGCCGGCGTCCTGATGGCGCAGTCCAGGCGGATGCGGGCATGCGCCGGATTTTGGCATTGCCGCGCCGGGCGTAATCGGCTGGCCGCCTCACACTTGGCGATACCGCCAAATATAAGAATTAGTTATTTAATTGACCTTCTTACCCGCCGTTGGTACATATAGACGCGCAACTGCACTTGGTTCCTGACTATTCTCACTGGAGGATTTTTATGAGCAAGCGAATTGTTGTCGTAGGCGGTGGGGTTGGCGGCACCATGCTGGCCAACCAGCTGGTCTCCAAGCTATACCCCGAGGTGTCGCGAGGCGAAGTCAGCGTCACGTTGTTGTCGGACTCCCCCGATCATTACTACAAGCCCGCCTTCATGTATGTGGCCTTCAATCTCTTCTTCCAGGAAGAGTTGAAGCGCCCGGAGCGCTCTCTGCTACGCCCCGAGATCCATTTCCACGTCGATAAAGTCACGCGGTTTGAATTCAACAGCCAGGAATTGCTGACGCAGCAAGGCAAGCGCTACGGCTATGACTACCTGGTAATCGCCACGGGCTGCCTCCCCGCGCCCGAGCGCATAGAAGGCCTGAAAGAAGCCGGCGACCATTTCTACCAGTACGCGCCCGCTCGCCAGTTGGCCAGCCGGCTGTCCAAGATCGACAAAGGCCGGATCTTCGTCAGCGTCACCTTTCCGAAGACGCCGAACGTGCCCCACCAATGCGGCATCGCGCCCATCGAAACCACCCTGATGCTGGACGACTATCTGCGCCGTCGCGGCGTGCGCGACAAGGTCGAAATCATCTACACCTACCCCACCACCTCGCAACTCTTGCGCAACTGCCTGTTCCTGCAACAGCCCACTTGCGAGGTGCTGCCGGCCATCTTCGAGCAGCGCGGCATCAAATTCCAGCGCGGCTTCACGCTGGCGCGCGTGGACCCGGAGGCACGCGTCGCGTATTCCGCGGAAGGCGGCGAGCAGCCGTTCGACATCCTGATGGCGACGCCGCCGATACGCGCTGTCGACGCCGTGCTGGAGTCGGGTGTGTCCCAGGCAGAGGACAACGAGGGCTGGCTGCCGACAGACCACGAGACGATGCAGGTCTACGGGTTGCAGAACGTCTACGTCATCGGCGATACGGTGGACCTGCCGGTCAGCAAAGCGGGCGGCTCGTGCCACAACCAGGCGCCCGTCATCGCCAACAACATCGCGGGCGAAATCCGCCTGGGCCACCCTTGCAGCGCCTACGAAGGCCGTGTGCAGGCCGTTGCCCAGATGGGCCTGAACGCAGGCATGCCCTTGTGGTACGACTACACCCATGACGTGCAGCCCACCCCGCCCACCAAACTGGGCGGGCTGCTTCGGCATGGATTCAACCGGGGGCTGTACTGGGCGGTCGCAAGGGGAATGCTATGAACATGAATAGCCATGATGAAACGCTGCAGGCGCTGGCCGGCAAGCTGCGCCCGCTCGTCGACAGCCAGCGGCTGGACAACATCGTCGACCTGATCTCGCTGACGTCCGACCTGGTGGACCTGCTGGACCAGCCGATGGTGGAAAAGCTTGGACTGCTGTCCGAGCAGGCGGCGGGCGCTGCGTGGACTGCCTCCAACAGCGTGCGCGCCGCCCATGCGCAAACGTTGGCGGAGGCACATCCGCCCAGCCTGATGGGTTTGCTGGCGCTGCTGCGTGACGAGGACACGCGACGCGGCGTGGCGCTGGTGCTGCGCTCGCTGCAGAGCGTGGGGCGGCAGATCGGTGCGCAGCGGGCCGATTACGCCAAACCCTGACGCAGCGCACGACTGACGAAAAAAAGCCCGGCATCGCTGCCGGGCTTTTTCATGCTGCCACCGCTTACTGCAAGGTTCGGGTGAAGACGAATTCGCCATCTTGCCAATCCACCGGCACCACGTCGCGTGGGCCGAACTTGCCTTCCAGGATCAGGCGGGCCACCGGGTTCTCGATCTGCTGCTGGATCGCGCGCTTCAAGGGGCGTGCGCCGAACACCGGATCGAAACCGGAGCGGGCCAGTTCCGCCAAGGCGGATTCGGTGACTTCCAGCCGCATTTCCTGCTTCTCCAGCCTGGCGCCAAGGCGGCGCAGCTGGATGCGGGCGATGGACTCGATGTGCTGCGCCTCCAAACCATGGAACACGACCACTTCGTCGATGCGGTTCAGGAATTCAGGCCGCAAGGTCTGCTTGAGCTCGCCCCACACGACTTCCTTGACCACATCGTACGGCTGGCCCGCCAGGCTCTGGATGTGATGCGAGCCAAGGTTGGACGTCATCACGATCACCGTATTGCGGAAGTCCACCGTACGGCCCTGGCCATCGGTCAGGCGGCCGTCATCCAGCACTTGCAGCAACACGTTGAAGACATCCGGATGCGCCTTTTCCACTTCGTCCAGCAAGATCACGCTGTACGGCTTGCGGCGCACGGCCTCGGTCAGGTAGCCGCCCTCTTCGTAGCCCACGTATCCGGGCGGCGCGCCGATCAGCCGCGCCACCGAATGCTTCTCCATGAATTCGCTCATGTCGATGCGGATCAGGTGCTCTTCGGAGTCGAACATGAATTCGGCCAACGCACGCGTCAACTCGGTCTTGCCCACGCCGGTGGGGCCCAGGAACAGGAACGAGCCGTAAGGCCGCGCCGGGTCCGCCAGGCCTGCACGCGAACGCCGGATGGCATCGGAGACCAGGCGCACGGCCTCGTCCTGACCCACCACGCGCTTGTGCAGGAATTCCTCCATGTGCAGGAGCTTCTCGCGTTCGCCCTGCATCATCTTCGACACGGGGATGCCCGTGGCCCGCGACACCACCTCGGCGATTTCCTCGGCGCCGACACGGGTGCGCAGCAGACGCGGGCGGGTTTCGTCGCCCTCGGCGTTTTCAGCGGCCTGCGCAGCGCCCACTTCAGCGGCCTTCAGGCGCGATTCCAGGTCCGGCAGCTTGCCGTATTGCAGCTCGGCCAGTTTGTCGAACTGGCCCTTGCGCTGCAATTCGGCCATTTCGGCGCGGACGCTGTCGATCTCTTCCTTGATAGCCTGCGTGCCTTGCACGGCCGCCTTTTCAGCCTTCCAGATTTCTTCGAAGTCGTTGTATTCTCGTTGCAGCTTTTCCAGTTCGTCTTCAATGACGCCCAGGCGGCGCTTGGACGCGTCGTCGGTTTCCTTCTTGACGGCTTCGCGCTCGATCTTCAGCTGAATGATGCGGCGATCCAGCTTGTCCATCACCTCCGGCTTGGAGTCGATTTCCATGCGGATGCGCGCGCCGGCCTCGTCAATCAGGTCGATGGCCTTGTCGGGCAGGAAGCGGTCGGTGATGTAGCGGTGCGACAGCTCGGCCGCGGCCACGATCGCCGGGTCGGTGATCTCGACGCCGTGGTGGATCTCGTAGCGTTCCTGCAAGCCGCGCAGGATGGCGATGGTGGATTCCACGTCGGGCTCGTCGACCAGCACCTTCTGGAAGCGCCGCTCCAGCGCCGCGTCCTTTTCGATGTACTTGCGGTATTCGTCCAGCGTGGTCGCGCCGATGCAATGCAGTTCGCCGCGCGCAAGCGCCGGCTTGAGCATGTTGCCCGCGTCCATCGCGCCTTCGGCCTTGCCCGCGCCGACCATGGTGTGCAGCTCGTCGATGAAGACGATGTTGCTGCCGTCATCCTGGCCCAGCTCTTTCAGCACGGCCTTCAGGCGTTCTTCGAATTCGCCGCGGAACTTGGCGCCGGCCAGCAGCGCGGCCAGGTCGAGCGACAGCACGCGCTTGCCGCGCAGGCTCTCGGGCACTTCGTCGTTGACGATGCGCTGCGCCAGGCCTTCGACGATGGCGGTCTTGCCCACGCCGGGTTCGCCGATCAGGACCGGGTTGTTCTTGGTGCGGCGCTGCAGGATCTGGATGGTACGGCGGATTTCGTCGTCGCGGCCGATCACCGGATCGAGCTTGCCCTGGCGGGCGCGCTCGGTCAGGTCCATGGTGTACTTGGACAGGGCTTCGCGGTTGGATTCGCCTTCCGCGCCTGACACGTTTTCGCCGCCGCGCACGGCGTCGACCGCGGCCTCGAGGGCCTTTTTCTGCAGGCCCGCTTCACGCAGGATGCGGCCGGCCTCGCCCTTGTCGTCGGCCAGCGCCAGCAGGAACAGCTCGCTGGCGATGTAGGTGTCGCCGCGGCGGGCGGCTTCCTTGTCGGTGCGGGTCAGCACCGCGTTCAAGTCGCGGCCGACCTGTACGTTGTCGTCGCCCTGCACCTGCGGCAGCGACTTCATCGCGCTTTCCAGCGCGGGTTGCAGGCGGTTGACCGCCACACCGGCGCGCGCCAGCAGGCTGCCTGCGCCGCTGTCCGGATCGGACAGCAAGGCGGACAACACGTGGACGGGTTCGATGTAGGGATGGTCGTTACGGGCGGCCAGACTTTGGGCGTCGGCCAAGGCTTGCTGGAACTTGGTAGTCAGTTTGTCGAATCGCATAATGGTCGTTTGGCTTGTTGGGGAGCCTGACCGATACGTGCCGGCTGGCTCGATATCCTGAATATGCGGACAGATGAGAGAATTTCAACACCATCCGGCCACTTGTTTTGCTACGACGTGCAGCAACAATCCGACCTATGAGCATATACGTTTTTGTCTACGGTACCCTACGCGCCGGCGAAATCAATGATCTGGCGCAAGCGGTCGCCAAACGGGGCCTGCCCGCCGCCCGGCTGGTGGGCGCGGCCTCCGTGCCCGGCATGCTGGTCGACTTCGGTAACTGGCCCGGCCTGATCCCCGTCGCAGATGGCCGCCGGGTGCGGGGCGAGGTCTACCTGGTGGAGCCCGCGCTCATCGCGCTGATGGACGAAATCGAAGAATACGTGCCCGGACAGCCCTGCTGTTTTGTGCGCCGCGAAATCGCCGCGCGCCTGGAATCGGCGGCGCACGGCAATGCCGAAATCCGCTGCCAGTATTACCCCATCGACCCGACGTTGCGAGGCGCGGCGGTCGATATCCCCGGCGAGGACTGGATCGCGCACCGGCACGGCCGGACGGGCGGCGGCCGCCCGTAAGACGGCCGTAGTAACAACAGACTACAATAGGCGTTGTCTTCACGCTTTACACCCGTTTCGCCCTCCCCGGCGCGCAACGGGCACTATAGAGGTCATCGTATGCAAAAACGGGTTCCCGTTGCCCCTGATGGCGCCCACTGTTCCACCTGCATGTTGGGACACGTGTGCGTGCCCGTGGGAATGGCCGCCGCCGAAGTGGAAAAACTGGACGAGCTGGTGAAAGAGCGTGTGCGCCTGGAAAAGGGCAAGACGCTGTATTCGCTGGATCACCCGCTTGACGCCGTCTACAGCGTTCGCTTTGGCAGCATCAAGACCCAGTTGGAAGACGCGACCGGCCAGATCCAGGTTACCGGCTTTCACCTGCCCGGCGAAATCGTCGGCATGGACGGCATGCTGGAAGGCAAGCACGTGTCGGCTGCAGTCGCGCTGGAAGACTCCGAAGTCTGCGTCATACGCTTGAGCGACGTGGACCGCGTGGCTGCGCACCTGCCGTCGCTGCAGCAGCAGTTCCGGCGCCTGATGAGCCGCGAAATCACGCGTTCGCACCAGATGCTGGCGTCGCTGGGCGCCATGCGTTCCGAACAGCGCCTGGCGGCCTTCCTGCTGAACCTGTCGCAGCGCTATGCCTCGCTGGGCTATTCGTCGACCGAATTCGTGCTGCGCATGAGCCGCGAAGAAATCGGCAACTATCTTGGCCTGACGCTGGAAACGGTCAGTCGGCTGTTCTCGCGTTTCGCGCGCGAAGGCCTGATCAAGATCAACCAGCGCGAAGTCCGCATCCTGGATCTGCCTGCGCTCAAGCAGTTGCTGGGCCTCGAGACCTGCTGACGCCAGGCCGCGCCATGCGCCGCGCCCCCGCCCCTTCCGCGCCCCGAACCCTGCCGCACGCGTCCGCGTGCGGGCGTTTCGGGCGCCGACTGGGGGCCGCGCTGGCCCTGGCTGCAACGCTTGCCCCCTTGGCCGTGCGCGCGCAGACGCCGCTGCCGGACCCCTACGACTACGACGAAACCGTTCCCGCGCCCAAGCGCGCCACGCCGTTGCGTTGGCAGACGGTGGAACTGGGCAAGCCAGGGCATCGGTACAAGATGCCGGTCTATGCTAACCGCGACCTGGCCCGCGACGACCTGCGCGATATCAAGCAGGTCCTGATCGTCATCCATGGCGTCAAGCGCGACGCCGACCGCTACTACGACACCGCGGCCGGCCTGCTGGCGCGCAATCCGGACCGCGCACGCGACACGCTGGTCCTGGCTCCCCGCTTCCCCGGCTCCATCGATTCGGGATTTGGCGGCATGGCCGCGTGGCGCAAGGCCAGCTGGGAAGAAGGCGAAGAAAGCATCCAGGCCGCGGGGCGGCCCGCTCCCGTCACCTCGTTCCAGGTGCTGGATGATCTGCTGCGCAGCCTGGACGACCGCAAGCGCCTGCCCACCCTGGCCAACATCGTGCTGGCCGGGCACTCCGCAGGCGGACAACTGGTGCAGCGCTATGCCGTGCTGAACAATACCGACGGCCCGCTGCGCCGCGACGGGCTGGCGCTGCGCTACGTAATCGCGAACCCCTCGTCCTACCTGTACCTGACCAACGAGCGCCCACGTGCCGACGGCAAAGGCTACGCGCCGTACGAACGCGGCATCTGCCCCACCTACAACCAGTACAAGTACGGCACCGACAAGCTGCCGCCGTACGCGCGCGAAACCGACGACACGCGGCTGTTCGTGCGCTATGCCGCTCGCGACGTGATCTATCTTCTGGGCGGGGCGGACAACAACCCCGAGCACCGCCTGCTGGACAAGACCTGCGGCGCCGAGGCGCAAGGCGCCACGCGCCTGGCCCGCGGCACCGCCTACGTGCAATACGAATACGTGCTGGCCGCCCGCGGCGCGAAGCCGGTGCCGCTGCACCGCAGCAGCTTCGAGGTCGGCGGCGTGGGGCACGACAACAAAGGCATGTTCGGCTCCGTCTGCGGCGCCCAGGCCTTGCTGGGCAGCGGCGCCCAGGCCGGCGACCGGGCCGCCGCCTGCGACATCATCAAGCCGCGCGGCAAGTAACGCCGCAGCCGCCTGCAGGGCGCTGGCGCGTCGCCAACCCTGACAAAAACCTGAATGAAAACTGTTCGCCATTGCGTGCATTTCGGCGTGGGCAGGCGCAAGATACCGCGATGCATGTTCCATTTCGCGGCTGGCCTTGCGATCTTGACGGGCGAGGACAAGGCGCGGTCGCGTGTCCGGCGACTCCCGACAAGCTCACCTGAGAACAGCTATGACGCAAACGTATCTCGCCATGCCCGACGCCAAACGCCGCATCAAGGCCATTTTCGTCGGCTCCATGGGCAACCTGGTCGAGTGGTACGATTTCTACGCCTATACCGCTTTCGCCCTGTATTTCGCGCCCGCCTTCTTCCCCTCGCATGACCCCGTCGTCCAGCAATTGAATGCCGCCACCCTGTTCGCAGCCGGCTTCATCGTGCGCCCGCTGGGCGGCTGGCTGTTCGGCCACATCGCCGACAGGCACGGGCGGCGGATATCGCTGATGGTGTCGGTGGTGATGATGTGCGTGGGTTCGCTGATCATCGCCGTGACGCCCACGTACGCGACCATCGGCCTGGCCGCGCCCGCGCTGTTGGCGTTGGCCCGCGTGATCGAAGGCCTGAGCCTGGGCGGCGAGTATGGCGCCAGCGCCACCTACCTGACCGAGATATCCGACCCGGAACACCGCGGCTTTTATTCCAGCTTCCAGTACGTCACCCTGATCGGCGGCCAGCTTTGCGCAATCCTGGTGCTGCTGCTGTTGCAGAACGTGTTCCTGACGCACGAGCAGCTGGTGGAATGGGGCTGGCGCATCCCCTTCGTGATCGGCGCCCTGCTGGCCATCGTGACCGCGCTGATGCGCCGCGACATGCCCGAGACCGACTCGTACAAGGAAGCGCAGAAGACCAAGCCGAAGACCAGTTCGCTGCGCGGCCTGATGAAGTATCCGCGCGAGGTGGCGATCGTGGTGGGGCTGACGGCCGGCGGCACCGCGGCCTTCTACACCTTCACCACCTACATGCAGACCTTCGTGCGGCAGACGTCGGGCTTTACGGACATCACCACGACCTACATCATCGCGGCCTCGCTGATCTTCGCGCTGATCCTGCAGCCGCTGTATGGCGCGCTGTCGGACAAGATCGGGCGCAAGCCGCTCTTGATCTTCTTCGGCGTGGCGGGGGCCGCGCTGACGGTGCCCATCCTGATGACCTTGTCCAATACCCGCTCGCCCTTCATCGCCTTCCTGCTGATCTGCGGCGCGTGGGTATTCACGGCCGGCTATACGTCGATCAACGCCGTGGTGAAGGCAGAGCTGTTCCCCACCAACATCCGCGCCACCGGCGTCGCCGTGCCCTATGCGGTCACCGTGTCGATCTTCGGCGGCACGGCGCCTGCCATCGCCCTGTTCTTCAAGCAGCAAGGACACGAGGCGTGGTTCTACTACTACCTGGCCGGCGTGATCTTCCTGTCCCTGCTGGTGTACGCGACGATGCGAGACACCAAGCACCAGTCGGCGATGCACCGGCACGATTGACCTAGGGAAATTCCCGACGCTGCCGGCTTGACGCCGGCAGTTTTTCGGGCGGATACTTAACCTTATGGTTAACTTAAACGACGACGCGCTCGACAGCATCTTTTCCGCCTTGGCCGACAGCACCCGCCGGCAGGTGCTGGCCGACCTGGAACAGGGCTCGGCATCGGTCAGCGAACTGGCCCGGCCCCACGCCATGTCGCTGCCCGCTTTCATGAAGCATCTGCGGGTGCTGGAAGACGCCGGGCTGATTGGCCGCGCCAAGGACGGACGGGTAGTCAGCTGCACGCTGTCGCCCGAACCGATGCGCGCGGCGTCCGACTGGCTGGCCCGCTACGAGAAGTTCTGGAACGGCCAACTGGATTCGCTGGCCCGGTACCTGTACCACGACGAGGAGATCCACCCATGGCAAGCCGAACCCGCTCCAACAACGCCCCCCTCGAGCTCCGGCTCACGCGGCGCTTCACCTCCCCCGTCGACCGGGTCTGGCGCGCCTGGACGGACCCGCAAGCGCTGATGCGCTGGTTCGGCCCGGCCGGCACGCGAGAAGTGCTGGTGGCCGAGACCGACGTGCGCGTGGGCGGCGCCTACCTGGTGGGCTTCGTCACCGACGACGGGCAGTCGCATTACGCCAGCGGCCAGTACCACGACGTGCAACCGCTGCGCCGGCTGGTCTTTACCTGGGCGTGGCGCGACACCCCTGAAGAAACATCGCTGATCACCCTTGAATTCGTTCCCGCGCAGGGCGGCACTGAACTGGCCTTCCTGCAAACCCCGTTTGTCGATCAGGCAACCCGCGACGGCCACGAACACGGCTGGGCAGGTGCGATGGACCGGCTGGCGGACCATCTGGCAAGCGAGGCCTGAACGGCCGTTGCCTTGCCCGGGCCCGACAGGCCCGCCACGCAAAGGAGTCCTACGATGCAGACCCCCCATCCTGTCGTATCCCGTCCCCAATGGGACGCCGCCCGCGAGGCCCTGCTTGTCCGCGAAAAGGCGATGACCCGCGCCCAGGACGCCCTGGCCCGCGACCGCCTGGACCTGCCCTGGGTACGGGTGGATAAGCCTTATCGATTCCAGGGCGCAAGCGGACCGCTAGGCTTGGCCGCCCTGTTCGGCGGCAAACGCCAACTGATCCTCTACCATTTCATGTACGGGCCGGATTGGGAAGAAGGCTGCGTCGGCTGCTCGTTCCTGGCAGACCACCTGGACAGCGCGCTGATGCACCTGCGTCACCACGACGTGTCGGTGGTGGCGGTGTCGCGCGCACCGCTGGCCAAGCTGGATGCGTTCAAACGGCGCATGGGCTGGCGCTTCGATTGGTTCTCGTCCGAGGGCTGCGACTTCAATTTCGATTTCCAGGCCTCGGTGCCGCAGGCCGATGGCAGCGTCGAAGAGCGTTCGGGCGCCAGCGCCTTTTTCCTTGATCCCGACGGCGAGATCTTTCACACCTATTCGGCATTCGAGCGCGGCGTGGAGCGCCTGGCCGGCGCCTACAACTACCTGGATTTCGCGCCCTTGGGCCGCAACGAAACGGGCCCCCACTTCAACCTGGGCGACTGGGTCCGCCACCATGACCGTTACGACGACGCGCCGAAGGCGTGCCACGCTTGCGCCTGACGGCGCGCGCGCCATGGCGTCGCTGTGGCTGGCCTGTTTGGCGGCCATGGCGGTGGGCCTGTGGATCGACACGCGCGTGACGCCTGCGGCGCTGCTGGCAAGCGAATGCGGCGCGCCGGGCGGGCTGCTGGACATGGCTTGGCGGCATGGCGCCCTGATGCCCGCCAGCAGTGCGGCGATGGGCTTGGCGGCACTGGCGCCATGGCCCCCGGGACGCGTGCCCGCACCGCCGCTTGCGCAACGCTTGCTCTGCGCAGTGGCGATGGCTGTCGGAATGGTGCTGGGCGCGCGGCTGGGGGTGATGGCGGCGCTGCTGCTGGGGGCTTCGCCCTTTGGCGGCATGGCGCTGGGCATGGCCGCCGGCATGGCCGCGGGGCTGCTGCCGGTGGTCGCGTTTAGCGCCGCGCGCCGGTAAGGGGCCGCGCCACGGCCGGCGTGGCCGGCGCAGCTTCGATCGGCGCCGCAAGCGGCGCCTGGATCTCCAGCGGCGCCGTGGCGTGCGCGACACAGGGCAGGATCCAGCCTTCTTCTTTCTCGTCGCGCGACAGGCCTGGCCATTCAATGCGGTAGGCCACCGAGCCCTCCAGCATCAGGCACATGCAGGCCCGGCAGGTGCCGTTGCGGCACGAACTGGGCAGCTTGATACCCGCGGCCTGCGCGGCCAGCAGGACGGGCGTGCCCGCGTCCGCCTCGAACCGCAGGCCGGCAGGTTGGACCAGGACCGGGAACGCGGGCATGTCAGCCGGCGTTGTCTTGCCAGTCCAGCTGCCAGGCGCCGGACAGCACGTTCTGCATCCACAGCACGCAGGTCAGCGTCTTGGCGTCGGTGACTTCGCCTTTGCTGCACGCCGCCAGCAATTCGGCGGGGTCCGCGCTGATCACGTCCAGGAACTCGTCCTGGTCCAGTTGCCGCGGACCAGCGCGCAAGCCGCGGGCGAAGAAGATGTGGATGATCTCGGTGGAATACGCGATGGCCAGATGCAAGGCGCCCGCGTGCGCCCATTGGTCGGCGGTGTAGCCCGTTTCTTCCAGCAGTTCGCGCTTGCCGCAGACCAGCGGGTCTTCGCCCGGGTCCAGCTTGCCGGCGGGAAACTCCGTCATGACACGCCCGATGGGGTAGCGGAACTGGCGCTCCAGCAAGACGCGGCCGTCATCCAGCAAGGGGATCACCACGACCGCGCCGGGATGCACGACGTATTCGCGCGTGGCCGTATTGCCGTTGGGCAGGCTGACGGTGTCCCGGCGAATCTTCAGGAAGCTGCCTTCATAAGGCGCTTCGCTGGTCACCAGCGTTTCAACAAGATGGGTATCGGTCGGGCGGGTCATGAGGGCGCGTAGGGGTCTGAGGGTGTCTTGGGACAGGCTGGCGCGGGAGCGCCTTCAGCAAGCAATGCAGCTTACCATCGCCGCCCGCGCGGCCTGCCCTTCTGCGCCCTGCCTCGGGCTACTTGGCGACCCGGATAACGACCTTGCCGAAATGGCCGCCCGACGCCAGGTGTTCAAAAGCGGCGGGGGCTTCGTCGAAACCGAAAACCCGGTCGATGACCGGCACGATGCCGGCCACTTCCACGAAGCGCGCCACGTCCTCCAGCATCCTGCGGCTGCCCACGAAGATGCCTTGCAAGCGCTTGCTGCCGGCGATCAGCGCCAAAGGCGCCACCGGCACGGCCGCGAACCCGCTGACGCCGCCGATCACCGCGATGGTCCCGCCCATGCGCGCCGCCGCCACGGAGCGCGCCAGCGTGCCTTCGCCGCCCACTTCCAGCACGACATGCGCGCCCTCGCCGTCGGTCAGGCGCAAGGCTTCATCCTGCCAGTCAGGCGTATCGCGGTAGTTGATCAGGCCATCGGCGCCCATGGCCCGGGCCCGTTCCAGCTTGCTGGCGCTGGAGGACGTGATGATGGCGCGCAGGCCGGCCGCCTTCGCCAATTGCAGTCCCCAGACCGATACGCCGCCCGTACCCAGGAACAACGCCGTATGCCCGGCTTTGGCGCCACCCGCGACGAACAGCGCGTTCCAGGCGGTGACCGCCGCGCAAGGCAAGGTCGAGGCCTGCTCGTCGCTCAACGAGGGCGGCGTGGCCGCCAAGGCGGTCTCGGCGAAAACGCGTTCCGTGGACAGCACGCCGTCCGTCGCCGCACCCGGCGCAACGCGCGTCGTGGCCGGCGTGGCGTCGCCGTCGATCCAATCCGGAAAGAACGAGCCCATCACGCGGTCGCCCGGCGCGAAGCGCGTCACGGCCTTGCCGACCTCGATCACTTCGCCCGCGGCGTCCGACGCCGGAATGACGGGGCTGGACGCGCCCTGTAGATAGTCGCCGCGCGCCACCATCAGATCGCGGAAGTTCAGCGATACCGCATTGATGCGCACACGCACATCGTGCGGCCCCAACGCTTGGGGTTCGCGCGTGACAAGCGCGAGGGACGCGATGTCTTTGCCGTTGATGACGGTGTAGGCCTGCATGGTGTTCTCCTGTTCGGTTTCGAGGCGGGCCGCGTCGGGCTGCCGATGACAGCGCGGCCGGGTACCGATAAGATATGCGGAATTCAGTTCAACAATGGCGACATTAATTCGTTTCAATGGTGCCGAACATGAACCAATACAGACAGGAAAGGCAACATGGCCACATCGGGTGCGCATGACAGGCTTGGCGGCATCGAAGTCTTCGTGCAGGCCGTCGAGGCCGGCAGCTTCGCGCTGGCGGCAGATCGCCTGAACCTCACGCGGTCCGCCGTGGGCAAATCGGTCGCCCGGCTGGAGGCGCGCCTGGGGGTCCGGCTGTTCCACCGTACGACCCGCCAGCAAAGCCTGACTGACGACGGCCAGGCCTACTACGACCGCTGCATCCGCGCCCTGGCCGAACTGCAGCTTGGCGAAGCGGAACTCGACAGCGGGCGCCGCGAGCCCCAGGGGCGCTTGCGCGTCAGCGCGCCGCTCGTGTTCGGCCGGCACTGCGTCGCCCCGGTCCTGCGGGAACTGGCCATGCGCCACCCGCAACTGCAGCTGGACATCTCATTCAACGACCGCGTGGTCGACCTGATCGAGGAAGGCTACGATCTGGGCATCCGCGTGGGCGCATTGCCCGACAGCGCCAGTCTGGCCGCGCGCAGGCTGGGGATGCAGACCATGGGCATCGGCGCGTCTCCCGCCTACATCCGGGCGCATGGGTGCCCGACGACCATCGACGAACTGGCGCAACACGCCGGCATCGTCTACTCGCATGGCGGGGCGGAGCGCGGGTGGGAGGTGAAGGATGCGGAAGGCCGGGTCATCCGGTTGCGGGTGCAACCGCGGCTGCGGCTGGACGATTTGCAAGCCATTGCGGACGCCGCGATCGCAGGCGCCGGGATCGCCTGGCTGCCGTGCTGGATGCTCACCCACTACGTGCGCACGGGCGAACTGGACGTCCTGATGCATGGCGACCGGATGGCCGCCCAGGAAGTGCACGCGGTCTGGCCACAGGCCCGCTACCTGCCGTCCAAGACACGCACCGCCATCGATGCGCTGGCGGCGCGTGTACCCGCGATGCTGGCGACTTAAGCGGCAGGCCGTTCCAACGCGGTCAATCGAACTTGCGGCGGGCGTCCAGCGCCAGACCGGCGCCGATGCTGCCGAACAGGTCGCCTTCCACGCTGCGCGCCCCCGGCACCAGCGCCGACACGGTTTCACGCAGGCGCGGCACGCGACTGGAACCGCCGGTGAAGAACACGGTATCCACATCGGCCGTGGACACGCCGGCATCGCGCAGCAGCGCGCCCACCGTGGTCTCGACCTTTTCGATCAGGCGGCCCACGCAGGCGTCGAACGACGGGCGCGTCACGTCCACGCCGAGCTCCGGCGCGATGCGCGACAGGTCGATGCGGGCCGACGGCGATTCAGACAGCGCGATCTTGGCCTCTTCCACCTGCACCGCCACCCAATGGCCCGCGCGCTGCTTCACCAGGTTCAGCAGCAGGTCGATCTTCTCGCGGTCGCCGGCTTCGGCGCGGATGTAGGCGAAATGCTCGGCGGCCTTGCGCGTATAGGCCTGGTTGATGGTGTGCCAGCAGGCCAGATTGCCGTACTGCGTGGACGGCACGTCCTTGCCGCTGCGCAGCTGGCTGCCCAGCCCCAGCAGGGGCATGACGTGCGCCAGGCTCAGCTGCTTGTCGAAATCCACCCCGCCGATATGCACGCCGCCGTAGGCCAGGATGTCGTCGCGGCGGTCGGCCTTGCCGGCACGGTCCGGCCCCAGGCGGATCAGCGAAAAGTCGGACGTGCCGCCGCCGATGTCGATGACCAGCACCAGCTCTTCGCGGTCGATCTGCGATTCATAGTCGAATGCGGCGGCCAGCGGTTCGAACTGGAACTCGATGTCGGTGAATCCCACGCTGCGTGCGATCTCGCCCAAGGTGTCCTGGGCGGTCTGGTCGGCGGCGGTATTGTCGTCCACGAAGAAGACCGGCCGCCCCAGCACGGCGCGCGTGAAATCGCGGCCCGCAGCGGTTTCGGCGCGCCGCTTCAATTCCGCGATGAAGCGGGTCAAGAGGACGCGAAACGGGATGGAACGCCCCTGCACTTCCGTCGACCCGTCGATCAGCGAACTGCCCAAAAGGCTTTTCATCGAGCGCATCAAGCGCCCGTCGTACCCGGCCAGGTAGTCGGAAATGGCGGCGCGGCCATAGCTGACCTCGGCGTCTTCGTCATGGAAAAAGATGGCCGACGGCAAGGTGGTCTTGCCGTCTTCCAGGGCGAGGAGCGCGCGTTGGTCGGGGCGGCTCCAGCCTACGGTGGAGTTGGACGTACCGAAGTCGACGCCGCATGCGGAGGAAATCATGGAGAATTCTGGGGCTTATAGCAAAACGGCGGACAAGTGTACTCGCTTCGCCGCCAGCGGGCAGGCGCCGCCTTCTTCGGCCTTACCGCCTGCCCCGGACGCCCTGCCCCGCCGGACTCAAGCCGGCGCCGCGCGCCGCAAGGCCGTCGCCGTAAACAGCAACGTGACGGCGGCCACCGCCACGCCGCTGGCAAAGCCGCCGCCATAGCCGACCTGGGCGGCCAAACCCGTCAGCATCGACGAAATCAGGATTTCGCCCAGGTCGCGCGCGCTCTGCACCGCCGTCATGTCCGTGCCCGATTGTTGCCCCTGCCGGGCAAAGCGCATCGCCAGCGTCATCAACGCAACCGACGCCGCGCCTGCCCCGAAGGACCCCAGGCCTTGCGCCGCGAAGGCCATGCCTGGCCGGACCGGCATCCAGCCTTGGGCCTGCGCCATCCAGGCCAGCGCGGCGGCGCCGGATGCGGCCAGCCCCAGCGCCAGCACCTTGTGCGCGCCCAGCTTCCCGATCAGCCAGGCGCCCCCGCCGCATCCCAGCAACACGGTGACCATGCCGCCGGCCATGCCGATGCGCCCGACGGCGTCAAGCGCCCAGCCGGCGTCCACCAGATACAGCTTGGACAGGCCGTAGCCCGCCACCGCCGTCATCGCCGACAGGAAGGCCGCCACGGCCAGCGCCCACGCCCCCCGGCGGCGCACAAAACCCGCCAGCGAGGCGCGCTGGCGCGGCGCGGCGGATTCCCGGCCGTCGAGCGGGGTCTCGCGCCAGGTCGCGGCCATCAACAGGCTGAACGCCACGACCGCCGTCAATACGGCCAGCGCCCCCCCCTGCCCGATGTAGCCCGCCATGATCAACGCGCCCGGGCCGCCAAAGAAGAAGCCCACCATCGTGCCGCCCACCTGCACGGCGTTGGCGCGCGCCAGCGCCTGGCCTTCAAAGCGTTCGGCCGTCAACCCGTCGGTGGCGATGTCCTGCGTGGCGCTGGCCAACGACGCCACGGCCATCAGTCCCACGACCCAGGCGGCGCTGGCGGACGAAATGCCCAGCAGCGCCACGCCCGCCATGCAGGCCAGCACGATGGACTGCATCGGCACGATCCAGCTGCGGCGGCGGCCCGCGGACGGCCGCCAGCGGTTGTCGACCTGCGGCGCCCACAGGAACTTCAGCACCCACGGCAAACCGACCAGCGGCAGCCAGGCCAGCGTGCCCAGGCCAGCCCCATCGCGGCGAAGCAACGTGGGTAATGCCTCCATCGCCACGCCCAGCGGGATGCCTTGGGAAAAATACAGGGCGGCGATCATGATGAACAAGCGCCCGTTTGCCAATCGATTCACGGTCAGGTTTCCTATTGGGGGGATGCCGCCACGCGGCGGTGTTCGCTGCCGTGCCCCGGCGTCACGAACAGGATCTTTCCAGGACAGGCCACGTGCAGCCGATGCCACACCCCGCGCGGCACCACGGTGCCCTGACGGTTGTCCAGCAGCACGTCGGTTTGCCCGCCGTCGTCTTCGATCAGGGTCAGCACCACGCGCCCTTCCAGCACGCACAGCATTTCGTCGCCCGCGGGATGGCGTTCCCAGACATCCCCGTGCACATCGGCATCGCTTGCCACGGCCTTGATGCCGACCAGCCAGCCGTCTTGCGGCGACAGGCGTCGAACCTTGCCCACCTGGCGCATGCCGCCGCCTTGGCCCAGCGCCATGAAGTGGTCCAGCCAGTCAAAGACGGCCCCCGGTAAAAGGGCTTCTTCGGTATTCATTGTGAAAACTCCCGGTAAGTGAAGCGGGCTGGCGCGGCTTGCACGCCAGCCCGAAGCTGGCGGTCAGTACTGCGCGCGCAGCGTCAGCATCGCGTTGCGCGGTTCGCCGTAGCGGTTGTTCCAGGACGTGCCCGACAGGCTTTGGTAGTAGCCGCGGTCGAAGACGTTGTTCAGGTTCAACGCCACCGTCACGTGCTTGTCCACGCGGTACGCCGCGCGCAAATCCACCAGCGTGACGCCGCCCTGACGCAAGGTCACGGGACCCGAGACCGTCGAATACCCCGACTGCATCTGCACGCCGCCGCCCACGCTCAGGCGCCGGTCCAGCACGGGCAGTGCATAGTTCGTCCAGACGCGAAAGATGTGCTTGGGCGTGAAGCTCGCGAACGGCTGCCCGTTCGAGATGGGGTCTTTCACGTATTTGCTGGTGTTGAAGGTGTAGCCGCCGGCCACCGACCAGTGGGGCGTGATCTGCCCGTTGGCCTCGGCTTCGATGCCCCGGCTGCGCACTTCGCCGCCTTGCACGTAGTAGCAGTTATTGCCCACGCAAGGCCAGTCGGGGTCTTGAATCGCGCGGTCCTTCTGCAGGATCTGGAACACCGCCAGCGACACGTTCAGCGCCCCGCCGGCCAGTTCGCCCTTCACGCCGGCTTCGTAGTTGGTGCCGGTGACGGGATCCAGCGGCTTGCCTTCGCGCGTCAACTGGCTTTGCGGCTGGAATACTTGCGCATAGCTGCCGTAGAGCGACCATTGCGAGTTCAGGTCCACGATCAGGCCGCCGTAGGGCGTGAACTCGGGATCGATCTGTTGCCGCGCGCCCGGCGCCGTCTGGTTCCACCAGCTCATGCGCCCACCCAGCACCAGCGTGACCGGATCGGCCAGCGAAAAGCGGCCCATGCCGTAGACGCCCTGCTGCTTCAAGCGCGTTTCGCCCGGCGACGTGTACGGGCCGACACCCGGTTCCGGCACGCCGTGCGGGTCCCTGTCGAACACGTTCACCGGCACGTTCAACGCCGGCGTGAACATGCCGGTGTATTGCTCGGACGTGGTGCGTTGCGCATTGCCGCCCAACAGCAGTTCATGGCGGCGGCCGAACAATTGGATCGGCCCGCTGACATAGGCGTCCACGCTGGCCTGCGTGTTGTCGAACTTGTAGGCGCCGCCCATCAGGCGGGAACCCAGCCCGGTCTGGCGGTCGATGGCGCCGTACGCGCCGGCATACTTCAGGTTGCTGTCGGCGGTCAGGTAATTGGCGCTGACCTTGGCGGTCCATCCCTGGCCAAAACGGTGTTCCAGGTCGGCGAACACCCGGGTCGTGTCCCAGTTGAAACGATCCCACGCGGCATCCAGATACGTGGACCGAGACAAGCCGATATCGCCGCCATCCTTGTAGCGCGGCACGCCCGCCATGTTGGTCGTGGAGCGGATGCGCTGAGTCTGCACACCGGCCGACAGGACGGTCTGCGGCCCCAGGTCCACCTCGCCGATGGCATAGAGCAACGCTGACTGCTGGTCGGCTACGTCGTAGAAATAACCACGGTCCTCGACCGCGCTGACGATGCGCCCGCGCACGCTGCCGCTGTCGTTCAGGGGGCCGCCCAGATCGGCTTCGGCCCGGTAGCGGTCCCAGCTTCCGGCGCTGACCGAGCCATTGAACGAGAACTCGCGCTGCGGCCGCTTGCGCACCAGATTCACGGTAGCGGCCGGATTGCCGGCGCCATGCATCAGGCCATTGGCGCCGCGCAGGATCTCGACGCGTTCGTACACCGCCATGTCTTGCGGCGACGCGGCCATATTGCCCATCAGCACCGGCACGCCGTCCTGTTCAAACGAATCCACCTTGAAGCCGCGGGCGTAGTACGCCGTGGTCAGCAACTGATAAGGCTGCACCGTGATGCCGGTGGCATGCTGCATGACGTCGTCCAGGCTTTGCAGGTTCTGCTCGCGCATCTGCTCCTGCCCGATCACCGTGACGGACTGCGGGATTTCGCGCACGGTCAGTGGCAGCTTGGCCACCGTGGGCGCTTCCTGCGGCACGCCTTCCCCGCTGACCGTCACCGCCGGCAGCGACGGCGCATCCTCCGCCATCGCCGGCCCTGCGGCCACTGCCAGCCAGAGCGGCCACTGCCCAACGCGCGCCATGCCTTGCCGCGGTCTGGCCGCCCGTGTTTTCACCTGTTTACGCACCGCCGTTCCTCTTTATTCACTATTGAGAATTATTCTCAAATAATTCTAGAGACGAGCCGGCTTGCCCGCTGGCGATTGCGGAAGTTTTACTGGCGATTGCGGAAGTATCCCGGCGCAGCGGCAGCCAGACCGGCGATCAATTGCGCGCAGCAAGGCTGCTGGGCAGCAGCCCGTAGCGGCGCTGGAAGGCCTTGGTGAAGTGCGAATCGGTGTAGCCGCATGCATAGGCCGCCTCGGATACGGTCAACGCGCCGGCGGCCAGCAAGGCGTGCGCTTGCTCCATGCGGCGTTCGCGCACGAAGGCGTAGACGCTCTGGCCGAACAGCTTGCGGAACCCTGTCGTCAGCTTGTTCACATTGACGCCCACCCGCCGCGCCAATTCGGGCAGCGAGGGCGGATCCTGCAGATCCGCCAGCAGCAGATCGCGGGCGTGATGCAGCCGTTCGGCGTCGCCGCGCGCCAGGCCGCTTTCCGCGGCGCCTGCCCGCAAGGGCAGCAAGGCGTTGAACGCCAAGGCGGCCAATTCCAGCGCCTTGGCCGAGAGGTACATGCGCTTGAGCGCGCCCTGCATCGGGCAGGCCAGCATCTGGTGGCCCAGTGCGAGCAGCGCGTGGTTCACACGCAAGTTGGCATCGGCATAGGGCAAGCCGCCGCGCGGGGCGTGCAGCAACGCGCCCAATTCGGCGGGCTCCATGGCGAAGGCGCCGCGCAACTGGTCCAGGCTGGTGCGCAGGGACACGAACCGCAGCGCCCTGCCGGCGCCGAACTCGTGTTCCATGCCCATCGCGTCCTGGCACAGGCTCATGTGCAACGACGGTCCGCTCACCTGGGTGGCCGGCGCCCCGCGCACGCTGTAGCGCAGGTCGCCGTCCAGCACCAGCACGAGTTTCAGCCCGGGGTCCAGGTGTTCATGCACCCGCTCGGCCTGGCCGAAGCACAGTGTGCCGCCCGCCAACGACATCGCAGGCGTGGCGGCGGATACGGTCCAGTCAAGGTCGGGGCGGGTCGCGGGCACGGTCAAGGAGGCGGCCGCCGATAGTGGGCGGGCAGAGTTGATGAGATTGAATATTATTACCGTTTGACCAGAACGGAAAGCCGGCCCTGCCGCCGGCCCGGCGCTGCCCTTACTGCTGGCGGCGCTGCTCCAGCTCTTTCAGGCATTGCGCCACGCCGGCCTGCATCTGCGCATTCGACACCGCGGCACGGTCCGAGACCTCGCGGCAACGCACGTACTGAGCCTGGCTTTCCGCCGTATCCCGGATGACTGCGGGCGCCGCGCCCGGCGCCGGCGTGACCGTCATGCGCAGGGTGGACGGCGGCGACTGGCTGCCGTCCTTGGAGGGCAAACTGGGATATTGGTATTCCTGCGTGGCGGGCGGGGCGTTCTGCGCCTGCGCAGCGCCGGCCGCGCACAAGGCGGCAAACAGGAAGGCGGAAAGGGTGTGTTTCTTCATGGCGACCTCTGTTCGTATAAGCAATCGCCCTGGGGCGCAAGCGTGGTGGCCCGCCCCGGGCGAGCCGCCTTATCGTAGCGCCCTGCGCCGGCGGGTAACGTGCCAAGACGCTACAACGGCAGCCGGAGTTGTTTCCCGCCGTTTCGGGCGCTAGGGCTTGGCTGCGGCGGGCCGGGACTTGCGCAACGGCGCCAGCAAGGACGACAGGCCGTTGTGGTCCAGCTCGTGCATCAAGGCCAGCAGGCGGCCCAGTTCACCGGGCGGGAACCCCTTGCGCGCGAACCAGGCCAGATACGGACCGGGCAGGTCGGCGATGAGCCGCCCCTTGTACTTGCCGAAAGGCATGTCCCGGGTGACGAGCAAGGTAAGGAGTTCAGGATCCATCGGACTTGGGGCGCCGCTTCAGCGGGGCGCCCTGCACATCGATCACGATCAAAGCGGTTGTCATGGCCATCCACATTCAGAGAGTGCGGGGAAGTCTACCCCACCCCGCCCATCAGAATTCCAGCCGCCCGCGCAACTCACCGAACGGCACCATCACATGCTCGCGATACGCCGGCCGCGCCTGAAGCCGGTCGTACCAGGCACGCACGCGCGGCAACGGGGGATGCGGAATATCCAGTTCGTAGTAACGGTAGAGCGACGTTGCAGCGGGCACGTCCGCCAGGCCCAATGCCGCGCCGCTCAGATAGGGCTGGTCCGCCAACGCCTCGTCCAGCTTGCGCAAGCACGCATGCGTGGCCTCGAGGCTGCGCGCGATCGCGGCCGTATCGCGCGCAGCCTCAGGCGTGCGGTAATAACCCCAGAACACGCCCACGAGGAAAGCGGGCTGCAACGCGGTCTGCGCCCAATCCATCCAGCCGTCCGCGCGTGCGCGGGCCGCTGGCTGTACAGGCCAGAACGTGGAATCGCCATGCCGCGCGGCCAGATAGCGCAGGATCGCGTGCGACTCCCAGACGGTCACGTCATCATCACGCAGCACCGGCACCTTGCCGTGCGGATTCATGCCCAGGAACGCCGGCGTGTCCAACAGGCCGAACTGGCCGCCCGCCGGCACGTGTTCATAATTCAGCCCCAGCTCGCCCGCCAGCCACAACACTTTCTGCACATTGAAGGAACTGCGCCGGCCCCAGATCGTCGTCTTGCCGCAAGCCGCACTCATTGCGCGGACACAATGCGGGGTTCGCAATGCACCGGAAAATTCACGGAATTCGCGATGAAGCAGAAGTGGTGCGCGCGGTCGTGCAATTCGGCGGCCAGCGCCGCGTCGTCGCCCGCGCGGATGGTGACCTCGGGACGCAAGGTGACGCGGGTGAACGCGCCGCCACGCGCCGGGTCCTCGGCCATGACGCCGTGCGCCTCGTCCCGGTAGGCTTCAACCGTAATGCCTTCAACCGCGCAAAAATGCAGATACCAGAGCTTGTGGCAGGCGGACAGCGAGGCCACCAGCATGTCTTCCGGGTTCCAGCGCGCCGGGTCGCCGCGAAACGCCGGGTCTGACGAACCGGGCACATCGGGTTTGCCTTCGGCCTGGATCACGTGGTCGCGCGAGTAGGCCGCGTAGCTGGAGGTGCCGGTGCCGGTGTTGCCGGTCCAGTTCACCGTGACGGTGTAGTGGTGTTCGCCTTTCGCTTTCGTCATGATGGCTCGGGGTTCAGCGCCGTTGCGGCGGGAAAGACGTCAAGCGTAGCGCAGATTTCCGCCACGCTTTACATCCCGTTTCAGCATGCCCCCGTTACTGTCCGTATCGTGGACCCGTATTCCAACAGGAGCTCGCCATGATGAAAACCACCCTGACCTGCACCCTGAGCCTTGCCCTGCTTGCCGGTTGCGCCCCGCTCAAGTCCCATGACGCCCGCGATACCCCGGCCGACGGCCACACCGCGCGCAACGCGCTGGACTGGCCCGGCAGCTACGATGGCACGCTGCCCTGCGCCGACTGCCCCGGCATCAAGACCCGGCTGACCTTGTTCAAGGATGACCGCTACGAACGCCAGACCCAATACCTGGACCGTGAACCGCAACCCGAGATCGTCACGGGCACATTCAGCTGGGAATCCGACGGCAGCACCATCCGGCTGGACGCATCGGGCGACAGCCAGCGCTACTTCGTCGGCGAAAACCAGGTGACCATGCTGTATCGCGACGGCACGCGCCCGACCGGCCCGCTGGCGCCGCATTACGTGCTGCGGCGCGCGCAATAAGGCATCGCGCAAGCCCCGGGCTTGCGGCTATTCTTCTGGAATCGCCTGCGCCCGGCGGCGCGGCGCCCAACCCCAAGGAAGCCATGAAGACCGACCACGAGCTGCTCTCCGCCTTCGCCCCCACCGGGTCGCTGCGCGCGTCCATCAACCTGGGCAACCCCATCCTGGCCAACGCCGATCCCGCAACCGGCCAGCCCGGCGGCGTGTCGGTGGACCTGGCCACGGAACTGGCGCGGCGCCTGGACGTGAAGCTGGAGCTGGTGGTGTTCAAGTCCGCCGGAGAATCCGTGAACGCCGTGGCCGCCGAACAGGCGGACGTGGGCTTTTTCGCCATTGACCCGCTGCGCGGGGAACAGATCGCTTTCACCGCGCCCTATGTCGTGATCGAAGGCGCCTATCTGGTGCGCCAGGACTCCCCCATCACCGCGATGGACCAGGTCGACAGCAAGGGGCTGCGCGTGGTGGTCGGAAAAGGCAGCGCCTACGACCTGTACCTGACGCGCGAACTGAAACAGGCCGAGATTTTCCGCGCCCCCACGTCTCCCGCCGTCGTGGACACGTTCATGAAAGAGAACATGGAAGTGGCGGCAGGCGTCAAGCAGCAGCTCGAAGGCGACGCACATCGCCTGGGCGGGCTGCGCCTGCTGGACGGCCACTTCATGCTGATCCGCCAGGCGATGGGCGTGCCCAAGAGCCGCGGCGACAAGGCCAGCGCCTACCTGGCCGCCTTCGTCGAAGCCATGAAGAAGTCCGGCTTCGTCGCAGACGCATTGGCGCGGCACAAGATCCAGGGCGCCGCGGTCGCGCCGCTGGAGGCTTGAATAGCTGCCCCCATCCTACGACCTTCAACGAAAAAGGGCCGGACAATCCGGCCCTTTGCTTGAGGTTCACCCGCCTGCCTAGTGGCTGATCATCCAGGGCCTTGCGCCCGCGAATGATTTTGCACCGTCAGACGTGGTGCGCGTCTTGCCGGAAGCACGCCCGCCGGAACAACATCCGCAGTTCATGCCATGGCCCGAACGCGAACTGCGCGGCTCGTTCGCACTGCGTTCATTGACAGCGCGCGCCCGGTTCACGGCGGACGACAGCGCCGAAATCGCCGGCGCCCCGCCGATGATGCGACCGGACATCGCGCCGCATTGCGGGCAACCCGCCGGATCGCGCCATTGCGCCAACGGCCGCAAGGCCGTGAATTCACCGCAATCCGCGCAGGCGTAGTCATACATGGGCATCGTTGGCTCTCCTAGCGGTCGCGCGACAGCGGCATGTCCACCCCGCCCTTGATGTGCTTGATCGGCCCGGACGCCGAGGGCTGGATATCGAAGTCGAAGATCTCGGTCGGCAGCCACAGCGTCGCGCACGAGTTGGGGATATCGACCACCCCGCTGATATGCCCCTGCACCGGCGCGCAACCCAGCAGCGAATAGGCCTGGGCGCCCGAATAGCCGAACTTCTTCAGGTATTCGATGGCGTTCAGGCACGCCTGGCGGTACGCCACATTGACGTCCAGATAATGCTGCTTGCCGGTCTCGTCCACCGAAATGCCTTCGAAGATCAGGTAGTCCTTGTAGGCGGGCGTGATCGGGCTGGGCTTGAAGATGGGATTCTTGATGGCGTACTTCTCCATGCCGCCCTTGATCAGCGTCACGCGCATGTGCACCCAGCCCGCCATTTCGATGGCGCCGCAGAAGGTGATCTCGCCATCGCCTTGCGAGAAGTGCAGGTCGCCCACGGACAAGCCGCCGCCCTTCACGTAGACCGGGAAGAAGACGCGCGCGCCGCGCGACAAGTCCTTGATGTCGCAGTTGCCGCCGTGTTCGCGCGGCGGCACCGTGCGCGCGCCTTCGCCTGCGGCCTTATCGCGTTCGGCGCCCTGCAACGCGCCCATGTGCGCCGTCTTGGGCGCCGGCGGATTCGCCAGCGGCGGCACGCGGTTCGGGTTGGTGTCGATCAGCGCCTGCTCGCGCCGGTTCCAGGTGTCCAGCAATTTCTTGTCGGGCAGGCAGCCGATCAGTCCGGGATGGATCAGGCCGGCAAAATTCACGCCCGGGATGTGGCGCGACGACGTGAACATGCCGTGAAAATCCCAGATGGATTTCTGCGCATGCGGAAAATGTTCGGTCAGGAAGCCGCCGCCGTTGTTGCGGCTGAAAAAGCCGTTGAAGCCCCACAGGCTATCGGGCTTGGCGCCGATATCCAGCAGATCCACGACGAGCAGGTCGCCGGGTTCGGCGCCTTCTACGCCCACCGGGCCCGACAGGAAATGCACCGTGGACAAGTCCACGTCGCGCACGTCGTCGGCGCTGTCGTCGTTCTTGATCGCGCCGCCGGTCCAGTCATAGGTTTCCAGCACGAAATCGTCGCCGGGCTTGACCCACACCGCCATCGGGATGTCGGGATGCCATCGGTTATGGATCTGCTTGTTCTCGTACGGGGACTGTTCAAGATCGACTTTGATGAGCGTGTTCGCCATTCTCTTTCATCTCCAACTTGACGTGTTGATAAAACAGAACAATCAATCAATGAACGTCCAATGTGGAAGGGCTTAACAAAATCCCAAACTTCATTGATATGACGCTCACGGTAGGACAGTTTCAGGCAGCGGTAAAGTGTGTTTTTACACAGCAGCCGTCCGTCCTACCCCGTCTATCCACCCCTCCGCCCCATATACGACGACGCCCATCAAGCGCAGGCGCGCGAGGGGTCACGCCGAAACCGAGACGCAGGCATATCAAAAACCTGAGTCCTGCGGGGCCACGCGGGAGGACTCAATGACACGCTTAACAGAATCGCAATCCGATACGCTTGGCCTTTGCGAAGCTGAACTGCATGCTGCAGCCATGCGGCTTTGCCAACTTCGCCAAATATCAGAAAACCTGGAAAACCTGCCCCATTCTTGATGAGGTAGTTCGGCTCCAAGAGGACGAGATCGCTATCAATTCCACCATGGATGCCTACTAGGCCAGGCCAGCCCACTCCTTAATTTCTGCACCGGTAAGTGGTTTGGGCGAATACGGCAATACAGCCCCGTTGCCCACGGCGTCTTCAAGTGCAGGCAGAAATTCGGCAGGCTTGGTGATGTCCAGGATGTCGAAATCTGTAAAACTGTAGTTCCACCATTCAGATCGCAAGAGGCGATCGACAAGCTTGTCGTCAAACCGAGACTTAATCGGTTTAGCGGGATTGCCGCCCACTATCATATATGGCGGTACATCCTTGACGACGATAGATCCGGCTGCGACAACAGCCCCGGTTCCGATACGAATGCCGGGCTTCAGCGTGACGTTTGCGCCTATCCAAACGTCATGCCCGATCAAAATTCGATGCTCAGAACTTGGCCTCTTGCTGACGGGATACTTCTTCCGGCGTTCCGCAGCATGCCGAGCAAAAATCACGAAATTCGGGTCATACGTAAAGGACGAGGTTGACATCCACTCGTGAGGATGGCGTGTTCCAAGAACTCCCATGTTCGCAGCGATCGAGCAATAGCGGCCAACCGTCGCGGACACTGGTAGATTTGACCAGGAATAGGAAAAAGCCCCTATCGAATAGAGGTTAGAGCCGGTCAAAAAAGCCGTATTTGGTTCTAGTATTGCGGTTTCCTCAAAAGTCAACAGATCCTTAGGCTGATGACGCCGAGAACCGTCAATTTTGAAGTGCACGCCAGCACTTTCAAATAGTTCTACCACCTTGGAATATTCAACCCGGTAAACCATTGCACCCCCTGATTCGACTGAGCGGAATTGTACGATGCCCCTCCTGACGAAGCGAAGATGCCGGCGAAGAGTGCTGTGTCGACAAACGAGAGCAGATCATGCTCAGTCCCAGCAATAGCGGCGCCCGCGCCGCAACATGGGGACGCGTTTTAGCAGCAGTTATGATGCGGAGCATCTTCAGCGCAATACCAAGGTCTTACCGTATGGCAGCATTGCACCGCCGGCCGCTGGCCGCCCTCCTGATCATCACCGCCTTCGCGGGCGCGTCCGCGCAAGCCGCAGACGACTGCGTGGCCCGGATCGACGCCGGGCTGGCCAGCGTCAAGCGCGCGCAAGACGTCCAGCGCACGCGCGAAGCGTCCAACGATCTGCAACTGAATCGCGACCTGTGCCAGGGCCGCCTGGACTTGCTGGATGCGCGTTTTGCGGTCAGCGATGACTTCGAGGCCTGCCGCCGCCAGGGCGTGGCCTTTTCGGATCAGGTGGTCAAGACGCTGACCCGGGCGTCCGACGACCTGACCGACCTGAAGGCCGCCTGGATCCGCACTTGCGGCCCGCAGATGAAAGACTGATCAGGCCGCGACGGCCAGCTCTGCACTTTTCGGGAAGAAGATGGCGCGGCTGGGGTCAAAGCCATACAGGCCTTCGAAATCCGCGGCGTCCGCGGCCAGCGCCAGCACCGATTCCAGGATGAAATCCGCCTTGGCATCGGACAGCAGCGCGCTGAAATTCAGACGGATGAACCCGGGCTTTTCGATTTCGCGGCCATCAAGTATGGCCTGGCGCATCTGTTGCGACTGGGCTTCGTCGATGTCCAGCAGGCGATGCACATAGGGCCCGGCGCAGGCGCAGCCGCCGCGGGCCTGGATGCCGAAGCGGTCGCTCAGCATGCGGGTCACCAGTTGCTGATGCACGAAGCCGCCCTTGCCGTTACGCACGCGGAAGGAAAAGATCGGCAGACGGCTTGCCGTCAGCGACCCCAGCAGTTCCAGGTGTTCAACACCGTGCCAGGCGGCAAGCGCCCGCTGCACGAAGCGGGCGTTGCGTTGCCGCATGAAATCGGCACCCAACGCTTCCTTTACCAGCAGGACCAGCGCGGCGCGGATGTCGCCGACCACGTTGGGGGTGCCCGCTTCTTCGCGGGATTCCAGGCTGCCGCTGTAATCGTGGCCGGCAGGCGACACGAATTTGACGGTGCCGCCGCCCGGCCACGTGGGCGCGGTCTCGACCACGGCGTCGTGCCGCAGGATCAGCACGCCGGAAGCGCCCGGGCCGCCGATGAATTTATGGGGTGAGAACACGATGGCGTCGATCTGCGCATCGGCCGCCGGCGACATCTGGATGGACAGGTACGGCGCGCCGCCCGCGTAGTCCCACAGCATTTTTGCGCCCGACCGCTTGACCAGCCTCGTGATGGCAGGGACGTCCGCGACAATGCCGGTCACGTTCGAGGCGGCCGACAAGGCGCAGACGACGAGGGTGCCGTCGGGCGCTTCCAAGGCGGCAGCCAATGCGGCCATATCCGGTCCGCCTTCGGGGCTTTCGGGCAATTCGATGATGTCGGCGCCGCATTCGCGCCAGGGCAGGATGTTGGAGTGGTGTTCGTACGGGCCGATGATCACGCGGACTTTGCGGCCCGCTGCGATGGCCGCGTGCACGCCGAACAGGTGCACCAGCCGGTTGATGCCGGCCGTGGCGCCAGAGCCGGCAAAAATCACCGCATGCGCCTCGCTCGCGCCGCAGCAACGGCCAACGACGGCACGCGCTTCGCGGCGCAGTCGCGTAATGAATCCGCCGCAATAAGACGCTTCGGTGTGCGAGTTGGCGTAATACGGCAGCACTTGTTCAAGGACGAAGCGTTCGACCTGCATCAGCGCGCGGCCCGACGCGACATAGTCGGCGTAGACCAGCGGTTTGACCCCGAACGGGCCTTCAATCACGGCGTCCTTGCCGATGAGCCCTTCAGCGAGCGCCGCCGCGACGTCGCCGGCTTTCAGGCTGTCTTGGAATTGCTGCAGGAGGCTGGGCTTGGCGGGGCTGGTCGCGACGGGCGTATTCATGAGGGTGCGGGTTCCGGTAAGTACCGAAATATCATACGATGGAACAGCATGAGTAAACATCACCGATATTTTGCGTAAAACTCGTCAAAACAGATCAAATGATCGAACAAATGGAAAAAATAGATAAGCTTGATCTTAGTATCATCAGCTGCCTGCAAAAGGACGGCGCGCTGTCCCAACGCGAGCTGGCGGATCGGGTGGGTTTATCGCAGAACGCCTGCTGGCGCCGGCTGCAACGCTTGAATGCCTGCGGCATCATCCGCGGCACGCGGGCAGAGGTCAGCCTGGTGGCGCTGGGCCTGGACTTGACGGTGTTCGTGATGATCCGCACCAGCCACCATGCCAAGGCCTGGGCCGATGGCTTTCGCCAACACGTCGAACGCCTGCCGGAGGTCACTGAGTTCTATCGCATCGGTGGAGACTGGGATTACCTGATCAAGGTGGTCTGCCGCGGCATGGCGGGTTACGACCGGTTCTACCAGAAGCTGATCACGGATTTCGAGTTGTCGACGGTGACCGGGTTTTTCGCCATGGAAGCGATCATCGAGAACCGGCCGCCTGACCTCAGAATGCTGGAGGGCTGATGCCCTTCCCTCAACCGTGGCCTGCCTGCGTCGGATCGCAAGCCAGGCCATAATGGGAACTTTCCCGAGCCCTCCGGCTCGAACTCTCCATTCGTCCCCATCGCGGAGCCCCGACCGGCCATGATTCTTTAAGCCCTCCTCCTGATCCTCCTTGTCGCACCACGCGGACAAGGCGTCTCACCGACCCGGAGAGCTTTCCATGGCCCAGTCCTCGTTCGCGCCAGCCAAGGCACAGTCTCAGCCGTCCGCGGCTGCCTCTTTCATCAAGCTGCACCACCTCAGCTACGCGCTGCCCGATGGCCGCGTCCTGCTGGACGCCGTCAGCCATGACTTTGCCGTGGCACGCCACGGGTTGATCGGGCGCAACGGCACAGGCAAGTCCGTACTGCTGCGCATATTGCAAGGCAGCCTGTCCGCGCAGACTGGCCGTGTCGAATGCCACGGGCGTATTGCCTACGTGGCGCAGAGCCATACCCATGAGCCCGGCGCCACGTTGGCCGAGGTGGCTGGCATAGGCGACATTCTGCTCGCCTTGTCCAACATCGCAGCCGGAAGCACCAACCCAGCGGATTTCGATTTGGCCGATGGCCATTGGCGGATTGAAGACGACTGGGCCCGAATGCTTGCCGACGCGGGCCTGCCGGGCTGGGCGCCAGACCATCCCGCCCATGCCGCAAGCGGCGGCGAACTGACCCGCGTCGCACTTGCAGGCGCCCTGCTGCAAGGTGCAGACGGTCTGCTGTTAGACGAACCCAGCAACCATCTGGATGCGCGGGCGCGCGGCTGGCTCATGGAAAAAATCAGCACGTGGCGCGCTGGCCTGATTGTCGTCAGCCACGACCGCACCTTGCTGAACGCCATGCAAAACATCGTCGAATTGGACCGCGGCACGCTCACCGGCCATGCTGGCAATTACAGCGCCTACCGCACCCAGCGCAACCTGCAATCCGCCGCCGCCGACGCCGCGCTTGCGCATGCCCGCAACGAACGCGCAGCCGGCCTGCGCGCGTTGCGGCAACAACACGACGCCCAACTACAACGCAGCGCGCGTAACGCCCGCCAGGCGCGCGCCTCCAACCAGGCGCCCATCCTGCTGGGCATGAAGAAGGCGAACGCCGAAGGCCATGCCGGCCGCGAACGCCTGCGCCGACAGCAAACGGCGGCGACACTTGACGATGCCGTCAAGCAAGCCGCAGCGCGCGTGCTCGCGGCACCGGGTGTAGCACTGGCCCTGCCAGAAACCGTCGTCCCAGGCGGGCGACGCGTCCTGCACATGGAAAACGCCGTGCCTCCCTACCCTGCAAACGCGCAGGCGTTGACGCTTAGCCTGAGCGGCCCTTTTCGCCTGGCTGTCCACGGACCGAATGGGTGCGGAAAAAGCACCCTGTTGTCGATGCTGGCTGGCGAGATCAACGCCAAACAAGGAACGTGTGACGTACGTGTATCCACGGCAATGCTGGATCAGCGTGCAACGGGTTTACCGTTGGGTCAGTCCTTATTGAAGACGCTGGAAACACTAGGCGCATCCCTGCCCGAAGGCGAGCTACGCAGCCGCCTGGCGTTGCTGGGGTTGGGCCCTGCCCTGGTCGATGCTCCTGCAGAAACCTTGAGCGGCGGTGAGCGCGTCAAAGCCACCCTGGCTTGTGCATTGTGGCGCAAGCAGCCCGCACAACTACTGCTGCTTGATGAACCCACGAACCACCTGGATATCACGTCAGCGCAGGCGCTGGAGCAAGCGCTAAAGCAGTATCCCGGTGCGATGGTAGTGGTGTCGCACGATACGGCGTTCTTGGAAGCGATTGCGCCAACCCACCGCTTGTTTTGGAGTGATTGTGCTGGATGGGATTTGCAGACATGCGCCATGTAGTTGCGGCGGTCCGTCCCTTGCTCAAACGCGTCAGGCCCCCCCCCATCGGAAGCGGAGTCTTGTCTATTTTGACGTTCGTGCACTTGTCGAATTCTTGACTGCGACGGGCTTGGTGCGAACTTCCCCGTCCACCACGACAAGTTCACGCACGACCGTATTCGGATGCCGATAAAGCGGCTCGTAATTGTTTCCCGGCTTAAGAACCGCGGTAATCGTTTGACCGGAAAACTGGCTATACATGGACATGCCAATCGAATTTGGATGGCTCCATCCGGAATTAAGTCAGACTGACACCTTAACTCTTGCAAGGGCTCAAACGTCCAAACTTCACTCAGAGGGCCATTTCAAACCTTTTCTAAACTCTTGATACCAGTGCATTCTTGAATACACATCATCCCGATCTAAATGGTAGGTGAGATCACGAAGCCTATCGTTTAGAGGATAATTATATTTATAACTTACAGTGGAAAGTCTGCGTTGAATTTCATGCAAATCATCAAAGTACTTTTGCGCCTCTTCAAAGGAAGAGCAATCGGAAATTTTTTCTATTAATACAGTGCAATTCAATTCATAGGCATTCAGATATTTGTTAATAGTTGAACTGATATCGAAGTAGCATTCCAATTGATCCTGAAGCTCATTCCATATTCCCATGACATTCACTTGATTTTTACTGGCTGGATATGCCCAACCTGGCCTGTAGTAGGGTTGTAAATCATTTCCAAGCCACCTCCTTCATACTTGAAATATCCAGGAGAACCTCGCGGGTCTGGGACTACTTTCGGATTGCTGTTGAGTACCTCTTTAGCCTGAAGAAATGGTGCAGGCCGCCCTTCACTCCATAGTCGCTCATAATATGACTTACTAAATTTTATTCCATCCACAGAATAAAAGGTGCCGTCAAAAACTATCGACTTACCGCCAACAGTCGCTTTTGCGGCAACAGCAATTTCCGCCACGCCAGGTCTAAATAGACCACGTATGGCAGACCCAATCCCGCTCAGAGCCCCGCCGCCACTGTCAATCGCCAACCCTTCAGCAACACTGGCGGAGAGGGTGTAATGCCACGTCCCATCCCGAGGGTCGGGAGTAGCTTGAATCATAGGAGAATCCGCCGGTACAGCAAACGGCGTGCCCTGCTTATCGAAGAACACGACATTGCCGCTCGCGGTTGCCAGCTGGATTGCCGCGCGGCACACCGAAGACGCTCCATCTACGCAGGCGCGTGCCAAATCTTTATCGCGTTGCTCCGACCTGCCGCTCAGCTCCCGAGCGCGAGCGCAGCCTTCAGGATTTTCAGGACTGCAAGAAGCGATTGCGGCGTCGAATTGTCGTTGCTCTGACGCCCTGAAACCCTCGGAATTTTGACCGAGATAGTTGTTCTCGGTCTCAATTTGGGCGGCTAGCGTTGCGACAGCACTATCTCCACCCAAAGCTGCGGTAAGGCCGGCAACGAGGCTGGCGACCAGGTTGACTCGTGCTTCTTTTTGCTCGGCCGTCAGCTCCTTAGCCCCTTGATTCGAAAGACTATGAATGAGGTTGTTAAGTACGACACTCGCCGCCGCCCCAGCTGCGCCTGCTCCGCAACCACTTCCTTGACCGGCTGCTCCAGCGCAACCCACCAACGCCTGTAATGCTGTCCGAGCCGCCTCACTGTCCACAGCATCCGCAATCTGCTTCACTTTGCCGGCGCCCAACGCCTGCAGGTAGTTCGCCGCGGCAGACTGCAAGAATTGCCCCGCGCTTCCCGTGACGTTTCCACCGGCTGCGGCTGAAATGGCGGTCACCCCAAGTCGATATGCGCCGTCAGGCCCCCATTTGGCTGCTTCGTCATATCGGGCCTTCAAATCTCTCTTAAGCGCTGGATCCGTCTCAGCATCCATCGCCTTCTTAAGCGCATCCGCTTCCTTCGCCCGATTTGTCAGAAACTGCCCCATCTGCTTGCTAGCTTCTGACGCAATCTCAAACCCCGCCTCGATCTTCTCCTTGTCAAAGATCGGCTTCAGCGCGTTCAAGGTGTCCGACGTGTCCCGGTTCAGCGACGCGATCGTCTCCGCTGCCGTCTTGCCGGTCAGCGCCTGCTGCCCCGCTTCGTCACGAATGACGATCGTGCCGCCGCTGATGCCGCTTTGCGTGGTCGAACTGCTATCGCCGCTGGCCGCCACCGCGACGGGAGTGCCCATGCCGAAGCCGTTGCTGCCCGTCGATATCGACGAACCCGCGTCCTTGGTCGCGCCGCCCGCCACCTGACCGCCCTTGGTGGTGCCCAGGCCCGAGTCTCCCGCCTTGGCGTCGCCGCCAAACCCGAAGCCTCCCCCAATAGACACCTGGCTGCCGCTGTATTTGGCGGTGTTCTTCAGGTCCTCCGTGACCAGCGTGCCGGTCGTCAGCTTGTTCAAGCCGTCGGCCACCGCGCGGTCGCTGCTGGCGATGACGCTGCCGATCAGCGTCGTGTTGTTCTTGACGTCGACCAGGAAGCCGCCGTCGCCCGCCCACAGGCCCGTCTGTTCCGTGACGGACTTGAAGTCGCTGTTCATCTTGCCGGTGCTGGCATTGGCCGACACGCTGCTTGAGCCCATGCAGTACGGCGGGATGCACAGGCTTAGCCCGAAACCGGCGCTCTTGTTCTTGGAGTCGTACTTGCTGCTGTCCTGCAAGCTCTCCAGCAGCAGATTGCCGCCGACCGACGCAATGATCTGATTGGCACGGCCCGCCGCGCCTTTAAGCGTGGTGTCGCCGCCCGACTGCATCGCCAGCACGTTGCCCGCCGTGATGTTGCTGTAGGTCCAGCTTTCATCGCGGCCGTTGGCGTTGCCCCGGCCGACCGAGGCGCCCAGCTCTACCGTCCAGCCGTTCTGCTGGCCACCGGTCGAATAGCCGATGCCGATGCTGGGGAAAAAAATGTCAGGCTACATTTCTCAAAAATGTGGCCTCACACCTTAATTTCAAATCGTTCAGCTTTTCATCTGACCTACAAATTCGGCATTTCCCGAAAAAATTGTCACATCAACGTTTCCCGGACGAAATACGACACAAGTAATAGGCATATTAAACAAGAGACAATCATCCAAATTTATATCCACAAATTCCGCCCCTTGAAATTCTTCAACCCCCGCCTGAGTCGCTTCAAATCTACGGATATTTACTGATTCCTTTGCAGCGAGAATATCTAACACGCGGGCCACCCAGAACGAACTAGAGCCTTGAATTTGAAATGCAGATGCCAATCTGCGCGCATCATCATCGAATATAGATTTATCATCTATACGAAAAATACGCCACAATCGTCGAATAACTTCCGCTTCACTGAACCCACCGTCCGCACGCAGAAATTTCCGCAAATCAGCGAGACTCTCACCTGAAATTTTAAATAAATTACTATTTCGATCCATAGCGGATTTCCTTCGTGGTACGTCGATTTGAATTTTGAAATTCAATGGTCGTCCGACCATCTTTGCTAGGACGCAATACAACTATACTGCCATCACTAAGCTCCCCTACGATCACATCACCACGACCAGTTGAAACTGTCTTTATATTGACTGGTCTCAAGGAAGCAAAATCGTTAGCAGCAGTAGACGCGTCGCTATTTGGCATATTTTCTATGCTCGTACCGCGAGACGTAACGTTTTCTACTGACGTTCGGTTCCCAAATACACGATCGTACGCTGTAGCTGCAGTGTTATCGGCACTATTCAGTATTATTTGCAGCCCCTGTTCCCCTGGCAACGGCGTAGTCGTCGTAGTCCCCCCCGAAGGCCCATTATTCTCCTGCCCCGGCACCGCAATCGGCCCAACCGCATCACCCGGCCAAACCGGGATCTCCGAGCCAAACGTCTCCTTCTCGGAAGGCAGGGGTGGCGGCGCCGACACATGCACCACCTCACCAGGCTTACCAGGCAGCGCCGTCTCGCTCCCCACAGCGCTACCCACGAATTCCGATACCCAGTCTCCTACGGCGTCGGAAGCTGCCGCAACCCCTACCAGCGCCGCCGTTCCTACATAGATGGCGCCATCCTTCATTTGGACCGCAACGTAGACGACCTTGTCCGACACGTAGGTGACTGCCCGATCACAAATCCGCATCGACGCGCACGCCCTAGCGGCCAAGCCAACAGCTGGTATTGCGAGCTGCCCCCAGTTCTGCGATGTCTCTAGCGCCGCTGCCGTACCCGCCGTAGCCGCCTCCGCTCCTGCGGCAGTCGCTATGCCTGCCACCAGACTCGTCACCAGATTGCGGCGCGCTTCGACTTGCTCGGGAGTTAAGCCCTCGGGCGAGCCCATCAGGCTATTCAGAATGCTGCCCGCACTCGCGCCCAAAGCGCCCGATGCGCAGGCCGCCCCTTGGCCAGCCGCGCCCGCGCATCCCACGATGCCGTGCAACGCAGCGCGTGCCGCCTCGGCCTGAGCCCCCTTACCCAGCATGTCAGCGATCTGCTTCACCTCCGACGCAGCCAGACCCTGCAAATAATTCACTGCAGTGCCTTGTACGAATGCGCTTGTCGAACCCGTCACGTTTGCGCCAGCCGCCCCCGATACGGCTTGCAACACCAGACCGTACTTGCCACCGGCGCTCCAGTCCTGAGCACGTTCCACGTCGTCCATGAGCGCACTCATGCGTGCGGCGTCGCCGGTGCTGTTTGTCTTAATCGCGTCGGACAGCGCCTTCTCTGCCGCCTGCTTCTCCTTCGCCCGATTCGTCAAAAATTGCCCCATCTGCTTGCTAGCTTCCGACGCAATCTCAAACCCCGCCTCGATCTTCTCCTTATCAAAGATCGGCTTCAGCGCGTTCAAGGTGTCCGACGTGTCCCGGTTCAGCGACGCGATCGTCTCCGCTGCCGTCTTGCCGGTCAGCGCCTGCTGCCCCGCTTCGTCACGAATGACGATCGTGCCGCCGCTGATGCCGCTTTGCGTGGTCGAACTGCTATCGCCGCTGGCCGCCACCGCGACGGGAGTGCCCATGCCGAAGCCGTTGCTGCCCGTCGATATCGACGAACCCGCGTCCTTGGTCGCGCCGCCCGCCACCTGACCGCCCTTGGTGGTGCCCAGGCCCGAGTCTCCCGCCTTGGCGTCGCCGCCAAACCCGAAGCCTCCCCCAATAGACACCTGGCTGCCGCTGTATTTGGCGGTGTTCTTCAGGTCCTCCGTGACCAGCGTGCCGGTCGTCAGCTTGTTCAAGCCGTCGGCCACCGCGCGGTCGCTGCTGGCGATGACGCTGCCGATCAGCGTCGTGTTGTTCTTGACGTCGACCAGGAAGCCGCCGTCGCCCGCCCACAGGCCCGTCTGTTCCGTGACGGACTTGAAGTCGCTGTTCATCTTGCCGGTGCTGGCATTGGCCGACACGCTGCTTGAGCCCATGCAGTACGGCGGGATGCACAGGCTTAGCCCGAAACCGGCGCTCTTGTTCTTGGAGTCGTACTTGCTGCTGTCCTGCAAGCTCTCCAGCAGCAGATTGCCGCCGACCGACGCAATGATCTGATTGGCACGGCCCGCCGCGCCTTTAAGCGTGGTGTCGCCGCCCGACTGCATCGCCAGCACGTTGCCCGCCGTGATGTTGCTGTAGGTCCAGCTTTCATCGCGGCCGTTGGCGTTGCCCCGGCCGACCGAGGCGCCCAGCTCTACCGTCCAGCCGTTCTGCTGGCCACCGGTCGAATAGCCGATGCCGACGCTGGCGCTGCTGCTCTTGCTGTCCGTCTTCTGCTCGAACGCATTGCGCGCCGCTTGCAGCACGATATCGCCTTCGGCCTTGAGCACCACATTGTTGCCCGCAGACAGGTTCGACCCCGTGACGGTGATGTCCGAGTCCTGGCCCGCGCCCTGCGCGACGATGGTCAGGTCTGTGCCGGCCGACACCGTCGAACCAAATGCGCTGGACGAACTACGGTTGGTCGTGCTGCTGCTTTTGCTAGTGCCCAGGCTAAGCTTGAGGCTGACGCCGCCAACCTTGTCGATCTCGTTGGACGAGCCGGGCTTGGCAAGTTCAGCCGCCGCTGCGGCTTTGGCGGAGGCTTGCACGGCATCGTACGCATTGACGGCAGCCAGGCCTGTCGTGGCGCCAGCCAGACCCTTCATGACGGCGTTGTCCGTCTTGCCTGCCGCTTCCCCCATGCGCACGCCGGTTTGCACCGCGCTGACCACGGGATTGCTGGCGGTAAGCGTCAGCCCCGTCTGCTTGATCTCGTGGAATTCCTTTTCACGCGTGGTGTCCAGCGCCGCGCCGATGTTGACTTCCTTGCCGATCAGCGTGATGTCGCCTTGCCGCGCGATGACGTTGCTGCCCATGATGTTCAGGGCATTGCCGGCGTTGATCAGCACATCGCCTTCCACGCTGCCGACGGTGCTGGCGTTGTGAAAGACCTTCTTGCTATCCAGCGAATCCGTCTGTTGGCTGGTGCCGTAGCTAAAGCCGCCCATCGTGCCAAAGCCCGACTTCTTGACCATTTTGTAGTCGTAGCCGTCCTCGGCGTTCTGGCCCGGCAGGATGTTGACGTCGCGGTCGGCCGACATCACCAAGTCCTTCTGTGCGCCGACGTTCGAGCCCGCCACGGTCAGGTCGCGTCCGGCCATCAGCACGGCAGTGTCACCGGTGAAGGTGGTGGCCAGCGACTGCTCCCAATCGAGGGCCGTCTTGGTGTGAGTGGTCTTGGACGAAAGGAAGCCCGTGGTCTTGTAGCGGACCTCGTCGTAAGCTGATCCGGTTTCTGCGCCGGCGATCAGGTTGATGTCACGCCCGGCCCCCACGGCGAGCTGCTTGCCAGCGGTGACGTCGGCCGCACGCGCATTGACGTCCTGGCCCGCGATCATCGTGAGGTTGCCGCCTGCGGCGAGGGTCGAGCCGATCTCCTTGCTGGTGCTCAAGTCGTGGCGGTTCTTGGCGTTCAGGACCAGGGATTCGCCGTGGCTTTCGGTAAGCGTCCACAGGACGATATCGCGGCCTGCCTGCAGGCGCGCATCGTCCTTGACGGAGACCTGCGCGGCAGTCAGGGTGATGTCGCGCCCGGCCTGCATGCTGAGATTGCCGGCATCGACGCGGGCGACGCCGCTGATGTGCGAGCCCCAGGTGCTGCCGAAGTCCTCTGAAGCCGCGGTGGACGTGAGGGCGATGTCTCGTCCCGCCTTCAAGGCAACGTTGTCGCCCTTGATCAGCGAGACCAGGTTGGTCAGGTCTTCGCGCGCGGCAAGGTCGACGGTGGATCCCTGGATCAGGCCGCCGGCCTGGTTGACGATATTGCCCGCCGTCATGACGGTGGCGTCGCGTGCGCCGATGGTGCCGCTGTTGACGATGTCGCCTTCGGCCGCCAGTTTGACGTCCCGGCCGGCCATGAGCGTGCCGTCGCCCCTGAGGTCGCCGTCGCGGACCAGCAGGTAGACCTGGGGCACGAGCACGCTTTCGGTGGTGCCGTCGGGCAACGTGACGGTCTGCTCCACCAGCCAGACCAGGTCGGTCGACAGGTGGCGCTGCTGCTCCTCGGTCAGTGCGACGCCAAGCTGGATGCCGTTGTCGCGGGCGAATTGCGCGCCAGCGGCGAGCAGGGCCTTGTACTGGCTGTCGTTGTCGCCGTAGTTGTCGAGGAAGCGCTGGCCGGTGGTGGCCAGGATCTGGTCAGACACCAGCTTTTGCTCGTAGAAGCCGTCGCCCAGGCGCTTGGGCTGGCCCGAAGGCGTCAGGAACGTGGCGCCCGGGGGAACCAGGGAGTCCCAGCTGCCCAGGCGCGCACCCGACAGGTTCTTGCCGCCGGCGACGGCGGCTGCGCCGCTGGCCGAGAGCGCGCCGCCCGCGCCCGGCGTGGCGCCGGTCGGGCCGGACGTGCCTTGTGCGTTCAGGCGCTGGCCGTCCAGGCTGCCGCTGACACCGACCATGGCGCCGCCCTGGCCCGCACCCGAGACCGAGCCGGCGCCCACGCCGGCATTGACGGGGCCGGTGCCACCCTCGCCGTCCTGGCGCGGGCCGTCCAGGCCCCCGCCCGAACCAGCGCCGCCGCCGATGATGGTGCCCGGCAGCGCGCCGGGCTGACTCAACAGGTCGAACAAGTAATCGCTGGAGACGGTGGGCCGCTGCCCGACGAAACGCGGATCGGTGGCGACGATATAGGGCGCATCCGGTCGCCCGTTGACGGTGTAGAGCTGACTGTCCGGAATGCCGGCCGGGTTGGAGACGGTGCGCACCACTGTTCCGCCGGGCAGGTCGACGCTGGCGACCAGCACCGGGCTGGGTCCGCTTCCACCGTTGCTGGCGCCAGGCGCGGAACCGTCGAGCTTGACTGCGGCGTATCCCTCTGACGTGCCGACCGGAAGCTCGATGGGCTGGCCGGCCAGGGTGGCGTTGTACGCACTGGCGTATTCCTTGCGATCACTCGAACGCGCCTGGGTGACCGTGGCGGTGCCGACTCGTGTGACGATGCGTTCGCCGCCCGCGCCAATGTTGTTGATGGCGGGACCAGCCACGGTGAGCGCGCCGCCTGCGGCGATCTGGCTCTTGTCGTTGGTGACCGAGCCGGTGAGCGTCATGGCTCCGCCCGACAGGATCTTGCCGGGGTCGGAAGAAACGGTACGGGTCTCGGTGACGGTCTCCTGCACGCGGTAGTAGGTGAACGTGCCAACCAGGCGATTGTTGAAGTCGGCGTTGAAAGCGCGAATGCGCGCGTCCAGCAGGTCATGCCGGCCCTCGTCTCGCGCGATCGCCGCGTCACGCTCCGGCGTCGACACCATTTCGCACTGCACGCCCAGGCACGACTCGATCATCGGCGGAATATTGCCCTCCGGCGGCGGCACCCCGAATACCGACCAGATCTTGTCTCCCGGCGCATAGCGCGTCTTTCCGACACAATTCTCGGTATTGACGCCGCTTGACAGGCATTCGCGCAGATTCGCGATACGCGCCGGCGCAATCGGTGCATCCTGCCCCGCCTTCCCTTTGTAGGCAGGCGCGTAGTCAAACGGGGGGCCGTACTGCGACGCCGGATAGGTGGTCGACGGCAACAGGAACATGCGCTCCGGATCGTCGTCCAGCCAGGCCGGATCCTTGCTGCACATGGGCGTCACTTCATCGCACAGCCAGTTCGTTTCGGCGTCATACATATCGGTGGTGCCGGCCGGCGTGAAGTACACCTTGGGCGTGGCCGACAGCTGCACCGTTTCGCTGACGTAGCGGTCGTTCTGGTTGCGGATGGACGCCGCCGAGATGTTGGCGTTGCCGGCCACCTCGATAGTCGCCGAGGCGTTCAGCAGCGAGACGGCCTGGCCCGTGGCACGGCCGGCGGCATCCAGCGCGCCGCCGATGCGCAGGTCAGCGCCCGTGTAGACCAGCGCGTGGTCGCGGTTGACCAGCGAGCCCACGCCCAAATCCATGCTGTCGCGCGAGGCGATGACGGCGCCGCCGCCCGCGCCCGCGCCGTTGACCAGCGAGCCTGCCTGGATCGTGACGGCATCGCCATAAATGCGGCCCGTATTGTCCAGGCTGCCCGCGGTGATGCGGGTCGAGCCGCCGTCGATCAGCCCAGCGTTGTTCAGGCCCTGCGCCACCTTGATGGTGTTCACGCCACCGGCCAGCAACGCTCCGGAAGCCTGGTTGTTCAGCGAATCCGCCGTGATGCTCAGGTCGCGGGCGGCGGTGATCGTGGCGCGGTTGTCCATCGCGCCGCCGACCGACAGGTTCAAATCGCGGCCGCTGGCGATGTCGCCTTCCTGGTTCAGGGACCCCGCGTATTGGAACGACAGGTCGCCCGCCGATTCCAGCATGCCCAGCCCCTGCAGCACCTGCGTAATGACCGTCAGGCTCTTGCCCGCCTGCACCTTGCCCTGTGCGTTCTCGAGCGTGTCGGCGACGATACTGGCGTTGCCCTGCGAGGCGACTTCGCCGCCTGTGTTGTCCAGTTCCTTGGCGGTCAGGGCAAGGTCCTCGATCGCCTCGATGGAGCCCGCCTGGTTGTTGACGCGGTCCGCCACGATGGAGACCACCTTGCCCAGCACCCCCTTGGGCGGCGCCTCCGCGGCGCCCAGCGTTCCGCTGTTGTCCAGACTGGCCGCGTTCAGGGTCAGCGCGTTGTCTGCCTGGATCAGGCCGCCGCGGTTATCGATTGCGCCGGAGGCGGTGACGGTGAGGTCTTGGGCGGCCAGCGTGCCGTCGCGGTTGACGATGCTTGCGGCTTCAATGTACGCGTCGCCAGCGGCGGCAATCAGCCCGCCGGTGCTGTCGAGTTGCCCGCCCAGCTTGATCGCGGCGTCGCCCGTCGCGGTCAGCTTGCCGCCCTGGTTGCGCAGATTGGCGCCGGTGATGTCCAGGGTCGCCCCCTGCACGACGGCATTGCTGGTGTCTATGTTGCCCGGTGTCGCCAGGGCAAGCTTGCCGACCGCGGACAGTTTGCCGCCCGCCAAATCCAGCCCACCCGCGGACAAGGTCACATCCTTGCCGGCCAGGCTGGTGCCGCGATGCACGATGGCTCCGGCCGTCAGCACAATGCTGCCCGGCAGACTGAGCGAGCCATCGGCGCCCACGCCCGCGACGAAACGGCCGGCGTTGGAGAGTTGCCCCAACGTGGTGGCGACCAGATCGCCGCCCGCCAATACCGACCCCGTGTTGTCCAGCATGGATCCGGCCGACAGGCGGGCGCCCGTGCCCGCCGAAGCGACGCCGGCGTTGATCAGCGCGCTGCCGGCGCTCAAGTCCAGCGCCGCACCCGCCTGCAGGCGGGCGTCCTCCAGGACGGAGAGCTTGCCGCCGGCGTTGACGATGAGGTCGCCGGCTTGCGTAGCGGCAATCCCGCCCAACGTTGCGTCCGTGCCTGCCCGCAGCGTCATGCCTTGTTCCGCCGCCGCCGCGCCGAAGGCGCTCAACGCGCCACCCGCTTGCGCGGTCAGCGATCCTCCCGCCTGCAGGCGCGAATCCACCCCCAGCGAGAGGTCGCCGCCCTGCGCGTGCAAGGACAGGTCGCCCTGCAAGGCGGCGACCGTGCCGTCCACCGTCATGCGGCCGCCCGCAGTCAGCGATTGCGCGCCGCCCGCCAGCAGGCGTCCGGCCACTTGCAGCGAATCTTGGGCGGTGGCGATCAGACTGCGGCCGGCCTGCGCCAGACCGGTGGCGCCGACCGCGATGTCCCGGCCCGTCAGCGTCAGGTCCGCGTCGGTGGCGGCGGTGCCGTCCACCCGCGCGTCGCGCGCGGCGGCAAGCGCCATGTCGCCCACCGAGCTCAGGGCGCCCGCCGCGTACAGGTCGCGGTCAGCGCGGGCCGTCAACGTACCCGCGGCCTGGACCTGGCCATCTTGCTTCGCGATCAAGTCGCGTCCGGCCGTGATCGTGGCATTGCCCGCCGCGCTCTCGCCCAACGCGGCCACGACGCCGCCCAAGCGGGCGTCGCCGGTTGCGGTAAGCGTCAGGCCGCCGCCCGCGGCAATGATGCCATCGGCGTCCAGGTCCGCGCCTGCGCTAGTGCTCAAGCCACCCGAAGCCTGCATTCTGCCGGCGGTGCCAACGCGCAGGTTCTGGCCGGCATTGGCCGTCAGGCCGCCTTCGAGCGCGGTGGCGATGCCGTCGATGCGAATATCACGCAAGGCGCCCAGGACGATGGGCGAGCCAGCGGTCGCCGTGCCCGTGATGAACAGATCGCGGCCCGCCTGAGCTTGCAGCGTGCCGCCGCCGCCCGCACCCGTCGCGGTGCCCGCAGTGCCGGCGATGCGCAAGTCCTGGCCTGCGTTCAGCAGCAGCTCGCTGCTACCCTGGGCCAGGCCGGCCTGGCCGATGGTCAGATTGCCGCCCGCGTCGGCGCTGAGACTGTCGTTGGCCACCGCCTTGCCGTTCAGCTCAGCGTCCGTGCCGGCCTTCAGAACGATGTCTTGCTGCCCGGAGATCGTGCCGTTCGCCAGCAGCTTGCCGCCCGCTTGCGCCTGCAGCAGCCCGCCGGCTTGCAGCGCGCTTTGGCTGCCCAGCGTGATGGCGCCGCCGCTGCTGGCCATGAGCGCTCCCGCATCGGCCAGCACCGTGCCATCCACCGACAGGTCCTTGTCGATTTGCAGTGCCGCGGATTGCCCCGCCACCAGCATGCCGGCCAGCGTCGCGCTGTCGGCCTGAACGTCGACCAAGCCATCGGCCTGCTGGCGCGAATCCGCCGCGGTAGCCAGCGCACCGCCGGACAGGATGGTCAGCTTGCCCGCGGCCAGGCTCTGCCCTGCAAGGCTGATGTCGGATACCGCGTCCAGTATCACGTCCGCCAGCGAGGAAACCGTGCCCGCTGCTGACAGCGTGCCGCCTGCGCGCGCTTGCAGCACACCGCCCGCCAGCGCCCGGCTACCTGCCGACAGTGCCATGTCCAGGCCCGCGATCAGATCGAGCGTACCGTTGGCCGACGCGGCGGTTCCGGACAGATCCATCTGGCCGCCCGCTTCCAGGCGCGCGCCCTTGTCGCCGCGCACGGCCCCGGCCAGTTCCAGATTGCCCGCAGCCGCCAATCGCGCCTGTTCCGAGGCGTCGAGCTGCGCCGCCGCGCCGACGCGCATGTTGCCCCCTGCACTGAAATCCAGCGCGCCGTCGGCGCCCAATCTGCCGTCCACGCGGACGTCGCGCGCCACGCGCAACGCCGCATCGGCGGAGGACACCAGGATGCCGTCCAACGCCAGGTCGCGGCCGGTTTCCGCCAGCACGCCCTTGCCTTGCAGCTGGCTGACAGCGCCCAGCCGCATGTCGTTGCCGCTCTTCAGGTTCAGCGCACCGCCATAGGCGAGCGCGTTGCCGTCCACGCGCAGGTCGCGCGCGGCATCCAGCGCCATGCCGCCTTCGGCCAGCGCGGTGCCGGCAAGGTTCAGGTCCTGCCCCGCCCGCAGCGCCATCGACGCGTCGGATTGAAGGTGCGAACCAGCCGCGGCCGTCAATGTCTGGCCCGCGCTCATGTCGAGGCCGCGCGCCGCGTAGACCTGCCCTGCCAAGGTCGCGGTACGCGCGGCCAGCATGGTCAAGGCATCCAGCGAACTGAGCGCGCCCGCCACGCGCAGGTCGCCAAGCGTCGTCACATTGACCGGACCCTTTGCCGCCACCCGCGCCAGTTCACGCATCGACAGGTCGCCTCCGGCGTCCAGACTCAGGCGGCCACCGCTGGCAAGCGCGCCGTCGACGAACAGCTTGCCTGCGGCGGTCATGGTCATGTCGCCGTTGCCGCGCCATGCACCGGCCAGCGTCATATCGTTGCCGGCCCGCGCCCACGACGCCCCTTCGGCATCCCATTGCGCCGTCGTGCCCATGGCAAGGTCGTGCCCGGCGACCAACGACAGGTTGCCAGTGGCCGCGGCCTTGCTATCGACGCGCGCGTCGCGTCCCGCGGTCAACAGGATGTCGCCGCGCGACGCCATCGCGCCGCCCGCCAGCAAATCGCCGGTAGCGCGCGCCGACACGCCATTGCCCTGCGTGCGGCTGGCGTTGCCCAAGCGCAGGTCGTTGCCGGCATCCATCGTCAACAAGCCGCCATAGGCCAGCGCCGCGCCATCCACGCGCAGGTCGCGCGCGGCCTCCAGCGTCAGGCCCTTATTGGTTTCGGCCTCGCCGGCAAGGATCAGGTCCTGGCCGGCACGCAAGGCCATGCCACCCTCGGATTGCAGGCGCGCGTCGGCGCCCGCCAGCAACTGTCCCATTGCTTCCAGCAGCAGCGGGCCGTCGGCCAGCAGCTTGCCCGTGACCGTGGCGTCGGTTCCCGCTCGAGCCGTCAATCCGGCCAGCGACGACGCCGTGCCCGCCACGCTCAGCGCGCCCTTTGCGATCATGGACAAAGACCCGCCCGCCTGCGCGCTGCCGCCCACCGCCAAGTCGCCCTCAGCGGCCAGGGTCAATGCGCCTTGGGCCGCGCCGGCCGTGCCGCTGACATCCAGCGCGCCTCCGGCGCGCACATCGGTGCCCTGGTTGCTAAGCAGGCTGCCTGGCAAGGCCACTTCGCCCCCCGCCTGCAGGTTGGCCATACCCGTCGTTTCGACCTGGCCCGTGAGCTTCGCCTTGTCCTGCGCACGCAACGTCAAGTCGCCATCGACGCTGAGCCTGGCGTCGAACACCGCGTCGCGGCCGGCGGTCAGGGTGGCCGATCCTGCCGAGACCATCTGGCCGCCGGCGATGAAGTCCCGCGCCGCCAGGGCGGTAACACCCTTGCCCTGCGTCTTGCCGGCATCGCCCAGCAGCAGATCGCTGCCGGCGTTCATCGCCAATACGCCGCCGTAGGCCAGCACGCTGCCGTCCACGCGCAATCCGCGCACCGCGTCGATCGCGATGCCGCCGTCACTCAAGGCCGTGCCCGCCAAGCTGGCGTCTTGACCCGCGCTCAACGTCATGTTCTTGGACGATTGCAGTTGGGCGGCTTGGCCTGTCTGCAAGTCCGTGCCTGCGTGCAGCAACAAGGTATCGCCGGAGAGAAGTTGTCCGCCCACCTTTGCGCCGCCCGCCGATGCCAGGGTCAACGCCCCCTGGCTGGCCAGTTCGCCGTCCACCGCCAAGGCGCCACCGCTTTCGCCGCGCAACGCGCCGCCTGCCTGCGCCTTGCCCTGGCTGCCCACCGTCAGGCCACTTCCTGCCAGCAGATCGATCCCGCCCGAAACCGCCGAGGTTTCACCGTCCAGCCGCAAGGCGCCGGCGGCTTCGATGCGGCTTCCGTTGTTGCTGCGCACGGTGCCCGCCAGCGTCGCATCCTGCCCCGCATTGAGTTGCGCTTTGCCTTCGGCGTCCAGTTGGGCGCCCTGCGCAACGGCCAGATTGCGACCGCTTTCGAGTTTCACGTCGTTCGTGGCCGCGGCTTTGCCGCCCAGGCTGGCATCGCGGCCGGCGTTCAGCGCGATATCGCCGCGCGCGGTCACTGCGCCATCCGCCTGCAGATCGCCACCGGCACGCGCCCTCACGCCTTTGCCCTGCGCACGGCCGGCGCTACCCAGCCGCAAACCGTTACCTGCGTTCAGAGACAACTCGCCGCCATAGGCCAACGCGGCGCCGTCCACGCGCAGGTCGCGGCCCGCGTCCACGTTCAGGCGCGCATTGGTTTCCGCCATGCCGGCCAAGGCCAGGTCGTTCCCGGCGCGCACTTGCATCGCACCTTCCGATTGCAGGCGCGAGTCCGTGCCCGCCGCCACCCGGCCTATCGCGTCCAGCAGCAACGGGCCGCCGGCCAGCAGCTTGCCATTGACGGTGGCATCGCCCGCGGCCTGGGCCGTCAGCCCGGCCAGGGATGACACGGTACCGGTTACGTTCAACGCACCCTTCGTGCTGAGCGCCACCGGGCCGCCAGCCTGCGCGCTGCCGCCCACGGTCAGATCGCCGTCCGACGCCAGGGTCAACGCGCCTTGGGCCGCGCCGGCCGTGCCGCTGATGACGAGCGGCCCGGCCGCGCGCAGCTCCACGCCCTGATTGCCGCTCATGCTGCCCGTCAGCGTGGCGCCGTCACCGGCTTGCAGCCGCGCGCGGCCTAGCGATTCCAGCTGTCCGGTCACCGCCGCGGCACCTTGCGCACGCACGTCCAGATCGCCGCGCGCCAGCACTCGCGCACCTACCGCGGCATCGCGTCCCGCCTTGAGTTCCACCGCGCTCTCGGACACCAGTTCGCCGCCGGCCCGCAGATCGCGCGCCGCGTCCAGTCCGACGCGCTTGCCCTGCGCCTTGCTGGAATCACCCAGGCGCAAATCGCCCCCGCTCTTCAGGTTCAGCGCGCCGCCATAGGCCAGCGCGCTACCGTCCAGGCGCAAGTCTCGGGCGGCCTCGATGGACAGCGCTCCGTCCGTCAGGGCCGATCCGGCCAGCGTGACGGCCTGGCCCGCCCGTATCGTCATGTCGCGCGCCGACTGCAGCTGCCCCCCGGCATCGGACACGACGTCCGCGCCAGCCTGCGCCTGGAGCGTGCCGGACGCGTATACCTGGTTCGGCAACACCAGGTCACGACCCGCCTGCAGCGTGACGCCTTCCTTTGCGGACACGATGCCCGCCGCCATGGAAGCGCCGCCGCCCTGCGCACCGGGCGTGGCGGAATCCGGCGTCTTACCGGCTTCACTGCCAGCGCTTCCCGAACCCGTGCCGGAACCCGTACCCGTACTGGAACCGTTTCCGCCGGCATTGGCGCCGGTCCCGCCCTGGCCCGGCTGCGGCGCGACCGCTTGGCCCGCCACCTTCAGGTTGCGGCCAGAGGTCGCGCTCACATTCTGATCGGTGGTCAGCAGATTGCCCGATAGCGACAGATCCTTGCCGGCCGCCATACGCAAGGCGCCTTGCGTGCGCAGGCTGCCCTGCGTGCCGACGATGGCGTCACCGCCGGCCGCCACGCTCAAGGCCCCGCTCGCCGCGACGTCGCCCTGAACCGAGACATTGCGCACTGCGGCGAGCGCGGCGGTTCCGCCGGCCTGCGCCGCGCCCTGCACGGCCAGGTCACGGCCGCTGTCCACGCGCAGATTGCCCGCCGCCTGCACGGTAGCGCGCGGGGCGATGCGGACATCGCCCGCGGCGTTGACCTGCAGGTCGCCGGTCAGGGCGACCAGATTGCCGCCGATGTTCACGCCCACACCGGCCTCGGTGCCGATCAAGCGAATGCTATGGGCGTACATGCCGCCCAAGGCCGCGGTATCCAACGCCAGGGCAGGCGCCTCCCCCACGCCGCCTTGCGCCGATACGGCGCCCGTCGAATAATCGACGCGCGACGCACCGGCCGTCACATTGAGCCGATCCGCCCACACGTCAGCGTTGATCTCCAAGCTTCGGGCAATCAGGTCGACCTGCCTGACATTGGCTCCATATAAGCCCTCGCCCTCCACGCGGATCTTGCCCGCGCCCACGTCCAGCGCAATGCTCCCGTCCCGGCCGACTTGCGGCCGCCCCGTCGTCAGGGTGGCACGGTCCGCATTCAAGAAGCCGCAGCCATTACAGGTGATGCCCGCCGGATTGGCGACGATGATATTGGCCCGGTTGCCCGCGACCTCCAGCGTGCCCAGCAGTTGCGACGGATTTGGCGCCGTGACCTGGTTCAGAATCGTCGTCGCGCGCTGGTTGCCCAACATGACGTTGCCGGCGACTTGCCCGGCTAGTTGGGATTGGCTGGCCCCGCCGCTGTTGTTCAGTACCACGCCCGATGGGCCCACGTTGAACTGGGTATAGCGGTTGTTGGAAACCCCGCCCGCCGATGGCGGCGCGATGTTGACGACGGGCACGCCGTTGGTAACGCCGACGGATGGCTTCGCTCCGGACACGTTCTTGTCGACAGAGATCGGCAAAGTCTGGGCCAACAGCGGTGTCCACACCTGCGTGAACACGACGGACCAGACAATCAGCGAACGAAGCTTGGACATGAGGCCTACCTGAGAATGCAACTCGGGGATTGAGCGGGCCGTCACCGCAAGGTGAGGGCGCGGGCGATCAGAACTCGAACATCACGACCATCGAAAACACGGTGGCCGACGTCTTTAGAGACTCGGGCTTTTTCAACGGCCAGCCGGCAGACAGGTCGTAGCTGGCATTGACATAAGGCATGGAAAACCGGCCGCGCAATCCGGCCACCGCGCCGACCAGGGTGCGACCGGACAGGAATGCGGCGGACGGGCCGCCGACGCGGCCGACATCGACACCGGTATAGAGCTGCTGCCCCGGCAAGCCTGTCAGGCGCTCCAGATTCAACGAGAGGTCATTGCGCAGCGACCAGCCGTCTTCGGCGGCCAAGGTCATCTGGCCATCGAAGCCGCGCACCGCGTAGCGGTTGCCGATAGTGAAATAGTCTGCCGGCACGACGGCGGTCTTGGCGTGCTGGATCTGCCAGTTGCCTTGGTACGCGAAGGGCTGGTCCGCAATCTTGAAGGGCACATAAAGACCGATACTTCCGGCATAGATGGTGCTACGCCCGTTCCAATCGGGGTCGCCGTAGACGTAACCCGGTTGATCGGAATAATGCGGCAACGTGCCGCGCACCCCGCCCCCCACGTCCAGCACCGACTGCCCCAGATACTGGCGATGCCCGTAGCTGAACTCGTAGCCGGTAACGTCACGGCGTTGCACATCGATGGGCACATCGTCCAGGGTGCTGTCCGTGCGCTTGCGCAACAAGGTGAATGACGAGTTCCCCTTGTAGGCCGAACCGCGATAGGGCACGACGGAGACGCCCGCCTGCAGCTGCTTGGTGGTTCCGCCGTAGATGATGGGCTCGTCGAAGCCGGCCACGGTCTGCCGGTAGGTCGACTTGCTGGCGCCCGCGAAGAACGTCCAATAGCCGAAGGGAATGCTGTAGTTCAGTGACGCCGCACGCGTGTTCGAATTTGAGTCGCGCCAGCGTGCTTTGCTGTTCCAGGACACCGATAGTTGGTCATATAGAAACAACGGTGAATCCAGGGTCAGCCCGGCATTGACCTGATATTTGCCGACGGTCTCCATGCCGCCGTTGTCGCCGCCGACATAGCCGTGCCAGCGCTTGCCGGCGCCCGGACGGATGACGATGTCCGAATCCCCCAGCTCGGGGCCGGGCGCGACATCGATCGCCGCGTCCGCCTGACCGGCCAGCCTGCGAATATTCTCCAACGCCTGGTCCAGATCGCGCTGGTTCAACTCGCCGCCGGGGCCCGTCGGCATCGCGGTGCGCCACCAGCCGACGGTGTTTTCGCCTTTGACGCCGGATATGCGCCCCGGCACATAGCGCAGCGTCAGCCTGCCCTCCGCCAACGATTGTTCGGGAACCAGCACACGGGCGGTCACCCTGCCGCTGTCGATCAGTTCACCGGTGAGATATTCCTGCAATGCCCGCAAACCTTGCCCGGCCACACATTGACCCACCACCGCGCGGCTGGCTTGCAACACGAATGCCGGCGGTTGCGCGTCATCCCAAACCAATTGTTTGATGGCGAAGCAGGGAGTCTCGGCCGGAAACTGCAGGGCTCTTGCAGCAGGCTGGGCGTCGGGACTCAGGACGTCGGGGCGTTCAGCGGCCCGCTGGCGTTGCGCATCGATTTCAAGTTCCTGCCGGCGCTGGATCTCGGCGGCGCGCCCACCATCAGGCAACGGTTGAGCAAAAGCGGCTGCCGAAGACCCGATTACGGCGACTGCAGCCAGCCCCCTCCCTCGCCTGAACAAAGCAACTCCCATACGTCTGTCTCATGCAAAAACCGCGCTGTTCTGTTTATTTTGGATATTTCTGGTTACTTATTTCGCTGCATAAGGGCGATGCATACCCTTTTGTGTCCTTTTACATTGCAACCGTCGCCGCCAAAATTAGAAGAACTTGCGCGAAAAAGAAATCAGATGAGTCCGAATTTCGTGTCTTATCGCGAATTCCAAAATACCGGCACCCGCGTCGCATCACTCAGGTAACGCACGCGCCCCCTTATTTCCCCGGGTTATCCCGAATGCCTCCATAACAACAAATCGTCAATAATTCGCCAACGTTTTGTCATCGATCCGTCCCTTACCTGCCTTGTCCATGTCTGTATCCGTCCGGGACGTCATTGTTTCCTCTGCTCACCTCGCCTCGTCTGCCCCGGAGTTGTCCGAGGTGGAATTCGGCCTGATCATCGCGTCCCACGCCTTCAACCGCTGGATGGTGCGCTGCATGGCGTGCGCAGGCTTGCCCGAACTGACCTCGCTGGACATCCTGGTGCTCAACCATGTGTTCCACCGCGGCCGGGGCAAGAAGCTGGCGGATATCTGCTTCACGCTGAATGTCGAAGACACCCACCTGGTGAACTATTCGCTGAAGAAGCTGGAACGGCTGGGCGTGGTGCAAAGCGCCAAGACGGGCAAGGAAGTGATCTACACGACGACCGAAGCCGGCGCCGCCGCGATCCAGCGCTACGCCGAAGTGCGCGAGCAATGCCTCGTCAAATCGTTCATCGACTCCCCCGCCGCGGACGACGCCAACCACCAGTTGGCCAACACCCTGCGCACCCTCTCGGGCCTGTACGACCAGGCTGCCCGCGCCGCCACCTCGCTGTGAGAATCCACGTTGTCTAGCACTACTGCCTCTTCGTCCGCCCCGTTGCTGTCCGTACGCGGCGTATCGGTTGATTTCAATACCGAGAATGGCGTGTTCCGCGCCGTCGACGGCCTGGACTTCGATGTCCGGCCTGGCAGGACGCTGGCGATCGTCGGCGAATCGGGCTCGGGCAAGTCGGTTACGTCCATGGCGATCATGCGGCTGACCGACTACACCAGCGGCCGCATCGCCACGGGCCAGATCCTGTTCCGCGACAACGACGGCCGCGAGACCGACCTGACCCAGGCTACCGACGAGCAGATGCGCGCGATCCGCGGCAACGACATCGCGATGATCTTCCAGGAGCCGATGACCTCGCTGAACCCGGTCTTCACGATCGGCGACCAGATCGTCGAGGCCATCATGCTGCACCAGCAGCTGTCCCGCTCCGCCGCGCGCCAATCGGCGCGCAAGCTGCTTGAGAAGGTGCGCCTGCCGGACGCCGAGCAGTTGCTGGACCGCTATCCGCACCAGCTGTCCGGCGGCATGCGCCAGCGCGTGATGATCGCGATGGCCCTGTCTTGCCAGCCGCGCCTGCTGATCGCCGACGAGCCGACCACCGCGCTGGACGTGACCATCCAGGCGCAGATCCTGAATACCATCCGCGAGTTGCAGCGCGACCTGGGCACGGCCGTCATCTTCATCACGCACGACATGGGCGTGGTGGCCGAGATGGCCGACGACGTGGTCGTGATGCTGCGCGGCAAAAAGGTCGAGCAAGGCACCGTCGACGAGATCTTCAACGCGCCCAAGCATCCCTATACCCGCGCGCTGCTGGCCGCCGTGCCGCGGCTGGGCAGCCTGACGGGCAGCGACCTGCCGCGGCGCACGCCGCAGACCGTGCTGGAAGGCGACACCCTGCGCGAAGTGGGCGAAACGCGCGAACAGGATACGGCGCGCTACGACGAACCCGTGTTGCGGGTCGAAAAGCTGACTACCCGCTTCGACGTGGGCCACAACCTGTTCGGCCGCGTCACGCACCGCGTGCATGCCGTGGAAGAAGTGAGCTTTGACGTCTACCCCGGCGAAACGCTGGCGCTGGTGGGCGAATCGGGCAGCGGCAAATCCACCATCGGCAAGACCCTGCAGCAACTGGTGGCGCCGACCTCGGGCGCGGTGCGCTACAACGGCCAGGACATCTTTTCGATGGACGCCGCGGGCCGCCAGCGCCTGCGCCAGGAAATCCAGTACATCTTCCAGGATCCCTACGCGTCGCTGGATCCGCGCAAGACGGTGGCGTTCAGCATCGCAGAACCCATCCGCACGCACGGCCTCCTGGCCGGCGACGCGGCCATTGCGCGCCGCGTGGGCGAACTGCTTGAGCAAGTGGGCTTGAAGCCCGAACACGCCAAGCGCTACCCGCACGAATTTTCGGGCGGCCAGCGTCAGCGCGTCTGCATCGCGCGCGCCCTGGCCAGCAACCCCAAACTGATCATCGCCGACGAATCCGTGTCGGCGCTGGACGTGTCCATCCAGGCGCAGATCCTGAACCTGCTGATGGACCTGCAGAAAGACCGCGGCCTGTCCTACCTGTTCATCACGCACGACATGGCGGTGGTGGAAAAGGTCAGCCACCGCGTCGCGGTGCTGTACCTGGGCCAGATCGTGGAACTGGGCACCCGCCGGCAGATCTTCGAATCGCCGCAACATGCCTATACCCGCAAGCTGCTGGCCGCGGTGCCGGTGGCTGAACCCGGCCGCCACATCGACACGTCGTTGATCGAAGGCGAAATCCCCAGCCCGGTCCGCCGCGTGGGCGACGAACCCGCCATCATCCCCCTGATCGAATTCGCGCCCGGCCACCAAGTGGCCCGGGCGGCTTGAATCCCCCTTTTTCCCTCGGCCCGACCCGACTTCCCGTCCCTGGAGCGAACATGCAATCCCTACGCACCACCTTCACCGCCGCCGCCCTGACCCTGGCGCTGGGCGGCGCGCTGCCCGCCGTCTTCTCGACCGCGCATGCCGCGGGCACGCTCAGCGTGGCCATCAACCAGGACCCGGGCAGCTGGGATCCGATCGACACCTTCGTGACCTTCTGGGGTTCCGTGGGCGGCAACCTGTACGACGGCCTGACGATGCGCGGCGCCGACCTGAAGCTGCAGCCGGGCCTGGCAACCAGCTGGGAATACCTGGACGAGAACAAGCGCCTGCGCTTCAAGCTGCGCGAAGGCGTCAAGTTCCACAACGGCGAACCCTTCAACGCGGAAGCGGTGAAGTTCACCTTCGACCGCCTGCTGGGCGCGGAAGGCGCCAAGGGCCCGCAGAAGTCCAACTACGACTCGATCGGCGAAGTCAAGGTCGTGGACGAGCACACCGTCGACTTCATCCTCAAGCAGCCCGACCCCGTCCTGCTGACCAAGTTGGCCGGCTACGGCGCCATGATCGTGCCGCCGAAGTACATCAAGGAAAAGGGCGAAGACTTCTTCAACACGAACCCGGTCGGCACCGGCCCGTTCAAGTTCGAAAGCTACCAGCCCAAGGTCAACGTGACCCTGGCGCGCAATGACGAATACTGGGGCGGCAAGCCCAAGCTGGACAAGGTCGTGTACCGCTTCATCGGCGAGCCCGGCACCCAGGTCGCCGAACTGCAGGCCGGCCGCATCGACATCGCCACCCTGATCCCGCTGGGCCTGATCGAGACCGTGAAGAAGTCCGGCAACGCCGACGTCATCTCGACCGGCGGCCCCGTGGCCTTCGCGCTGCGCTACAACACCAAGAGCGGCATTACGCAGAACCGCGACGTTCGCCGCGCGCTGATCATGGCGGTCGACCGCGAAGCCATCGTCAAGCAACTGCTGCTGGGCCAGGCCAAGGTCATCGCCAGCTTCCAGGGCCCGCAGTCCTTCGGCTACAACCCCGAACAGAAGCCCCTGCCGTTCAACCCCGCCGAAGCCAAGAAGCTGCTGGCGGCCGCCGGCGTGAAGCCGGGCGCCACCGTGCAGATCGACGTGCGCGGCAGCGACTCGAACTTCCGCGAAGTGGCCCAGGCCGTGTCGGGCTACCTGCAAGCCGTGGGCGTGCGCGCAACCATCAAGCCGTATGAAACCGGCGTGCTGCTCAACGACATCATCCCTGGCGGCAAGACGGGCGAGATGTGGCAGAACCAGTGGGGCGGCTGGACGTACGACTACGACAACACCGCGTACCTGATGTATCACACGGGCCAGAAGTGGAACCCGTACGACAACGACGCCAAGCTCAACGGCATGCTGGAAGCGCAACGCACCGTCTACGACGTGAAGAAGCGCGAAGCTATGCTGCAGGAGATCGCCGGGTACGTGGCCGACCAGGCGCTGGAACTGCCGCTGTACAGCCTGAACACGATCGTGGGCGTGAACAAGCGCGTGAAGAACCTGGAAGTCCCGGGCGACATCCGTTTCCGCTTCCTCGACGCCAGCGTAGAGTAGCGTCCCCCCGAAGCGCTACCGCGCTTCCCCCCAGGGGGCATGCCTCGGGACCGGCAAAGCCGGATCCCTGGCATCCCGCTGGTGCGATACCCGTTGAAGCATCGACGATGCCCGTTGAAGCAATACCATTACCGACCCTCTCCGGCGCAAGCCGGAGCGGCGCCTTATGACCGGATTTCTCATTAAACGCGTGTTGCAGGCGGTCTTCGTGATCGTCGCCGTGACGCTGCTTGTCTCCTATGCCGTGCGCCTGACCGGCGACCCCGCGCTGATGCTCAGCCAGGGCTCGGGCAGCGTCACCGAACAGGACCTGGCCAACATCCGCCAGGCACTGGGCCTGAACCGCCCCTTTCACGAGCAATACCTGTCGTACATGCAGGGCCTGTTGCACGGCGACTTCGGCCGCAGCTTCATGGGCGGCACGTCGGTGGCCAAGCTGATCGGCGACGCGCTGCCCGCGACGCTGATGCTGGCCTTCACGTCGCTGATCTTCTCGATCCTGATCTCGCTGCCGCTGGGCATCCAGGCGGCCATCAAGCGCGGCAAGACGACCGACCAGGCCATCCGCATCCTGTCGCTGGTGGGGCTGTCGTTTCCCAACTTCTGGCTGGCGCTGATGCTGGTGCTGCTGCTGTCGATCACGTTCCCGCTGCTGCCGCCTTCGGGCTGGAGCGGCCCGGCCAGCCTGATATTGCCGTCCCTGACGATGGCCATCATCCTCAGCGCCACGAACATCCGCCTGGTGCGCACGACCATGCTGGAAACGCTGTCGGCGCAGTACATCATGGTGGCGCGCAGCAAGGGCCTGAAGGAACGCGTGGTGCTGTACAAGCACGCGCTGCGCAATTGCGCGATTCCCCTGATCACCTACCTTGGCCTGCAGTTCGGCGGCCTGATCGGCGGCATCGTCGTCATCGAGATGGTGTTCAACTGGCCCGGCCTGGGCACGCTGGCGTTCGACGCCATTTCCGGCCGCGACTATCCGGTGCTGCAAGGCACGGTCACCGTGCTGGCCACCGTCATCGTCCTGGTCAACCTGATCGTCGACATCGCCTACGGCATCGTCGATCCCCGTATCCGCACGCGGTAAGCATCATGCAGACAACCACCCCCACCGCCGCCGCCCCCAAGCCCTTCAAGCCGCGCAGCCGCTACCGTTCGCTGGAATTCGTGCTGGGCGCCCTGCTGACCGGCGTCATGGTCCTGCTGGTGCTGACCTCCGGCTGGCTGTTTCCGGACGGCGGCGAATCGATGGACCTGGCCGCCCGCCTGATGGCGCCCTTCTCGTCCGCCGCGCATCCGTTCGGCACCGACCCGCTGGGCCGCGACGTGCTGGCCCGCGTGATCGTCGGCGGCAAAATTTCGCTGATGGTGGGCTTCGCGTCCGTCCTGGGCGGCGCCCTGCTGGGCATCATCATGGGCCTGATCGCCGGCTACTACCGCGGCTTCTGGGACATGATCGTCATGCGCTTCGCCGACGTGCAGCTGGCGCTGCCCTTCATCCTGGTCGCGATCACGTTCATCGCCATCCTGGGCGGCGGACTCTTCAACGTGATCTTCTTCATGATCGTGTCGCAATGGGTGCAATACGCGCGCCTGGTGCGGGCACAGGTCCTGGCGTTGCGTGAACGCGAGTTCGTGCTGGCCGCCCGCGCCTTCGGCGTGCGCGACCTGGCGATGATCCGCCACCACATCGTGCCCAACCTGCTGGGCCCGCTGGTGATCCTGATGACGCTCAACGTCGCCAACAACATCCTGCTGGAAAGCAGCCTGACCTTCCTGGGCCTGGGCGTGGATCCGATGATCCCCAGCTGGGGCGGTATGCTTGCGGATGGCCGCACCTACATGCAGACCGCATGGTGGGTCAGCGTCTTCCCGGGCCTGGCGATCATGCTGACCGTACTGGGCCTGAACCTGCTTGGCGACTGGCTGCGAGACCGCCTGGACCCCACCGGTAAGGTGTAAAGCACAAATGCCCCGCAAGGGGCATTTTTCCCATTGCCGGATGACGAAAGAACTCCGAAGGAACACGAAGCATGTCTTTGCTGGAAAAAACATTCGACCGCACGCTGGACGCGTGGACCCACGCCTATATGGCGCCCGCCTGGCGCGGCGCGGTCGTGGAAGGCTGGCTGTTTGAGGGCGTGGACGCCCGCCGCGCGGCGGAAGACCGGCTGGCGCAGGCCGGGGTGACGGCGCGCTTTCGCAGCGCCTACAAGCCGCTGGTGCATTTCTTTCTGGAAGACGTCGAGCGCGAAGGCCTCGTGTCCGCCCTGGTGCGCTACCCGCTGCACGAGCACGCCCAGGCCAAGCGCTTCACGCTGGAAGCCTACCCGCTGGTCGCCTTGATGGAAGGCGTGCGCGTGGTGATGCAGGCGGGCGCGTCCGACCTGCACTACGACGTCACGCTGACCTACGCCGACGGCCGCAAGGTAGAGACGCGCGTCTTCGCCCCCAACCAGCTGGGCCAGGCCCAGGACGGCAAACCTGAACTGTCGCCCACTGGTTGGCTGCGGGTGCGCGACGCCGATGGGCAGGTGCAGACCGACGCCGCCCATGCCACGGAATACCAGCAGGTGTTCCGCAGCATCGTCGACACCGTGCGCAACCACCCCTGGGGCGCGCACGAGCCGTACTTCGACCGTCTGGAAATCCGCGTCGACCTGCCGGGCATGGACTTCGCCCTGCCCGTGGACGAAGAGATCGTCAGCACCTTCGAAGCCCTGCACGAGGACGTGTATTTTTCGTTGCTGGAACACTTCCAGCACCACTCCGGCCGCCCCTCCGGCGACCGTGGCCTGCAGCCCGGCCAGATCATCCCCGACATCCGCCGCCATGACGGCGCCGCGCGCGTACAGATTTCGGTCGAACCGTTCGAGGCGCCGGCGCCCGTCGTCGCCACGCCGCTTGACGCCCCCCTGGCCCAGCGCCGCGAACCCCTGACCGCCGGCCAGATCGCCGGCTGCATGGCGGCGTTCGGCGGCGACGACTTCCAGGCCGTTTCCCGCCAGGGCCGCCCGGTGCTGGGCACCTATGTGCGCGGTCCCGGCCCCGCCGTTTTCATTTCCGGCGCGCAGCACGCCAACGAGACGTCCGGCGTCGTGGGCGCCTTGCGCGCGGCACAGACGCTGGCCGCCCGCGGCAACGCGCATTTTGCGCTGATCGCCGCGGAGAACCCGGATGGCTATGCGCTGTTCAACCGCCTGCGCCAACACCATCCGCGCCACATGCTGCACGCCTCGCGCTACAGCGCTCTGGGCGACGACATCGCCTACCGCGAACACGCGCCGTTCTTCGAACGCGACGGCCGCCACCAGGCGCACGCGATCAGCGGCGCCCAGCTGCATATCAACCTGCATGGCTACCCCGCGCATGAATGGACGCGTCCGCTGTCGGGCTACCTGCCCCGCAATTTCGAATTGTGGACGGTCCCCAAAGGCTTCTTCCTGGTGTTGCGCCACCATCCGGGCTGGAGCGAACGCGCACGCCGCCTGATCGAAGGCGTGACGGCCCGGCTGGCCCGCAATGTGCCGGGGCTGGTGGAATTCAATGCGCGCCAGCTGGAACTCTTTCATGCGCACGCGCTCGAATCGGGTTTCGACGTGCTGAACGGCATTCCGGTGCAGATCACGGAAAGCGACCGCGAAGAACTGCCGCTGGCGCTGATCTCGGAGTTTCCGGATGAAACCGTCTACGGCGACCGCTTTGTTTTCGCGCATACTGTGCAAATGGAAACCGTCCTGGCGGCAACCGAGCTTTATCGTTCAGGACTGTAGGCAGGATGAAGGCGCGGCGGCCAAGGACCGCGGCGCCTTTTGACAAACAGAATCAATAAGAAAATGAATATCCGAGAACGCAATCACGGCGACGACCTGGTCCTGGCGGACATCTGGCTACGGTCGGTGCGCGCCACGCATTCCTTCCTGACCGAAAAAGAAATTCAGGCCATGTACCCGCAGGTGCTCAACACCTACCTGCCGTCAGTACGCGTGTGGGTCTGTGAAGACGATGCCGGTGAACTCGCCGGCTTCATGGGCTTGTCCGGCAACAAGGTCGAAATGCTGTTCGTGGACGCCAACCAGCGCGGCAAAGGCGCCGGCCGCCGGCTGCTGAACTTCGCGCGTTCGCTGCACGGCACCCTGCTGGTGGATGTGAACGAACAAAACCCGCAAGCGCACGGCTTCTACAAGCATTACGGATTCGAAGACGTGGGCAGGTCGGCCCAAGACGACGCGGGCCGCCCGTTCCCGATCATCCACATGAAGCTGGCAGGGTGACGCGACAGATCTACGGATTCTGTCGTTCGTGGCGCGCGCGCCAGGCTTTCAGCGCCTCGCGGTAGGCCTCCATGGCCTCGTCGTAGCGGTCATAGACGCAGGGGATGCAACCGCTGTTGCAGCATTCCTCGGGCGCGGGGCGCTCCGGGGGAACGGGCTGCGGGTCATTGTCTTCGGGGAGGGTCGTCATGCTCATGCCGCAATGTTAGCGCCGATGCGCCCGCCGTCAGGCACTGGCTGGCGCGTGGGCGGCCCGCCATTCCCTGCGGCGGATTTCGTAGCGGACCTTGGCGCTGGCGCCGTCGCCCGACGTTTCACCCACATACCGCAAGCCTGTCTTTTCCATGACGCGGCGAGACGCCGCGTTGGAGCGCAACGCCACCGCTGACAGCACGTCCACCGGCAACAACTCGAACCCCATTTCGATCAGCGAGGCGGCGATCTCGCCCGCGTAGCCCTGCCCCCAGCAGTGGGGCTGGAAGGCATAGGCAAGCTCGATGGCGCCGTGGTCGCCCGACACCGTGTACTTCAGGCCGGCGCGGCCGGCCATCGCGCCCGTGTGCCGGTCTTCGAGCACGTACATGCCGTACCCGTACTCGACCCAATGCGAGACGTTCTGCGCCACGTAGAGCCGGCTGGCGGCGGCGTCGCGCGTGCCGCCCATCGTCTCCATCAGATCGGCGTTGGCGTGCATGTCGATGATGAACGGCAGATGTCCCTGCCGCATGCGCTGCGCACGCAGCCGGGGAGTCAGGAAAACGTCAGGAAACACGGATTGCGGCATGACAAGCGGGCCAATGACGGGACGGCTCCATCATAGCGTCGCCGGGCCGCGCCGGGCATCAGCCTCGCACCAATCCCACGAAGCTCCAATGCACGTCGCCGCGATCCAGCATGTCTTCGCGCGTGCTCAGGTGCAGGCGCGACAGCCCATGCCCGGCCGCCAGGGCGAAGGTCTCGTCGGCGGACACCTCGAACATGCGCCTGCCCGGCGGCACCGGCCCGTGGCGAAGCGACATCAGGATGCGGGCTTGCGGGGCCAGCAGCGCGGCCAGACTGGCCATGCCCGACGCACGCTCGGCCTCGTCCAGATGCATCCAAACGGCCGTCAGCATGATCACGTCGAATGCGCGTCCCTGGGCACGCAGGCCCGCCAGCTCCGGCAAGGCATCGTCCACCCATTCCAGGTCGAGCGCCGCGTGGCGGCGTTGCCCCTCCAGACGCAACTCGGGGGTGGGCTCGGCTGCCACGACCGCATGCCCCATGCGCGCCAGCGCCGCGGCGTCGCGCCCGGAACCCGCGCCAATGTCCGCGATGCGTGCGGGCGCGTCCGGGATCAGGTGGAGCACATCGCGATGCACGTCGGCAAACGCGATGCTCTCGTACTGGTCAGCCAAGGCGGCCGCGCGCTCGCCGTACCCTTCGGTGCCGCCGATGCGTGGCCGGCTCATTTGGGCGGAAGCGCGCGCGCCGCCAACGGCGGGTCGGCCTTCAGGATATCGAAAATGCGCTTGCCCACGCGGCCGTCCTGCGGCAGGTTGCGGCGCTCTTGCTCGGCGCGCACCGCGTCGCGGGTCTTGGCGCCGGGAATGCCGTCCGCCACGCCGATGTCATAGCCGCGGCCGTAGAGGTCTTCCTGCAGTTGCTTGATCTCGGCGCGCGACAGCCCCGGGTCGTCCGTGGGCCAGGCCGCGATGATGCCGGGGCCGCCCTGCAAGCGGTTCAGCAACAGCGACACGGCCAGGCCGTAGCGGCGCGACTGGTTGTAATGCAGGATGGCATCGAAATTGACTGTGGCCAGGAACACCGGGCCCTTGGCGCCGGTGGGCGCAAACAGATAGGCTTGTTCGTCGTTGCCGGACGGCAGCTTCAGCACCGAGCCATCGCCCTGCTTCAGGCCGGCCTGGGCCCACTGCGCGATGCTGCGGCGGTCTTGCGAACCGACGTATTCCGCGTCGGGTTCGGGTGGGATCGCGGCGGCGATTTCGGCCGGCACGCGCACTTCCACGACGGCCGGCAGGCCGTGCGTCCACTTGGCGCGGCGCTTGCGCAAGTGGTTGGCGGTGGAGGCCAGCGCGTCGGGCAGCGAGTTGTAGAGGTCGATGCGGCCGTCGCCGTCGCCGTCCGCGGCCAATTCGTAGAACGAAGTCGGGATGAACTGCGTCATGCCGAATGCGCCGCTCCAGGAACCGACGAAACTGTCGGCGGGGACCGTGCCGTCGCGCAGCAGCCGCACCGAGGCGTAGGCATTCTTTTCCCACAGCGTCTTGTTCTCGGTGCAGGCGCGCGTCAACCAGGCGTTGAGCACGTCGGTCTTGCCGATCTGGCGGCCGTAGTTCGTTTCGATACCGAAGATGGCGACGAGCGTGGCCGGATCCACCTGGTACTGCTGGCCGATCGCGGCCAGTTGCGGCCCGACGTTCTTCATCACGGCGCGGCCGTCGTTGACGCGCTCGTCGTCGACGGTCTTGGCGATGTAGTCCCACCAGCTTTCGCGCCCTTCCGGCTGACCCTTGGCGGACGCCACGGTGGTCGGCAACAGCTTGGCGTGGGCGGTGTACTTGTCCCAGTCGGCGACGGTCAAGCCGTTGGCGGTGGCGCCCTTGCGCAGCTTCGCGATGCACGCCTTGGTGTCCAGCTCGGTCGGGATGATGACCGTGGGCGCCGAGGCAGGGGCGGCGGCAGGCTCCGCCGTGGCCGTCGCGGCGGGTACTTGGGCTGGCGCCGGAGTCGGAGCGGGGGTTGCCGTGGCGGCCGGCACCTGTGCGGCGGCGGGCTTTTTCGCCGCCTCTTGCGCGGCCGTCACGTCATCGAAGGAGCGCTTGGGCGTCAAGGCCGGTTGCACCGGCGCCGGGGCGGGCGATTGAACGCGCGAGCCGGTCGCCGACTCGGGGGATTGCGCTTGCGCGGCGCCGGTGGCGGCCGCCATCACGGCGGCGGCCAGCAAGGCGCGGGAAAGGGTATCGATTCGAGGGCCTGAGGAACGCTGGCGCATGGTAATCCTGAAAAATCGAAGTCAGGCAGGATCGTACCGCGACCAGCCGCCGAAATCGAACCGCGTGCCGTCGACCCGCAACCTGGCGCTAGGCGCCCCGCTTGGCCAACAGTCCGGCCGGCGGCTCGCGCAGCACGCGCAGGCAGACGACCATGGCAATCACGCTGAACAAGGCAAAGCCCAAACTCTGCCCCAGCATCACGCCTTCGGGCCCGCCGTAGTGCGCGCCCAGCCACACGAACGGCAAGGTTCCCAGGGTGGAGCGCAGCCAGCCGATCACCGTGGAATAGGTGGCGTAGCCCAGGTTGTTGAACACGGCAATCGACACGAAGAACAGGCTGTTCACCGCCCAGGCGAAGCTGCCGTAGCGGCAGAAGAAGATGATCAGGTCGCGGCCCGGGCCCGTGACCTGGAACACGTCCGGCACCCAGGGCGCCAGCACCGCCAGCACCGTGGCCGCCGCAAAGCCGTAGCACAACGCCCAGCGTGCGGTCAGCCTGACGGTCTGTTTCACGCGATCCCACTGCCCCGAGCCCAGGTTCTGCCCCAGAATGGGGCCGATCGCGCCGGGCAGCACGAAGAACAGCGAATAGGCCAATTGCAGCACGCGGTCCACCACCGTGGCGCCCGCCATGACGCTGGGGCCGAAGCCGGCATAGGTAGAGACGGTGAAGATCACCGCCGCGGGCGTGGCCAGCGTGGTCAGTGCTGCGGGCAGCGCGATCTTGCCGATGACCGCAAGGTCGGCCCGCAATGCGCGCAACGCCGGCCAGGCCACGAGGCGATGCTTGCGCAGCACCAGCCACGCGCCCAGCGCCACCGTGGCCAGGCGGCCCACGCCGCTTGCCCAGGCAATGCCCTCCATGCCGCCATCCAGCACGAAAATGACGATGGGGTCCAGCGCGGCCACCGTGGCGGTGCCCGCCAGCAGCACCCACATGGACTGGCGGCCATGGCCCGCCGCGCGCAGCAGGTTCGAGAGCATCATGCCGACGCCCATCACTACCGCGAAAGGCGTCGTGATCAGCACATACGACAGCAAGTGGCCCCGCACGTCTTGCGCCAGCCCGATGGCCGCGGTAAACGGCCCGATCGCCGCCAGGAAGATCGCCCCGGCCGCGACCGCCGATCCCGCCATCAGGATCAGCGACGCGCCAGCCAGCGTCCGCGCGCGCCGCGCATCGCCGGCCCCCAGCGCACGCGACACCAGCGCCGCGCCGCCCACGGTGACGCCGATGCACACCGACGTGATGGTGAACTGCGTCATCGACCCGAAGCCGACCGCGCCCAGCACCGCCTCGTCCTTCAACGTGCCCAGGTAGAACAGCGACAGGAATTCCACCGCGAAAACGGCAAGCATGCTGGCCCAGCCCGTCAGGATCATTTCCAGGACATGCGGGCCCAGGGGCCCGGACACGAAGCGGGCCCGCGGATCGGCGGCAGGGGCGTTCACGGGCCCGGCCTACCGCGGCGAAGGCTGCTCGCGCAGCTGCCGCAAACGCTCGATGGCGTCTTCGTACCCTTGCGCCGCGGCCGCTTCGTACCAGCGCAGCGCGGCCTCCCTATCCACTGCCTCAAGCATCATGCCCTGCATGAACTGGGCACCGGGATTGCCGCGCTGCGCGTCGGCCAGCAAGGCGCGTTGGGCCATGGCGTCCTGGCGCGGCGACTCCCCGTAGATGTGCGTATCGCCACTCAATTCGCCCTCGACCTGATTGCGCAGTGAAGGCGGCGTCTGCGCGAACTGATGCCGCCAGAACAGCGCGGTCAGCGCCAAGGCCGCGAACAGCAGGACGACCGAGAGGAACAGGTTTTTACGGGTCATTGGCAGAGCAGGTTGAGGGCGACCGCAGCCGCCCGGACGTGAAAGGAAACCCGAGAACGGGAACCGCGCTTACCGCGCGACCGGCGCGAACCAATACTGGAACACGCTGCCTTCGTTGGAATACCAGGGCAAGAGGCCGATGGAGTCGGATTCGAGCCGCACGGTCACCAGCAGGCCGCCGGCCTCCGGACGAAACAGCGCCACATGCCGCCGCACGCCCATGGATTCGTACTGGCGCCAGTCGTGCCGCACGCTGACCCATAGCCGGCCCTGCGCGCAACCGGTCTGCCGGCGGATGCCATCCGGCACGCCAGGCCTGGCGTCATGCGTCAGCGCGGCCGCATCCTGCGCGCCATTGAGCACCGGCAAATGCGCCGCCGACCTCGCCCCGCGCCCGTCCAGGGCCAGTACGTCCCATCCGCCCGCAGCGGGCGTGAAGGCGACGGTGGCTGCGGGATTCGATTGCCATTCGGGCAGCACATGGTCGCGCATGCCTTGAAGATCCAGCGGATAGCTCAGGAAATTGCGCAGGTCGTTCAACGATTTCGCGTCGCGGTCGCCCGAGCGGTATTCGCCCTGCGCCTGGTACGTGCCGGCCAGGTCGGGGCATTGCGTCGGGTCCGACGGCAGCACCACGGGCGTACCGTCCCGGAAGGGCGGCCATTTGACGGAGACCTCGTCCACCTTGGCCACGCCGCATGCGCTCAAGGCCAACGCCATCAGCCCCGCGCCGGCAAGCCGGATTGTCCGTCGCGCGCCCGATACCGCTGCATTCATGGCTGTCTCCCTACAAGCCGACTTGCGGGCAGCGCCTGCTGGCGCACCCCGCGTATCCGTTGTTTTGTCTGGCGACGAACTATATCTGAAACCCGCGCCGTCGTTGCCAAGCGCCCGGCACGGGAGAATAATCGGCACATCCCCTCCGACCACGCGCCATGACACCCTTCCGAGGCAAGCTCCGCATCCGGCACCTGGAAATCGTGCTGACCGTCTCCGAATTGGGCAACCTGTCCAAGGCGGCGGCGCAGTTGCACAGCACGCAATCCGGGCTGTCGCGCGCGATCGCCGAGATCGAAGAGCTGGTGGGCGCCCGTCTCTTCGAACGCACGGCCAAGGGCACCACCTGTACGCCGCTCGGCGAGGCCATGTGCCGCCACGCCCGCCTGCTGTTGACCGACTTCCGCAAGGCCGAGATCGATCTGGCTGCCATGTCGCGCGGCGACGAAGGCAGCCTGACCGTGGGGTGCTTTTCGATGTTCGCCGGCTGGCCGGTCGCGCAGGCCGCGCGCGCCTTTCGGCAAGCCTATCCCCGCATCACCCTGACCATCGAGATCGGCACGCACGAACGCCTGATCGAAGACCTGGACGCAGGCGGACTGGACGTGCTGATCAGCCGCTTCTCGTCCACGGTCAATCCGCAGATCTACCGCTCGGCCACCTTGCTGGAAGACCCCGTGGTGCTGGCCTGCGCCACCGGCCATCCGCTGGCGGGGCGCGCCGACACCACGCTGGGGGACTACGTGGCGTACCCGTGGATCACCGCCCTGCCGGGCAGCCGCATCCGGGGCGAACTGGAAATGTCACTGCGCAAGGCCGGTCTGGCGATTCCGGATATGATCGGCGCCCTATCCCTGGAATTCGGCCGCGAAATGCTGCTGGACGGGCAGTACCTATGGATGCTGCCGGGCAGCGTGGCCGCCGTGCGCCAGGCCCGCGGCGAACTCGTCGTGCTGCCGGCGCGCCCCGCCATCGGGAAGTCGCCGCTGGCCGCCATCTGGCGCCGCGACCGTCCCAGTACGCTGCAGGCGCGCGCCTTTACCGAGCAGGTCGAACACGCCATCCAGGCGGACAACATCGCACTGGCCGCGTAGGCGCGCGGCCCCTGCTTACGCATCACCCATTTTTATCGGAGCACCCATGTACGACTGGCTCAACGCATTGCCCAAGGCGGAACTGCACCTGCATCTGGAAGGCTCGCTGGAACCCGAGCTGCTCTTCAGGCTGGCGCAACGCAATGGGGTGGCGCTGCCCTGGCCCGACATCGATGCCCTGCGCGGCGCCTACAACTACGGCAACCTCCAGGAATTCCTGGACCTGTATTACCTGGGCGCGGACGTGCTGCGCACCGAGCAGGACTTCTACGACCTGACCTGGGCTTATCTGCTGAAGTGCCGCGAGCAGAACGTGGTGCACACCGAACCCTTCTTCGACCCCCAGACCCATACGGACCGTGGCGTGCCATTCGCCGTTGTGGTCAACGGCATCCGGCAGGCAATGGATGACGGTCGCAAGCAGTTGGGCGTGACCAGCGGCCTGATCCTGAGTTTCCTGCGCCACCTGCCCGAAGAACAGGCCATGCGCACCCTGGACGAGGCCTTGCCCTTTCGCGACGCCTTTATCGCGGTCGGCCTGGACAGCAGCGAAAAGGGATTTCCGCCGCGCCTGTTTCAACGCGTGTTCGACCGCGCCCGCGCCGAAGGCCTGCCGGCCGTTGCCCATGCCGGCGAGGAAGGCCCGCCCGAGTACATCTGGGAAGCGCTGGACCTGCTGAAGGTGCTGCGCATCGACCACGGCGTGCGCGCCGCCGAAGACCCGAATCTGATCGCCCGCCTGATCGACGAACAGATCCCGCTGACCGTCTGCCCCTTGTCGAACACCCGGCTGCGCGTGTTCGAACACATGCGCGACCACAACATCCTGTCGCTGCTGGACGCGGGAGTGAAGGTCACCGTCAACTCCGACGACCCGGCCTACTTCGGCGGCTACGTCAACGAAAACTTCCATGCCCTCTACGAGCACCTGGGCATGACCGAAGCGCAGGCGCAAGCGCTGGCCGACAACAGCCTGGACGCGCGGATCGCCAAATAGGCGTCACGGGAATCCTGCGCCCCCCCGGGCCATGCGGGTTGCGCATGGCAATGTTCAAAACCGGCATGGCTGCCCTGCCCCGATCATCCCTACCATAGCCCCACGGCTGCGGCGCCCTCCGGCGCCGGCCGCACAACAATGATGCAAGGGGCAGGATATGAATCAACCCGTCCAGGCGGTGCTGCAGGCCGGCACCCTGACTGGCGTGCGCGATGCGGGCGGCATCTGCCGCTATAGCGCCATTCCTTACGCGCAGGCGCCCGAGGGCAGCCTGCGCTTCGCGCCACCGCAACCCGCGGCATGGCGCGGCGAGTTCGACGCCACGCGCCCCGGCCCCGTGGCGCCGCAACTGCCCTCGCGGCTGCGCGGCGCCATGGGCGATTTCAACGCCCCCCAGTCGGAAGACTGCCTGCACCTGACTGTGTGGACGCCGGGCGCGGACCAGGCGCGGCGGCCCGTGGTGGTGTGGCTGCACGGCGGCGCCTGGCAAAGCGGCGGCGGCGCGCTGGACTGGTACGACGGCGCGCGGCTGGCGGCCCGGGGCGACCTGGTGGTCGTGGCCGTCAACTACCGTCTGGCCGCGCTGGGCTGGCTGTATGTGCCGGGGCAAACCGCCAATGTCGGCTTGCTGGACCAGGAAATGGCGATCGACTGGGTGCTGGACAACATCCAGGACCTGGGTGGCGACCCTGAACAGGTCACGGTCATGGGCCAGTCGGCAGGCGCGTCGTCGATCTGCACCATGCTGACCCGGCGGCCCCGCTTCTCGCGCGCCATCCTGCAAAGCGCAGCGCTCGGGCGCGGCTTTCGCAGCGCGGCGCAGGCCGACCAGCTGGCGCAGGCGTTCCTGCAAGCCGCTGGCGCCCGATCCCTGGACGCCGCGCGCGATTTGCCGGTGTCCGCCCTGCTGGCCGCGCAGCAAGCCCCTGCCGTGCAGGACGTGCTGCGCGCCGAAGGCAGCAGTCGCAGCCAGTTCTGCCCGGTGCTCGACGGCCACGTGCTGCCGCAGGACATCGCGCCCGCGATGAAGCAGGCCGCTTCCCGAGCGGACGTGCTGGTGGCATACACCCGCGACGAAATGGCCGCCTTTCCCGGCCACACGGCCGACGCGGACGGCCGGCAGGTCGGCGAGCAGGTTTTCGGCGCGCCCTCGCGCCAATGGGCCGAGGACGCCGTGGCGCAAGGCCGGCACGCCTGGCTGGCGCGCTTCGACGTCGCGCCGACCGCGCGCTTCGGCGCCTGCCACTGCATCGAGCTGCCATTCGTCTTCGACACGGTCGACACCTTCGCGGCAGCCCCCATGCTTGCCGGATTGCCCGCGGCCCAAGCCGCCCAACTGACACGCCGCACCCAGGACGCCTGGATCGCCTTCATCCGCGGCAATGCGCCCGGCTGGCCGACGGCGCCACACCAGCACATCCTGGCATGAGTCCGCGGCCGACGCACACACCAACAACACAAGGGGAATTCCATGTTCAAGCAAACTGCGCTGGCGCTCGCGCTGCTGACGCCATTGGCCGCCATGGCCGCGTATCCCGACAAACCCGTGAAGATCATCGTGTCCAACCCGCCCGGCGGGCCGGTGGACGTCATGCTGCGCGTGCTGGCCAGCAAGCTGGGCGCCGCCTGGGGACAACCGGTGGTGGTCGAGAACCGGCCCGGCGCTTCCGGCATCATCAGCACCAGCGCGCTCGTCAAGTCCGCGCCCGACGGCTACACGCTGGGCATGGTGGTGGCGTCGACCGTCACGATCGTGCCGTTCGCCGTCGACGCCCTGCCCTTCGACACGCAGAAGGACCTGCAACCGATTTCGCTGGTGGCGCGCACCCCCTTCATCTTCATCGTGGCCAAGGACAGCCCGATCAAGACCTGGGAAGACTTCGTGCGCGAAAGCCGCGCGCGCAACCTGAGCGTGGGCTCGTTCTCCATCGGCACGGCGTTTCATCTGGTGTGGGAACAGACGGCCCGGCGCGCCGGGATCAAGGCGCTGTACGTGCCGTCATCCTCATCGGGCAAGACGCAGAACGATCTGATCGGCGGCCAGCTGGATGTGGGCCTGGATGCGCCCTCCAGCGCCAAGGGCCTGATCGACAGTGGCCGCCTGCGCGCCGTGGCCATCACCAGCCCGGAACGCTTTGGCGGCCTGCCCGGCACGCCGACGCTGAAAGAGTCCGGCCTGGACTATGCGCCGCAGCCCTGGATCGGGCTGATGGCGCCCGCCGGCGTTCCCCAGGACCGTGTGGCGCGGATCCAGAAGTCGGTGTCCGACATCCTGAAAGACCCGGCGATGCGCGCGCAGATGCAAACGCTGGGCATGATCCCCATCGGCAGCACGCCGGAAGAACTGGGCGCCACGATCGAAGCGGACCGCAGCGAAATGGCCCCACTGATCAAGGAACTGGGCATCAAGCTGCAGTAGGCGCCTACCCCTCGGCCAGCGCCGCGCAACGGTCGCGGCGCTGGCCGGACCGGTATCGAGAATGCGTTCTTTTCAATTGACCGACGGTCAGTCGATAACTAGAATGGTGTTTTCCGTCTCGGGTTTCTTCCATGCAATCCTCCCGCCGCCGCGCCCTTGTCCTGGCCGTCAACCTGGGCAGCTTCATCACCATCCTGGACATCAGCATCGTCAACGTGGCGTTGCCGACCATGCAGGCCGCCCTGCGGATCGACATGGCCGGCCTGCAATGGGTAGTGGACGCCTATGCGCTGTTGCTGTCCGCCTTCATGCTCTCGGCCGGACCGTTGGGCGACCGCTATGGCCGCAAGCGATCGTGGCTGGCGGGGGTGCTGCTGTTCACGGCGGGATCGGCGCTGTGCGGATGGGCAACCACCCTGCCCATGCTGCTGGCCGGCCGTGCCGTGCAGGGCGTGGCGGGCGCGCTGCTGATCCCCGGCGCGCTATCGCTGCTGACGCAGGCCTTTCCCGAGCCCAAAGCGCGCGCGCAGGCGATCGGCGTGTGGGCGTCATGCAATGCGATTTCCCTGATCGTGGGGCCGATGCTGGGCGGCGTGCTGGTGGCGCATCTCAGTTGGCAGAGCATTTTCCTGATCAACCTGCCGGTCGGCGCGTTGGCCATCGCCTTGGGCGCATGGAGCATCCGGGAAAGCGCGAACCCCGAGCACGCCGCGTTCGATCCGGCGGGCCAGGCGTTGAGCGTGGTGTGGCTGGGCGCCCTGACCTATGGCTTGATCGCCGCGGGCGAACACGGCTGGGACGCGGCGGACGCAATCATCTCCCTGTGCGTCGCGGCGCTGGGCCTGGCCGCTTTCCTGATCGTCGAGCACCGCGCGGCGCGGCCGCTGTTGCCGCTGGCCCTGTTCCGCGACGCCGGCTTCGCCACCACCAACTTCGCGTCTTTCGTGCTGGGCTTTTCCGGCTACAGCAGCCTCTTTTTCTTTTCTCTGTACCTGCAGCATGTCAAAGGCCTGTCGCCGCTGGCGGCAGGATGGCAGATGGCGCCGCAATTCGTCGCGGCCGGACTGGTGTCCACGGTGTTCGGCCGCCTGAATCTGCGTTTCGGCCTGCCCAGGCTGATGATCGCGGGCTATGGCCTGATCGGGGCCGCCATGCTGGGCATGATGCAGTTCGAAGCGCACACGCCCTGGCCGTTGACCGGATCCCTGATGGTGATGCTGGGCGTGGGCATGGGGCTGGCGGTGCCGTCGACCAGCATGGCTGTGATGGCCACGGTGCCGCGCGAACGCTCCGGCATGGCGTCCGCCACCATGAATGCCCTGCGCCAGACCGGCATGACGATCGGCATCGCGCTGCTGGGCGCATTGATGAGCGGGCGCGCGGTGGACGCGTTGACGCGCACGCTCGCCCACGCAGGCGTCAGCGATGCGCACGGCGTGGCGCGCGCCGCCGTCACGCGGCATGTGATGCCCGAGCAGCCCGCAAGCATCGCGGCGTGGTTCGCCGAAGCGCTGGCCGGGGGCTTTCACGCCGCGATGCTGATCGCGGGCGGTGCATCGGTGGTGGCAGCCGTGCTGCTATGGGTCGTGGCACGCGGCGCAAGACCCGCGCTGCACGCCGCCTGAACATACCGGTTTCGGCGTTCGGAATTCCACCTTTCGGAATCAAACAGGGCGGATTTTAAGCATCCGTAACAAACGAGCCGGCCGCGCGGCGCTTGGGTAAGATCCTCACCCAATAACAGGTTAACAACCACGAGGAGAAGACCATGCAGTCCCGCAAGACAATGTTCCGGCTGGCCCCGTTGGCGCTTGCCGCCCATTTGCTGATGGCCGACCCCGCCGCCGCGCAAAGCGCGCCCGGCACGCAAGGCCCGTTGGTCCCCGCGCCCAACGCCGCCCTGTCCGAACAGATCGACCAGCGTGCCAAAGCGATCGAAGACAAGCTCATCGCGTGGCGCCGCGACATCCATCAGCACCCCGAACTGGGCAACCAGGAAACGCGCACTTCCAAGCTCGTGGCCGACCATCTGCGCGCGCTGGGCATGGACGTGAAGACCGGCGTGGCAGGCACGGGCGTCGTCGCCGTGCTCAAGGGCGGCAAGCCCGGCCCGGTCGTGGCGCTGCGCGCCGACATGGACGCCCTGCCCGTCAAGGAACAGGTCGACGTGCCGTTCGCCTCCAAGGCCAAAGGCACCTATCTGGGCAAGGAAGTGGACGTGATGCACGCCTGCGGCCACGACACCCACACCGCCATCCTGATGGCCACCGCCGAAGTGCTGGCCGGCATGAAAGACCAGTTGCCCGGCAGCGTGAAATTCATTTTCCAGCCCGCCGAGGAAAGCCCGGCCGACTTCGAACCCGACGGCAAGAAGATCTGGGGCGCCAAGATGATGGTGCAGGAAGGCGTGCTGGACAATCCCAAGGTAGACGCCATCTTCGGCCTGCACGTGTCCAGCGCCTATCCGGCAGGCTGGCTGTCATGGCGCAGCGGCCCGGCCATGGCCGCTGCCGACCAGTTCTGGATCGACGTCACCGGCAAGCAGACGCACGGCGCGCGCCCCTGGTCGGGCATCGACCCCATCGTCGTCAGTTCGCAGATCATCCTGGGCCTGCAGACCATTCCCAGCCGGCAGATCAACAGCATGCTGGAGCCGGCCGTCATCACCGTGGGCGCCATCCACGGCGGCAACCGCATGAACATCGTGCCGGACAACGTCGCCATGACGGGCACCATCCGCACGTATGACGAAGGCATGAAGAAGGACATCCATCAACGCATCGCCCGCACCGCCGAGATGATCGCGCAAAGCGCCGGCGCCCGCGCGGACGTGCGCGTGGTCGAACTCTACAACGCCACCGTCAACAACCCCGCGCTGACCGAGCAGATGGGTTCCACGCTGCGCCGCGTGGCGGGCGAAGGCAACTATGGCCTGCAGCCGAAGTCCACGGCATCGGAAGACTTTTCCTTCTACCAGGAAAAGGTGCCCGGCATGTTCTTCTACCTGGGCGTGACGCCCAAGGGCACCGACGTGGAGAAAGCCGCCCCCAACCACTCGCCGCGCTTCTATGTCGATGAATCGGGCTTGATCAACGGCGTGCGCGCCTTGTCGAACCTGACCATCGACTACATGGCCCGCGCGCAGAAAGGCAGCTGAACGGCGCGCCGCGCGGGCTTGAAGCAAGCCCGCGACGCAAGCTGCCTGAAGCCCGTCCGTTCAAGCCACGCAGCCCGCCGCGCCCTGCGGCGGGCATAAGCAAACGGCTACAAGTTCTTTGTCAGGCGTTGCCCGGTTTTCTACATTACGCCCCTTTGCCGCCTGCGCGGCCGTCATGTAGAAGCCCCGCCATGCCGCTGTCCCGTCGAAAATTCATGCTTGCCAGCGCGTTGGCGCTGCCCTTGGCGCGCCCGCGCGCGGCGCGCGCCGCCGTCTGGCCCGACCGCCCGATCCGCCTGGTCGTCACATTTCCGCCGGGCGGCGCCAGCGATATCGCCGCGCGTCTCATCGCGCCGGCCCTGGCCGAACGGCTGCGCCAGCCGATCGTCATCGAAAACAAGCCCGGCGCGGGCTCCACCATCGGCGCCAGCCTGGTCGCCCAGGCGCCGGCCGACGGCTATACCCTGCTGATGTCGAATTCGGCGCCCTTGTCGATTTCGCCCGCGCTGATGCCGCAAGGCGGGTACGACGCGCTCTCCAGTTTCAACCACATCGCCTATGTCGGCGCGGTGCCCACCGTATTCGTCGTGCATCCGTCGGTGCCGGCGTCCACCTTCGCGGAGTTGACCGCGTGGATCCGGGCGCAAGACCAACCCGTCCAATACGGCAGCGGCGGCCTGGCCTCCGTGGGGCAGATGGTGGGGGAACTGTATTCCCGGCAGACGGGCGTGCGCTTGCAGCACATCCCCTACAAAGGGTCCGGCGCCATGCGCAACGACTTGCTGGGCGGTCAAATCCGCGTTGCCGTCGACGCCCTGCCGCAAAACCTGCCCTTCCTGCGGACCGGCCAATTGCGCCTGCTGGCGGTCACCACCCCGCAGCGCGTGCCGCAAGCCCCCGACATCCCCGCCGTTGGCGAACTGGGTTATCCCGGACTGATCGCCGAAAACTTCGTCGGCCTGTCCGGCCCGGCTGGCTTGCCCGAGGCCGTATCGCAGCGCGTGAACGAGGAAATCGGCCGCGTGCTGGAAACGCCCGACATCCGCGCGAAGCTCGAAGGGCAAGGCTTTGTGCTGGCCCGCAAATCGCCCGCCGAATTCACGGACTTCGTCCGTCTCCAGGCCGAGGCCTGGGGGCCGGTGGTGCGGGCAACGGGGGCCAGCCTGTGAGCGCCCGCCGGATTCTGGTGCTGTTCGGCCATCCGGGCCGGGGAGGCTTCAACGAAGCGGCCGTGCAAGGCGCCGAGCGCGCCGCGCTCGCAGGCCAGCCCTTGCAGCTGGAATGGATATCCGCCAATGACGCCCAGGCCCGCGCCGAACGCATCGCGCAGTTGTGCGGCACGGCGCCGGATCTGGTCATCGTGCATGGCGGCCAGGGCGACGCGCCCGTCGCCGAGGTTGCGCCTCGATTTCCGGGCACGCAGTTCGCCATCACCCAGGGGCATCACACCGGTCCCAATGTCGCGTCGTACGAGATCCTGCAAGAGCACACCGCCTTCCTGGCCGGGGTGCTGGCCGGCTTGCGCGCCGGCAACGGCCGGGCCGCCCATCTGTCGGGTGAACGCGTGCGGCCGGGGTTGAAAGGCCGCGCGGCCTATGCCGACGGCGTGCGGCGCGTGACCGGCGACGACCCGCTGACCGCCTTCTGCGGCAACCAGCACGACCCGGAACTGGGCGCGGCCTGGACCCGCGCGCTGACCGCGCGGGATGCCCGCGTGCTGTTCGCGATGATGGATGGCGGCCGCGACGGCGTGACGCGCGTATGCCGCGACACCGGCGTGTGGCAGATCGGCAATGTGCTGGATTGGGTGGCCCGCGACCCGCAGGTGTACCTGGCGTCCGCCCTGGCGGATTCCGGGCTGTGCGTGGAGCGCGCCGCTGCCGACCATGCCGCGGACACGCTGGCCGTCGGCCAGATCACCCGCTTCGGACTGGAGCAAGCCGCGTCGCTGCGCCTGGTGGTGGGCGCGAAGGTCGGCGCGGAAGAACGCCGCGTGCTGGACGACTGGGCGGCGCAATTGGCCTCGGGTGCGATCGATATTGCGCCGGACTACGCCGGTGCGGAATTCGAGATGCCGCCCCGCCCCCTTTACCGCTCGGTTGGCGCGGCGTCGAATCCCTTGTGGTAGGCGACCTGGCCTTGCGCGGGAAGCGTGAACGCTTGTGCCATGAAGTATTCCGGCGGCACGCCGGGGTACGTCAGCGCCGGAGTCTGCGCGAAACCGAAACGCGCGTAATAGGAGGGCTCGCCCATCACCACGCAGCCCGCTGCGCCCAGCGCTTTCAACCGGTCCAAGCCTTCCCGGACGAGGGCCGCGCCAATGCCGCGGCCTTGCCGGCCGGGCAGCACGGCAACGGGGCCCAGCCCATACCAATCCGGCGAGCCATCGCTGATCTGCACGGGAGAAAACGCGATGTGCCCCACGATACCCGCATCTTCCCGCGCCACCAGGGACAACGTCAGCACACCGGCCTCGCGCAACGCATCGATGATGTAGCCCTCTGTCTGCTGGCTATGGGGATGGTCTCTGAAGGCGGCCTGGGTCAGCGCGAAAATCGTGTCTCGGTCGTCCGGGCCTTCCGGTTGAATCTGCATGCCTGCGCTCCTATCGAATCAGGCGGAAAGTGTAGCCGCGCCTTGCGGCGATTCCGCATTGACGCCCGCCGGCACGGTAGCTACAGTGGCCGGCAACCCTGCGCCGCGTCAATCGGCGCGCTTGCCCCCTGAACCGCCGCGGTTCGCCGCAGCCCTCTTCTGGACCCTTATGAACACCTACCGCGTCGGCATCGCCGGCTTCGGCGCCATTGGCCAAGCCGTGGCGCAATCCCTGGATGCCGGCTTGCCCGGCCTGACTCTGGCCGCCGTCGCCGTGCGCGACCCCAAGGCCCCGCCCGCCTTTGCCTGGACGCAAGCCGCGCCTGCTTTCACCACCATCGATGACCTGCATGAGCATTGCGACGTGGTGGTGGAATGCGCGCCGGCCGCCGTGTTCCGCAGCATTGCCGAACCGGTGCTGCGCAACGGCAAGAAGATGGTCGTGCTGAGTTCCGGCGCCCTGCTGCGCCACGACGACCTGATCGAACTGGCGCGCCAGCACGACGGTCAGATCATCGTGCCGTCGGGCGCCATCCTGGGCCTGGACGCCATCACGGCAGCCGCCGAAGGCGTCATCCATTCCGTCACGATGATCACCCGCAAGCCCGTGCGCGGCTTGCTGGGTGCGCCCTACCTGACCGACAACAATATCGACATCGCGGACATCACCGAACCGCGCCTGATCTTCCGCGGTTCGCCGCGCGAGGCCGCCGTCGGCTTTCCGGCTAACCTGAACGTGGCGGTCAGCGTGTCGCTGGCCGGCATCGGGCCGGACCGCAGCACGCTGGAAATCTGGGCAGACCCGTCGCTGGAACGCAATATCCATCGCGTTGAAGTCGTGTCCGATTCGGCGTCTTTCTCGATGGAGATCCAGAACATTCCGTCGGCCAATCCGAAGACCGGCCGCATCACCGCACAAAGCGTGATTGCCGCGCTGCGCAAGCTGACCGGGCCGCTGCGCGTCGGCACCTGAACCCCGCCCGACGCACCCGGTCCACACGGTCCACACGGCCCACACAGCCCAAACGGCCCAAACGGGCCGGGATGCCTCAGGCCGCGGCGCGCAGCGGCGTGCCGGCGGCCGGCGGCGCCATCGGCTCCGCTGTCCAATTGCCCGCGCCATCCAGCACCAGCCGATGCGTGTGGAAGGGGTCCAGCGTGCTGCGATGGCCCACGCTGACCAGCATGCAATCGGGCAATGCGCTGCGCAGCAGGCTGTAGAGCATGTACTCCAGCCCTTCGTCGGTCGCCGACGTGGCCTCGTCCAGGAATACGATGGCAGGCCGGTTGAACAGCACCCGCGCAAACGCCACCCGCTGCTGTTCGCCCAATGACAGGATGCGGGACCAATCCGCGGCCTCATCCAGACGCTGGGCCAGATGCCCCAGATTGACTTGGCGCAAGGCCTCGGCCAGACGCGCATCGTCCTGCGGCTGCGCCTGCCCGGGGTAGGCGACGGCGCCGCGCAGATCACCCAGCGGCAGGTAGGGCCGCTGCGACAGGAACAGCGCCGCCGCGCCCTGCGGCCGGCGCACGTGGCCTTGCGCGTAGGGCCACAAGCCGGCCAAGGCACGCAGCAGCGTCGTCTTGCCGCTGCCCGAGGGTCCTTTGATCAGCAGGGCCTGTCCCGCCCGCATCTGCAGGTTCAGGTTGCGCAGCAACATGCTGCCATCCGGCCGCGTCACCGTGACGTCCTTGAGCTCCATCGCGTCGGCCAACGGCTCGGCGTGCACGGACGGCAAGGCGCGCGCGGCTTCGTTGGCGTCCAGGAATCCGTTCAGCCGGTCCAGCGTGGCGCGGTATTGCGCAAAGGAATCGTAGGACGTGCGAAAGAACGACAGCGCATCCTGCACCTGGCCGAAGGCCTGCGACGTCTGCATCACATCGCCCAGTTTGATCGCGCCGCTGAAAAACCGCGGGGCCTGCAGGATGAAGGGAAACACCACCGCCACCTGGCTGACCGACAGGTTGAAGCCGTCGAACTTCAGGCCCCGGTAGACCCGCGCCCACAGGTTCGCGATATAGGCCGTGAACCGCGTCCACAACGTGGCGCGCTCTGCCGCTTCGCCTTGGTAGAACGCCACGTTCTCGGCGTTTTCGCGCAGGCGAACGAGCGCGTAGCGGAAATTGGCGGTCAAGCGTTCGGACAGGAAGTTCAGCTGGATCAAGGGCCGGCCGATCTTGAAGGCAAACCAGGTCGCGACGATCACGTACAGGAAGACCACGAACACCATGGCGCGCGGGATCTCGACGCCCGCGACCGACAAGGGGCCGGACAGGCCCCACAGGATGCCTGTGAACGCCACCAGCGATACGATCGCGCTCAACGCACCGATGGCCAGCGTGCGCGAACCGGTGACGAACATCGCGATGTCCTGCTCGATGCGCTGGTCGGGGTTGTCAACGGGCGCATCGACGAAATGGCCGCGGTAGTAGGCGCCCGCGCCCAACCAGTCGCGCGTCAGGCGGTCGTTGAGCCACACGCGCCAATGGATGTCAAAAGACTGGCCCGCATAGCTGTCGGCCAGGGTACGCACCACGTGCACGCACGCCAGCACCGAGAAGATGCCCAAAAAGCGCCAGAACGCGGATGGGTCGAGTGCCTGCAGCGCACTGTAGAAGCCGTTGTACCAGAAGGAAAACAACACGGTCATGCGCACCGCCGCCATCGCCAGGAGCAGCAGCATCCCCAACGTCAGCAGCGGGCGCCAGCTGCGCCGCGGCGTCAGGTACGGCCAGGCCAGGCGCCAGAATTTCCGGCCCCAATCGGTCGTGCGGGCCAACACCATCGCCATCGCGGCCATCGCGACGGCCGTGATGCCGAAGGCGCGCACGAGCCACAGCGCGCTTTCCATCAATTGCTGCTGCCAGTTCAGATCCATGGGCAAGCCCCCGAATAACCGTTTCTGGTTAGACGGGGCGGATGGCCCGGGTTCCGAAGAAAATGCCGTTTTAAGCCAGGCTTAAGCGTTCTGAAAGGACTGCTGAATGCGCAGTGAAAGGCTGCGCGGAAATCAGCGCGGACCGAGGTCCAGATTGGCGAAGAGATCAGCCAGCGTGGGCACCGACCGGGCGGGCCAGATCGCGCTCAGGTCGAAGCTGGGCAAGCCGTCGCCATCGCGCACTTCGCAGAAACGCACGCCCCCGAAATTCATCGTCCGGATCCAGCTGGGCAAAAGCGCCACGCCGCAACCGCCTGCCACGCAGGACAGGACAGTCAACGTCCGGTTGGCTTCCTGCGCCACGTGGGCGTCGTGCCCGCCCTTGCGCATGGCGTCCAGGATGCCGGCATAGAACGCCGGCAACTGCGCCTGGGGATACATCACCAGGCCCGCCTGCGCGATCTGCGCCATCGACACCTGCCCGTCTGGCGCCACGACGAACTCGTCGGGCACCGCGGCCACCAGCCGGTCGCGCAGCAACTGCCGTTCACGCATGCGCCCGCCCACGGCCACGGGCGTGTGCATCAGGCCGATATCGATCTCGCCCGTCTGCAGGGCCTCGGCTTGCTCGGCGTTGCTCATTTCGCGCAGGATCACGCGCACGCCGGGCGCCTGCCGCCGCATTTCGCGCAAGGCGCGCGGCAAGGTATCAAAGAGCGCCGAGGACACCAGCCCCACCGTCAACTGTCCCGCGCTGCCGCGGCCGATCTCGCGCGCCCGCTGCGCCGCCGCGTCGATACGCGCCACGCTTGTGCGCACGTCTTCCAGGATGGCCAGCGCGGCCGGCGTAGGTGCGGCGCCCTGGCGTGACCGTTCGAACAGGCGCACGCCCAGATCTTTTTCCATGCGGGCCAGCGCCTGGCTCAAGGCGGGTTGCGCGATGCCCAGCCATTCCGACGCTCGGCTGACGCTGCCGTGGTCCACCACCGCCAGGAAGTAACGCAGGTGCCGGGTTTCCATATTGATTCGATATATAAAAAGCGGTTTTGAACAATAGAAGACTATACCCGGACTTCTTAGAATCCCGCCTTACAGAACAGCGTGGACGACGTCCGCGCACAGAACAGGAGACCGCCTTGCCCCCGCTCTCGACCGGCGCCGCCGTCGACACGCACGCGCACGTATTCCAGCAAGGCCTGGCGCTTGCGGACACGCGCCGCCACACGCCTGACTACGATGCCACGCTCGCCGACTACCTGGCGCTGCTGGACTCGCACGGGCTCAGCCACGGCGTGCTGGTGCAACCCAGCTTCCTGGGCACCGATAACCGCTACATGCTCGACGCCCTGCGCGCCGCCACTGGTCGCCTGCGCGGCGTGGCGGTCGTCGCGCCCGGCATCGCCGACGGAGCATTGCAGGCGCTGGCTGAGGCCGGCGTGGCGGGCATCCGCCTGAACCTGATCGGGCTGCCCGTGCCCGAACTCGCCGCCGCCGGCTGGCAAGCGCTGTTGGCCCGCGTGAATGCGCTGGGCTGGCACGTCGAAGTCCATATCCAGGCGGCTCGCCTGCCGGATATCCTGCCCGCCTTGCTGGCTGCCGGTTGCCGCGTGGTCGTCGACCATTTCGGGCGGCCCGACCCGGCACTCGGCGTGTCCGACCCCGGCTTTCTGTACCTGTTGCAACAGGCCGGCAGCGGCCGCGTGTGGGTCAAGCTGTCGGCGCCCTACCGCAACTGGCAGGCCGCGGACTGTGTCGCGTCGGGCCGGTTGGCCACGCAACAACTGCTGGCCGCCTACACCGCCGACCGCCTGATGTGGGGCAGCGACTGGCCCCATACCGAACACCGCCACCTGGCGTCCTATCCCGCGGCGACGCAATGGCTGGACGCCTGGATCGACGATCCCACGCAACGGCACGCCGTGCTTGCCGGCACGCCGTTGCAGCTGTTCCAATTCCAAGGAGACAAACCATGACCCACCTGATCAAACGCCTGGCGCGCCGCAGCGGCCTGCTCGTTGCTGCCGGCCTGCTGGCCGGCGCCGCCGGCGCGGCGTCCGCCGCCTATCCCGAACGCGCCGTCACGCTGGTCGTGACCTACCCGCCCGGCGGTACCGTGGACGTCGTGGCTCGCCTCATCGGCCCCAAGCTGGCCGCCGAACTGGGCCAGCCCGTCGTCATTGAAAACCGCGGCGGCGCCGGCGGCATGATCGGCGGCGCGGTCGTGGCCAAGGCGCAGCCCGACGGCTACACGCTGATGCTGGACGCCTCCAACCACGCGCAGAATCCCGCGCTGCATTCCAAGATGCAATTCGACACGCTGACCGCGTTTGCGCCCGTCTCCTTGCTGCTGCGCGTGCCGAACGTGCTGGTGGTCACGCCCTCGTACGAGGTCAAGACGGTTGCCGACCTGATCAAGCTGGGCCAGCCCGGCGCCAAGGACCACGTGTACTTCGCGTCGGCCGGCCCCGGTTCCGCGCAGCACCTGGCAGGCGAACTGTTCAACCTGTTGGCCAAGACGCAGCTGCAGCACGTGGCCTACAAAGGCGGCGGCCCGGCCATGATCGACGTCATGTCGGGCCAGGTGCCCGTCATGTTCGCCAGCATGGGGTCGGCCTGGCAGCACGTGAAGAACGGCAAGCTGCGCGCCGTGGCCGTCGGCGGCCTGGAACGCTCGAAGACCGCGCCCGACCTGCCGACCATCGCCGAATCCGGCGTGCCGGGCTACGAGACGTATGAATGGAACGCCGTGTTCGCCCCCGCCGGCACGCCGCCCGCGATCGTCGACCAGGTGTCGCAAGCGCTGGCCAAGGTGTTGAAGGACCCCGCCATCGCCGAACAGCTGGCCGGCATCGGCGCCGAGCCGATCGGTTCGACGCCCGCCGAACTGGACACCTTCCGCCGCGCCGAAATCGCCAAATGGCAGCGCGTCGTGAAGGAAGCGGACCTGAAGCTGGATTGAGTACTGCCGGGCCAGCCAGCCCGGTTGCCGGATTGCCGGTCTTGCGGCGCCCTTGTCGGGCGCCGTTTTTTTTTGCGGGGCGGCGTAAGGCCGGCGCAGCTATCATCATGGCTTGAAGCAGAATTGCGCTTAGGACAGCCAAGATGGACAAGATTCGACTCGACAAGTGGCTTTGGGCCGCCCGCTTCTACAAGACGCGCAGCCTTGCGGTGCAGGAAATCGGCAAGGGCCGGATCTTGGTGAACGACCAGGCCGCCAAGCCCTCGCGCGAAGTCGCGCCGGGCGATCTCGTCACCGTCCGCAAAGAAGACCCGGCGCTGCACGTGCGCGTGGTCGCGGTAAGCGGCGTGCGCGGCCCCGCGCCCGTCGCCCGCCTGCTGTACGAAGAAACGCCCGAAAGCGTCGCGGCGCGCGAGCGCGCGGCAGAGATGCGGCGCCTGGCGCCGGAGCCCGCGCTCGGGATCGAAACCGGCCGCCCGACCAAGCGGGACCGCCGGCTGATCGACCAGATGCGCGGCAAGTAGGGCACGCCGGGCTGGCATAATCCGGCGCATATCCTTGAATTTCCACAACGTCCATCATGAAACGCAGCTCGACCGGCGGCCTGGTCTATTCCACTGAAAGCGGCCGCATGTGCCCCGATTGCCGGCAGCCGCTGGCGCAATGCCTATGCAAGGCCGCCTCTGCCGTGCCCGCCGGCGACGGCGTGGCCCGCGTATCCCGCGAAACCAAAGGCCGCGGCGGCAAGAGCGTGACCGTGGTCAGGGGGCTGGCGCTGGATCCCGTTGCGCTGGGCGTGCTGGGCAAGCAACTGCGCACTGCTTGCGGCTCGGGCGGAACGGTCAAGGACGGCGTGATCGAAGTCCAGGGCGACCACTGCGACCGCATCATCGACACCCTGATAAAAAGCGGCCATCGCGCCAAGCGCGCCGGTGGCTGAACCTGACGAGAACACCATGAACGATGTCGCCGTAAGCAGCGTTGCCAGCTGGCACGCCCACGTGTATTTCGACGGCGCCAGCCGTGACGCCGCGTTCGCGCTGCGCGAACGCGTGATCGCGCAGTTCGACGGCAAGATGGAAATGGGGCGCTTTCATGAGCGCCCCGTCGGCCCGCATCCGCAGTGGAGCTACCAGATCGCATTCACCCCGGCGCACTTCGCCGAGATCTCGACCTGGCTGACCCTGAACCATGGCGCGCTGGATGTCTTCATGCATCCCAATACGGGCGATTCGCTGCGAGACCACCGCGACTGCGCGGTGTGGATCGGACGCAGCTACACGCTGAACCTGAAGGCGCTGGGCGCCTGAACGCCTACAGCGCCCGGCCCACGATCAGCGAGTCGAGCGCCATGCCGGCGTCGCCGCTCTTGCCTTCGTACGGCAGGCGGCTCAGCACATAGCGCATCGCATTGAGCCGCGCGCGTTTCTTGCAATCGGACTTCACCACGATCCACGGCGCGTCCGCGGTGTCGGTATGGGCGAACATCGCTTCCTTGGCGCGGGTGTAGTCGTCCCATTTGTCCAGCGAGGCCAGATCCACCGGGCTCAGCTTCCACTGCTTGAGCGGGTGTACCTTACGTTGCAGGAACCGCCGGCGCTGCTCTTCCTGGCTGACCGAGAACCAGAACTTGACGAGATGGATGCCGCTAGTGACCAGATGGCGTTCAAAGTCCGGCACCTGGCGCAGGAAATCCAGATACTCCTGTTGCGAGCAGAATCCCATCACGCGTTCCACGCCGGCGCGGTTGTACCAGGACCGGTCGAACATCACGATCTCGCCTGCCGTAGGCAGGTGCTGCACATAGCGCTGGAAATACCACTGACCCCGCTCCGTGTCCGATGGCTTTTCCAGTGCGACCACGCGCGCGCCCCGCGGATTCAAGTGTTCCATCATGCGTTTGATGGTGCCGCCCTTGCCGGCGGCGTCACGGCCTTCGAACAGGATCACCACCCGCTGGCCGGTCGCCTTGACCCAGGCCTGCAGTTTCAACAGTTCGACCTGCAGCTGGTACTTCTGCTTTTCGTAATTGCGGCGCAGCATGCGGTGGCGGTAGGGATAGATACCTTCCCGCCAATCGGTCGCCAGTTCTTCGTCGGGATTACGGCGGCTGCCTGGCGCCTGCGTACTGGCATCGAGCAACGCGCGATGCACGGCACGGGCATCGTCAGGCGACAGGTCCTCGATAACGGAACGCAAGGCTTCGTGGGCCTGCGCGTCTGGGCCGACGGTATAGCGGCGCGCGATATCGGACAGCACCGACACGGTTTCCTGGCGGGCGGCATCTTCGCGGGCGGCCACGCGCTTGCGGGCCTGCACCACGGGTTCGATGGGCGGCGCCGCCGTCGGCTGCGCCCGGCGCGAACCTGTGCCGGCACGGGTGCTGGCGGTGCGCTTGGCGGCGGCACCCGCGCGCTTGTTCGGCGTGGCGGCGATGGCCTGTTCGGCTTGCGGGGTCTTGTCTGTCATGAATCCTGTCCTTGCTGCGCTGGTCGTCTGGCCACGCCGGCCGGCCCGTCGCCGGCGGCCTCATCGGCCAAAGGCGAAACCCTACCGTGCGCACCGTGGCGTGGAATTGACGAGAATCAAAGGTTGTAACATTCTTTACAGATTCCTGGCCCGGTACACTGCGCCATCCGTCTCCGATCCCGCCTTTGCCCGCCATGTGGTCACGCCTCAAGCGCTTCCTGAACGGCCCGCCGCCCCCTGAAGATCCCTTGCGCGAAACCGTGCGGTTCGATGACGCCGGCCTTACCCGCGAAAGCGAACTGGCGCGCGCGATGGGCATTCAAGAGTTCTGGCCGTGGAGCGACATCCACGAATTCGGCTTCGTCTTCACGGAAGCGATGTACCCCGACCCGTGGATCGGCGACTACATGGAAAGCCTGTGGTTCGTGCGCGTGCCCACCGATGGCGGCGGGCTGATGCGCATGGACCTGGACGAGCGGGTGCTGGACATCGACCGCCTGCCGGCCGCCCTGCTGCGCAACCTGCCGGGGCTGGACCTGGATGTGCTGCGCGAGGGACGGGCAACCGCCGCCCGCGGCCTGCACCATTTCGAAGGCGCAGGCGAATGGGTCGCCTGGCGGCGCGCCGCGAGCCCGCCGCCTACGCCCGGTCCAGGCCCTGCTTGAGATCGGCCAGAATGTCCTCCGGCGTCTCCAGCCCCACGGACAGGCGCAGCAGCCCTTCGGACAAACCATACTTCTCGCGGTCTTCCGCGGAATAGCTGGCATGCGTCATCGACGCGGGATGCTGGATCAGCGTCTCCGGGTCGCCCAGGCTGACGGCAATACGCGCCAGCTTCAGGCTGTTCAGCAGGTTCCGGCCGGCCGTAAGCCCGCCCTTGAGCTCGAACGCCACCAGGCCGCCGCCCGACGCCTGCTGGCGCCGCGCGATGTCCGCGCCGGCGGTGCCTTCCAGGCCCGGATAGAACACGTCGGCCACGGCCCGATGCTCGCGCAGCAGCTTGGCCACCTTCAACGCGGATTCGCTATGGCGCTGCACCCGCAGTTCCAGCGTTTTAATGCCGCGCAGCACCAGGAAGGCGGTGAACGGCGACAAGGTCGCGCCGGTGAAATAGCGCAGCCCTTGCAGACGGATGGCGTCGATATGCGCCTTGCGGCCCACGACCGCCCCTGCCAGCAGGTCGCCATGGCCGCCCAGGTACTTCGTGGCGGAATGCAGCACGATGTCGGCGCCATGTTCCAACGGGCGTTGCAGCACCGGCGTGGCAAAGGTGTTGTCCACGATGGTCAACAAGCCCTTGCCGCGCGCGATGGCGGACACGGCGGCGATATCGACCAGCCGCAGATTCGGATTGGCCGGCGTTTCGAAATAGACGGCGCGCGTCTTGGGGCCGATCGCCGCGGCGACCGTCTCGGGCCGCGTAAAGTCGGCGAAGACGGCGTGGATGCCAAAGCGGCTCAGCCCCTGCGTGAACAACGTGAAGGCCGTGCCGTAGACGATCTGGTCCACCACGATCTCGTCACCGCTTTGCAGCAGCGAGAACAAGGTGGCGGAAATGGCCGCCATGCCGGAAGCCGTGACGACGCCGGCCTCGGCCCCTTCCAGCGACGCCAGCCGCTCTTCGAGCAGCGCCTGCGTCGGGTTGCGCGTGCGGCCATAGACATAGCCCTGCTTTTCGCCCAGACGGATCTGGTCGAAGGCTTCGATGCTGTCCTGGGTGTAGGTGGACGTCAGGTACAACGGCGGCGACAACGCGCCCTGTTCTTCCAGCGGGTCGTACCCCAGGTGGATGGCGCGTGTGGCGAAGCCTGGCTGCGTGATGTCGGACATAGCGGAACTCCTGTCATCGGATATTGCAAAGGCGTCACGCCCTTGCCGGAAAACTGCGTTACATTCAAAACCATGTCCCCAATTGTTGGTGCGCCATGATTTCCCAGGACAAGCCTTTGCGCCCCCCGCGTGCGCGCCCTGGCTGGCTGCGCATTGCGCTGCTTGCCGGCGTGGCGGTGCTCGTGTCCGCCGTGGTGATCGGCGTGCGCAATGCCGCTGACCGCGAGCAGGAACAGGTGGCCGCCGCCGAAATCCGCAAGGTCGCCGATACGTTGCAGCTGATGGTCACGAGCCCGGACGCTGCCCCCGACGCCCTGCCGGCCATCGACCCGACGCCCAAGGCCACCGGGTTCTACGGCGAGCTGGAGCGCGTCATCAAGACCGTTGCCGGCGAGCGGCTGGCGCAGCACAAGGCCTACCTTCAGGACCTGAACGACATCGGCATGCCGCGGCTGCTGGACGCGCACCGTCTGGCCCGGGACACCGGCCTGGTGGAAAGCCGGATGATTCTTGAACAGGCCGAGCGTCTGGTGCCGAAGTACCGGCAGCAAAGCCTGCAGGTCTTGAAGGACATGCCCGCGCTGATCCGTTCGCTGGCGATCCGCGAACCGGAAAAGCAGAAAATGCTGTCGGGCCTGGACGCGTCGCTGGCACGGCGCAGCGCCAGCCTGGCGCAGGTCTGGACGCTTGAGACGCGCATCCTGCAAGAGTTCGGCCAGATGATCACGTTGCTGGACGACAACCGTCAGCACTGGTATGCGGACCATGACGAACTGCTGTTCGACCGCGACGACGACCTGAACCAGTTCCGCCAGCACATGGCGGCGATCGGCAAGCTGTCCGCCGAACAGGAACAACTGGGCAAGCAGCAGCTGGCCAGCATCCTCTCGGCGCTGCCCTGATCCGATTTGTCCGCCCGCCCGCATCGCCGCCCCGTGCCTACCGCTTGTGGTCGGCACGGCGCGATAGCCATTCACCGGTGAACTGCACGATCGACACCAGCGCGATCAGGATCACGATCACCTCGAACATCACGCGGGTTTCATAGCGTTCGTAGCCATAGCGGATCGCCAGGTCGCCCAGGCCGCCCGCGCCCACGGCGCCGGCCATGGCGGACGCGTTGATCATGGCGATGACGCTGACCGTCATGCCGCCGATGATGCCGGGCAAGGCCTCGGGCAGCAGCACGTGGCGCACGATATGCCAGCGCCGGCATCCCATCGCGCGCGCCGCCTCCACCAGCCCGTGATCCACGTCGTTCAAGCTCACCTGCGCGATCCGCGCGAAAAAGGGCACGAGGTTGGCCGACAGCGGCACGATGGCCGCCCAGGTTCCCAACGTGGTGCCCACCAGGAAGCGCGTGAACGGCAGCATGGCCACCAGCAGGATGATGAAGGGGATGGCGCGGAACGTGTTCACCGTGATCGACAGCGCCTTGTTCAAGCGCGGCCTGGGATACAGGTTGCCTGGCGCAGTGACCGTCAGCACCACCGCCAGCGCCAGGCCCGACACGATGGCGATGACGGCGGATACGCTCACCATCGCCAGAGTCTGCAGGAACGCCTGCAGGTATTTATCAAGCATCGGCAGCGACATAACCCAGCACCTTGATCTGATCGGCCACCAGCGCGGCGCGCGCGGCCTCTTCCTGTAATGCGCCCGCCGGCACCGACACCAGCAGACTGCCCTGCGCATGGCCGCGCAACCGATCCAGTCCGCCATGCAGCAAGGTGGCGCCCGGCCCCATCGCAGCCAAGGCCTGCAGCGACACGCCGTCAGGCCGTCCCTGCCCCGTGAAGCGCAGCCGCAGCACGGCGACGCCATCGCGGCCCTGCAAGTCGGGCACCAGCCTGGCCGCCAGGTCCGCCGGCAATTCGTGCTGCAAGGGTCGCAGCAGTGCGCGCGTGGCGTCCGCCTGCGGGTTGCCGAACACGCGCCAGACCTCGCCCTGCTCCACTTTGCGGCCGCCATCCAGCACCAGCACCTGGTGGCAGACTTCGCGGATCACCGCCATGTCGTGCGTGATGAGCACCACCGTCAACCCCAGCTTGCGGTTGATGTCCTGCAGCAGGGCCAGGATGGATTGCGTGGTTTCCGGGTCCAGCGCGGACGTGGCTTCATCGCACAACAGGATTTCCGGCTCATGCACCAGCGCGCGCGCGATACCCACGCGCTGCTTCTGGCCGCCCGACAGCTTGGACGGATAGACGTCCGCCTTGTCGCGCAACCCGACCATGTCCAGCAGGGCTTCGACGCGGGCGCGCGCGGCGGCGGGCTTCACGCCGGCCACACGCAGCGGCAGCGCGACGTTTTCGGCCACCGTCTTGGCCGACAGCAGATTGAAGTGCTGGAAGATCATGCCGATGCGGCGGCGCAGGCCCACCAGCGCATCTTCGTCCAGTTGGCCCACGTCCACCCCGTCGACCAGCACGCGCCCGGCGGAGGGGCGTTCCAGCATGTTGATGGATCGCAACAGGGTGGACTTGCCCGCGCCACTGCGCCCGATGATGCCGAAGACCTCGCCGCGCGCCACCGAGAACGACACGTCGGACAGCGCCGCCACCGCGCCCTGCGGGCTTTGATAACGCTTTTGCAGCCCGTCGAAAACGATATGGGCGTCCGGCGCCGGCGACGACCCGGCCGCTGCCGACGGACCGGGGCGGGAGAATTCGTGCTGCATCTCAGAAAACCGGGATCACGGAGCCTTCGTACTTGCTCAGGATGAACTGACGGACTTCTTCAGAGTGGTAGGCCTTGATCAGCTCGGGCACCCACGGCGCGTTCTTGTCCTTTTCGCGCACGGCAATGATGTTCACGTAAGGATTGTTTTCCTTTTTCTCCACCGCAATGCCGTCGCGCGTGGCGATCAGGCCCGCCTGGTAGGCGAAGCTGTTGACGATGGCGGCGGTGTCCACGTCCGGCAGCGAACGCGCCAGCACGACGGACGCGCTTTCGACGAAATTCAGCTTTTTGGGGTTGGAAGTCACATCGGCCAGCGTGGCAGTGCCGGTCGCCGGGTCGAACCCGTCCTTCAGCGTAATCAACCCATGGTCGCGCAGGATCACCAGCGCGCGGGTCTGGTTGCTGGGGTCGTTCGGAATGCCGACGCGGGCGCCATCGGGCAACGCCTGCAGCGACTTGTATTTCTTGGAATAGAAAGCAATGGGCGAGATCAACGTGTTCGCCACCGGCACCAGCTTATAGCCGCGCTGCTTGATCTGGTCGTTCAGGAAAGGAATGTGCTGGAAGGCGTTGGCTTCCAGGTCGCCATTGTTCAGCGCTTCGTTGGGGCTGGCGGTGCCCGTGATGACCACTGGCTCGACGGCCAGGCCGTTCTTCTTGGCCACCTGCGTCACCACTTCCCAGATCTGCTCGTCCACCCCGCCGCGCACGCCCACTTTCAGGGGCTTGGGATCGGCGGAGAACGCCGGACCATGGAACATCGCTGCCGAAGCCAGCACGGCGCCCAGCAGCGTTTTGAGGACGAGGCGCGTCCGCTTGACGGGCGCGGTGTTGCCCTGCGCGGTGCGCGCGCCTAGAAAACGGGTAGTCATGATGGAATCGCCTCTCAGTCAATGCAGTTATGAGAGAGACGATTCTAGGGAGGGCCCCGACGGGCACGAACGAATACTTCGTTGAGTCCTTATTACGGGGATCTTTGGATATGGCCCGGCGGCATAAGCCGCCCGCAACACGTCAGAACGGTTTGACGACGACCAGCGTCACGATGACCGCGCAGGCGATGACGGTGAACGGCGCGTAGAGATCCACCGCCGGCGGCCGCTTCGGGCTGCCGCTAGCCATGCGGCGCAACGCGGCGCTCTGGATGCCCAGCAAGGCGGACAGGGCAAGGGCGAAGCCGGCCTTGATCCATATCCAGTTCATGGCGAACCAGCCGAAGGTCATTGCCAGATGCAGGCCGATCATCCAGGAGACGACCATCGCCGGCGTCGTCACCCACAGCGTCCAGCGGCGCAGCGCGCCCAGCATCTTGCGTTCCTTAGGCGCGTCATCGCCGTCCTGCGGCTGCGACGACAAGAGGAACAAGGAGACGAACAGCGACCCGACGATCCAGGCGACGACGGCCGCCACGTGGGCCATCTTGAGTAGTTGGTATGTCATGGCCGGCATTATCACCGCTTGCGTGCGGCCTGCAGCGCCGAAAGGCCGCGCCGGATTGCGCCAAGGCAAACCGGCGCGACACGCGGGCCGCCTTAGTTGCCGGACGCGGGCGCGGCCGGCGTTGCGGCGGGCGTTGCCGGGGCGGCAGAAGGCGTCGTGGCAGGGGCCGGCGCTTGCACGGCAGGGGTGGCTGCTGACGGGGTGGCGGGTGTGGTGGCGGGTGTGGCTGCGGGTGTGGTGGCCGGGGCGGTCGCGGGCGCGGCAGCACCCGCTTCCGAATTACCCGGCGCGGACGGCGCTGCCGCGTGATTCGGTTCCGCCGCAGGCGCCATCTTGTCGCCTGCCGCAGGGGTGCCGTTGGCGAGGGCCGGGTTCAGGA
>CAUSDE010000018.1:0-105690 GCA_963530045.1 uncultured Achromobacter sp.
AGCCGCCGAGGCTGCCCTGCGCCATTCCGATGCTCGCCCCGGTGGGGCTGCGCTTCGGATGGCTCCGGGGTCCTCGGCTGACAGCCACGCGGCAATGGGGGCGCTACGTCCTTCCGCCGGGCCGCCCCAAGGAAGGACAGCCCCCTTGGGGGCAGCTAGCCCGCGCAGCGGGCGCGGCGTGGGGGCACTACGTCCTTCCGCCGGGCCGCCCCAAGGAAGGACAGCCCCCTTGGGGGGCAGCTAGCCCGCGCAGCGGGCGCGGCGTGGGGGCACTACCTTTCTACGGGTGCGAACCAGACCGTGGCGCTGCCGTCTTGCACCGGCTGCACGCTCAGATAACTGAACGGGCATTCGTCGGCCGCCCCATGCCAATGGCGCTCGCCGGGCGCGAACCAGACCGTATCGCCCGCGCGCACGGTGGCGATTTCTCCGCCTTCGCGCTGCACCAGTCCGACGCCATCGATCACGTAAAGTAGTTGCCCCAGCGGGTGGCTGTGCCAATGCGAGATCACGCCCGGATCGAAGTAAGCGCGCATCGCGGACATCTCACTGTTTTTCTGGCTGGAGAGCAGCATCTGCGCCAGGATCGGCGCGGTTGTAACGTTCCCGTGCCAGCGCTGGACGCCTTCTCCGGCGCGCCGGATGGTCATGGCGCCGGGATATCCGCCCGCCGCCGAGGGATACTCCGCCGTGGCATTGGAAGGCTGCGTCATTTTCTGCGAGCCTCCTCGTTCTCCGCTTCGGCGGACACGCCGGACGCGAACGACCATTCTTCAAAGGTCGAATTGGCGATCACGATCATCACATCTTCCGGCCGGATGCCGGGCGCCGCCGCGAGCAGCTCGACCAGCCGCCGGTAGAAGCGCCGTGTCGTTTCCGGCGTGCGGGTTCGTCCCGTCGTGATGTGGAAAAGTACAAAGTCGTCGGAGCGCGGGCCGCCGCGATAGCTGCGGTCGAAAATCAGTTCGCCGGGCTGGTGCTGGTGGATGGCCGCGAAGCGGTCTGTCTCCGGCACTTCGAAGGCTTCGGTCAAGGCCTGGTCGAGGCTGTCGGAGATGGCGGCGAGGTATTCGGGGGACTTGCCTGCCAGAAGGGAAATTCGCGTGAAGGGCATCTCGGGCTCCGGGTTTGTGACGTTGACAGGTCCCAGTATGGAGCGGCATGATCGTACTGAAAATCAGATAATTCAGGATGGTTAGTTCTGGTTTACGGGATGATTTCATGCGAATCACAAACCTCGATATGGACGCCTTGCGCAGCTTTGTCGTGGGCATTGACGCCGGGTCCTTCGCGCGGGCGGCCGAACGCCTGGGCCGGTCCACCTCGGCGGTCAGCGCGCAGCTCAAGAAGCTGGAAGAACAGGCCGGCACGCCATTGCTTCGCAAGTCCGGGCGCGGGCTGGCGCTGACCGATGGCGGCGAGGCCCTTATGTCCTATGCGCGCAGGCTGCTGGCGCTGAATGACGAGGCCGTCAGCGCGGTGAGCGGCCTCGAGCTCGAGGGCTGGGTGCGTCTTGGGCTGCAGGAGGATTTCGGCGAGACGATTCTGCCGCAGGTGCTGGGCCGCTTCGCGCGCGCCCATCCGAAAGTGCGCATCGAGGGGCGCGTCGCGCGCAATGACGAGCTGAAGGCAAAGATCGCCTCGGGTCAGCTCGACTTGGCGCTGGCGTGGGACGACGGCGCGGAAAACACCCGGGCCCAGCCCATCGCGTCACTGCCCCTGCACTGGCTAGGGCCCGCGGAAGCGGACGGGCTTCGGTACTGCGCCGAGGGCGCTCCGGTTCCGCTGGTCGCGCTCGAAGCGCCCTGCATTTTGCGCACGCTCGCCTGCGAACAGCTGGACCGGCATGGCTTGTCGTGGCGGCTGGCCTTCGTCAGCCCGAGCCTGGGCGGCATGTGGGCGGCAACGTCCGCGGGCCTGGGGGTGGCGGTGCGAACCTCATTCGGCATACCGCCGTCCGTGAAACCGCTGGATCCCGCCAGCACCGGCCTGCCCGAACTTCCCGCACTGAAGCTTGCGCTGCTGCGGGCCAGAAAAGACATCGGGCCGACCGGCGAACATCTGGCGGCGATCATGACGGAGGCGCTCCGGGAGGCACTGCCCGCCAAGTGGTTGACGGCATAGCTCGTCAGAACTGGATCGACAGGCCCCCGTCCACCACCAGCACATGGCCGTTCACGTACGAGGCGGCCGGGGACGCCAGGAATACCGCCGCGCCGGCGATTTCTTCCGGTTCGCCCCAGCGCCCCGTCGGATTGCGCGCCGCGATGCGCGGGCCGACGTTGGGGTCCGCCACCATTTCCGCATTGGTCTCCGTCGCGAAGGTCCCGGGCGCAATCGCATTGCTGGTGATGTGGTGGCCGCCGAATTCCGCGGCCAGGGCCCGCACCATGCCGGTCAGGCCCTGCTTGGCCGCCGGGTACACCGCGTCGCCCGCGCGCGCCAGCTCGCCCACCACCGACGTGATGGCGATCAGCCGTCCGCCGCCTTGGCGCACCATGCGTTCGGCCGCGAACTTGGCCAGCAGCATGCCGGCGACCAGATCCGTATCGATCAGTTCGCGGATTTCGGCGGGGCTGGTGTCGCGCAAGGTCTTGCGGTTGCGGGCGCCCACGTTGTTCACCAGCACGTCCAGGCGCCCATGCTCGTCGTCGATGCGCTGGAACGCGCGCGCCATGTCGGCGTCGTCGCTGACATCGAACGGCAAGGGATGCGCGTCCAGGCCGGCGGCCGCCAGGTCGGCCACGGCGGCATCCACGGCCGCAGCGTTGCGCCCGTTGATCAGCACGCGCGCGCCACAGCCCGCCAGCGCCCGCGCAATGCAAAAGCCCAGTCCGCGCGCGGACCCGGTGACCAGCGCAACCTGTCCGGTCAGGTCGAAGTTGCGCAGATAAGGTAGTGCCTTCAATTCAGTTCTCCATCGCGTAGCGCTTCGGGGTGGGCCCCCTATTCCCGGAACTCCGGCGCCCAATGCAGCAGGCGCCGCTCCAGCCACGTCACACAATAAACCAGCGCGATGCCGACGATGGACAGCAGCGTCACGGCGGCGAACATGTCGGTGGCGTTCAGCGTGGCCAGCGCGGTGATCATCAAGTAGCCCATGCCGGTGGTGGACCCGACGAACTCGGCCAGCACCACGCCGATCAGCGCGAAGCTGATGGCGTTCGGCAAGGCGGCGAACGTCCAGGCCGCCGCCGTCGGGATGCGTACCCGCCACAGGATCTGGCGGGGCGATCCGCCCAGTGTGCGGCAGAAGTCCACCAGTTCGCGTTCGACGCTGCGGCCGCCCTTGTAGGTGTTGAAGAACACCAGGAAGAACACCACGAACCAGGACGTCACTACCTTGGAGGCCAGCCCCAGGCCAAAGAACATGGTGATGAGCGGCACGAACGCGATGCGCGGCATCGAGTTGAACGCCACGATGAACGGGTTGAACACGTCGGCCAGGAAGCGGCTGCGGCTGAGCGTCATGCCGACGATGAAGCCGCTGCCTACGCCAACCACCAGCCCCACCATCGTGGCCTGCAGCGTGAGCCACAAGTGGGGCCATACCGAGCGCGGCCCGGGCTGCATCCATTCCCACAGCCGCACGGCCACGCGCGAGGGCTGGCTGATGAAGAAGGGGTCGAACAGCGTGTTCTGGGTGAACCACGGGATGCGCGTCAGCGTCTCCCACGAGCCCAGGATGACGGCAAGGATCAGCACTTGCCACAAAGTGATGCGCACCCGGCGGGCAATGCCGGCGCGGCGGTCCAGCCGCAGCTGGTCCTGCAGGGAATCAGAGGTTTCAGTCGGGATCATGACGCAGGGGGAATCAGGCGGCGGCGCGGAACTGCTGGCCCAGCACGCTCCAGAGGCTTTGCACGTGGGCGACGAACTGCGGCGTTTCCCGCAGCGTGAAGACGTCGCGCGGATGCGGGATGCGAATGCGCTCGTCCAGCAGCACGCGGCTGGGCGGGCCGGACAGCACCACCACGCGGTCCGACAGCAGGATGGCTTCGTCCAGGTCGTGCGTGACCATGACGATGGTCTGGCCCAGCTTGCGCCAGATCTCCATCAGCTCGCGGTGCAGGTGCGTCTTGGTGTGGGTGTCCAGCGCGCCGAAGGGCTCGTCCAGCAACAGGATGCGGGGCTCGACGGCCAGGCTCATCAACAGCGCCACGCGGCGGCGCATGCCGCCGGACAGTTGATGCGGGAAGGCGTCGGCAAAGGCGCCCAGGTGGCCCAGTTCCAGCAGTTCAGCCACGCGGCGGTCGATCTTGTCGGCGGCCACGCCCTGGAACTTCAAGCCCAGCGCCACGTTCTTCTTGACGCTGAACCAGGGCAGCAAGGTGTCTTTCTGGAAGATGTAGCCCAGCGCGGGCGGCACCTGCCCGTCCACCACCTGGCCGTCTACGCGGATGGTGCCGGTGGTGGGCCGCAAAAAGCCGGCGATCATGTTCAGCAGCGTGCTCTTGCCGCAGCCCGAGGGGCCGACGATCGACACGAATTCGCCTTGTTCGATCGTCAGGCTGACCTCGCCCACCGCATGCGTCGTGCCCTGGCGCGATTGGTACGCCTTGCCGACTTTGTCCAGCGTGATCATCACAGGCCCCGCGCTTTCCGCACGAAGGCCATGTTCACGCATTTGGCGTACGGCACCGTCTTGATCTCGTCGTTGGAGAACTGGCGGCCGTCGCCCATGATGGCCGTCATGCGGTTGTACGCGTCTTCGGTGATGAGGTTGTCTTTCAGGAATACGGTGTCCTTGTAGACGCCCAGGGTCTTCTCGATGGCCGCGCGCGGGAAGGCGTTGAGGTAGTCGTCATAGATGACGTCGGTGATGCCGGCGGCGGTGTTGGCCGTGATGAAGTCCTGTGCCTTGACCATCGCGGTCACAAAGGCCTGCACCACTTCGGGGCGTTTCTGAATGGTGTCTTCCAGCGTCAGCGCCGCGATGCCGGGGACGTCGCCACCCATGAATTCGTTCCACGAGGCCTCTGTCGTCGCGTCGAAAATGGGCACGCCCCAGCCTTCCTGGCGGGCCTGCTCCATCATGGACATGGTGGCCATGCTGGCCGACACCGAGCCGGTCTTGAGCGCGCCCAGCATCGTGGCCAGATCGCCCAGCGGGCGGATGTCCACCTTGTCTGCCACGCCGGCCTTCTGCATCAGGTACAGCGCCATCAGCCAGGTGCTGGACTGAGGCTGGGTGGCGCCCACGCGCTTGCCGGCCAGGTCCTTCAGCGACTTGATCTTGCCGCTGTCGAAGTCCTCGCGACGCACGATGACGTTGGCGTAGGTGAGCTTGCGGTCAAAGCCGAACACGAGCGTCGCGGGCTTGCCGGCGATGGTCAGCGCGGGGGCGGCGGTGGCCGCCGTGGCGCCGAACACGATCTGGCCGGCCGCCAGCAGCTGGTTGGTGCGCGGGCCGCTTTGCGAATTCAGGTATTCGACGTCCAGCCCGCCTTCGCCGAAATAGCCCTTCTTCAACGCCACGTAGCCGGCCGCGAAAAAGGGGTCGATGCTGCCCTGGCCGTAGACGACGCGGCCCAGCTTGGGCTGCGCGAAGGCGACCCGCCCATTGAGCAGGCTGACGCCGGCCAACGCCCCGGCAGCGGCCAGCACGCGGCGGCGGGTAGTGAAATCGGGGCTGTGGGTCATGTCGTCCTCGGCATTTGATTGGGTTGCAGCTGTTTGGCGTAAACAATACCCCAGCGCCTGCCGTCCAACAATGGAAAACGCCCGGTTGCCCGGGCGTCGGTCAATTATGGCGGGAGCGGTTAAGACATCACCGCTGCTTGATGGGTTGCGCGCGCTATGTGCCGGAGTTCTTGTTGGCACATCCTCGCGCTTCACCCATCCTACGACGCCGTTTTCTTTGGTGCCGCTTTCTTCACGGCCTTCTTGGCGGCGGTTTTGGTCGCCGTTTTCGTTGCCGTCTTCGTGGCGGTCTTCTTCACCGCGGCCTTCTTGGCCGGCGCCTTCTTCGCAGCGGTCTTGGCGGCCGTTTTGGTGGCCGTCTTTGCCGCCGTCTTGCCCGGCGCGCGGCCCGGCTTTTCAGGACGCGGCTCGAACTCGAAGCCCACCTTGCCGTCCGGCTGGCGCACCAGGAACGCCTTGAACTTGCGGTTGGTGCGGCTGGACACGAAGCCGTCCAGCAGGTCGGTGCGGCCGTCGGTCAAGAGCTTGCCCATCTGCTGGGCCGAGATCTCCTGCTGCAGGATGACCTTGCCCGAGCGGAAGTCGCAGCTCTTTTCGGGGCCGACGGACTTTTCGCAGACGTAGCTCATGCCGTGCTCGAACACGCGCGACTGGCACTTCGGGCACGGACCCACCGGCGTGTGGCCGGAGAAGTCCACGGCTTCAGTGTCGTCTTCGTCGTTCTGGCCGAAGTCGAACTCCAGCTTGTATTCATCGCTGATGCGCAGGATGGCGGCAAACGGCCGGCCCATCTTGCTGATGAACCCCTGCAGCGGACCGATTTCGCGCTTGGCCAGCAGTTCTTCGACTTCCGGCAGTTCGAACGTGCGGCCGCCCGGGTGCTTGCCGATCGAGAAGTCGCAGGCCGTGCAGGCGAAGCGGCGGTAGTTTTCCTTCACCACGGCGCCGCACTTGGGGCACGGCGTCTGCAGCGTGGCGTAGTCGCCCGGCACCGTGTCGCGCTCGTATTCTTTGGCGCGCTTGACGATGACCTGCGTCATCTGCGCGATTTCGCGCATGAAGGCCTCGCGGCCCAGCCCGCCCTGCTCGATCTGCTTGAGCTTGTGTTCCCATTCGCCCGTCAGTTCGGGCGAGGTCAGTTCGGTGACGTCCAGGCCGGACAGCAGCGTCATCAGCTGGCGCGCCTTGGCGGTGGGCACCAGGTCGCGGCCTTCGCGGCGCAGATAGACCTCGTTCAACAGGCCTTCGATGATGGCCGCGCGCGTGGCCGGCGTGCCCAGGCCGCGCTCGGACATGGCTTCGCGCAGCTCTTCGTCGTCCACCAGCTTGCCGGCGCCTTCCATGGCGGACAGCAAGGTGCCTTCGTTGAAGCGGGCCGGCGGCTTGGTCGACAGGCCCACGGCTTCGACGTCTTCCGTGCGCACGGTCTCGCCGTCGGCCACGGGCACCAGGTTGGCGTCTTCGCCCTGGGCTTCCTTGCCGTAGACGGCCAGCCAGCCCGGGGTGACCAGCACCTTGCCGTCGGTGCGGAAGCGGTGCCCCTGCACTTCGGTCAGGCGGGTCGTGACGCGGTATTCGGCTGCCGGGAAGAACACGGCCAAAAAGCGCTTGAGCACCAGGTCGTACAGCTTGGCCTCGGCCTCGCTCAGGTCATGCGGGATCTGCAGCGTGGGGATGATGGCAAAGTGATCCGACACCTTCTTGTTGTCGAAGATGCGGCGGTTCGGTTTCACCCACTGCTGGCTGACGACCGTGTCCGCGTGGCGGGCCAGGCCGCCCACGGCGTTCGAGCCGCCCTTGGCCAGCGCGCGCATCGTTTCCTGCACCGTGGTGATGTAGTCCTCGGGCAGATAGCGGGAATCGGTACGCGGGTAGGTCAGCGCCTTGTGGCGTTCGTACAGGGTCTGGGCCAGCGCCAGGGTGGTCTTGGCCGAAAAGCCGAACCGGCCGTTGGCCTCGCGTTGCAGCGAGGTCAGGTCGTAGAGCGCCGGCGACATCTGGGTCGACGGCTTGGATTCTTCGGTGACGTTGCCCGGCTGGTCGCGGCAGGCGGCCACCACGCTTTGGGCGGCGGCGGCCGACCACAGGCGCGATTCGCGCTTTTCGGGGTCGCGGTCGTCTTTCTTGAATTGGGGGTCGATCCAGCGGCCTTCATACAGGCCGGCGGCGGCGATGAAGGTGGCGCGCACTTCCCAGTAGTCGCGCGGCACGAAGCGGCGGATGCGCTCTTCGCGCTCGGCCACGATCGCCAGCGTGGGGGTCTGCACCCGGCCGACCGGCGTCTTGAAGAAGCCGCCGTCCTTGCTGTTGAAGGCGGTCATGGCGCGCGTGCCGTTGATCCCGACCAGCCAGTCGGCTTCGGCGCGCGAGCGGGCCGCCGCTTCCAGCGGTTTCAACTGCGCGTCGTCGCGCAGGTTGGCGAAGGCTTCGCGGATGGCGGCCTGCGTCATGGATTGCAGCCACAGGCGCTGGATCGGCTTCTTCACGCCCGCATACTGAATGATGTAGCGGAAGATCAGTTCGCCTTCGCGTCCCGCGTCACAGGCATTGATGATCGAATCCACATCCTTGCGCTTGGCCAGGCGGACCAGCAGCTTCAGGCGTTCGGCGGACTTCTTGTCGGTGGGGCCCAGTTCGAATTCCGGCGGAATCACGGGCAGGTGCGTAAAGCTCCACTTCCCCTTGACCGGATCGTTGGGCGCGACCAAGCTCAGCAAATGGCCGATGCTGGACGCGAGTACGTAACGTTCGCTTTCAAAATAGTCGCCCTCGCGCGCAAAGCCTCCCAAGGCGCGTGATATATCAAGGGCCACCGAGGGCTTCTCGGCAATAATCAGCGTTTTATTCATGTGTATCCAGTGGCGGTAGTCCCGCCTTAGTAGCGCGGATAATAAGATCGGAGATTCGCCAGATGCAAGTCGGCACTGAAAGACAAGCGGGATCCGAACTGCACGCTTGGCGTCAATTCCTGGCGCGAAGCACCCTTTGGCTAGGCGTTTTGCTGCTGGGCAGCGCCGCGATTTGCTGGGTCGCCGCCAATTGGCAAGACATGACAAAAGTGCAGCGCTTCGCCGGCACGCAGGGCCTGCTGGCGATTTCCGCGCTGGCCGCTGCCTGGGCCGGGCTGCGCCTTCGGGGCACCCCTGGCGTGCGGCGCAGCATCCCTGGCGCGCTCCTGGCGTTGGCCGGCATCCTGTTGGGCGCCCTGCTCGCGTTGTTAGGCCAAACTTACCAGACTGGCGCCGATACCTGGGAATTGTTCGCCTGGTGGGCGCTGTTGCTGCTGCCCTGGGCGCTGGCCGCGGCCAGCCAGGCCGTGTGGCTGCTGTGGATCCTGGTGCTGAACGTGGCGGCCGCGCTCTGGCTGGGCGAGCGGATGTTCTCGTGGCTGTCGGTGTTTGGCGGATCGGACACCATCACCCTCGTCATGGCGGCGCTGAACCTGGTGCTGCTGCTGGGCTGGGAGCTGGCCGCGCACCGCTGGCGCGCCAGCACGCTGATCGGCCCCCGCATCCTGGCGGCCCTGGTCGTCAGCGCGCTGGTCATGTCCCTGATGTTCATCGGCTTTTTCTTCGGCCGCGAGCAAGGGCAGAGCGGCATCGCGTGGCTTGCCGTGACGGTGGGGCTGGGCTTTTATTATCAGCGGGTCCGGCGCGACTTGATCATCCTGGCCATCTTGGCGGCTGGCGTCATCTGCGTGTCGCTGCGATTCGTGGGCGAATGGCTGCTGCGCCTGGAGCCTGGCGTCTGGGCCGCGCTGCCCCTGGCGGCGTTGCTGATGGCCGAAGCCGTGCTGGCCGCGCGCTGGCTGCGCAGGCTGGCGGCCGAACCTCAGGCCTCGGGGCCTGTCGCGGCCGACGCCGAGCCGGCCTCGGCATCGGCCGGCAATGCGGTTGAGCCGGCCGAGTCGGGCGCGCCCGTGGCGCAGCTGGCGCCAACCGCCGTCCCGCACGCCGAACCGCCCTGGTACGTGCAGTGCCTGCTGGGCCTGAGCGCCTGGCTGGCCACCCTGCTGCTGCTGGTTTTCGTGGCCTTCTCGGGGATCGTCACGTCCGAAGAAGGCGCGCTGGTGGCCGGCTTGGTCCTGTGCGGTGCGGGCGTGGCGGTGCTGCGCAGCGACGCGGGCCCCTTCTGGCGGCAATGCGGCACGGCGATGGCTTTCGCCGGGCAGTTGCTGATCATTTACGGTTTGTCCGATTCCACCTCGTTCACCAGCGCTTGCGTGTTCGTGCTGCTGATGGCCACGGCCATCTACGTGCTGGGTCCCGATGTGATCCTGCGTTTCCTGTCGGGCGTTCTGATTGCGGGAGCCGGCGCCAGCCTGATCTGGCGCGGCCTGTCGCCCCAGATGATGCGCGACGACCTGCTGGAGGCGTGGCTGGATTTCGACCCCGCCTTGTCCAGCGTCGTGTGGCTGCCCATCGCCGTGATCGGCGCCTGGGCCACTGCCGTGATCCTGACCCTGGGCCATCGCGGGGGCGCCAAGCGCGACCATGCGCTGCAGCCGCTGGCCTGGGCGTTCCTGCTGTCGGTGCAGGGCATGGTGTGGCTGGCGGGCGGGATCTCCGTCCTGCATCTGCCCGCCATGTGGCAGCTGAATCCGCAGGGCGCCCTGTTCGTCACCGCCGGCGCGTTGCTGCCGGCCGCAGCCGCGCTGTCGGTGCTGCGGCCCCGCCGCCATGTGCTGACCGCCGGCGTCACCTGGGGCGTGCCGATCGCGCTGCTGATCCTGGCGGGCTTCTGGCTGCCCAGCCCGGGCGTCGGTTTCGCGCTGGCATGGCTGCTGCTGGGTTTTGGGCTGAATCAGCTGCGCCTGGTCGTCTTCGGCGTGATCAGCTTGCTGGCCTATCTGGGCGTGTACTACTACCAGCTGGATGTGCCGCTGCTGCAAAAGGCGTTGTGGCTGGGCGGCGGCGCGTTGCTGCTGTTCGTCTTGCGCGGCTTGGTCTGGCTGGTGCCGCGGTTGATGCGCACGCAGGCCCCCGACCGGCGTGCCCCACTTCCTCCGGTTTCGGCGCCCTTGCGCTGGCGCACGCTGGCCATCCTGGGCGGGTTGGCGCTGGTGCTGGTGGTGGCCAACGGCGGCATCTGGCAGCGTGAAACGCTGCTGGCTTCGGGCAAGGTCGTCATTTTGGAACTGGCGCCGGTGGATCCGCGGTCGCTGATGCAGGGTGACTACATGGCGCTGAACTTCGCCGCCAGCCGCGACATCACGCGCCTGCGCCTGGGCGGCGACCGTCCGGTTGACGACGAGACCCTGCCCGGCTTCGAGCCAGACGGCTATGTGATGCTCAAGACCGACGCGCGCGGCGTGGCGACGCCGTTGCGCATCCAGCCCGACGTGCATCCGCATGCCGACGGCGAAGTGCCGCTGCGCTACCGGGTGAGAGACAGCGGCGTGCGCATCGTGACCAATGCCTGGTTCTTCCAGGAAGGCGAAGCCAAGCGCTTCGAGGTTGCCCGGTACGGCGAGCTGCGCGTGGGCGAGAACGGCGAAGCCCTGCTGGTGCGGATGCTGGGCGCGGACCTGCAGCCGCTATAGCGGCACGGGGCCCCGCGTCAGGAAAAGCGCCGCGCCCAGTGCGCGGTGGCTTCGCGCAGGAACTGCCCGCGGTCGGCGTTGGCGGCAAGCGGCGCAAAGCCCAATGCCTGCCAGGCGCCCTGTAGCGCCGCCAGGGGCGCTTGGGTGTCGATGGCGGGGGCACCGTTCTGCTTGGACAGTTTCAGGCCGCTGGCGGCGTCCAGGATCAGCGGCACATGCAGATAGCGCACGGGAGGCAGGTCCAGCAAACGGCCCAGCACGCGTTGGCGCGCCGTGGAACTCAGCAAGTCGGCCCCGCGCACCACGTCCGTCACGCCCTGTTCGGCATCATCCACCACCACGGCAAGTTGATAGGCCCATAGCCCGTCGGCGCGCCGCAGGGCGAAGTCGCCCACCGCCTGCGCCACGTCCTGCGCTTGGGGGCCCAGCCAGCGGTCTTCGAAGTGTTCGACGCCTTCCGGGACGCGCAGGCGCCAGGCGCGCGCCTGGCGGCCTGGCTGCAAACCGTGGCGGCACGTGCCGGGATAAGGGCGTTCGCCGTCCGCGCCGGGCACGGTCTGGCCGGGCACCGTCGGGCCGCGCAATGCCGAATCGGCGATCTCGCGCCGGGTGCAGCCGCAGCCGTAGATCAGGCCGCGCGCGGCCAGCGTGTCGAAGGCGGATTGGTAAGCGGCGTTGCGCTGCGACTGCCACATGACGCCGCCGTCCCAATGCAGGCCCAGCGCGTCCAGCTGCGCCATGATGGTGTCGGCAGCGCCCGCGACGGTGCGGGGCGTGTCCACGTCTTCCATGCGCAACAGCCAGCGTCCTTCGTGGGCGCGCGCATCCAGCCAACTGGCCAGGGCGGCCACAAGCGAGCCCGCATGCAGCGGGCCGCTGGGGCTGGGGGCGAATCGGCCTACGTAAGTCACAGCAACGGCGAACGGCCCCAATGCATGGGGCCGGGGCGCAGGGTCATCAATGCAGCAACCGCACGCCTTCTTCGTCCAGCAGCTCTTCCAGGACCAGGTTGTCGATCTCGGCTTCCTGGCTCCAGAGAACCATGAGGGCGATGATCTTGATCTTGGACAGCGGCACGGGCGTTTCCGGCGAAGCCAGGCCCCGGTCGATGACGATTTCGCGCAACGGCGCCGGCAATACGCCGGCCGATTCCAGGAAGGCGATGAAGCCGATGGATTCGGTGCCGAGCTGGCTGTATTCGTTGTCGGTGTAGATCCGGGTTCCCGAGGTAGGAGCCTGAGCGAGGTCGACGCATCGTTCCGTGGTCTCGGCCAAACCGTACAGCCAGCCGAGGGCGTCGTCGATGTCTTCGTGCTCGAAACCGGCGGCGGCAAGCCGCTTAGCGAGCACATCGGCCGCAGGACAGGCTTGCGGCGTGTAGTAATTCTCGAACAGATAAACCAGGATATCGAACATATGGCGCAGTTTTGTGCCTGTTTGCACAGTCGGCCCGCAGATCGGCAGACCAGCAAACATGAATTTTACTTTACGCTGATTTATTTAGCCGGGCAACCGGCGAAAAGGCGGAATGTTGTATGTCGTCACCCTGTGGATCCAGGCCCCTATTTTGCCGGTATTTGCTGCCAAAATACGGGATTGGACGAAATAAAAGGGGCGGACCGTAGTCCGCCCCTTTTTATTTTCCCGCTGCCTGGATTAGGCCGCCTTGGCCGCGGTCTCCAGTTTCAGCTCCGCCAACTGCCGGATGAAGACGGGGATGCAGATGGCCAGGCCGACCAGCCCGCTCGTCAGACCGGGGATGATCGTGAGCAATGCGCCGACGGTGCACAGCCACCGTTCCCAGCTTTTCATGCCCACCAGCATGTAGCGCGAGAAGGCTGCCGACAGCAGCACCAGCCCGACCATGCAGCCGAACAGGGTCACGAAGAAGTCGTACCAGGTGAAGCCCTGCACCGAGATCAGCAGCGACGGCGAAAACACGAACACGAACGGCACGATCAGTTTGGTGATGCCCAGCCTGAACGCCGTGTTCCCGGTCTTGAACGGGTCGCTGCCCGCCATGCCGGCCGCCGCATAGGCGGCCAGCGCCACCGGCGGCGTGATGTCCGCCAGAATGCCGAAATAGAACACGAAGAAGTGCGCCGCGATCGGCTGCACGCCCAGCTGCACCAGCGTGGGGGCGGCCACGGCCACCATGATCAGGTAGTTCGCGGTGGTGGGCACGCCGCAGCCCATCAGGATGCAGACAATGCCCGTCATGATCAGCGCGGCCAGCAAGGTCAGCGTCTGCATGTTGGCCATGGCGTCGGGAATGATCATGGCCGCGCCACCGGCCAGCACCTGCGAGGCCGAGATCACGATGTACGAGATCTTGAAGCCCACGCCGGTCAAGGTCACCACGCCGATCACGATGCCCACCGCGCCTGCCGCCGCGCCGACCGCCAGCGCGTACTTGGCGCCGGTTTCGAAAGCTTCGTACAGATCGCGCCAGCGCAGGCGCTGATACGGATTCAACAGGCCCACCAGGATGCAGCCCGTGATGCCCGCGAACGCTGCCAAATACGGCGTGCGGCCGCTGGCCAGCACGCCCACCAGCAGGACCAGCGGGATCAGCGTCGGCCAGCGCATCTTGAACGATTGCTTGAGCTTGGGCATTTCTTCGGCCGTCAGGCCGCGCAGGCCTTCGCGCTTGGCTTCGAAGTGCACCTGCATGAACATGCCGAAGAAGTACAGGAAGGCCGGAAAGATGCCGGCGATCGCGATCTGCTGGTACGGGATGCCCAGGAACTCGATCATCAGGAAGGCGGCCGCGCCCATGATGGGCGGCGTGATCTGCCCGCCCGTGCTGCTGGCCGCTTCCACGCCTGCCGCGAAATGCCGCGGATAGCCGACCCGGATCATGGCGGGAATCGTCAGCGACCCCACGGTCACCGCGTTGGCCACCGACGAACCCGACAGCATGCCGAACATGGCCGAGCCGAACACGGACACCTTGGCGGGGCCGCCGGCATAGCGGCCGGCCACGGTAGAGGCGACGTCCAGGAACAGCTGGCCCAGCCCGATGCGGGTGGCCAGCACGCCGAACAACACGAAGTGGAACACGTAGGTCGCCACCACGCCGACCGCCACGCCGTACACGCCCTGGCTGGTCAGGTACATGTGGTTGACGATCTGCGGCCAGGTGTTGCCCGCATGCTTGAGCAGGCCCGGAAAGTACGGGCCGAACATCGCGTAGGCCATGAAGACCAGCGCGATGATGGGCAGCGGCCAGCCCATGGCGCGGCGCGTGGCCTCCAGCAGGCCGATCAGCAGGATCGACCCCATGAAGACGTCCATCGGCATCGGATTGCCAACGCGGAACGCCAGGTCCTCAAAAATGTAGGGGATGTACAGCACCGACAGGGCCAGCGCGATGGCGATGATCCAGTCGTACAGCGGAATGCCGCCGGGCGACAGCCAGGTCGACTTGGGCTCGCGCTGGTAGTGCGACTTGGAAAAGCCGAACACCAGGAAGATCAGGCTCAGCACGAAGGCCAGGTGCACGCCGCGATGGGTGGCCTCGCGCAGCAGGCCGAAGCCCGCCGTGTAGTAGTGAAAGAGCGACAGCGTGACAAGCAGGCCCGACACGATCCAGGTCGCCGTTTTGTCCAGCGGCCGGAAGCGGATCTCGGAGTCGTATTTCTCCGCCAGCTTCTGGGTTTTCTCGTGATCTATTTCCATCGCCGTGATTCTCAGGAAAATTCAACAAGCAGGGCCGCGCACGGCGGCCCCACTCAAGCGCGGCGAAGAACACACCGCAGGTAGATGCAACGGCCCGGCCCTTTGCAGCCAGACGGCACGCCCGTCGCACAACACCGCCGCCCCCAATCCGGGCCGCGCGGAGCCGGCTTTGCCGGTCCGCAGCGGCGCCCCTGGGGGAGGCGCCGAAGGCGCTAGGGGGGGCCTACTTCAGCAAGCCGATTTCCTTGTAGAACTTCTCGGCGCCCGGATGGAAGGGGATGCCCGCGCCCTTGATGGCGTTGTCGCGGGTGATGAGCTTGCCCTTGGCGTGGCCCGCGTCCAGCGTCTTGCGCGTGGCGTCGCTGTACAGCGCACGGGTAACGTCGTAGACCGTCTGCTCAGGGATCTTGGCCGACGTGACCATCTGCGCGTTGACCGAGATGGTCTTCACTTCCGGCAGGTTCTGGTACGTGTTGGCCGCGATCACGTCGGGCGTGAAGAACTCCTGCTTGGCACGCAGCGCGTCAATCTCGGGACCCACCAGCGGCACCAGTTCGATGTTGCCCGTGGAGGCCAGTTCGGCGATGGCGCCGGCCGGCGCCCCGCCCACGAAGAAGAACGCGTCCAGCCCGCCGTCCTTGAGCTTGTCGCCCGCCTGGTTGGGCTTGAGGTATTCGGCCTTGATGTCTTTGTCGGCCATGCCGTAGGCGCCCAGGATCAGGCGCACGTCGACCAGCGTGCCGGAGCCCGGTTCGTCCATGGACACGCGCTTGCCCTTCAGGTCGGCCACGCTCTTGATGCCCGCGCCCTTGCGCGTCACCAGATGGATGCTCTCCGGGTACAGGGTGGAGATCAGGCGCAGGTCTTGCGCCTTGGGCTTGCCTTCGAAGGTGCCGGTGCCGCTATAGGCCCAGTACGCCACGTCGGATTGCGTGAAACCCGCTTCGAACGAGCCGCCGATGATGCCGTTGATGTTGGCCACCGAGCCGTTGGAGGCCACCGCCGTGGCGATGAGCTTGCCGGGCTGCGAGACCGCATTGCCGATGATGCCGCCTATCGGGTAGTACGTGCCGGCGGTGCCGCCCGTGCCGATGCGGAAGAACTGCTGGGCCTGTGCGGAACCCACGGTGCCGACCGCGGCGACCGCAACGGTCAGGGCGGTGATCCAGTGCTTGAGTTTCATGCGAGCTTCTCCGGGACTTTGTGACGGGTTTATCAACGTGACGTCTTGCGTCGGGTCGTTCCTGCTGCGGGCGGTTGCCAGCGCAAAAACGGGCCTCCCCCTGGGGGCCATTTCTATGATGAAATTCTGGCATGTAGGCCATGCGTAGCCAATGGTTACGGGGCTATCGTTTACCAGGGGGTCGTCCGCCCCTTTGGTTATGGCTGGTCGCGCTTTGGTTATGGCGTGCCGTGTCATCCATGCGGTGCAGATAACGGAGTCACCCAGATGTCCCAGGAAGTCATACGCGGCATTGCGCTGCCCCCGCCCGCGCAACCGGGCGACCCTTTGGCCCGCGTCGACACGCCCAGCCTGGTGCTGGACCTGGAACCGTTCGAGGCCAACCTGCGCGCCATGCAGGCCTGGGCCGACCGCCACGACGTGGCGCTGCGCCCGCATGCCAAGGCGCACAAATGCCCGGAAATCGCGTTGCGCCAGCTGGCGCTGGGCGCGCGCGGCATCTGCTGTCAGAAGGTCAGCGAAGCCCTGCCCTTCGTGGCGGCCGGCATCCGCGACATCCACATCAGCAACGAAGTCGTCGGACCCGCGAAACTGGCCATGTTGGCGCAATTGGCGCGCACCGCCAAAATGAGCGTCTGCGTGGACAACGCGCAGAACCTGGCGCAGATTTCTCAGGCCATGGCGCAGGCCGGGGCCGAGATCGACGTGCTGGTCGAGGTGGACGTGGGCCAGGGCCGCTGCGGCGTGTCGGACGACGCGCTGGTGTTGGCGCTGGCGCAACAGGCGCGCGACCTGCCGGGCGTGAATTTCGTGGGGCTGCAGGCCTATCACGGGTCAATGCAGCACTTTCGCACGCGCGAAGAACGGTCGCAGGTGTGCCGGCAGACGGCGCGCATCGCCGCGTCGTATGCGCAGTTGCTGCGCGAAAGCGGCATCGCATGCGACGTCATCACGGGCGGCGGCACGGGCAGCGCGGAATTCGATGCGGCAAGCGGCGTTTTCACCGAGCTGCAGGCAGGCTCTTACGCCTTCATGGATGGCGACTACGGAGCCAACGAGTGGGACGGCCCGTTGACGTTCCAGAACAGCCTCTTCGTGCTGTCCACCGTGATGAGCGTGCCCGCCGCCGACCGAGTGATCCTGGACGCGGGGTTGAAATCCACCACCGCCGAATGCGGCCCGCCGGCGGTGTTCAAGGCCGATGGCCTGACCTACGCGGCCATCAACGACGAGCACGGCGTGGTGCGCGTGGCGCCAGGGGCGCAGGCGCCCGCCTTGGGCGACGTGCTGCGCCTGGTGCCTTCGCACGTGGATCCCACCTTCAACCTGCATGACGGGCTGGTGGTGGTGCGCGACGGCGTGGTGCAGGACATATGGGAGATCGCGGCGCGCGGGTTCTCGCGCTGACCTCGCTTACGGCGACGATCGCACCCGCCCGCTAACGCGGATATCGGTCGTTCCGCTCAAGCCGCCAGGTTCGTCATCCCCAGGAATTGCCGCAGTTCGGGGGTGGCGGGCGCCGAGAACAATTCCTCGGGCGGTCCGATCTCGTGCACGCGGCCCTGATGCATGAACACGACGCGGTCGCACACTTCGCGCGCAAAGCGCATTTCGTGCGTGACCATCAGCAAGGTCATGCCGTCGGCCGCCAGCTCGCGCACCACCGCCAGCACTTCGTTGACGAGTTCCGGGTCCAGCGCCGACGTGATCTCGTCGCACAAGAGCGCCAGCGGCTGCATGGCCAGCGCGCGGGCGATGGCCACGCGCTGCTGCTGGCCGCCGGACAGCTCTTCCGGCCACGCGTCGAACTTGTGCGACAAGCCCACGCGGGTCAGCATGGCGCGCGCCAGGTCGGCCGCTTGCGCTTCCGGCATGCGCTTGGCCACCATGGGCGAGAGCATCACGTTGCGCCCCACCGTCAGGTGCGGGAACAGGTTGAACTGCTGGAAGATCATGCCCACTTTCAGCCGCAGCGCGCGCAGCCGCAATTCGTCGTCGGCCAGCTGGGCGTCGGCCACCATGATGGCGCCGCCGTCGATTTGCTCCAGCCCGTTCACGCAGCGCAGCAGCGTGCTCTTGCCCGAGCCGCTTTTGCCGATGATGGCGATGACCTCGCCGGGTTCGACGCGCAGCGTCACTCCCTTCAGGACTTCGTTGTCGCCGAATTTCTTGCGGACGTCTTCAAGGGCGATGAGGGGCATGCAACTTCCTTTCCAGCCGGAGGCTGAGGCGCGACAGAGGCCAGCACAGCGCGAAGTAGATCAGCGCGGCGCAGGCGTAGACGGTGAAGGGGCTGAAGGTGGCGTTGGTGATGACGGTGCTGGCCTTGGACAGTTCCGTGAATCCAATGATGGAGGTCAGCGCGGTGCTCTTGACGATCTGCACCGCAAACCCCACGGTGGGCGCGATCGCGATGCGCAACGCCTGCGGCAGCACCACGTAACGCATCTGCTGCACATAGCCCAGCGCCAGGCTGGCCGACGCCTCCCATTGGCCTTTGGGAATGGCCTCTACGCAGCCGCGCCAGATCTCGGCCAGGAACGCGCCCGACCACAACGTCAACGCCGCGCCGGCCGCCAGCCAGGGCGGCACTTCCACGCCCAGCAGCGACAAGCCGAAGAACGCCAGGAACAGCTGCATCAACAGCGGCGTGCCCTGGAACAGTTCGATATAGGCCCAGCTGGCGCGCCGCATCACGGCCACGCGCGACGTCCGCATCATCAGCGCCAGCACCCCCATCAGCGCGCCACCCACGAACGCCACCAGCGACAGCGCGATGGTCCAGCGCGCGGCCAGCAGCAGGTTGCGAACGATGTCCCAGGTCGAGAATTCAATCATCTTGCCGCCTTGCGGAACAGGCACCGTCCGGCCAGGCGCAGCAACTGGCGCAGCAGGATGGCCAGCGCCAAGTAGATGCCGGTGGTCACCAGATACACCTCGAACGCGCGGAAGTTGCGCGACTGGATGAAGTTGGCGGCAAACGTCAGGTCTTCGGCGGCGATCTGTGAACACACCGCCGACCCCAGCATCACGATCACGATCTGCGACGACAGCGCGGGCCAGATGCGCTTGAGCGCGGGCTTCAGCACGACGTGCCGGAACACCTGAAAACGCGTCATCGCCAGGCTGGCGCCGGCCTCGTACTGGCCCTTGGGCGTGGCGTCGATGCCGGCGCGGATGATCTCGGCGCTGTAGGCGCCCAGGTTCAGCGCCATCGCCAGGCAGGCGGCCTGCATCTCGCCCAGTTGCACGCCCAGCGACGGCAGGCCGAAGAACACGAAGAACAGCTGGATCAGAAACGGCGTGTTGCGGATCACCTCCACATAGGCCGCCACCGGCGCGCGCAGCCAGGCCGGGCCCTGCGTGCGGACCCAGGCGCAGGCGATGCCCAGCGCCACGCCGGCCACCGCGCCGAACGCGATCAGTTCGACGGTGACGCCGATGCCCTTCACCAGCACCGGCGTGTAGTCGAACACCGCGCCGAAATCGTATTGATACGCCATGATGGCCGCCTGCGGAACTTACAGGTCCTTGGGCAGTTCGGCGCCCAGCCATTTCTGCGAAATTGCCGACAGCGAGCCGTCACGCTTGGCGGCCGCCAGGATGTCGTTGACCTTGGCGCGCAGCTTGGGCTCGTCCTTGTTCAGGCCGATGTAGCACGGCGAATTCTTGATCAGAAATTTGGTTTCGGGCTTCTTGGCCGGATTGCGCGCCAGGATGGCGGCGGCGACCACGTTGCCCGTGGCGATCATCGGCACCTGGCCCGACAGGAAGGCGGTGATGGTGCCGTTGTTGTCTTCGTAGCGCTTGAGTATGGCGGTTTCAGGGGCGATCTTCGACAGTTCGATGTCTTCCACCGCGCCGCGCGTCACGCCGATGGTCTTGCCGGCTAAATCGGCTGCGGAGGCCACCTTCAGGTCGGCCGGACCGAACACGCCGTTGAAAAACGGCGCGTACGCGTCCGAGAAATCGATGGCCTTTTCGCGTTCGGCGTTCTTGCCCAGGCTGGAGATCACCAGGTCCACCTTGCGCGTCTGCAGGTACGGCACGCGGTTGGCGCTGGTGACCGGCACCAGTTCCAGCTTCACGCCCAGCTGCTTGGCGATGAGCTGCGCGGTGTCGATGTCATAGCCCAGGGGCTTCATGTCGGCGCCCACCGAACCGAAGGGCGGGAAATCCTGCGGCACGGCGATCTTGATGGTGCCTGATTTGACGATATCGTCCAGCGTGTCGGCGTGCGTCAGCGGCGCGGCCAGCAGACTGGCGGCGGTGCAAAGGGACAACAACAGGGTTCTGCGGTTCATGAGGGACTCTCCAGGGCGCGCACCGCCCGGAGCGGGTCGGATGCGTTGCACACCAATTCGGTATACAAACCTGGAAAAGCAAGTTCCGTGCCATTTCGCGGCCGCTACACGGACCTCGAAGGGGACGCATCGCATGCCCTGTCGTGGTGCGGCGGATGCGCTGGATGCGGGCATGTCCGGCACCGGTTTGGGTCGCCCGCCAGTGCCGCGTCAGCCGTCCAGATGGGGCTGCATCAGGGCCGCGAACCAGTCATGGAAAACGGCCAGGCGGCGCGAACGCTGGCGACGGTGCGGGTAAAGCAGCGATACCGGCATGGCGGCCGCGCGAAAAGCCGGCATCACCTCGACCAGCTTGCCGGCGTCCAGCAGATGCTGCACGTCGAAGCGCGGAATCTGGATAAGCCCCAGCCCGGCCAGGCAGCAAGCGATATAGCTTTCGGCGTTGTTCACGACCAGCCGGGCCGGCACCTGAGCGACTTGCACGGCGCCGTCTTCCGACAGATATTCCCAGGGCAGTTCACGGCCCGTCTTCGGCGACGCATAGCCCACGCACCAATGCCCTGCCGCCAGCTCGTCGGGCTGACGCGGTTCGCCCTGTTCGCGCAGGTAGTCAGGGCTGGCGCAGTTGATCAGCGCGATGCGGCCCAGCGGCCGCACGACCAGGCTGCTGTCGTCCAGCGTGCCGATGCGCACCGCGCAGTCCACCCCTTCCTGCACCAGGTCGATCGCGCGGTCGGTGGAACTCAGCACGAGTTCCAGCCGGGGATGGCGGCGTAGCAGACCGGGCAGCGCCGGTGCGATCAGCCGGCGTGCGATGCGGCTGGGCGCATCGATGCTGAGCCGCCCCGACACTTGGCGCTGGCCGGCGTGGAACAGCTGGTCGATGTCTTCCACTTCGGCCAGCAGCGGCCGCACGCGCTCCAGCAACTGTTCGCCGTCGGCCGTCAGCCGCACCTGGCGGGTCGTCCGATGCAGCAGGCGCACGCCCAGCTGCGTCTCCAATTGCTGGATGGCCGCCGACACCGAGGCGCGCGGCACCTCCAGCGCATGGGCGGCCTTGATGAAGCTGCCCATGTCGGCGACCTGGGCGAACACGCGGTACTGGTCGAATCGGTCCATGCGTCTGGCGTCCCCTGCCGTCCACCGGCGGATCGCCCTGTGGATAACGGCAGGTGACAGATTAGCCGCTTACTTCGTCGTATAGCCGCCGTTGATCAGGATCGTCTGGCCCGTGATCCACCAGCCGTCGCTGACCAGGTGGCGGATGAAGGGCACGACGTCTTCGATATCGGTCAGACCCGTCTTGCTGAACGGCGACAGCGCAGCCGCGGTCTTGTGATACGCCACCGCATCGGCGCCTTCGGCCGGGTAGAAGAACGGCGTGTCCATCGGGCCGGGGCCGACGGCGGTCACCGAAATGCCGCGTGCGCCGAATTCCTTGGACGCGGCGCGGGTGTAGTGTTCGACCGGCGCCTTGGTGCCGGCGTAGGCGGCGTAGAACGGCGTGAACGCGCCCAGCAGGGATGTCACCAGCGTGCAGACCTTGCCGTTGTCGTTCACATGGCGGCCCGCTTCGCGTAGGAAGAAGAAGGCGGTCTTGGAGTTCACCGCCGTCATCTCGTCGTACTCGGCCTCGCTGATCTCGGTGAAGGGTTTCTTCAACACCTTGCCCACGGTGTTGATGGCGATGTCGGGCCGGCCCACCGCGGCGACGGCGTCGGTGAACAACTTTTCCACGGCGGCGGCGGTGGTCAGGTCTGCTTGCAGCGCGACCGCTTTAGCACCGGCCGCCTGGATTGCGGCAACGGTCGCATCCGCTTCGGCTTTGGACGCGGCGCTGTTGTAGTGGATCGCCACCGCGCGGGCGCCCTGCTCGGCCAGGTCGCGCGCGATCAGGCCGCCCAGGTTCTTGGCGCCGCCGGCGATCAGCACGACTTTGCCCTTGATGGAATGGTCTGCCATGGAAAACCCCTTCATGAATCGATGGAGCTTCGAGCTTAGGCAAGCACATCGCCGCGATAAACCACCCGGGGCTGGATGGATCATCCAGAAAATCCTCCCAATCGCCATGAAAAAAGCCGCCCCTTTTTACGGAGACGGCTTTTGCGGCAAGCGGCTGCCGGGGCGATGGGCAGGGAGTCTTAATCCTGAATCTTCAATCCACCTGCGCGCCGGACTGCTTGACGGCTTTGCCCCACTTGTCGACTTCGCTGGCGATGAACGTGCCGGTCGCTTCAGGCGTCAACGGCATGGGTTCGGCGCCGCGGTCACGCAGGAACTTCTGCATTTCCGGCGTGCCCAGCGCATGGCCGATCTGCTTGCTCAGGTAATCGGTGACCGCCGGCGGCGTGTCGCGCGGGGCCAGCACGGCGGCCCAGCCGATGGCCTCGAATCCCGGGTAGCCGGATTCAGCCACGGTCGGCACGTCCGGCAGTTGCGGCAGGCGCTTGGCGGTCGTTACGGCCAGCGCCACGGCTTTCTTGCTTTGCACGTGCGGCAGGCCGGCGGTGACGGAATCCACCATCAGCGGCACCTGGTGGCCCAGGAAATCGGCCTGGGCCGGGCCGCTGCCCTTGTACGGGATGTGGCGGATGTCGATATCGGCCGCGGCCTTGAACATTTCCGCAGACAGGTGCTGCGTGCCGCCGATGCCGGCGCTGGCGTAGGCCAGTTCGCCCGGATTGGCACGGGCTTGCGTCACCAATTGCTTAAGCGAGGTGATGCCGGACGCCGGCGTGGCCAGGAACATCAGCGGTACCGAGAACACGCCCGACACCGGCGCGAAATCCTTGGTCAGGCTGTAGTTGATGGTCTTGTACAGCGTCTGGTTCACCGCGGCGGCACTGCCCGCGATGACCAGCGTGTAGCCGTCGGGCGCGGCGCGCATGGCCTGTTCCATGCCGATGTTGCTGCCGGCGCCGGCGCGGTTTTCCACCACGATGGGCTGCTTGACGGCGGCGCCCAGCTTTTCAGCCAGGGCGCGGGCGAAGATGTCGGTGGCCTGCCCGGGCGGGAACGGCACGATCAGGCGGATGGGGCGTTCGGGGTAGTCGGCATGCGCCGGGGCGCCGGCCGCCGCCAGCGCCAGGCCGGCGGCAAGACTGGAAAGGATACGTTTCATGATTGGTCAGTAAAAAGCGACAACGTGTGGCGCGCAGGGGGCGCACCGCTTGCATAAAATAGAGCGCCCGGACGGCAGGCCCTTATGAGGCGGCCAGGGGCGAATCGGCGGGGGGTGTGTCACGATAGCACTCCTCTGTCGGTGCTACATTTGCGTTTTCGCGCTTCCCCCCTCGAAGTCTTTCCTTCACCCTGTCCTTTTACCCCGCAGGAACCGCCATGGAATTCAGCCAGTTCAACGTCAACACCCTCATGGAGATCACCTCCCGCCCGGACCTCGTGTTCGTCAGCGGCAAGGGATCCTGGCTGGAGGATCACGCGGGCAAGCGATATCTGGACTTCGTGCAAGGCTGGGCGGTGAACACCCTGGGCCACTCCGCCCCGGAAATGCAGCGCGCGCTGATTGAACAATCGCAAAAGTTGATGAACCCGTCGCCGGCGTTCTACAACATCCCCTCGATCGAGCTGGCCCAGCGCCTGACCGGCGCGTCCTGCTTTGACCGCGTCTTCTTCGCCAACAGCGGCGGCGAAGCCAACGAAGGCGCCATCAAGCTGGCGCGCAAGTGGGGCCAGGTCAAGAAGAACGGCGCCTACAAGATCATCACGATGAACCACGGCTTCCACGGCCGCACGCTGGCAACCATGTCCGCGTCTGGCAAGCCGGGCTGGGACAAGATGTTCGCCCCGCAAGTGGAAGGCTTCCCCAAGGCCGAACTGAACGACCTGGAATCGGTGAAGAAGCTGATCGACGACAAGACCGTCGCCATCATGCTGGAACCGGTGCAAGGCGAAGGCGGCGTGATTCCGGCCACCAAGGAATTCATGCAAGGCCTGCGCCGCCTGGCCGATGAAAACCAGCTGCTCTTGATCGTCGACGAAGTGCAGACCGGCATGGGCCGCACCGGCAAGATGTTCGCCTACCAGCACTCCGACGTCATCCCCGACATCATGACGCTGGCCAAGGGCATCGGCGGCGGCGTGCCGCTGGCCGCCCTGCTGGCGCGGCAGGACGCCTGCGTGTTCTCGCACGGCGACCAGGGCGGCACGTACAACGGCAACCCGCTGACCACCGCCGTGGGCGTGGCCGTGTTTGACGCACTGGCCGCCCCGGGCTTCATGGACGCCGTCAACGCGCGTTCCAAGCAGCTGTCCGAAGGCCTCTTGGCGCTGTCGGCCAAGTACGGCATGAAGGGCGAACGCGGCCTGGGCCTGTTGCGCGCATTGATCATGGACCGCGACGACGGCCCGGCGATTGTCGAAGCCGCCCGCAAGCTGGAACCGCAAGGCCTGCTGCTGAACGCCCCGCGCCCCAACTTGCTGCGCTTCATGCCGGCACTGAACGTGACGGCCGAAGAAATCGACCTGATGCTGAGCGAACTGGACAAGCTGATCGCGCAAGTGCGCAGCGCGTAAATTCCGACGCCAGATAGTCCGTAACAAGGGCCGCTTTTGCGGCCCTTGTTTTTTTGGTGGGCCGGATGATGGGTTGGTTTCATCGCCATCGCCTGGCGGCGTCCCATCATGCCAAAACGCTTATGGAAACCTCAGGTTTATTCATTGGGCTGGCATGCCCGATCTCCCCATAATCCTCTCGCAGGCTTCAAAAGCCGCCGTCCAGTCGCGACGCATTTGATGATTCATGGGGATGACATGTTGAGGACAGTACCGGGACGCACCCGCTGCGTAGCAGCAGGGATCGCGTTCTTGCTTTTCGCAGGCGTCAGCGCAGGCGCCGCCGCCGATTATCCGGACAAGCCCATCAAGCTGGTTGTGCCGCAGGCCGCCGGCGGCGGGACGGATGTGATCGGCCGCTTGTGGGCGGACTACCTTGCACGGCAGCTCAAGACGCCGGTGGTCGTTGAGAACCGGCCGGGCGCCAACGGCATCCTGGCATCCAGCTACGTCGCCAAACAGCCGGCCGACGGGTACACGGTGCTGGTCAGCGGGGTGTCGTACCTGGCCTTCAACCCGCATATGTACAAGAACATGCCGTATGAGCCGGCGCGGGATTTCGACGGCGTCAGCCTCTTGGTGAATACACCCTTCTTGCTGGTCGCCGGTACGCAGACGGGGATCCGTTCGTTGGACGAACTGGTCGCCCGCGCCAAGGCCGAACCCGAGTCGCTGAATTTCGCATCGGCGGGCAAGGGCAATTCCACGCATCTGGTCGTGGAGATGCTGGCGCAGAAGACAGGCATGAAGCTCACACATGTTCCGTACAACGGCGCGGCTGCCGGGCTGACCAGCGTGATGGCCAACCAGACCCAGGTGATGGCCGACGTGCTGAACACGGGCGCCGTGCAGGCCAACGCGGGCAAGGTGGTGCCGTTGGCCGTGGTGGGCAACAAGCGCGCGGCAAGCGTGCCGGACGTGCCCACGCTGGCCGAACTGGGCTTCAAGGATTTTCCGATGCCGGGCTGGTATGCGCTGGTGGCGCCCAAGGGCACGCCGCCGCAGGCCATTGCGCGCCTCAACGCCGAGACCCGGCGCTTCTTCGACGATCCCGCGGTCAAAGCGCGTTTGCAGGAGCTTCAGCTTGAGCCCCTGCCCTCGTCGCCCGAGACCGTAGCCGAATGGACCGCGCGCGATAGCGCCACCTGGGGCCCGCTGATTCGCCAGCTGGGCTTGAGCAACGACTGAACACCACGACCAAGGACACACTATGCCCAAACTCACCCAGGCTGTCTGGCAATACCGGTTCGACAAGATGACGTCCATGATGGACGAGCTGGCCGTCGATGCCGTCATCTTCACGTCGGCGGACTTCTTCCAGTTCGCCACCAATTTCCACACCGACGTCTTGCCCTGGGAACGGCCGATCTTTGCCGTCGTGCCTCGCAACGGCACGCCTTTCCTGGTGATGAACGAGCTGTCCACGCATCACATGCAGTTCTCGCAGGAACAGGGCAAGGTCTGGATCACCGATATCAGCTACTACGCCGAGCATCCGCGCGTGCAGAACCGGCTGCCGTTGATTACGCAATTGCCCGAGGTGCTGGCGGCCAGGTTGAAAGCGGCAGGCCTGGCGCGGTCGCGTATCGCTGTCGAAGGCGGCAGCCCGGTGCTGGCGCAGTTGGCGCGTTTCCTGCCCGACATCGTCTTGCGCAACGCCACGCCCGAGTGCCGCGCCTTGCGTTGGCAGAAGCACGACGAGGAGCTTGCCGTGATGGCGGCCGCCGCGTCCATCTCCGATTGGATTCAAGACCGCTACCGCGAGAACATCCGGCCCGGCCGGCTGGTGCAGGAACTGGACTTCGCCATGGCGTCGCTGTTCGTGCAAGAGGCCGCCGAGCGCTTTCCGGGCGAGCACTTCGAGGTGATCCGCTGCTGGACCCTGAGCGGCCCCGCGTCGGCCTCGCCGCATGGCGATGGCGCGTCATGCGGCGCGCGGATCCAGGAAGGCGACGTGCTGGTGAACATCGTTATTCCGCGCTTGAACGGCCTGACGATCGAGAACGAGCGCACCTGGTTCTGCGGCACGCCCTCGGCCGAACAGGTGCGGCTGTGGTCCGCGGCCAAGGCGGCCAACGAGGCGGCCATCGCCGCCGCGCGCACGGGCAACCCCGTCTGCGCGATCGACGCGGCCGCGCAGGCCGAGATCGAGAAGGCCGGGTACGCGGACTTCATCCGCCATCGCACCGGGCATGCCGTGGGCATCATTCACCACGAGTACCCGGAAGACATGGCCTTCAACCAACGCCCCTTGCTGGACAACGAGGTGTATTCGGCCGAGCCGGGCATCTACGCCTACGGTATCGGTGGCTTCCGTCTGGATGACACGGTCGTGGTCGGAAGCACGCCACGCGTGCTGACCCACACGCCCAAGACGCTGGAGTACGCGACCGTCAAGTAGCCGCGTCGCTGGCGGCGCTGCCCTGGGAGGTGCGCTGCGCCTCCTGGCGCAGCGTTTCACGCAAGGCCGGCAGCACGATGCTGGGCGAGTCGGCCGCCCACAACATGCCGATGGGACCGAACTCCAGGCGGGACGGCGCGCGCACGATGCTGATCAACTGAAGCCGTTCGTACATGTGCGCGACGGAGCTGGCCAAGGTGGCGATGTAGTCGCGGTCCTGCAGCATCGACAACAGCGCAACCAGCGAACTGGTCTCGACGGACGGCTTCGGGGGCGGCATGCCCGCATCCACCACGGCCTGATCCAGCCGTGCGCGCGACAGCGTGCCCAGCGGCGGCAAGATCCACGGATAACGCTGGGCGTCCTCCCAGGAGGGCGCATCCAGCTCCGCCAGCGGATGCCCGCGCCGGGCCACCACGCTGAAAGTGTCGGTCATCAGCCATTCGGTGCACAGGCCGGAGCGGCTGGCGCGCACGTCCAACGGCCCGATGATGAGGTCGATCTCGCGGCGTTCCACGCGTTCAATCAGCGGTTCAAGCAAGCCCTCGACCAGTTCGATCTGCACATTGGGCGAACGCTGGTGCAGCGCGGCGATGGCGCGCGGCAGTAACACCGGCGCCGCGGAAAGAATGGTGCCGATATGCAGATGGCCGGCCACCCCGCCCTTGACCGCTTCGATCTCCTCGCCGGTGCGCGCGGTGTCGCCCAGCACGCGGCACGCGTAGCGCCAAAGCGCCCGCCCGGCCTCCGTCAGTTCAAGCGACCGGCCGCGCAGGAACAGTGGCGTGCCGACCAAGTCTTCCATGTCGCTCAGCCAGTGCGAGAGCGCGGGCTGCGTCATGTGCATGGCTTTGGCGGCGCCGGTGACGCTGCGCGCGGTTTCCAGGGCGGCCAGCACCTGCAAGTGCCGAAGCTTGAGCCGGCGGGTCCAGGGCGGGTCGATCGAGGTGGCGTCCATGCGGAAATGGTAATGGATCTCTCAGGTTTATTCATTAGCCTCGTATGGCCATTGGCAGCCAAAATGCCTTTCCCGATAGACGAGGGCAAGCGGTGACGAACGCAACAGAAAACATGGCTCAGGCGCGGGCGATAAGCGACATGGCGCAGGCCCTGGCCGCCGCGCCCCAACCCGAATGCGGACTGCAGGCGCTGGCCCGCGCGCTGGCCGCGCGGATCGGCTATCGGCTGTTCACGGTATTGGTGCTGGATCGAGAGGCGGAGCAGAGCCGGCGGTATTTCTCAAGCCAGCCCGAGGCCTACCCGCCAGGCGGCGCCAAGCCCATCCGCGAAAACAGCGAGTTCTACGCCACGGTCGTGCTTGAGGGAAAAGCGCGGATCTGCGTCGACCGCGCGGAATGCGCGCGCGCATTTCCAGACCATGAACTCATCCATTCACTCGGCTGCGAGAGCGCCGTGAACGTGCCGGTTCGCTGGGACGGCCAGACCATCGCATCGCTGAACCTGCTGCACGAGGCCGGCTGGTATCGCCAGGACATGCTGCCGGAACTGAGCGGGTACGCCGCGATGGCCATTCCCCTCATTCAAAAGATCATTCATACCACCCGCCCGTAGGGAGAGAAAACGATGACACGCCTTTGCACCGCCATCACCGCATTGCTGCTGTCGGTGGGACTGACGCCGGCTCACGCCGCGGACGCCTACCCCGCCAAACCGATCACGATCATCTACCCCTACGCGCCGGGGTCGGCGTCCGACACGATGACCCGCCTGCTGGCAGAAGCGATGTCCAAGCGCCTGGGGCAGCCCGTGATCGTCGACGGCAAACCCGGCGCGGGCGGCTCGATCGCCACCGAGCACGTCGTGCGCGCCGCACCCGACGGCTATACGCTGCTGCTCAGCGCAAGCGGCACCATCGCCGTCAATCCGCACATCTACAAGCTGCGCTACAACCCCGTCGAGGACCTGGCGCAGATCTCGATCGCCGTGGAAGTCCCGTTCGTGTTTGTCGTGGGCAAGAATTTTCCGGCGCAGGATTATGCGGCGTTCAAGGCGTTAAGCAGCACCAAGCCCGGCGGCCTCTCGTCGGCGAACGCCGGGCTTGGCACCCAGGCGCACCTGACGCAGGCGGCCTTCGCCAAGCTGGCGGGAGTGAACCTGAGCATCCTGGGCTACAAGGGGGCCGCGCCCGCCGTCAACGATATTTTGGGCGGGCACGTGGATTCCATGATGGACAACGCCGCCTCGCAAATCCCGTACGTCACGTCGGGCAAGACGACTGCGTTGTTTGTCACCAGCGATTATCGGTTCGACGGTTATCCCCAGGTGCCCACGGCGAAGGAGCTGGGAATTACGGGGCTGGTTCCGACCGGCTGGTTTGGTCTGGCTGCGCCCAAGGACACGCCGCCTGCGGTCGTTGAAAAGATACAGGGGGCGGTGGTTGCGAGCCTTAAGGATGCCGAGATGCAGCGCAAGCTCAAGGAACTGGGCTGGGTGATCGTGGGGAATACGTCGCAGCAGGCCACTGAACGGGCTCGCACGGACTATGAGCTTCTGGGGAAAGTGGCTCGGGATATTGATTTGAAGCCGAATTGATGGGTTTGTAGCAACAAGGGCCGCATGCCTACGCGGCCCTTGTGCTTTCCGGGCGATGGACCTGCATCCCGGGTCCCTGAACAAGGCCTAGAACGCGTACTTCGCCGTCAACAAAAACGACCGCGGCGCCCCAAAGTGATTATTGTCCTGGTTGCTGCCTATCGCTTGGTAGTAATACTTGTCGAACAGGTTGTACACGTTCAAGCGCAGATCCAGATTCGGCGACGCCCGATACGCCACCACCGCATCCCACACGCTGTAGCCGGGCTGGCGCACGTTGTAGGCGGGCAAGCTGATCGCGCTCTGCACGCGCACCGCCCCGCCCACGCGCCACGCATTCAGCGCGCCCGGCAAGGTGTACATGGTCGATAGCTTGAACAAATGGCGCGGGGTTTGCGTGTCGTAGGCCGCGCCCGCCCGGAGGCTGCCCGAATCCTCCAGGTACTTGGACTGGTTGTACGTATAGCCGGCCGACACCTGCCAACCCGGCGTGATCGCGCCCGCCACTTCGAACTCCACCCCCCGGCTTTGCACCTTGCCCGATGGCGCATAGCATTCGATCACCCCCGGGCTGCACGCGGACGTGGCCAGCGCGACCGGACGGTTGCGTTGGCGGATCTGGAACACCGCCGCGCTGGCGTTGAGCCGGCCGTCGTAATACTCCCCTTTGATCCCGGCCTCCAGATTGGTGCCGATGACCGGGTCCAGCGGCGCGCCGCTGGTTGACTGGCTGCTCTGCGGCTGGAACACGCTGGTCCAGCTGGTGTAGACGGAATGCTGGCGGTCCAGGTCGTAGATCAGGCCCGCGTAGGGCGTCAGCTCGTGCTTGACCTTATAGTCCGCGGGCGGGCTGACGTAGTCGCCGGACTTCAGCGTCATGTCGTACTCATACCAGTCCAGCCGGGCGCCCAGCATCAGCGTCAGCGGGTCGGCAAGGCTCAGGCGGGTGGTGGCGTAGCCGCTCATCTGGCGCTGGTATCCCTTGCGCGACCAGGGGTAGACGAACGCGGGCTTCTCCACGGCGCTGGAGTCCCAGTGTTCCGGATCGACCGTCATGTTGTAGTCCAAGGGCCAGCCGCCGGGGCCGTCGTCGTCCTTGTTCTTCAGGAAGCTGCCGCCCAGCACCAGTTCATGCGTGCGGCCCAGCAGCGTGAAGGGGCCGCTCAGGTAGCCATCGACGCTGTACTGGGTCTTGTCATAGGCATACTGGCCCAGGCCCTGCCCGAAGAACGTCGAGTCTTCCAGCGGGTACAGATAGCTGCCCAGCATGTTCATCTTGGCGCGCAGCGTGCGAGCGGTGAGCTTGCCGGACCAGCCGTTCTCGAAACGGTGATCCAGTTCGGCGAAGAAGCTGGTGTTTTCCTTGTTCCAATAAGCCCAGTCCGGCGACAAGCGGATCGAGCGATTGAAGTCATAGAAGCTGCCGTCCCGGCGTGTAGGCAGCCCATTCCAATCCGCGCCCGGGTTGTCTTCCCGGTTGTAGTAGCCGCCGATGCTGAGCGTGGTGTTGGCCGTGAGATCGGCTTCGATCGTGCCGTAGAAAAGCTGGCGCTGGTGCTCGTAGGCCTTCTTGAAGGTATTCGAATCCTGATAGGCCACCACGCCCCGGGCGCGCAGGGTGCCGGCCTCGTTCAGCGGGCCCGAGCCGTCCACTTCGCCCCGGTAATTGTCCCAACTGCCGGCGCTGGCCGTCACCGAGAACTGCGGCACCGCCGTGGCGCGCTTGCGCACCAGGTTGATCGTGCCCGAGGGATTGCCGGCCCCCGTCATCATCCCGGCCGCGCCGCGCAGCACCTCGACGTGATCGTACATGGCCAGCGTCGCCACGCCCTGCGTGTCGTAGTCGTAGCCCAGCGGCACCCCGTCAGCCAGGAACGAACTGATCTCGAATCCGCGAGAGAAGAACTGCGTGCGTTCCCCGCCGCCGATCTGGCGCGTGGTTAGCCCGGTCGCGTCGCGCGCCACATCGTCCAGCGACTGAAACCCCCGGTCCTCGATCTGCTGGCGCGTCACCACGCTGACCGACTGCGGCGTCTCGCGGGGAGACAGCGCGAACTTGGTGGCCGTGGACATGACCGGCGTGGTGTAGGAATGGGTGCCCTCCGTCACGCCCAGCGTGGCCGCTTCCACCGTCACCGGCGCCAGCGTGGCCGTGCTGGCCGGCGCCACCGTCAGGCTGCCGTCCGGCGTGCGCCGCAGCTCCAGCCCGCTGCCGGCCAGCGCGCGAGCGGTGGCTTCTTCCAGGGACAACTGGCCGGAGACGGCCGGCGCGGACTTGCCCGCCACCAGATCCGCCCGAAACGAGATCACCGCGCCCGCGATGCGCGCGATCTGGGTCAGCGCCACATCCAACCGGCCGGCGGGCAAATCGTATTGGCGCAGCGCCTGGGCATGGGCGGTGCAGGCGGCGGCTGCGATGACGCAGGCGGCCGGAAACCTCAGGGAAAGCATGGAACACTCCGTGGATGCGTGAGCACGCGTTCCCTGTATGTGCATCGGCGCCATCAAAAAAACACCCGGCGCGTAAAAAAGATTTAGGCCAGATCGATCATCACGTACCAGCCGCTCAACCGCCGCACCCGGATCGGCAAGGTATTCCTCAGCGCCTCCAGCGCCCGGTCGCCATCGTCCAGCGGAAACAGCCCCGTCACGCGCAGCCGCGCCGCCTGCGGCGACATCCGCAGCCAGCCCGGCCGGTACCGGGCCAGCGCATCCACCACGGTTTGCAGCGGCTCGTCATGGACTTCCAGCTCGCCGTTCTGCCAAGCGGCCGCATGTTCCTGGCCGTTCTGCACCGCATCCACCTGCCGCGCATCGAACCACACGCTCTGCCCCGGCGCCAAGGGCTGGCGCACACCCGCCAGCGTGGTCACCTCGGCGGCCCCGCTCAAGGCCAGGCAGAAACTGCGCCCGGCCGCGCAGCGCACCATGGCGCGCCCCTGGGCAAGCCGGACCTCGCCTTGCGGCAGCCGCACGTGCAGCCCCTGGCTGCCCCCCACCTCAAAAATCGCCGCGCCGGCCGACACCCGCACCACCTGCGGCCCCTCCCACGACGCCGCGCTGCGCGCATCCAGCTCCATCGTGTTGCCGTCCGGCAAGGCCACCCGCCGGCGCTCACCCGTGCGGGTCACATAGCCCGCCGCCACGGATTGCAACGGCACATAGCGGTCCGCCATGCCCGCGCCCAGCAGCAGCGCCCCGCCCGCCAGCGCCAGCTTCCCCAGCCGCCGGCGCTGCGCCAGCTGCGGCCCCACCAGCGAACGCCGCAGCGCATCGCCATCGGCCAGCAGCCCCGGCCGCAGCGCATGCAGCGTGCCATGGAGCGCCGCATTCAGCCGCTGCCACGCCGCGCCATGGCTCGGGCTCTCCGCCAGCCACCGATCAAACGCCGCGCGGTCCGCATCGCTGGCTTGCCCGCTGGACAAACAGACCTGCCATTCGATCGCCGCCTCGCGGGTGCGCGCATCCAAGGCCGTCATACCCCAAACACCTCGCAGCAACGGCGCAAAGCCTGCACGATGTACTTGCGCACCATGGTCGGCGACACCTTCAGCCGCGCCGCAATCTCCACATGCGTCAGGCCGTCGAGCTGGCTATACAGAAACGCCATCCTGGCCTTGGCAGACAGCCCGTCCAGCGCCGTATCCAGCGCCTGCAAGGCCTGCAGCGTCTGCACCCGCTCCTCGGCCGACGGCTCCAGCGGCTCCGGCTGCAAGCGCAGCACCTCCAGCCACGCCTGCTCCAGCTCGCGCCGCCGCCACAGCCGCCACGTAATGCGCCGGGCGATCGTGACCAGCATGGCCCGCGGCTCGTTCAACTGCTCCAGCGCTGGCAGGCAAAGCAACTGCGTAAAGGTCTCACCCGCGACGTCCTCCGCATCCTCGCGGTTGCGCAACCCATTGCGCAGCCGCCGCTCCAGCCACGGGTGGTCGTTCTTATAAATGGTGGAAAACCGGCTATCGCGTGTCGAGTCCACGGCCTGCGCTATCAATGAATAGGAATCGTTATCAATTATGGCATAGCGCGCGCCGCCGCTTCTAGTCCCCCCTGATCCTGCGTAAACTCCCCGCCATGCTACGACTCGACAATCTCAGCAAACGCTACGGCGACTACCTCGTCTTCCAGGGCCTCACCCACCGCTTCACGCCCGGGTGCGTGGCCCTATGCGAAGAAGACAGCACCGGCAAATCCACCCTCCTGAATATCATCGCCGGCGCCATCGCGCCCGATAGCGGAGACGTCTGGATAGACGGGCATTCCCTGACCCAAGCGCCCCAACAAGCCAAGGCCCGCCTGGCCTACGTGCCCGACAACTGCCTCGTGTTTCCCACGCAGACGGGGCGCGGGCTGCTGGAACAGGTCGCGGCGGAAAAGAATGTGGCGCTCGATGAGGCCACGCTGGAGCTGGCCTATGACCTGGGGCTGGAACCGCATCTGGACAAGCGCTTTGAACAGATGTCGACCGGGACGCGGCGCAAGGTGTTCGTGACGGCGGCGGCCTTGGGCGATCCGGCGGTGGTGATCGCGGATGGGCCCAGCAATGGGTTTGATGCGCGGGGGCGGGCGGTGTTGGCGGAGTTATTTAAGGCTTGGGGGAAGGATCGGGTGGTGTTGTTTGCGAGTCATGATGGGGAGTTGGTGGAGGGGTGTGGGGCGGGGGTGGTTAGTGTTGCCGCGCTGCGATAGCGGCAATATTGAGGTTACGCGTTGAACGGCCATGTCTGAATGTCGGACGGCCGTTCTGAAAATAGGAAATGTAGTCTGACACCTATTTTCGCTAAGGCCGACATTTTTTATAGGTCGAGAGCCTCCATTCGCGAACGTCTGTTTTCGACCCATTGCAGGCAGTCGAGCCTTGACGGCACAATGTCTGTTGTGCAGAGGAAGGAACAGTTTGGTGACATAAGAAAATAGGTGCCAGATTACAATTTCGCTACCGATAGCTGTGAAATTGTAGTCTGACACTTATTTTAAGGCTCTCGCGATCTAGTGGATGGCGTTGCAGACCTAAAATGGGACATCTCCTTCAAGGCTATTTGCAAGATCCACCAAGAAAATTATTTGTGACGCGCACACAGCTAGAACGTACTCAGTGATGTCAGCAGAGACCTTCCCCCCGGTGGTAGCCCCATGGGCCACTCCCTCAGCTCCACTTCGGAAGGCGTAAATGCCAGTGAGTGTTTGTATGAGTGCCTTCGGAACTGACACAACGTTCGTCGTTCCGAACCATTTGATCAAATCCCCCAGCGTCGAAGCCTTTGCCATTGGAAAAAGCACCTTGCCGGTTGCCTCAACCGCGCATACAGCTTCCTTGACCGCATTCTCGAAATCTGGCTTGGTGGGGTGCTGGAAGAACTGCCGTGCCTTCTCAAAATGCTGACGTGCACTGATCAATTCCACTGCGCCCAGGACTACGTGAGCTTTTGACGATAGCTCTACGGTGTGCTTCCGGCCTCTTCGCCGAACTGCGCCATCGGTGAACTCGTAAGCGAGCGATTCTTCAAGAAAGAGTCGTTGAAGTTCAGCGGCGATGTAGGCTTGCGAATCAGCACGTGAGATCTCCTCAGTGTAATTGCCGTGGCTGTCCTCCCATCCGACCTGATTTGGGAGTCGAGAATATAGACGCTCACAGAAGTCGTAGATCTTTGGCCATTCTAGAGTCTGCAACGCTGATGTGGCGTTAGCCTGCGCCTGCTTAAGGCTTGGCACCGACGAACCGTCATAAGACACAAGCTCAAACCGACCGGTCCGGTGAAGCTCGCGAGCTATTACGATCCAGTCAGCCACATACCTTTGTTCGACAAGGTCGGCTAGTAGATGAAGTAGGCCAGCCCTACCTGTGTCGGGAAAGCCGCCATCGACTTGCCGATGCGGTTGCTTAGTCCGCGCGGAAAAGGGTATCGGTGGAGTTTGGATCATGTCTTAGTAGCCAAGCACGGTGTACACATATTATTAACGCTTTCTATCGCAATCAGTCCGAGATACTGAAATAACGAGTGTTCGCTACTGGCCGGGAGCACCCTTCAGCGAAATGCCACTGCCGACCCATCGCAGCCGCTCTGGTATCCATCAGTTTTTTCTGCGACGACTGATCGCCGTTGGCCACATTCTGGAACGCATTGTCCTAAAAACTGACCTCCAACTTCTAAGCTAATGGAGCGAAGAAAAGAAGACAGTTGGTCCGCGATGAGGGTGCTAGAACCAGCGCTTCGGCGACAAGTACAAGTTTTGTATGCGCTAGCGCTTAACTTTTGAACGCCGCCTGAGCAATCAATGGTGCACCCGCTTCATCCAAGCCGCCGGCTCAGCAAGAGAGAGATTTTCATTTTTCTTGCGTCTTGCATACTGCACAAGAGCACCTTTTGCCGTCACTGTAAAAACGTCACGAGAGAACCCATCTTCGTCAGACTGCTCTTCATCGATAGATTTGCTCAACAGTCCCAGTTTCACCAAATCGCGGAGCCAGCGTGCGAACGTGCTTCTTTCGAAAGCAACCGTACTATTCTTATTGAAAGACTCGTAGTCACCTGCCCCAAATGTGCCTGAAAACTGCTTGCTCATTGCAATATCCAGAACGGCCCAAGCATTGGAGGAAATGCGGCTTGAAAGCGCTTGATATCGGTCAACCGTGGCTTTATGCAGCCACTTATCAAACTTCTCCCTCTTCCTGTCTCGAACCCTAATCGGTTGGCCTGAAGTCGCGTAGTGCTCACAATATTCATCTGCCAGACCGAGGAGGTCGCGAAGGTTAGAGTTGACGAGGAAGTAGAGATGTTTCAGGTCGTCTAGATCAACGGGCAGCAAATCCTCGGCTTTGGATGCGTCTGATGAAAACTCCGTCAATCTCGTTCTAATCAATTCTGGTATTTTTGATGGATTTATATTCTTGACGTCAATAACCGGTGTACTGAGGAAAGCGGTGAGCCTCGGAGAGGCGGCAAGACTGTGGATAACGCCATTGGCTCCACAGAATACCCAACGCAATCCATTAACGGTAAATAGCTTGTCCCGAAGCGCTTCGAGCGTACGCCTTGCTGAAATCGCTGTCTCAAGTAGCTCAATGTTGTCAATTACGCAGACCACACCGCCGTTTCCTTGAACAGCAAAAATCTCGTTCAACAACTGGCGGATCAACGATTCAAATCCGCTTTGTGAAAAACCGGAAGATTGATTGACCTGACTGTTTGTCGCAGCGCCACCATTGACTCTGAGCTGAGCAACGCCAGGAATTCCAATGTTGAGACCCGCGCCTCCGTTCTCATTGAGGTGTTGAACGATCGGCGAGTTTAGCCAAGCGTTCAGCTGTGGGAGCGACAAGCTGGCCGAAAGCTCAAACTGCCGCAGTTCAGCTGCATATTTGAGAAGGGTCTGCGCCACGCCTCGAAATACTTCTGCACAGAATTCGTCAATGTTTCCATCCTTTTTGAGCTGAAAAGAGACAACTGATGGGATGAGTAACTGCGGTGTCTCGCCTGCTAAATAGGCCTTGTAGCACTTGTAAGCAGCTACGTTGACCAAACTGGTTTTGCCTACGCCCACATGGCCGTCGAGGCACGTGATCTTCCCGTGTTTGTGAAGCCGTTGGGCGACAAGATGAATGTCGTCGTCGCGCCCTACAAGCAAACGCTCACCGGTTTCGTCTGCACTTAGAGCATGAACGACAAATGGATTCTCGGTCAGTCCGATCGTTGCATAGGGATCGAGCCCAAACTTACTCATATTGTTCCCGTTTGATTTAGTTACATTTTTGCCAGTGTAGTCTATCCGCTCAGCTTGAGGTAACGCTGCCAAGCAGAGCGATTTCACGGAGAAAGGGTCAAGACGCTGGCGGCTTTGGGAGTGGGCGACTAAGCAACCCAGTCGTTATGGTGTGGATTTCGATAATCCTTACTGCCGGACGGCCAGTCAGTACACCATTAATCCGGCGTCGAGCTACAGCCGTAACCACCCAGGAGCAGTCAACTAGGAAAAGGTACTGACTGACTGCTCCTGGCCGAGAGCCGTCCTTGACGACAGACCGCACCCGACCCGAAGCGGAAGTTCAACAGGTTAAGGCCAGTGGCCGCTTCGCAACGGTAAGCAGACATCGAGTCACGCACCGTTCAGTTCGGATCACCGGTGCGTTGCCAACTTTCGCGCTGAACAACTGCGCACGCAACGGTAAAGTCAGCGCAGATTGCTACTTGAGCCGTGTTGACCATCCACGCTCGAGCTCGGGTTAGATCGGTGTCGAAGAGGGCTTTAGCGCTCACCAGGATTGGCATACTCGTCTCTCAGCTCGCGTCGAACACGTCGTTGATTGCCCCAAACAGTGCGGCGAATCTTGCGGAGGTCGCGACGTCCAGTGACTTGGGAGGTGATGACGCGAACTGAGACGCAACCGCATAGTGGTTGAATCCGCCCGACGGCCTAAGCGAGATGCCATTGGCTTCAATGTACTTTTCCAAGCGGCGCACGATCCGATCGCCTGCTGGCAAATCAGCTTCGTTCAATTCTTTCCCGGCAAGCTGCTTAGCAAACGTCGCGTTGAAGTACTTCAGGTAAAGGCTCGGGGTGAAGAGATCTTCGATGTCGGTCGGGGTTGTGCTCTGCCCAAATTTCTTCTCATCGCGAAACTGCGAAACGTTGAAAAGCGACTTGGCGTTGAGAAGCCTGTCGCGAACAAGTACAGTCAACTTTTGCTCCGGAGACCCCTTGTAGTCGTGGAGCACCGCAAGCTTCAACCCACTTGCACCAAGCAGAGATACAAAGGTCGCGACGTTATCCAATCCGCCCGTCGGTACGATCGTAAGGTCGGCGCGAAGTCCCGGCGTGCCTTTTGCGTCGAATAGGCTAGACGCCACCTGCAGATAGATCAGTTCAGATGGCCCTTCGACCAAGAGATTGCGTTCAGATATGAACAGGTTCTGAGCGATCGTCCATCCCAAGGCGGCCTGCAGTGGGAATATTGTTCGTGGATCAGATCCGTTAAGGTTCGAGGAGATGACCGTGCCTACTTTGAGCTGGTCCTCCACCAGCCGTACCTGGTGGAGTCGGTCTGAGTGGATCATGAACGGTGAATGCGTCGTGTAGAGAACTTGATGGTCTTGTGCGAGGCGATCGATGTACCGAAGAAAATCAGCCTGAGCGAGCGCATGAAGAGCCAACCCCGGCTCATCCAGCAACAGAATCAATTTTTTGCCTGCACTCTTTCCCGATGGGTCGAGTTGATGCTGGACACTGTCGAACCAGACCAAAAAGCTAAAGAACCAGATGAATCCGCGGCTGCGCTGATCGAATGGCGTGCTAACTCCGCGATGCCTGCGATTCTTGATACGCAGGTAGAGGTTGACCCCGTTGTTGAATGGCACAGCATCAGTTGGATCGGCCTTGAGGTCGACTTCCACTTCCAAGTCCTCGTTCTGCTTCCAGAACTCCATGACCTGATCTGTAAGGCTGATCGAGACGCCTTCGATCTTCGCCTTCAACTCCTCATAGCTGCCCGGGCTTACGAGGTCTTCCATCGAAATGTCGGCCATTCTCAGCAAGGCCAGTACCGAGCGGTGTGCCGCGGTCAGCTGCTTGGGATCGTTCTTCGCCGCCTCAGCACGTTGTGCGAGGTCGGCTAAATTCATTTTGCCGGGCAGTGTGTCGTAGTCACTAAAGTAGAGGAACTTGGGTACGTTCGCCTGCACATGGGACCAGACTTCCCACTGAGAAACATTTGGCCACTTCGTCGCCTGAAGGCGCGTATTCAGGCTTGCAAGTGTAGCGTTGTCCTCGGCTGTCAGGCTGGCCTCTTTGAGCAGATCAGGAATTGCCCGGAGGGTTTTCGCTTCCTTCATAGCTGTCTGTGCGTCGGAGCTCAGCGTCTTGGCGAATGCTTGTATCACCGGTGTCTCGTCAACTGGCAGTGACAGCTGGAGCGTGTTGTCGTACTTGTGGGTTACGGCGATCCGATATCCAGGGGGAAGTTTGGTCTTGAGCGCCTCATTTGCAGCGCCAACCTCTGACTCCTCCAGTTCGTATGTCAGAACTGTTGCAGTGGCGGGTTCCGTCTTGTGCTGCTTCAAGTACGACGAGAGATCCTTTCGCGGGTAGTCGTCGACTGGATCAAACTCATCCTCACCAACTGCGTCGGACGACTTGTGAAGCGTTTTTAAGAGAACCGTCTTCCCCGCTTCATTCATACCCACGAAGACCGTGACGGTTGGGTCTATCTCAACCGTTTGTTCGCTGTTCATCGAACGGAACGGGCCCACTTTCGCCGATACAAGAATCATAGTGCCTCCAGTCGTTGAAGTTACATATTGTAAATCAGCCTCTCGGGGACCGCCATCACGGAGGGGGAACCTGGAAGATGTCCCTCGACGCAGTAAAGTGGTGACCACCAAAGCGACTCGCCTGCGCGACCAAGCAAACAAAGAGCCCCATTGTGGGGTAAGCACCTCGTCGCTTTGCAGACGGTCCCGCGTCGCCACTCGAAGTGGCTGCAACCAGCCTGATGCAGACAGCCGAGCGGGTGATGCCACGGACTGCTATTGGCCGGAAGCAGGCAGGTAGTCACAGTATGGCCAGCATTGCCCAATGGCAAACTTGTCATTCACCCGTCGGATAGCTCCAGACCTCCGCCCATATACTCCTCCACTACCGCCACAACGGTAGCCCGGTTTGGAAGCCGGTAAATCGTCGGATTTCCCACATCGTCGGAGGAAGTCCATGCCATCCCACCCCCTCACCCAAAACCGCTGGTCCGTCGACTCTGACCCCGAGTACGGCCTCATCCCCCTATCCCCTCTCTACCAAATCGACCGAGCCCGCTATGCCATCGCGGCCATGGCCCGCATGGTGGGCAACAACGCGTTCGAGCCGGACGCAACCGGCGGGCAGCCGCTAGACGCGTGGACGGTGGCGGCGTTGATGGGCGGGGTGGAAGGCTTGTGCGATCACTTGGGGACCTTGGCGGACGCCATGCTGGAGCAGGCGCGGGCTTGCGGCGCGGATGCGGACCCTTGCGGCGTGTTGCACGACGCGCCGGCGTCGTTGCAGTAGGCGCCCGCCCAACGACAAAGACCCGCCCGCGCTGGCGGGCATGGGAGACGAACACCGGGCTTAGGCCGGTACTCGTCTGGATATAATGGGAACAATTCCCATTCCCAACATATCCCCATGCCCGCCACCCCCAGCGCCAGTCCCGACGCCGGTATCGCGACGCTGTACCGCGACCATCATTCCTGGCTGCACGGCTGGCTGCGGCTGAAGCTGGGCGATGCGCATCGCGCGGCGGATCTGGCGCAGGACACGTTTGTGCGCCTGCTGTCGGCAAACTCCACCTCCCCCTCTGACACCGCGCTGCGCGAGCCGCGGGCCTACCTGCGCACCATCGCCAACCGCTTGCTGGTGGACCACTGGCGGCGGCTGGAGATCGAGCGCAGTTATCTGGCGGTGTTGCAGACGTATCCGCAGAGCCATTGGCCCTCGGAAGAATCGCGGCTGTTGATTCTGGAGTCGCTGGAGCAGGTGGCGCAAATGCTGGGCCGGTTGAAGCCGGAGGTGCGCGAGGTATTTCTGTTGGCGCAGATGGAGGGGTATACGTGCCCGCAGATTGCGCGGCAGGTGGGGAAGTCGGTGGCGACGGTGGAGCGTTATCTGGCGCAGGCGTTGCAGCACTGCTATCGGTTGGTCTATGGGGTTTGATCGGGCGGGCGTGTCGCCCGGGGCGGCAGGCGCCCGTGCGGAGGACGGCGCGGAGGGCGCGGCGGATCGGGCGGTGTTGGACGAGGCCATCCGTTGGCGCATCAAGCTGCAATACAACACGGCGGACGCGTCGGCGTGGCAGGCGTTCGATGCCTGGCTGCGGGCGCAGCCGGCGCATGCGTTGGTGTGGGAGCGTTTGCAGGCGTTGGGCGCGCGTTTGCAGCGGCCGGCGGCGGAGATGCCGGGCGAGGCGGCGGCGCGGATTCTGCGGCAGACGGAGGCGGCGCAGGCGCGGCGGTCGCGCCGCAAGGCTTTGATGTCGCTGGGCGCGTTGGCGGCGGGTGGTTGGGTGGCGTGGCGGGCGGGGGATGTGCCGGTGGTTCGGCAGGCGCTGGCCGATGTGTCCACGTCGCGGGGCGAGCGGCGCCGCGTCGCGCTGCCGGATGGCGGCACGCTGGTGCTGAATACGGAGACGGCGGTCGATATTGATTATGGCGGGCCGGTGCGGCGCATTCGTTTGCTGGCGGGCGAGGTGTATGTGATCTCCGGGCATGACCCGTTGTCGCGGCCGCTGTTCGTGGAGACGCGCGACGGGCGGGCGCAGGCGCTGGGTACGCGGTATCGGGTGCGGCAGTGGGACGACGGCAGCGAGGTGGCGGTGGATGAAGGCGCGGTGGCGTTGCTGCCGCGCGATGCCGCGGGCGAGGCGGGCGCGACGTTGCGGGCCGGGGAGTCTGCGCGGATGACGCCGCAAGGCGTGCGGGCGCTGGTGGCGGTGGATGGGCGCGTGATGGATGGCGGGGCCTGGGTCGAGGGGGCTTTGTCGGTGCGCGATATGCCGCTGGACGCTTTCTTGCAGGAGCTGTCGCGTTATCACGGGGCGATCGAGTGCGATCCGGCGGTGGCGCGGTTGCCGGTGTCGGGGGTGTTCCAGTTGGACGATACGCGCAAGGTGCTGGCGCTGCTGCGTCAGATTCTGCCGGTGGAGCCGCAGGCGGGACGCTTGTGGTGGGGCGGGCGGGTGACGCGGGTTCGGGCACGCGCTCGGGCGCCGGAACGGGCGCGGGGCTGAACAAACAAAAAATGCCCCCACGCTGCGCCTGCGGCTTGCTGCCCCCCGAGGGGGCGCTTTTTGTCTTGGGGCGGCCCGGCAACAAAAAAATCTGAGGGGATGGGCGAATTCGTTCGTCATACCGGTTGTAGCCGTGCGCACGGCCCAGCACCGACCGACCCTCATTGGAGTATCCCTTTCGTGAAGACCCATCGTCTCCGGGCCGCGACGCCGTCGTCCGGCGCGCGGGCTTGCTTGCGCGCTTGCCCCCAACCCTTCTTTACCGTGCTGCTGCCGTTGGCGGCGGCCTTGGCTGCCTTGTCGGCGCCGCCGCCCGCTTACGCCCAGGCCGCGCCGGCCACGGCGGCGCAATCCGAGTCTGCCCGCGTGTACGCGATTGCGCCGGGGCCGTTGAATGACGCGCTGGCCGCGTTTGCGCGGCAGGCGGGGATTTCGCTGGGGTATTCCTCGTCGCAGTTGAGCGGGGCGCGCAGCGCGGGCCTGAGTGGCCAGTATGGCGTGGCGGAGGGTTTGCGCGCGCTGTTGGCGGGCACGGGCTATCGCGCGGTGAATGTGGACGGCGGTATCCGTGTGGAAGCCGAGCCGCCGTCCGCCACCAGCACGCTGGCGCCGGTGCTGGTGACGGGCGCCTATCATGCGCAGACCGAGGGCACGCAGTCTTACGGGTCCAGCATGGCGACCATCGGCAAGACCGAGCAGGCGCTGAAGGACATTCCGCAGTCGGTCACGGTGGTGACGCGCAAGCGGTTGGATGACCAGAACCTGTCGACCATCAGCGAGGTCTTGGAGAACACCACGGGCGTGACAATCAGCGAGGTGGCCGACGGCGGGCGCAATTTCTATTCTCGCGGGTTCAAGATCACGAATATCCAGTACGACGGCGTGCCGCTGTCGCGCAGTTTCTATGCGGTGGGCAATAGCTTCACCGGTAGCACGGCGTATCTGGACCGGGTGGAGGTGTTCCGTGGCGCGCAGGGTCTGTTCGAAGGCGCGGGGCAGCCGGGCGGCTCGGTGAACCTGGTGCGCAAGCGCCCTACCGCCGAGACGCAGGTGTTGATGGAGGCGCGCGCGGGCTCGTGGGACCACGTGGGCGGTATGCTGGATGCGGGTGGGGCCTTGAACGCGGACGGCAGCCTGCGGGCGCGGGCGGTGCTGGATCTGGATTCCAAGGGTTCGTTCATCGACGTGGTGAAGGAGCGCAACACCAATCTGTACGTCGCGCTGGATTACGACCTGTCGCCCAGCACGACGGTGGGCGCGGGCGTGCTGGTGTCGCGCCTGCGGTCCACGCCGTTCTTCGGCGGCTTGCCGCGTTATAGCGATGGCAGTTCGCTGGGGCTGAAGCGGTCGACGTTTCTGGGCGCGGACTGGAACCAGTGGGACCGGGACGAGACGCAGCTGTTCGCGGACCTGACGCATCGCTTCAACAGCGATTGGCGCGTGAACCTGGCGGCCACCTACGTGAAGGAGACGAGCCTGACCTCGGCGCTGGACGCGACGGGCGCGGTGGACCCGGTGACCTTGATGGGGCCGATGCGCAACGCGTGGAATTACGACAAGTCGGCGGAGCACATCGGTTTTGATGCGAATGTGAACGGCCGCTTCACGGTGCTGGGCATGGCGCAGGACCTGACGGTGGGCGTGAGTATGTCCCGGCTGACGTCGACGGACCGCATCGAATACGCGTCCAACTATCTGCCGCTGGATGTGTTCCACCCCGATCCGCATGTGCCCAAGCCAGACAGCTTTCCGGATTCTCAGCGCACGTCGCGCTACGAACCGCATGTGCAGAAAGGCATCTATGCGCAGTTGCGCAGCAGCCTGACGGAAGACCTGACTTTGGTGTCGGGCGGGCGCTTTAGCTGGTTTGAAAGCCGCTACACCACGCAGGCCGCGACGTGGGACGATGTCAGCACCGCCAAGGCCAGCGCGGAGTTCACGCCCATGGTGGGGCTGGTCTATGCGCTGACGCCGCAGTGGTCCGCCTACGCCAGCTATGCGGATATCTTCGAGCCGCAAACGGCCACCACGCTGGACGGCAGCATCTTGAAGCCCATCGTCGGCGCGAACTACGAAGTGGGCGTGAAGGGCGAGCTGATGGACGGCAAGCTGAACACGTCGTTCGCCCTGTACCGCATCGACCAGAAGAACCGCGCGGTGCAGGACTACGAGGCGGGGCCGGTGTGCAACGGCGGCTATTGCTCGCGCGCCGCGGGCAAGGTGCGCAGCCAGGGCTTTGAGACGGAGATGAGCGGCGAGCTGATGCGGGGCCTGCAATTGGCGGCGGGCTATACCTTCAACAGCAACAAGTACCTGAGCGACCCGGACCGCGAAGGCCAGACTTTCAGTGAGGAAACGCCGCGGCACCTGTTGCGCCTGTGGAGCGAATACCGCTTGCCCGGCCAGTTGAACCGCCTGAGCGTGGGCGCGGGCGTGAATTGGCAGAGCGCGCTGACCAACAGCATCTCGAAGGTGCGCCGGCCGTCGTACAGCGTGTGGAACACCCGGGTCGCGTATGACGTGACGTCGAACTGGACGGCGGCGTTGAACGTGAACAATCTGTTCGACAAGGTGTATTACGAGTATCCGGGCTATGTCGAGAACCGCAACAACTACGGCGCGCCGCGCAGTGTGACGTTGACGTTGCGCGGGCGGTTCTAGTCGGGCCGTCCGTTCTAGAATTTGTGGATCTTCCCGTACAAGATCCGCTTACCGCGCACCATGAACGTCAGCGACCGCCTAAAAGCCTGGGCCAAGCGCATTAAGCGCGACGGCCTGACGCTATGGTTTGCCAGCAAGCATGCCCACACGCCTTGGTACGCCAAGGCGCTGGGGCTGTTTGTCGTGGCTTACGCGCTCAGTCCCATTGATCTGATTCCCGACTTTATCCCTGTGTTGGGATACCTGGATGATGTGTTGCTATTGCCCGGCCTGATCTGGCTGGCCATCAAGCTGGTGCCGCCGGACGTGCTGAAGGAATGCCGGGGCCAGGCGGATGCCTGGATGCAGTCGCAGGGCAAGACGCCGCGCAGTCTGGGCGGGGCGGTGACGATCGTGTTGCTTTGGGTGGGGATAAGTATTGCGGCGGGGTTCTGGCTTGCGCGGTGCTTTCGATAGTGCGCTGACCCCTTTTATCAGGGTGCCTTCTTCTTATTCTCCTTTTCCTGCTTCTCCTTTTTCTCTCCATCGTAGTGAGATTTGATGGCGAGAAACATGCCCGTGCCCAACACGAGGAGCTTGAACGTACCGAAGACTACAGGGACCCAAAAATTCATTATTTCCTCAAAACGCCGCTTCAGCAGCTTCATTTACGACTCGTGGCCGGGCAATACGCTCCCAATCGTACCTGCGTTATTCGGCAATCGACCAGATCAGTTTGGCTGGATTTTTAGTGATCAGTCTGTTCGCAGGTACGTTCCTGGTGACAACGCAACTTGCCGCGCCCAGGGCCCAATCGGTCTCAGCGTCGCAGGTGGCGTGCGCGCGGTTTCGAACTGATCGAGGATGCGCGCATCCTTGCAGAAAGGAAGGTTGCGCCTTCGGTCTTTGGTATAGACGAATGTGCCGTGTGAGATTGATGATCCGGCATCAGCAGGAAGATCCGGCGTGCGGCGGCGCGACGGTGTGGCTGGCCACGCAGACCGGCAGTTAAGCAAGCGGCGGGGCCGACGCGATATCATGGCCTGGCCCTTCCCCCGCCGGGGTATTGCCTGGCTCTGCCGCTTGCAATGCCCCGTTCCTTCCCGCCTCGGAAACAGGAACCCAGAACGATGCCGTTTTTCCCCCCGCTTGCCCGCCTTAGCCTGCTTGCCCTTTTCGCCCCGGCGCTGGCGCTTGCCCAGCCCGTCGAGCCGGATTTCGCCGCGCGCACCGCCGCGTTGGTGGAGCGCCATCGCGTGAATGTGGATGATTTGCTGGGCAACGCACGGCAGGAGGGAATGGCGCTGCTGGTGATTCCAACCCTGAACCTGGATGCCGAGCCCCAGCGCGATTTCAATGACGACGCGACGCGCGACCGCTTTGTGCGCCAGCGCAGCACGTTCGTGCACTGGAACCACCAGTCGGAGAAGGACACCGCGATCAGCGCCGGCGCGGGGGATCACAAGATGAATTCGGGCGACCCCGGGCCGCAGTTCCAGACGGTGCGCGGCAAGCTGCTGTATCAGGTGATTCCGGTGTGGCCGGGCGAATACCGGCTCAACCGCATCACCTATCACCAGCCCCGCACCGAGCTGCCCGCAACGGTGCCGCCGCAAAGCGCCATGGAGCGCCTGAAGAAGATCGGCATCGCGACGCTGGATTACGCGGTGGATCGCGAGTTCAAGATGACCACGCCAAAGCCGCCATCCGGGAAAGAGGACGAAGACGGCCTGGGCAAGGGTTGCGAGGTGGTGCTGCGGGCCGGCGGCGGTTGCGACGAAGCGGCGCGCGAGGTGCGCTGGCGCATCAACGGAGAGATCGCGTTCAACGCGGGCCAGGCCGATGCCGCGCCGACGCCTGGCATCGACGCCGAACTGATTTTTTCGCCGATCGCCGCCATCAAGCTCGAAGCGGGCGAGGCCGTGCTGACGGATGGTTTCGTGTTGCCCGTCGATCAGCCGGTCATGACGCCGGATTCGTGCGAAGAGACTTCCCTCGGCCCCACCTGCACGATGGATTCGCTGACGTTGACGCGCCTGCCCGCCAGCTTGGAGGATTTTCGGCAGGCGCCCGGCGCCGGCAGCTTCAATTTGCCCAAGCTGGATGCGGCGCTGCGCGACCTGAAGTACCGGGCGCCCACGCTGTACTACAAGTCCGCGTCCGAGGCGACGCCGAACCAGATCCGGGCCGTGGGGACGGACTAAGATTTGAATGGAAGCGGAATGGACGCAAAGGAATTCGTCGCCAACTGGAATGCGCTAAGGGCGGAGTTGCTGGCAGCCTTTAGGGCGCCGGAGGCGACCAGCGAGGTCGCCGCCAAAGTCCGGGCAATGGGGGTGTCAGCGGGGCAATCCGTTCAGATGCAGGGCGTCCTCGATGCCGTCGTCAAAGACACGATGGTCGCGTTGCTGCTGGGTCTGGACGGGGAGGCCAGCATCGGGGACAGCCAGCAGGCGTTCACGATCACGGATGAAGACGGCAACGTGATTCAGGGCATCGAGGAGGCCGCCTGGGAGTGTTTCCATGGTGCCGCCGGGCAATGAGGCAAGGCGCTTGTTGCGGACCTTGCACACCGCTCAAAAAATTCCAGGAAACCTGATCGGGCCGCCCCGGGCCCGAAGCCGTCACGCGCTTTCGCCCGCCCTGCCCGTCGCATCGCGATACGCGACCGCATACATAGCCGTCGCGACGAACGTAGCCAGGACACAAAGCACGACGCCCAACGCGGCATAGGCCACATCAGCGCCCGTCACGAACGTGTACGTCAGCGGGGACAGCACACTCGCGGTGAAACCGGCCACGACGACCAGTGCCAGCAGCACGAGCATCAGCGGCCAACGCGGGTAGGGCATTGCCGCGCGAATGCCGCCAAAGCCATATTCACCGGCGGCCGCGACGCGCGGCAGGCTCAGCCCATACGTCGCAAGCGCGTACAGGACCGGCAGCCAGATGGCCGCCGCCGACGCGATCAATGCGCCCCAAAATCGGGTGTCTTCCGCGCCGTTCAGCAGCACATAGACCACAAACGGCAAATTGCCGGTCGCGCGACCCAAGGCCGCGACTGCGATGGCGATCGCGCCCAGCAGGACGAGGTGCTTGGCCTCGGCCGTGCCACCGCGCGCGGCGGCGCTGCGTGCAGAATCCCCAAGGACGACGACCCGATGCCAGGCGAACGTCATGCGCGCGAACGCGATCAGATTGATCAGCGTCAGCGCGACAAACACCAGATCCGTCAGCCGATACAGCGGGGTGTCCGCCAAGGCGAACGGCAGAGACAGCGCGAATACCGCAAGCGACCACGGCGCGGCGGCCAGCATGGCGCGGCCCTGCCGGCCAATGACGCCTGCTGTCGCGGCAACATAACGACCTGCCCCGAGTTTGCTCGACACTAGATTCCTTTGCTCTGAACTACGGATTTCGTTTATACCCCAGTCGCGTCATCGCCCTGGTTGGGCGTGCCGGCGTGCTGGCGGTTGCCTCAAACAGGCAGTTCGCGCGGCATCGATGTGCCGGCATCGTCATCGCCGTAGATCAGCCCGGGCAACGGCGACGTGCCCACGTTTGCCCACAGCGCTTCGACCCAGTCCGCCGCAGTATCGACGATGGCGTCCTGCACGGCGAAGTCGGGCTCGTTCAAACCGAACATCGGTACGGCCGGGGTTACCCCGGTTGCGGTGTGCCGGACGTCGAACAAGGTCCGATGCGCCTCCACGGCCTTGTTCAGCACATACAGGTCGGGGCCTTCAAGGCTGACGACAACCGAGAACGTGCCCTCGCCGTCCTGGTCGGGGAAGATGCCCACGCGGATCTCGCGGGCCTTTTCAGGCAGAGCCGCGATCAGCGCGGCCAAGCGCGCTTGCGCCTTGTCAGAATGCTGGTCCAGCACGCGCCGCAGCGCGGCTTGATAGTCTTGCCGATTCATTTTCATCCTTCTTATTGTCTTGCGGCCTGTTCGCGCGGCACCCGTACGCTGCGGTGGCCTTGGCGGAAAAGCGCGATGTCATCCAAGGGCACGGAACTGGCGTTCAACCACCAGTACGGCAAGGCGATGCGGACGGGCCAGGGATTTGGAGTCCGGGCGATTTTTCCGGTCATGGGTGCGACGAATATACCTGATCGATAAGGGGACGAAACGCCACGTTCCTTGCCGTGAAGTCCGCCTTGCGGCCCAGGCGCCGGTCCTCGGCAGCACGTCGTCAAGCGCAGCAAAATTCCAGGGCGGGATCTGGCCGCCCGCCGCGTTCGTGCGTACACTTCCGGCATGCTACGCATCGACAATCTCACCAAGCGCTACGGCGACTATCTCGTCTTCCAGGGGCTGACTCACGCGTTTTCGCCGGGATGCGTGGCGCTATGCGAAGAAGACAGCACTGGCAAATCCAGCTTGCTGGGCATCATCGCGGGCGCGGTCGCGCCGGATGGCGGCGACGTCTGGATCGACGGGCATTCCCTGACGCATGCGCAGCAGCAGGCCCGTGCCCGCCTGGCTTATGTGCCGGACAATTGCATGGCCTTTCCGGAGATGACCGGGCGCGCTTTGCTTGCGCAGGTCGCTGCGGAAAAGCAGGTTGCCGTGGACGATGCGGTGCTTGATCTTGCCTACCGGCTGGGGCTTGAGCCGCACCTGGACAAGCGTTTCGAACAGATGTCCACCGGTACGCGCCGCAAGGTCTTCGTGACGGCGGCCGCCTTGGGTGACCCGGCGGTGGTGATCGCAGACGGGCCCAGCAACGGGTTCGACGCACAGGGCCGCGCCGTGCTGGCCGAGGTGTTCAAGGCCTGGGCGCAAGATCGCGTCGTGCTGTTCGCCAGCCATGATCCCGAACTGGTGCAGGCCTGCGAGGCCAGAACGATCAACGTTGCCGATCTGCGCTGACTCAGCGCTGCCGCGGTCAAGCTCTGACGGCAGGCTTGAAACCTGTCAGTGCGGCTTCCAGGTCAGCCCGTCTTTCGACCGATACTCGGGCTGACCCGTGCAGCACCCGCCTGCGCCGAACGCCTGGCGTCCGATGAAGGCCGTGATAAAGCCTTTGCCTTCGGTCAGCGATTGGTTGACGCATATCGTGGGCAGCGGATAGAACTCCCCTTCCAATACCAGCGTCCAGCTCACATTCTCGCCTTCGGCCGCGTCCACCTTGTAGACCTTGCAGTTGTTGACGAGCAAGTGAATGGGCTTGCCGGCCAGCACGCCTTTGAACTGGTGGTGCGGTGGCGTTTCGCGCGTCGCGATGGTTTCGGCGGTAAGCGTTGATCCGGCCGGTGGCGGGGGAAGCGATGGCTCGCACCCCGCCAGCGCGCTTGCCGCGCACAGCGTTAGCGCCAATCGGCGGGCAAGGCGTGTCATCTGGCCGACCCCTGGTCAGGCCACGTTGGCGAAGCGCTTTTCAAGATACGCGATGATGTCGTTGGACTCGTACATCCAGCGCGTGCCGTCGGCCTCTTCGATACGCAGGCAAGGCACCTTGACCTTGCCGCCGCCCGCCAGCAGCTGTTCGCGTGCCTGCGGATCGCGCTTGGCGTCGTGCAGGGCCACCGGCACGTTCAGCCGGTGCATGGCGCGTCGCGTCTTGACGCAAAACGGGCAGGCGTGGAATTGGTACAGCGCAAGCGCGGCCGCGTCCTTGTTCACGGCGGCCTGGCCCTGCGGCGAGCGCTTTTGCGGACGCGGCCGCGTCAGGGCGTCGCCCGCGACGATCAATTGACCCAGGCCGACACGCAAGGCTTTAACAATCATGGATATGGACTCGAATATGCAAAGGGAGGCGGTCAGTCTACTCCCTGCGGGGAGTGGGTGCCGCCCGCATGCTTGATATCGGTGCTGGTCGCGAGACGTTGCGCTCTCTGCCCTTCTTTTCGTCGGATTTCAACTTCCGTGCCTGTTGTGACGGCACGATTCACCGCGGCTGATGCTGAAATACGACCAGGCATCGTAAGCGGTGCAAGTCAGGCGTCGCACGTGCTTGAACGGCGATGGATATGAACAACCCCAGGTAGTGAGGTAGCTGATGAACCCGACGCGTCCGCGCACGGTGTCTAGAGAACCTTGCGCTTCCAAATAAATTGTTAGTACAATTAAATCATGCTAACGGTTATCGAAACCGAGGTATTTAGCGTTTGGGCAGGCAAGGTTTGGAACGACGCCGAACGGGAGGCGTTCGTGGATTGGATCGCGGCGAATCCCGAAGCAGGGGATGTCATCCCTGGTTCGGGCGGATGTAGAAAGGTCCGATGGTCGCGTTCTGGAATGGGAAAGCGCGGAGGTTCCCGTGTCATCTACTACTTGCGATTAGCCAATGGCGAGGTGGTGCTGTTGATCGTCTACGCCAAGGCCAAATTCGATGACCTGTCTGCTTCATTTCTCGCCAAACTCAAGGAGAGCCTTGATGTCTAAGAAAACCGATGCCGAAGTGGCCGAGTTTGAAGCGGCGCTGCTGCGCAGCGCCAAGCAAGCAGCCAACGGCCAGTATGCCCGGGTGCATACGCCTGAAGATATCGTGCGGCGGCGCGGTCGGCCTGTCGGCAGCACTGCAGCGACTCGAAAATTCGCGACCACGATCCGTTTTGATGAGGATGTTCTGGCTGCCTTCAAGGCAACGGGGCGGGGTTGGCAGACCCGTATGAATAATGCGTTAAAGGACTGGCTGAAGACTCACCAGTTGACGTGATCGTGGATGCTGATCGATCTCGCCAACTGCCTTGGAAGTCTTGCGGCAACGCCGCCTTGGCCACACGGCGTCAGCCTTGCGGCGCCTTAGTTCCCCGCCATGTTCCGTGATTGGATGAACGCCGACTCCTTGTCGAACTGGTCTTTCAGGAATGTCGAAAAGGCGCCCGGTGTGGCATCCGTGCTGGGATAGATGCTGGCTTCGGCGAAGCGGCGTTGCAGTTTGGGGTCTTGCAAGCTGTCTGCAATCGCCTTGGCAAGCGTAGCGAGGCGCGCCTCGGGCAAATGCGCAGGCGCTACGATGCCGTACCAGGACGTCGTGTTCATCACCGGCAGGCCCAGTTCGCCGAATGTCGGCACGTCGGGCAGCACGGCCAACCGTTCCGGCCATGCCACAGCAAGCGCCCGGAGCTTGCCCGTCTTGATATGCGGACCGACCAATGGATAGATGTCCATCATCAGGTCCAGCGAACCGCCCACCAGGTCGGACACGGCGGGGCCGGAGCCCCGGTACGGCACATGCCGGATCTGAGTGCCCAACGTGTCGTTCAAATGTTCCAGCATGACCTGCCCGAACGAGCACGGGCCCGCCGTTCCGGCATTGAGATCAGCCGATTCCTGCTTCGTCGCGTCGCGGAAGGCCTGGAAGTCAGCCGCCTTGAAGCGGCTGTTTACCACCAGGATATTCGGCATGTTGCCGATCAACGCGATGGGCGTAAAACTGGTCAGCGGGTCATACTTCAGATGCTTGTTGCAAGACGGATTTACGACATGGGTCGAAATGGTGGCCAGGCCGATGGTGTAGCCGTCCGGCGCCGAGTAGGCCACGGCTTCGGAACCGATCGAGCCGCCTGCCCCACCCTTGTTGTCGACGATGACGGGCTGGCCGAGTTTTTCACCCAACGTTTCACCCAGGATCCTGGCCAGGATATCGGTGGGTCCGCCTACGGCGAAAGGAACGATCAGCTTGATCGGTTTGGTCGGGAATGGCTCGGCCTGCGCCATCGCGCCGGTGCATGCCGCCATCAGCGCAATCGTGGCACCCAGTTGTTTGAAGACATTCATGTTTTCACCCTTGAGATCTGATTCGATGGCGCTGGCGGTCCGCTAGCCGCGGGTCACCGGCAGCCGTGCCTGCATCCAGGAAACCACCTGCGGGACATGGATTTTCTGCGCGGGAAACGCCGGGTCGATCCAGTCCAGATGGCCGCCCTCCTCGATCGCCAGCAGCTCTTTCGGCTCGCCCGCACGATCAAACAGCGCTTTGACGTGCTCAAACGGAAACTCGTGGTCCTCGCGGGCGTGCACGACCAGTAGCGGACGCGGGGCGATCTTGTGCACGTCGTCATCCGGTTTGAACGCGTACAGCGCCTGCATGGATTCCAGGCTGATTTCCTCAGGGATGCCCAGCAGGGCCGGGTTCGACGCGCGTTCCACCCCCACCGCCGAGATCAGGCTATCGATCCAGTTCTGCCGGGCGTGGGCGTCGGCCTGTTGCGTGTCGGGCCGTCCGAGCACCTGCGTGCGCGCCAGGCGTTTGGAAACGCCCGTCAGCACGCGGTCGATGCTGTCCTGCCGGATCTCGTCTTGTCGCCGCGCCCAGTCGGATTCCGTCATGCCCACCCGGCCATACTTCTCGCCATTGGCCACGCCGCTTGCGCAGACCACGGCTTTGATGCGCGCATCTTGGGCCGCGGCGCTGACGACGACACCGCCGCCCAGCCCCCATCCCAACGCGCCGATCTGCTCCGGATCGACTTCGATTTGCTGTTGCAGGAACGTCACCGCATGCTGGACATCCCGCACCTCTTCCTGCGGGATGATGGTTCCCGGTTGCCCTTCGCTTTCTCCCAGGTTGCGGTAGTCGAAAACCATGCAGACATATCCCGCCGCCAGGAAATAGGGTGTCCAACGGGAAGGCACCCATTCCTTGATGGCGAACCGGCCGTGGCAGATCAGGACAGCGGGCCGGCGCTCTCCGGGGAGGTAGCTGTCAGGCAGCAACACGCGCCCCGCCAACTTGACGCCGTCGCTGTAGAACGCAACATTCCTACTGTTCATTTTGTAGCTCTCTAAGGGTTTCACGCCGGCGCGGCGCGGGGTAGTGACGCCGGAGGGGATGCATGCATTCTGCTGCTTGCCACTCCAAAGAGAAACCGCATAGCTTCTATATCAGCTATGCTGTTTTTCTATTCGACCCTCCTTGCATGGACCCGCCGTGGATCTTCTGCAACTGCGTTATTTCATCGAGGTTTGCGATGCGGGCAGCTTCAGCCGTGCGGCGATCAGCTTGAATCTGACACAGCCCACGCTCAGTCGGCAGATCGGCCTGCTGGAAGCCGAGCTGGGCCAACGGTTGCTGGAGCGCACCGGTCGGGGCGTCATTCCTACCGACTCGGGCGCGTTGTTGATCCTGCATGCGCGCGCCATGCTCGAGATGGCGCAACGCGCCCGCGATGAGCTGCGCGACCAGCAAGCCAGTCCAACCGGGCGCGTCGTCGTGGGGTTGCCGCCCAGGGTGGCGCGTCTGTTGACGGTGTCGCTCGTGCAAGCGTTCTGCGAACAGTTTCCACGCGCTGTGCTGACCGTCCACGAAGGCCTGAGCACCCACTTGCGCGAATGGCTGATCGCCGGGCGCCTGGATATCGCGGTGCTGTTCGATCCCCCCGCTTCGCCACAGATTTCCTGCAAGACGCTCAGGCAGGAAGCGCTGGTGCTGGTGGCTTCGGCGCAGGCGTCGCCGCTGCCGGAACGCGTCGGTTTCGCCGAATTGGCCGGCTACCCCATGATTCTGCCCAGCGTGCCGAACGCCTTGCGCAATCTGGTCGACGCGGCGCTGCAACCGCATCGCGTCAGCTTGAAGATCATCGCGGAAGTCGGTGCGATGCAGACCATGATTCCGCTGGTGGCCAAGGGCGTTGCGTGCACGATCTTGCCGGCACCGGCGGTCGCAGCCTTCGCGCCGCAGGGCACCGTCCAAACCGCAAGCATCGGCCCGCCGGCTATCCACAACACGCTGGTGATGGCGACTACCCTTACGCGGCCGGCGAATCGCCTGACGCGCGCCACGTCGCAGCTGGTCGAGAGGTTGATTCTGGAGGATGCGTACGAAGACTGACCAGGCCCTGGCCGACCCCTTGCAGGACGCCGCGCTGTTGCGCCGTCTGCTGCGCGCCAAAGACCGCATGGATGCCGCTTCGCACGAGGCCTGGCCGGTCAGCCGGCTGGCCGAGGTCAGCGGCGTTTCCGCGGCCTATTTCGCGCGCTCCTTCAAGCGGGCCTTTGGCCTTCCGCCGCACCGCTATTTGTTAACGCGCCGGATCGAACAGGCCGTTTCGTTGCTGCGCGACACGGAGCTCAGCATTACCGACATCGCCTTTTCGACCGGCTGGCAAAGCCTGGGCACGTTCGGCCGCATTTTCCATGACGTCACGGGCTTATCCCCCAGCGCCATGCGCAGTGAGACTCGGGCGACGATGCCCGACATCGGCCGGGTTCCGGCCTGTGTCGTGAAAGCCGCGCAGCGTCCTGATCTGGGCATGGCAGTTTTGGAGAAGCGCCGCCGCTTGGCCGGCAATACAGTGGAGGCCTCAACCAAGGAGGAGCCATGAACGAAGGTATCAATGTGGTGGGCGTGTACGTCGACGATCAGGATGAGGCGCTGGCGTTCTACGTAGACAAATTGGGATTCCGCATCCACACGGATGTGCGCAATGGTCCGTACCGCTGGCTCACGGTCCAGCATCCGGAGCAGCCCGCGTTCCAGCTTGGCCTGTTCGCGCCGGGCCCGCCGGTCCATGACGAGGCCACCGCGAAAACCCTGCGTGCCATGGTCGCCAAAGGCGCCATGCCGCCGCTGGTGCTATCGGTGTCGGACTGCCGCGCCAGCTACGCCAGACTGAAGGGGCTGGGTGTGGAGTTCACGCAGGAACCCACGGACCGCTATGGCAGCGTGGATGCCGGCTTTCGCGACCCGGCGGGCAACGGCTGGAAGATGATCCAGGCGCCCAGCGGCAAAGCGTAGGCGGCAGCGTCCAGGATGACGGTGGGTCGCCGTCAAGGCTAGCTAAAATCCAACGCCTTACCTCATTAGAATTCCGCCTGCCATGACCGACCGACAGATCATCCTCCCCGATTCGATGAAGACGCTTGCTGACCGTGCCGGCTACGCGCCTGCGGTGAAGGTCGGGCACACGGTCTATTGCGCCGGGCAGGTGGGCAGGACGCCTGATCTGCAAGTCATCGCGGATCCGGAAGCGCAATTCGCCGCGGCCTGGGAAAACCTGCGCGTGGTGCTGGCCGAGGCCGGCTGCACGTTTGACGATGTGGTGGACATGACGACCTACCATGTCGACATGTCCACCCACATGGACGTGTTCCGCGCCGTCAAGGACAGGACATTTCCTCGCGGCCGGTGTGCGTGGACGTGCATCGGCGTGAGCGAACTTGCGCGGCCCGGGCTGCTAGTCGAAATCAAGTGCACGGCCATTGCGAAGGCCGCTACCGCAGCCTGACGCCTTGGTCCCGCCTCGCCATCGGGCGCGTCAGGCCATGGCAACGCCGATACCATCCACCGCGGCGCACGTGGTTTTTTTGGATTAATCCTGGCGTCGGCACGGCCATCCTGGTATCAAATGTGGCGGCAAGCTTCACTCCTGCTCAGGTCTCTGACATGGCGAGGTGTATTCATGCCGCAATGCCGACTTTCCCTGCGAATCCTGGCTGCCGTTGGCGTAACGCTCACGCTATCGAGCGGCTCGTCCCTTGCCCAAGGGGCCGGCCAGATGGGCATCGCTGCGGTGCCGCAGGCGCCGGGAAAATTCTGCGAATGCCGATTCGCCTCAGGGCAGTACGAGGCCTACAGCACCGACGGCACATGCACCGTCCAGCGCTATGGCGGCGGACGCAAGTGCGAATTCGGCTTCGCGGGCGTCGGCGCCAATCCTGGCGTGCTCAGTTCCCTGCTGGGTCAGGATGCCTATAGCGCGCAATTTCGCCTGGCACCCGATATCCTTGCCCGCTATCTGGCGTTTGCCCAAACGGGCGACACGACGTCGTTGTCCGACAGCAAGTTCATTGAAGCCGCCCTGCCCGTCCTGGCTCGGGCCAGCCTGTTTCGCGAAGCTGTTGTCCGTGCGGAACTGCCCATCAAGCAGATGGACGCCGAGATCGTCGCGTTCTCAAGAAAATACAGCCAGGTCATTTCCGAGGTGTTCCGCGGCAAGCAGGCGCCGCAAACCGTCAAGTGGAGCGACAACAGCCAGTTCGAGATCGGACAGGGTTTCGTGCAGCTGGATTTTCAACAGCGGTCGCAATTGCTGGTGCTGTTCTTTGCCAATGCGAAACGGTGACCGGCCATGGATCTGACTTGCGTACGGGAATTGCCGGGATTGGACTTCACCATGCTGGTCCTGCTTATCGTGGCGGGAGTCGGTTTTCTGGTGCTGGGGGTGTACCTGCTGGTCCGAGCAAGGCCTGCAACGGCCAGCCAGACGACGGTGTTGTGGATCGACAAATATCGCTTGAGAGGCCCGGTGGGCCTTTTTCTCGTCCTGCTGGGGCTAGCCCTGTGGGGACTGACGTATTGGCAGCTGAACAGCCGATTCGCCCCGGACGCGGAAGCCTTCACCGGCGCGCCCCGCACGTTGGGCTCCATCGCAGAGGGCTTGCGCCGCAACTCGAACGCGGACATTCAATTGAAGGGCGACGCGGACACCGTGCTCATTTCACAACCCGTCAGCGGCGCTTGCGCGACCGCGTTGCTGGACGACCTGTGCACAAAGTACCGGGGCACGCTGACTTGCAGCCAAGAAGGCAACCGCAGGGTGATCGAGCGCAGCCGTTGATCAACCTGCTGCGCAACCTCTCTTCAGGTGGGCGCCGTTTCGTTTCCATGCAGCGTTCTGAGTTTCCGTAGTTCCGGGAACCACCGCATCCACAACCCGGCCACGGCGATCGTGCCCATGCCGCCGATCACCACCGCCGGCACGGCCCCGAACAGTTCCGCCGTCACGCCGGACTCGAACTCGCCCAACTGGTTGGACGCGCCGATGAACAAGGTGTTCACGGCGCTGACCCGGCCCAGCATGTGGTCGGGCGTATTCAACTGCACCAGCGATGAACGCACCACGACGCTGATCGAGTCCGCGGCGCCGAGCACGACCAGCGCGCCTACCGACAGCGGAATCGAGGTCGACAGGCCGAACACCGTTGTCGCCAGCCCGAAGAGAATCAGCGAACCGAACAGCAGGCGTCCCACGTTTTCGCCCAGGCTCAATCGCGCCAGCGTCAGCGACATCAGCGCCGCGCCGCAGGCCGGCGCGGCACGCAAGGCGCCCAGCGCCCACGGGCCGGCGTTGAGGATGTCTTTGGCGAAGATGGGCAGCAAGGCGGTCGCCCCGCCCAGCAGCACGGCGAACAGGTCCAGCGACAAGGTGCCCAGCAGCAGCCGGCGCTGGAAGATGAAGGTGATGCCGGCGAACAGCGTGCGCCAGGTGGTCGGCTCTTTGCGCGGCGGGGCGCGTTCGATGACGAGCGTGGCGATGGACGCGAAGGCGGTCAGGTACAGCGCCGCGGCCACGCAATAGATCCACCCGGCTCCCAATCCGTAGCCGATGCCGCCTAGCGCGGGGCCGGCGATCTGCGCGATCTGGCCGCCGGAGGACGCTAAGGCGGTGGCGCGCGGCAGCCACTCGCGGGGCACGACGGATGGAATCAGCGTGGATAAGGTGGGCGCTTCAAAGGCGCGCGCCGAACTCATGATGATGATGGTGGCGTAAATCAGCGTCTTGCCGCCCACGCCGTGCAGGGCCGCGATGGCCAGCACCAGCGTGGCCAGGGTTTCCAGCGCCATGCAGAGGGCGACGATCTTGCGGCGGTCGTAGCGGTCGGCCACGTGACCCACCACCAGCGTCAGCGCGGCCATGGGCAGGAACTGCGCCAGGCCGATCAGCCCCAGGTCGATCGCGCTGCCCGACAGCGCATAGATCTGCCAGCCGACGGCGACCGAGACGATCTGGAAGGCCAGCGACGCGCTGACGCGCGCGAACAGGAAGTGCAGGAATGGGGGACGGGAAAGCGGACTGGGGGAGTCGGGGGCGGGCATGAGGGCGTGCGGGGATGCGGGGCTGGCGCGGGACGCACCGGAAGCTGCATTCTAGGGACAATTGGCTGACGGGAAGCTAAGAATCGTTCAGCCTGCCGGCAATGCCGCGCATCCGGTTATGAACTTATGCTGGATGCAGCGCTGCGCTACCTATAATTCCGTCTGGCGCATCAGTCACCCACGACAAAGGCATCCATCGATGGTCACGCTTCCCGACCTGAGCTCGCGCGAACTCCAGGCCATCTGCATGGTTGCGGAGTGCGGCAGCTTCGTCGCCGCCGCGCTGACGTTGAACATCTCCCAGCCTGCGCTGACCCGCACGGTGCAGCGGGTGGAAAAAGCCGTCGGCGTTGAACTGTTCCATCGTTCCACGCGCCGGGTCGAGACCACGGCGGCGGGCCAGGAGTTCGTGTCGCTGGCCAACCGCGTGCTGGCCGACCTGCGCATTGCGTTCGAGAACATGCGAGAGATCTCCGACGAGCAGCGCGGTCGCAGCATCGTGTCGGCGGTGATGTCGGTGGCGTACACGCAACTGCCGGGCATTGTGGCCCGGTACCGTGAATCGCGGCCCCGCATCGAGCTGCAGATCCGCGAAGGCGTGCATGGCACGGTGCTGGACGATGTGCGCAGCGGCGTGGCCGACATGGGCATCACGTACATCGACGAGGTGCCCGACGAATTCTCGGTGGTGTCGTTGGGCCGCGAAGCCTTTCATGTGGTGATGCCGCGCCACCATCCGCTGTCCGCGGAAACCGGCGTGACACTGGAGCAGCTGGCGCCGTACGCGCTGGTCTCGCTGCCCCGCGAGGCGCAGACGCGCCGCCTGATCGATAGCTACGCGTCGATCGCGGCCGTGCCGCTGCGGCACGCGGTCACCGTGAGCCAGTTCGCCACCGTCATGCAATGCGTCTGGGCCGGCGTGGGCATCGCCATCGTGCCGGGCGGGGCCGTGCCCGCCGCGTTGAGCGCGGACCTGGTGGCGCGGCCGCTGGTCAAGCCCGCGCTAAGCCAGGCCATCGGCGTGGTGTTTCTCAAGGAGCGGGGCCTGACCCCCAGCGCCAGCGGATTTCTGGCGCAGCTGCGCAGCGACTGGGTGCAAGTCGTCGCGCCTGCGCGCGCGCGCCGCGCGCGCCGCGGCGGGGCCTAGCTGCCGTATCGCTTATTGCAGCCGGATTCCAGCCAGCTGCACGATGTCGGCATAGCGCTTCGCCTCCGTGCGGCAATAGGCGTCGAAGTGTTCCGGCGTGTCACCCACCGGCATGGCTTGCGCGTCGGTCAGGCGCGCGCGTACGTCGGGTTGCCGCAGCACGTCGTTGACGGCCTGGTACAGGCTGGCCACCAACGCCGTCGGCGTTTGCGCCGGCGCCCACATGCCGTACCAAGTGGTGAGGTTGACGGTGGGATAGCCCAGTTCGGCGAAGGTGGGCACGTCCGGCAGCGCCGCCACGCGCGTGTCGGACGTGACCGCCAGCGCGCGCAGCTTGCCGCCCTTGACCAGGCTGATCGAGGACGGCATCGAATCCAGCATATAGGTGACCTGGCCGCCGATCACATCGGTCAGTGCCGGCGCGCTGCCCTTGTACGGGATGTGCGTGGCGTCCAGCTTCGCGGCCGCCTTGAACACTTCGCCGGCCAGGTGGCCGGGGGTGCCGTTGCTGGACGACGCGAAGTTGTGCCGGCCCGGCTGCGACCGCACCAGCGCCACCAGCTCGGCGACCGACCGCACGGGCGAGTTGGCGCTGACCACCAATTGGATCGGCGTGGAGGCCAGGTTGGTGATGCCGCGGAAGTCCTTGAGCGGGTCGTGCGCCATGTTGGCGTACAGCGCGGGGTTCACCAGTTGGCCCGACACGTTGACCAGCAGCACATAGCCGTCCGGCGCCGCTTTGGCCACCATGTCGGCGCCGATCATGCCGCTGGCACCGGGCCGGTTGTCGATGACCACCGATTGCCCCAGCTTCTCGGCCAGGGCCGCGGCGACGATGCGGCCCACGATGTCGGTCGGGCCGCCCGGCGGGTAAGGGATGACGACGCGCAACGGCTTGGACGGGTAGCCGGACGCCGCCAGCGCCTGCGCGCCGTGGCTCAGCGACCCCAGGGCGGCGCCTGCCGCGCCGATCAACAACCGCCTTCTCACGACGCTGCGCGGCGCACCGGCTCGGGTGAATGGTTCCATGGTTTGTCTCCCTTGTGTCTTTCTTGTGTTGGCACATCTCAGGATCCGACCGCGATCGCGCCATTGCGCCGCAGTTCGTCAAGCGTCTGCGGTTCCAGCCCCAACATGTCCCGCAAGACGGTTTCGGTGTGGGCGCCCAGGACAGGTGGCGCAGTGCGATAGGCCACGGGCGTGGCCGACAGATGCAGCGGGTTGCCGACCAGGTTGGCGCAACCGGCCTGCGCATCCGGCATCGGCACGCGCATGCCGCGCTGCAGGACTTGCGGGTCGGCGAACACGTCGGCCATGCCGTTGATCGGCCCGCAAGGCACTGCCAACGTTTCCAGCGTGTGCAGCCAGTGCGTGCTGGATTGCTGCGCCATCTGCGCCTGGATCTGCGGGATCAGGGTGTCGCGCGAGGCCAGGCGCGCGGTGTTGGTGGCATAGCGCGCATCGTCGGCAAGGTCGGGGCGGCCGATGGCGCCGCAGAACCGCCGGAATTGCCCGTCGTTGCCCACGGTGACGATGACGTGGCCGTCGCGGGTGGCGAAGTCCTGGTAGGGCACGATGTTGGGATGCGCGTTGCCCAAGCGGTCGGGCGGGTTGCCGCTGGCCAGGTAGTTCATGGCCTGATTGGCCAGCGCGGCGACCTGCACGTCCAGTAGCGCCACGTCGATGTGCTGGCCCTCGCCGGTGCGGTCGCGATGCGCCAGCGCCGCCTGGATGCCGGCGGTGGCGTACAGGCCCGTCAGGATGTCGGTCAGCGCCACCCCCACCTTCAGCGGGCCGGCCCCGGGTTCGCCGTCGCCGCGGCCGGTGATGCTCATCAGGCCGCCCATGCCCTGGATCAGGAAGTCGTAGCCGGGCCGCGCGGCGTAGGGGCCGGTCTGGCCGAAGCCGGTGATGGAGCAGTACACCAGGCCCGGGTGGCGGTCCTTCAGCGTGGCGTAGTCCAGGCCGTAGGCTTGCAGCCCGCCGACCTTGAAGTTCTCGATCAGCACGTCGCACTGCGCCGCCAGCGCCGCCACGAGCCGCTGGCCGTCGGCGGTCGCGATATCGACGGCGACGGATTTCTTGTTGCGGTTGGCGCCCGCGAAATAGGCGGATTGCGCCACCTCGCCCCACTGCGGGTCATGGATCCACGGCGGTCCCCAGCCGCGGGTGTCGTCGCCCTGTCCGGGCCGTTCGATCTTGATGACCTCCGCGCCCAGATCCGCCAGCAGCTGGCTGGCCCAGGGGCCGGCCAGCACGCGTGAAAGGTCCAGCACCCGCAAGTGCGACAGTGCGCCCATCTTCCCCTCCCCCGTTGCCGCCGCGGCGCGGCGCCGCTGTTACTGCAGTTCCACGCGCACCTGCAGCGGCGCCTTGGTGCCCAGCCACACCTGTTGCGCCTGTTCCTTGATCTGGGCGACGCGCTGCGCCACTTCCTCGGCCGTGATGGAGCTGACCGGGTGGGCGATCACGACGGGCTCCAACGCCTTCATGCCCACGGCCTGGCGGGTCAGTTCGGTTTCACGCGCGAACTCGGTGGTGATGATCACCGCGCTGGGCACGCCCAGCCGCTCCAGCGCAATGGAGTCGCGCACGCAGGCCGAGCAGCACGAGCCGCAATCGCCGATGGCGGTCAGCACCACGTCGTTCTCGGCGGCGATGCGCTCGATCAGTTCGGGCGCGGCATCCTTGGAGAAGCTGTGTTTGACGTAGTAGTTCACCTGGGCGAAATCGATGTCTTCGCCCAAGGCCGCGGCCGCGCCGCGCAACAGCTTGTTGGCGTTCCACTTGGAGTTGTCGAGAATGCCCAACCGCAGCCCGGCCAGGCCTTGCTTGCGCGCCGAAACCGGTGCATCGGTGAAGCGCAGCGCGCCGCGCGGGTCGAACACCGCGACTTTTTCCCCATCGTTCATCAACATGTCCTGGCTCCTGGTTGTGGTGTGGGTGTGCCGCGTCAGATGGCGCAGGCGCCGCTTGTGCAATCGCCGCTGTCCGCGCTGGCGCCGTCAATCGCGCGCAGCACCGGCGTGCTCATGTGCCCCCAGCCGGGGATCAGCACGGAAAAGCGGCCGGCTTCGCCACCCATCACGAACAGGTGGATGTGGTCGGGGCTGTGCACGATGGGAATGCGCGTGTCGTCTTCGCGCTTGTAGTACTTGGGCAGGTTGCGGTTGTAGACCTTGCCGTAGCGGTGGCCGTAGGCCAGGTCGATGAAGCGGTTGCCGTGGTTGACGTACAGGTAGTTGCGCACATCCGCGCGCGACCAGCCGTGCTTGCCGATGGTCTGCGCGTGCTCCGGGCCCAGCACCACTGCGATGTGGCCGCCCAGCACCGCGCTGTTGGATGCGATGGTGCTCATGGCCGAGCACATGGTGTCGAGGATGCCTTCGGGGTCGTTCGAGATATGGTTGGTCACGCTGTGCGGCGCTTCGGCCGCCATCGCGAAGACGGTCGAGTCCTCGGGCTTGTAGCCGTGTTCCACGTGATACGGCGCCAGCGGGCTTTGCAGCTCGTTCTCGCACACGCAGTAGGTGTATTTGCCCGGATGGCCCAGCGTGCTCTTGTCCAGGTCGCCGGGCCATCCGCCGCCTACGTTGAGCATGATGAGGCGCAGCGCGCGGCCAATGGTGGCGTTGGCGCGGTTGCCGGAACCGAAGGCGTTGACGCCGCCGTTCATGCCGATCTCGCGGGCGATGGGCCCGTTGACGATCAGCAAGGGCGCGGCCACGTGCGTGGTGGCCTGCACGCCGTTCAGGTTGAACGCCTGGTCGGTCACCGCCTTGACGGCGGCCAGCACCACGGGCGCGTACTCGGGTTTGCAGCCGGCCATCACCATGTTGATGGCGAGCACTTCGCGGGTCAGCTCGCCCCAGCGCGGCGCCACGCGGGCTTCGACGAAGTCGCCGTCGCCGCCCAGCCGCGCGATGACTTCGTCGATCTTTTCGCGGGTCGGCGGCACGACCGGCAACCCGTCGGTAAATCCGCGCTCGTAGTAGTACTCGACCAGGTCCACCCCGGCAGGCACCATGGTGGCGGGCGACGCCGTCGTTTGCAGAACCGCGCTCATCAGAATCTCCTCGTGGCTGTCGGATGACGTTGCAACGAGGATAGAAGTCCTGCCTTATTGATAACAAGGACAATCTATTTCGGTAGATGATTGCGTAAAACGCATAAATGCAAAGCGCCCGCATGGGCGGGCGCTTGCCGGACGGTCGCGGCGAAGAGCTAGGCGCCGATCGACACCAGTTCGGCGCCTTCCGTCACCTGGTCGCCGACGCTGTAGAACACTTCTTCGATCTTGCCGTCGGCCGGCGCCGAGATCGTGTGCTCCATCTTCATGGCTTCCATGACCAGCAGCGGCTGGCCCTTTTCGACCGTATCGCCCGCCTTGACCGAGATCGAGATGATCTTGCCGGGCATCGGCGCCGTCAGGCCGCCGCCGTGCTCGCCCTGCGTGTCCTGGGCGTGCGCCAAGGGGTCGTAGAGCTCCAGCACGTGCACGCCGCCTTCGCCGAATACATGGGCGCGGTCGGCATGCAAAACGACCGTACCGGCGTTCTCATGGCCTGCCAGCGTGATGCGCAGGCCGTAGGCCAGGTTGGGATTGGCGCTGGCGTGGGAACGCCACAGGAAGGGTTGCGCACCCGAGCCGGCATCCAGCGTCCAGGCGCCGCCTTGGCGGGCGACGGTCACGCGGCGCGTTTCACCGTTGTCCACCCACTGCAGATGGCGCTGGTACTGGTTGCCCAGCCGCCAGCCATCACGCGCGTCCCAGGGGTCGGACGGGCCCTTGCCGGCGGTTTGCGGACCGGGTTGGGCCAGGCCCTGGCGCACCAGCACGGCGGCCGAGGCCAGCGCCAGCGTGGCGGCGCTGGCGGCCTGCGGCTCCGGCAGCAGCGTGGCGCGCTGGCGCTCGATCAGGCCCGTGTCCAGGTCCGCAGCGGCAAAGGCGCTGTCTTGCATCAGTCGCGACAGGAACGCCACGTTGGTCTGCACGCCCACGGCCTGCGTCTGAGCCAGCGCCTGGAGCATGCGGGCGCGGGCCTGGTCGCGGTCAGCGCCGTGCACGATCAGCTTGGCGATCATGGGGTCGTAGAACGGGGTGATCGTGTCGCCCGTGCGTACGCCGCCGTCCACGCGGATGTCGCCGTTGGTGAAGGCGGTGTGGGGCGGCAGGCCCAGGTAAGCCAGCGTGCCGATCGACGGCAGGAAGCCCTTCTCGGGGTTCTCGGCGTAGATGCGGACCTCGATGGCATGGCCGTTGATGCGCAGGTCCTCCTGGCGCACAGGCAGCGGCTGGCCGGCGGCCACGCGCAACTGCCATTCCACCAGGTCGTGGCCCGTGATCATTTCAGTGACTGGATGCTCCACCTGCAGGCGCGTATTCATTTCCATGAAGTAGAAGCGGCCGTCCGGCTCGGCGATGAACTCGACGGTGCCCGCGCCCACGTAGCCGACGGCGCGCGCGGCGGCGACCGCTGCTTCGCCCATGGCGCGACGGCGTTCTTCCGTCATGCCGGGCGCCGGCGCTTCCTCGATCACCTTCTGGTGGCGGCGCTGCACCGAGCAGTCGCGCTCGAACAGGTAGACGCAGTTGCCGTGCGTGTCCGCGAATACCTGGATTTCAATGTGGCGCGGCTTTTGCAGATAGCGTTCGATCAGCACGCGGTCGTCGCCGAAGCTGGAGGCGGCTTCGCGTTGGCAGGACGCCAGCGCATCCAGGAACGCGCCTGATGATTCCACCACGCGCATGCCCTTGCCGCCGCCGCCGGCGCTGGCCTTGATCAGCACGGGGTAGCCGATACCGTCGGCCTGGGTCTTCAGGAATTGCGGGTCCTGGTTGTCGCCGTGATAGCCCGGCACCAGCGGCACGCCGGCTTTCTCCATCAGCGACTTGGCGGCCGATTTGCTGCCCATGGCGGCAATGGCGGACGCGGGCGGGCCGACGAACGAGATGCCGGCCTTTTCAGCGGCTTCGGCGAACGCTTCATTTTCCGACAGGAAGCCGTAGCCCGGGTGGATCGCGCCCGCGCCGGTGTCGATGGCGGCCTGCAGGATGGCGTCGGCGCGCAGGTAGCTGGCGCGCGGCTCCGGTCCGCCGATGTGCACGGCCTGATCGCAGGCGGCCACGTGGCGCGCGTTGGCGTCCGCGTCCGAATAGACGGCGACGGTGCGGATACCCATGCGGCGGGCGGTGGCGGCGACGCGGCAGGCGATCTCTCCGCGGTTGGCAATCAGCAAAGTGTCGAACATATGTCTCTTCCTGGCAGGAATTCTTCTTGAACTACGGCGCGCCCTGTATTGGCGCGGGCCCGGTCGGGCGCGCGGCGCGCGTGGGGGGGATCACATCCGGAACACGCCGAACTTCGTGTCTTCGATCGGCGCGTTCAGCGCGGCCGACAAGGCCAGGCCCAGCACGCGGCGCGTATCGGCCGGGGCGATGATGCCGTCGTCCCACAGGCGCGCCGTGGCGTAATACGGATGGCCCTCGTGTTCGTACTGTTCGCGGATGGGCGCCTTGAAGGCGGCCTCTTCGTCGGCCGACCACTTGCCGCCGCGCGCTTCGATGCCGTCGCGCTTGACGGTGGCCAGCACGCTGGCGGCCTGCTCGCCGCCCATCACCGAGATGCGGGCGTTGGGCCACATGAACAGCATGCGGGGCGAATAGGCGCGGCCGCACATGCCGTAGTTGCCGGCGCCGAACGAACCGCCGATCAGCACCGTGAATTTCGGCACGGCGGCGGTCGCCACTGCCGTCACCATCTTCGCGCCGTGGCGCGCGATGCCTTCGTTCTCGTACTTGCGGCCCACCATGAAGCCGGTGATGTTCTGCAGGAACACCAGCGGAATCTTGCGCTGCGCGCACAGCTCGATGAAGTGCGCGCCCTTTTGCGCGGACTCGGAAAACAGGATGCCGTTGTTGGCGACGATGCCCACAGGCATGCCCTGGATGTGGGCGAAACCGGTCACCAGCGTGGGACCGAAGCGCGCCTTGAATTCGTCGAATTCGGAGCCGTCCACGATGCGCGCGATGACTTCGCGCACGTCGTAGGGCTTGCGCGTGTCGGCGGGGATGATGCCGTTCAGTTCGCTGGGATCGAAGCGCGGCTCGCGCACGGGGATCGTGGCCAGCGGCGCGGGCTTCTTGCGGTTCAGGCGGGCCACCGCGTTGCGCGCCAGCTGCAGCGCGTGCATGTCGTTGGCGGCCAGGTGGTCCACCACGCCGGACAGGCGTGTGTGCACGTCGCCGCCGCCCAGGTCTTCGGCGCTGACTTCTTCGCCGGTGGCGGCCTTCACCAGCGGCGGGCCGCCCAGGAAGATGGTGCCCTGGTTCTTCACGATGATGGATTCATCGCTCATAGCGGGCACGTAGGCGCCGCCGGCGGTGCACGACCCCATCACCACGGCGATCTGCGAGATGCCCTGCGCGGACATCTGCGCCTGGTTGTAGAAGATGCGGCCGAAGTGCTCGCGGTCGGGGAACACTTCGTCCTGCTGCGGCAGGTTGGCGCCGCCCGAGTCCACCAGGTACACGCAAGGCAGATGGTTCTGCGCGGCGATCTCTTGGGCGCGCAGGTGCTTCTTGACCGTCATCGGGTAGTACGTGCCGCCCTTGACGGTCGCGTCGTTGCAGACGATGACGCATTCGGTGCCCGACACGCGGCCGATGCCGGTGATGACGCCCGCGCCCGGCGCGTCGCCGTCGTACATGCCGTGCGCCGCCATCGGCGACAGTTCCAGGAACGGCGTGCCCGGATCGATCAGGTTCTCGACGCGGTCGCGCGGCAGCAGCTTGCCGCGCGCCACGTGCTTGGCGCGCGCGGCTTCGCTGCCGCCCAGCGCGGTCTGCGCCAGTTTCTGATTCAGGTCATCCAGCTGCGCCTGCATGGCGCGCGCGTTGTCGGTGAAGTCCTGCGACCGCGGATTGATGCGGGATTCGATGATGGGCATGGGGTTCCACCCGTCCTGCTTGATTGGAATTTGAAGGCGCTCGTAGAGCGGTTTGTCTCGCTGCCCGGTGTGCCGGGCATTCTTGTCGATCTGGGTTTTCGTTGCGCCTTTCGCGACACGGCCCGCGACGGACCCGTCGCGTCCGGAAGCCATGCAGGAAAGGCGCAGCGAAAAGCCATCCTGGGAGGCAGACGCCTGTCCGCCTCCCAGGCGTTTGCTTAGACCATCTCGATGGCCATCGCGACGGCTTCGCCGCCGCCGATGCACAGCGTGGCGACGCCGCGCTTGCCGCCGGTCTTGCGCAGCGCGCCGACCAGCGTGGCCATCAGGCGGGCGCCCGATGCGCCGATCGGGTGGCCCAGGGCGGTAGCGCCGCCGTTGACGTTGACCTTTTCATGCGGCAGCTTGAAGTCGGTCATGGCGGCCATGGTGACCACCGCGAACGCTTCGTTGATCTCGTACAGGTCCACGTCCTCGGCCTTCCAGCCGGTCTTGGCGAACAGGTTCTTCAGCGCGCCGACGGGGGCAGTCGTGAACCAGCCCGGTTCCTGCGAGTGCTGGCTGTGGGCCACGATGCGGGCCAGCGGCTTGACGCCGAGCTTCTCGGCGGTGGAGGCGCGCATCAGCACCATGGCGGCGGCGCCGTCGGAGATCGACGACGAGTTGGCGGCGGTGATGGTGCCGTCCTTCTTGAACGCGGGCTTGAGCGTGGGGATCTTCTCCGGCATGGCCTTGGTGGGGGCTTCGTCGGTGTCGATCACGGTGTCGCCCTTGCGGCCGGCGACGGTCACGGGGGCGATTTCCCACTTGAAGCTGCCATCTTCCGTGGCGGCGCGTGCGCGGCGCAGCGATTCCAGCGAGAACGCGTCCTGCTGCTCGCGCGTGAATTCATATTTGGCGGCGCAGTCTTCGGCGAACACGCCCATGGCCTTGCCCTTGTCGTAGGCGTCTTCCAGGCCGTCCAGCGCCATGTGGTCATACACGGTGTTGTGGCCGAAGCGGTAGCCCTGGCGGGCCTTCAACAACAGGTAGGGCGCGTTGCTCATGCTTTCCTGGCCGCCCGCGACGACGACTTCGGCGCTGCCGGCCGCCAGCAGGTCATGGCCGAACATGGCGGCCTTCAGGCCCGAACCGCACACCTTGTGGATCGTGGTGCACGCCACGCCCAGCGGCAGGCCGGCGCCCAGCGCCGCCTGGCGCGCGGGCGCCTGGCCCTGGCCGGCTTGCAGCACGTTGCCCATGATGACTTCATCGACTTGCTCGGGCTTGATGCCGGCGCGTTCGATGGCGGCCTTGATGGCCACCGCGCCCAGTTCGTGCGCGGCCAGGCCGGACAGGCTGCCCAGCATGCCGCCCATGGGCGTGCGGGCGATGGAAACGATAACGATGGGATCTGACATGACTAGCTCCTGTGAGGGTCGGGACAGCGTCTGGGTATCGGCACTGCGCGGTTGCCCGAAGGGCGTTCCGGACGCAGGCGTCTGTCCGTATCGTAAGGGAAAAATTCTTCAATCCGGCCCTGCGCCACCTGAGCGCGGCAGGCCTGCCACCAATCGGGTTCCAGCAGGTCGGCGTGGTGGCGCATGAAGGCGCCGCGCACGCGCGCGTCGCCAAGCAGGAAGCGGCCGAATTCTTCGGGGAATACGTCGTTCGGTCCAATGGCGTACCAGGGTTCGGACGCCATTTCCGCTTCTTCGTTGGGGGCCGGCGGGATGCGCCGGAAGTTCATTTCGGTCATGCGCTGGATTTCGTCGTAGTCATAAAAGACGACCCGGCCCAATCGCGTGACGCCGAAGTTCTTGTAAAGCATGTCGCCGGGGAAGATATTGGCGGCGGCCAGTTGCCGGATCGCGTCGCCGTACTCGCGCACGGCAGGTTCCAGCAGCGCGTCGGACGCCTGGCGCAGATAGATGTTCAGCGGCGTCATCCGCCGTTCGATGTAGACATGGCGGATGACGACGGTGTCCCCGGTTTCTTCGATCAGGCTGGGCACCAGACGGCGCAGTTCGTCCAGCAAGGCGGGCGCGAAACGGCTGCGCGGCAGCGCCACCTGCGAATACTCCCAGGTGTCGGCCATGCGGCCCACGCGGTCGTGCAGCTTCACCATCTGGTACTTGCGGCGCACGGTGGCGTGGTCCATGCCGTCTTTGTCGATGCGGTCCTTGATCAGCTTGAACACGTACGGGTAGGACGGCAGCGTGAACACGCACATCACCATGCCCTTGATGCCGGGCGCGATGTCGAAGGCGTCGCGCGAGTGGGCCAGGTGGTGCAGGAAGTCGCGGTAGAACAGCGTCTTGCCCTGCTTTTGCAGGCCGATCATCGTGTAGAGCTCGGCCTTGGGCTTGCGCGGCAGCAGCGTCGCCAGGAAGTTCACGACCGCGGCCGGCGTTTCCATGTCCACCAGGAAATAGGCGCGGGTGAAGCTGAACAGCGTGCTCAGGTCGTCCGCGCCCAGCAGCAGCGCGTCCAGCGTCACCTGCCCGGCCGGATTGCGCGTCAGCGCCACGGCGAAGGGGTAGACGGTGGTCTGATTGATCAGGCGGCCGACGATGTAGGCGCCCTTGTTGCGAAAGAACAGCGAACCCAGCGCATGGACCTGGCAATCGCTGGCGATGCGCCGCCCGACGTGGCGCGGCAACAGCGTGCGCAGTTGCGCGACGGCGGCACGCGCCAACATGCGGGTGTCGCGCGGCAGGTCTTCGAACGGCAGCGCCAGGCCGAAGTCGGCCACCATGCGGATCAGGCTTTTTTCCAGCCCGTCGGTGGCCGGGTAATACACGCGGTACGACGGCGTGCTGCTGTCCAGGTAGTCGGTCGCGACCGCCGGACGCACGAAGAGGAAATCGTTGTGGAAATAGTCGCGGTGCAGCAGCCGGCACGACACCGAATTGAAGAAGGTCTCGGCGCACTCCGGCTGGCGATGGTCGCCCAGCAGGCCGACGAATTCCTGCTTGATCTGCTGCCAGTAGGCGGTCTGGGCGTCGGTCAGGGCCGGCGCTTCGGCGCCGTTGGTGCCATTCGCACCCGATCCGCCGTTCTTGGCCGAGGCGCCCAGCGCACCCTCTGGACGGCCGCGCAGCACGCCTTCCAATTGGGTGGCGCATTCACGCACCCGCATGTCGTAGTACTCGATGCGTTCGCGCGACAGGTGCTGGATGCCGTGCCAGTCGCCGGATTCGAACAGGGCCTTGGCGCGCTGCGCGCTGTAGCGAAACAGCGCGTAGTGGCGATCGAACCCCGCCAGGATCAGCCGCGCGACGTCCAGCGGCGAGGGCCCCGGGGCGGGGGCCTGCTCGATATGCTGGACATCGGACATGCGGATCATAATGGGGTCCGGACGGCGGATCAGGCGGTTTCGTTGAACAGTTCGCGGCCGATCAGCATGCGGCGGATCTCGCTGGTGCCGGCGCCGATCTCGTAGAGCTTGGCGTCGCGCCACAGGCGGCCCACCGGGTATTCGTTGATGTAGCCGTTGCCGCCCAGGATCTGCACGCCTTCGCCCGCCATCCAGGTGGCTTTTTCGGCCGTGTACAGGATCAGCGCGGCGCAGTCCTTGCGGACCTGGCGCACGTGCTCAGTGCCCAATTTGTCCAGGTTCTTGCCCACCTGGTAGCAGAAGGCGCGGCTGGCCTGCAGCGTGGTGTACAGGTCAGCCACCTTGCCCTGGATCAGCTGGAATTCGCCGATGGCCTGGCCGAACTGCTTGCGGTCGTGGATATAGGGGACGACGACGTCCATTACGGCCTGCATGATGCCCAGGGGGCCGCCGGACAGCACGGCGCGCTCATAGTCCAGGCCGCTCATCAGCACGCGTACGCCGCCGTTGACCTGGCCCAGCACGTTTTCTTCGGGAATCTCGCAGTCCTGGAACACGAGTTCGCCGGTGTGGCTGCCGCGCATGCCCAGCTTGTCCAGCTTTTGCGCAACCGAGAACCCTTTGAAACCTTTCTCCACCAGGAAGGCGGTGATGCCGCGCTGGTGCGCTTCGGGGTCGGTCTTGGCGTAGACGACCAGCGTGTCGGCGTCCGGGCCGTTGGTGATCCACATCTTGGTGCCGTTCAGCACGTAGCGGTCGCCCTTCTTTTCGGCGCGCAGCTTCATGCTGACCACGTCCGACCCGGCGCCCGGCTCGCTCATGGCCAGGGCGCCCACGTGTTCGCCGGAAATCAGCTTGGGCAGGTACTTGGCCTTCTGGGCCGCCGTGCCGTTACGGTTGATCTGGTTCACGCACAGGTTGGAGTGCGCGCCGTAGGACAGGCCCACGGAGGCGCTGGCGCGCGAGATCTCTTCCATCACCACCATGTGGGCCAGGTAGCCCATGTTGGCGCCGCCGTATTCCTCGTCGGCCGTCATGCCCAGCACGCCGAGTTCGCCGAATTTGCGCCAGAGGTCCATGGGGAACTGGTCGCTGCGATCGACTTCCGCCGCGCGGGGCGCGATCTCGGCCTGCGCGAAATTGCGCACGGCGTCGCGCAGCATGTCCAGGTCTTCGCCCAGGTCGAAGTTCAGGCCAGGAAGATTCATCGATGTCTCCGTGATAGTGGGTACTTACATTCTTATGGGCGCCTACCATCGGCGCAATGCCGTCATCGGAGGCTCATCATGCGCCGATCACGCATCGCTGCGCAATGATGCACCGCAAATATTACGTTTACGTAAACGTAAATTGGAGTCGGGTTATCCCTAGGAAATTGCATGTTTCCCAGGGAGCAACGCTGATTACTATTCGACCCTGTCCCTGAAATCCCGCGTCATTGCCTCGGAGTCTGCCGTGCTCGAACTATCCCATCTGGACGAAATTGTGGCGCTGCGGCGCGATATCCACATGCATCCCGAGCTCTGCTACGAAGAGCACCGGACGGCCAAGGTGGTGGCGGACACGCTGCGCGGCTGGGGCATTGAAACGCACACCGGCATCGCCAAGACCGGCGTGGTCGGGGTGATCAAGCACGGCACGTCGGACCGGGCCATCATGCTGCGCGCCGACATGGACGCCCTGCCCATGCAGGAAGAAAACCAGTTCGAACACCGGTCGCGCCACGACGGCAAGATGCACGGCTGTGGCCATGACGGCCACACCGCCATGCTGCTGGCGGCGGCCCGGCACCTGCAGACCGCGGGCGGCTTCGACGGCACGGTGTACCTGTGCTTCCAGCCGGCCGAGGAAGGCGGCGCGGGTGGACGCGCCATGATCCAGGACGGCCTGTTCACGCGCTTTCCCTGCGAAGCCGTGTTCGGCATGCACAACTGGCCGGGCCTGCCGGCGGGCGCCTTCGGCGTGTGCGCCGGCCCCATGATGGCGGCCGCCAACGGCTTCAAGATCACGGTCAAGGGCAAGGGCGGCCATGCCGCCGCGCCCCAGGATTGCGCCGACCCGGTGCCGGCGCTGTTCGCCATCGGCCAGTCGCTGCAGACCATCCTTACCCGCAGCAAGCGTCCGCTGGACGCCGCCGTGCTGTCCATCACGCAGGTGCAAGCGGGCGGCAGCGTCATCAACGTCATCCCGAACACCGCCTGGCTGGGCGGCTCGGTGCGCGCCTACAGCACGGACGTGGTGGACCTGATCGAACGCCGCATGAACGAGATCGCCGGCAATATCGCCGCCGCGCATGGCTGCGAGGCCGACGTGTTTTTCGAGCGACGCTATCCGGCGCTGGTCAACACCGCGGCCGAGACCGAGTTCTGCCTGGGCGTCATGCGCGACGTGGTCGGCGAAGACCGCGCGCTGACCATCGAGCCCGCGATGGCCTCGGAAGATTTCGCCTTCCTGCTGCAGGAAAAGCCGGGCTGCTACGTGTTCCTGGGCAACGGCGACGGCGAGCACCGCATGGCCGGCCACGGCCTGGGCCCCTGCATGCTGCACAACGCCAGCTATGACTTCAATGACGCTTTGATTCCGGCGGGCGCGTCGTACTGGGTTCGCCTGGCACAACGCTATCTGACGGCCTGACCGCCGCGCCCGCTTGATGTGTTTCCCGTTTCACGCTTTACCCAACGCAGTGCTACGCAACATCACTAGGACGATATGAAAAAGAAGACATTGCTGGTCAAGGCCGCGGGGGCGGCCCTGGCCATCGTGGCAAGCGGCGCCATGGCCCAAAGCTGGCCGCCCGCCAAGCCGGTGACCCTGGTCGTGCCCTACACCGCCGGCGGCAGCGCCGACGCGATCGGGCGCCGATTGGGCGACGTGTTGCGCAAGGAAGCCAACATCACCGTCATCGTGGAAAACAAGCCGGGCGCCGGCGCCTCGGTGGGCACGGACTTCGTCGCCCGCGCGCAGCCGGACGGCACCACCTTGCTGCTGGCGTCGACCAGCCCGCTGACGATCTTCCCGCATCTGGCCAAGACCAATTACGACCCGATGAAGGACCTGACGCCGGTGGCCAGCATCGCCGTGGCGCCGGTCGCCATCGTGGCGACCAAGGCGTTGCCGGTGAAAGACTTCGCCGGCCTGGTCGAATACGCCAAGTCGCACCCTGAAGGCGTGCGCTATGGCACGCCGGGCCAGGGCACCGTCGCCCACATCGGCATGGCCGCCGTCACCACGCAGACCGGCACCAAGATGCTGCACGTGCCTTACCGCGGCAACAGCCAGGCGCTGACCGACGGCCTGGGCGGCGTAGTCGAGCTGCTTGTCGTCAACAGCGACGTTGTGCTGCCGCACGTGGCCAATGGCGCGCTCAAGCCGTTGGCGGTGATGGCGCCGCAACGCCTGGCCGCCTGGCCGGACGTGCCCACGATGGCCGAACTGAAGCTGCCGCAGGCGCAGTATTACTCCAACTTCGGCGTGTTCGCGCCCGCCAACCTGCCGCCGGCGGTGTCGCAGCCGCTGCTGGCCGCGTTGAACAAGGCGGTTGCCAGCGCTGATTTCCAGGACCTGCTGGCCAAGTCCTACCTGCAGCCGGGCACGGCATCCGGCGAGGCATTCGCCAAGCAGGTGCAGGCCGAGTTCACCAACAACGCCCGCCTCATCAAGGAAGGCAACATCAAGGCGGAGTGATCCCGGCCGAAAAGGCAAAGCGCGCGGGCCTTGCGGGTCCGCGCGCGTCGTTGAGTCGATGACGCGACGGATGCTGTTGTCTACGTGCCCCGGGGCCCGAACATGATCACCAGCATGCCGGCCAGGCACAGGCCCACGCCGATCCAGTCGCTGGCGCTGGGGCGCACGCCGTCCACGGCCCACAGCCAGATCAACGCCATCCCGATATACACGCCGCCATAGGCCGCGTAGACGCGCCCGGATGCCGTCGGATGCAAGGTCAGCAGCCACGCGAACAGCGCCAGGCTTGCCGCCGCGGGCGCCAGCAGCCAGATGGAATGGCCCTTGCGCAGCCATAGATACGGGAGATAGCAGCCGACGATTTCGGCCAGCGCGGTCAGGATGAACAGCGCGACGGTCTGCAGGGCGCCCATGTCCGCGCCCTACGGCTTCTGCGCCAGCAGCGCGCGGCATTCGCGTTCTTGCTGGGCGATCTCTTGCAGGGTGTCTTCGATGTCGCGGCGCTGCTGCTCCAGCGTGGCGCGATGCTGTTCCAGTACGCTCAGGTATTGACGCAGCTGGACTTCGGTGTCCCCCGGACCGTCATACATGTCGATCAGGGTCAGGATTTCGGACAGTTGCAGCCCCAGGCGCTTGCCGCGCAACGCCAGTTTCAGGCGCGTGCGGTCGCGCGGGCCGAAGATGCGGTTGCGCCCTTCGCGCGCCGGGCTGACGATCCCCTGGTCTTCATAAAAGCGGATCGTGCGGGGCGTGACGTCGAACTCGCGGGAGAGTTCAGAGATGGTCCAGGTTGACGAGGGCATGCGACGTGTGGCAGTTTACGTAAACGTAAATTATGATGACTTGACGGTAACGTCAAGCGTGGAGCGAGAGGCAATGAACCCCAACGAACAGAAACTGCAGTACCCCTGGGCGGACTTCCAGCCCGAAGCCGGTCATGCGCATGTGGTGACGGACGGGGTCAAATGGATCCGGATGCCGCTGCCGTTCGCGCTGGATCATATCAACCTCTGGCTGCTGCGCGACAACATCGACGGCCGCGACGGCTGGACCATCGTCGACTGTGGCATCTCGCGCGACGAGGTCAAGGCGCTGTGGGAAGACGTCTTCAAGAATGAGCTGGAAGGCCTGCCCGTGCTGCGCGTGATCGTCACGCACATGCACCCCGACCATATCGGCCTGGCCCACTGGCTGTGCGAACGCTGGGACGCGCGGCTGTGGATGACCATGACGGACTTCATGGTGGCGTCCTTGTGGTCGTCGCGCCGCACCGAAGCGGGGGGCGGCCCTGGCGGTCAGTCGGCCGTCGAGCACTTCGCCCGCCATGGGCTGACCGACCCGGACGCGCAAGAACAGATCAGACAGCGCGCCAACTATTTCCCGAACCTCGTGCCGGCTGTGCCCGCGCGCTACACGCGCATCATGCACGGCGACCAGATCCGCATCGGCGAGCGCGACTGGCGCGTGATCGTGGGCTATGGCCATGCGCCGGAACATGCGTCGCTGCATTCGCCCGGCCTGAATGTGCTGATTTCGGGCGACATGGTGCTGCCGCGCATCTCCACTAACGTGAGCGTGTTCGACTACGAACCCGACGCCAACCCGCTGCCCCTGTACCTGCGTTCGCTGGACGGCTACGACGGCCTGCCCGACGACACCCTGGTGCTGCCTTCGCACGGCCGTCCCTTCACGGGCCTGCACGAGCGCATCGCGCAGCAGCACGAGCATCACCGCGACCGTCTGGCTGAGGTACTGGAAGCGTGCGCCGTGCAGCCGCAGTCGACGTCCGACATCGTGCCCGTGCTGTTCAAGCGCAAGCTGGACCTGCACCAGCTGACCTTCGCGATGGGCGAGGCGCTGGCGCATCTGCACGCGCTGTATTTCGAAGGCAAGCTGAAACGCGCCACCGGCGCCGACGGCATCGTCCGCTTCACCGCCGCCTGATTGCGGGGTTGGATGGGTTGCGCACCGACCGTGCGCAGCCCGTCACCGCGTCGCGGTCGCCAGCCGTACGGCCAGGCCCACGAACACCAGGGCGGCGATGCGGTTCAGCCAGCGCTTGGCCGTCACCGAGCGTTGCAGCAGTTCGCCGAACGCGCCCGAGAAGAACGCGATGGCGCCGAACACCAGCAAGGTCGCCACCATGAACACGGCGCCCAGCTGCAGGGTCTGGAGGCCGATGGGCCCCAGCGCCGGCGAGGTGAACTGCGGCAGGAACGCGAAGAAGAATAGCAGCACCTTCGGATTGGTCAGGTTCATGACGATGCCGCGGCGATACAGCGCGCCGGGCTTGAGCGGTTCGGGCCGCTTGCCGTTTTCCGATGCAACCGGCGCGCGCAGGATCTGCCACGCCAGGTAGGCCAGATAGGCGGCGCCGGCCAGTTTCAGCACCGTGAACGCCACGGGCGACGCCGCGAACACCGCGGCCAGGCCGAACGCCACGGCGGCCGTGTGGCCCAGCAGGCCAGTGCACAACCCCAGTACCACCAGCATGCCCGCCTTGCGTCCCCAGATGGCCGACTGCATCAGCACGAACAGGTTGTCGGGTCCCGGTGTCAGGGACAGCAGGACGGCAATGCCGAAAAACGCGATCAGGGTATCGAGGGGCAGCATGGATTTCGCCTGGAACGGGAAGGCTCCGGTCAGCCGGAGAATGGCATCATAAGGGGAAAATCCACCGGCCCGACGCGCCGATACCCGGAGAGAGACACGAGATGGCCGTAAACGCCCCGCAGGATCCGCACGCCCGCGATGACAACGACACCCGCCCCGACGACGCCACGCTGGAAGCCTGGCTGCGGGCCCGCCACAGTTGCCGCGCTTTCCTGCCCGCGCCGGTGCCTCGTCCCACGATCGAACGCATCCTGACGCTCGCGCAGCGCACGGCGTCCTGGTGCAACTGCCAGCCCTGGCAGGTGGCGATCACCGAAGGCGCCGGCACCGAACGCCTGCGCGCGGCGCTGCAAGCGCGGGCGGAACAGGCGGGCGTCACCCCCGGCTTCACCCCGGACTTCCCCTTCCCCCGCGAATACCGCGACGAGTATCTGGCGCGCCGCCGCGAATCGGGCTTCCAGCTGTATGGCGCCGTGGGCGTGGCGCGCGGCGACCGCGAGGCCTACCGCCGCCAGGAAATGCGCAACTTCCGGCTGTTCGACGCACCGCACGTGGCCATCATCACGACCGACGAGGCCTTGGGCGAATACGGCGCGATGGACTGCGGCGGCTACGTGGCGAACTTCCTGCTGGCGGCCCAGGCCAACGGCGTCGCGACCGTGGCGCAGGCGTCGCTGGCGATGTATCCCGAGGTGCTGCGTGACGTGCTGGGCATCGGCGCGGGCCGCCGCGTCGTCTGCGGCATTTCCTTCGGCTACGCCGATGCCGCGCATCCCGCCAACAGCTATCGCACCAACCGCGCCGAGCTGCCGGAGGCCGTCTCCTGGGTCGCGGACTAGGGACAGGCGGCCGCGCGCCTGATATGGTTCACCCTGTCCGCCTTTGTTCCGGCCCCGTCCATTCCGGCCTTGTTCATTCTTAAGCACACCCCCTGAAGATGACCACCAAACACATCGATACGGTTTTGCAGCACGCGGGCACCGCCCCGTTCCACCCTGAAACCGGCACGGCGCCGGTGCCGCTGCCACCCATGCGTGCCAGCACGGTCCGCTTCGAGAACCTGGCCGCGCTGGAGCAGGCGCAGCGCACCAAGGCGGCCGGCGGCCGCGCCACCACCTATGGCCGCATGGGCATGGACACCCATGCTGCGCTGGAAGAGGTCTTCACGCAGCTGGAAGGCGGCACGCATTGCTATCTGGCGTCTTCGGGCCTGTCGGCGATGACGATGGTCATGATGGCGCTCTGCTCGGCGGGCGACCACGCGCTGATCTCCGACTGCGTATACGGCCCGATGCGCGAACTGGACGATGCCGTGCTCAAGCGCATGAACATCGACATCACCTACTTCTCGGCCGACGAAGACCTGGAAGCGCTGGTGCAGCCGAATACCAAGCTGCTGTATGTGGAGTCGCCCGGTTCGCTGCTGTTCGAAATGCTGGACATGGGCGCGATGGCCGCGTTCGCCCAAGACCACGGCCTGGTGCTGGCGACCGACAACACGTGGGGCTCGGGCTACATCTACCGCCCGCTGACGCTGGGCGCGCAGGTCTCGGTGATTGCCGGCACCAAGTACGTGGGCGGCCACTCCGACCTGATGCTGGGGGCGGTGGTCACCAACGACGAAGCCATCGCCAAGAAGCTGAACCGCACGCAATACGCGATGGGTTACTCCATCAGCGCCGATGACGCCTGGCTGGCGCTGCGCGGCGTGCGCACCATGCCGATCCGCATGGCCCAGCACGCGCGCCATGCGTTGCAGGTGTGCGAATTCTTCAAGGGCCGTCCCGAAACCGTGCGCCTGTTCCATCCGGCCTGGCCGGCGGATCCGGGCCATGCGCTGTGGCAGCGCGACTGCACGGGTTCCAACGGCATGCTGTCGGTGGAACTGCGCCTGTCGCCCGCGGCGGCACGGACTTTCGTGGATGCGCTGACCTTGTTCGGCATCGGCTTTTCCTGGGGCGGCTACGAAAGCCTGGTGCAGCTCGTGTCGCCCAAGGACCTGTCCAAGCACCGCTATTGGGGCGAGGGCGACAACGCGTTGGTCCGCCTGCACATCGGCCTGGAATCGCCGGAAGACATCATTGCCGATCTAACCCAGGCGCTGGAAAAAGCCGCGGCGGTACGCGAGTAACGCCGCAGCCTTCGGCGGGGCAGCCATGACAGCACGGCATCGCGCAACCCGCGCGACGCTATGCTGTCAGACCGCCTTGCTGCGGATCCAGGCGCCGATGCGCGCCGCGATGTCGTCGCTGTTGTCGTCCATCATCGGCATGTGGGAGTTGCCCGCGATGCCCTGCTCCGCCAGCCGCCACACGTCCACCCGCGCGCCATGGCGCGCCAGCGAGTCCACATAGTCCTGGCCGGCGGCGCACAGGCGCTGCCACAAGGGCGTGGCATCCAGATAGTCGCCATAGACGAACAGGAACGGCTTGTCCGCCACGGCGGCGGCTACCACGTCGCTGGAAAAGCCCGAGGGCTCGATGCCGATCACGCCCCGCACCAGGTCCGGCCGCGCATGCAGCGCCCGGTAGGCCACTTCGCCGCCGTGGCTGTGCGCCAGCACCAGGCACGGGCCCACGCGGTCCAGCACGGCGCAGAAACCGCGCAAGGCCGCATCGTTGTTGCCCAGCCAGCGCGGTACCGCATGGCGGATGAAGTCGTCGAACGCGCCGACAGGAAAGCGCTGGCCGGCGAAGGCGCGCCGCGCCTCGTAATCCTCGGCGCGTCCGAAGCGGAACAGCGACCAGCTTTCTTCGGCGTTGCGGATGATGGGCGGCTCGGGCCAGACTTGTTGAAAGGGGGCCCAGCCGGCGCGCCCGCGTTCCACGTTGTCCACCACATACACCGCGTGGCCCTGGCGCAGGAAGTGCTGCATCCACCCTGCCCGGCCGTCGGGCGTCTGTTCCCACATGGCGCCCGTCATGCCGCCGCCGTGCAGCAGCACCACGGGCAGCGGATGGGACGGCCGGGCCGGAATGAAATACTGCACGTAGGCCTGCTCGAAGTGGTAGAGGCCGTTCGGGTCGTACGCCAGCGACGCGGTTTGCGTGAAGGCGATGTCGCGCTGCGGCAGGCCGGCCACGCGCACGGGTTTGCCACCCGCGTAGAAGCTGCCGAAGTCCGCCAGCGCGACGGGTTCCGAGACGGACGGCGACCCGGCCGGCTTCATTGCTTGACCAGCGGGCATTGGCTTTCCGACAGCGGCCACGCCAGCGTGTCGCCGGGGATGGTGCGTACGATGTTGTAGTAGTCCCACGGCGCCTTGGACTGCGCGGGCGTCTTCACCTGCGCCAGCATCATGTCGCGCACCACCAGCCCGTCCTCGCGGATACGCGCGTTCAGGCTGAACGGGTCGTCGATGGGCAACGCCTTCATCTTCGCCATCACGGCATCCGAATCCGCCGTGCCCGCGGCCTTCACCGCCTGCAAATAGTGGCGCACCGAGCTGTAGACGCCCGCCTGCAGGAAGGTGGGCGGGCGGCCGACGCGCGCTTCGAACTTTTTGGTGAAGGCGCGCGTGCCGTCGTTCATGTCCCAATACGACGGCACGGTCAGATAGGTCTTCTGCGCCGCTTGCAGGCCCAGGCTGTGCACGTCCGTGATCAGCAGCAGCATGGCGGCCAGCTGCTGCGTGCCGCCGATGCCGAATTCCGCGGCCTGCTTGATGGCCGAAATGGTGTCGCCGCCTGCATTCGCGATGGCGATGATCTGTGCCTTGGAGCCTTGCGCCTGAAGCAGGAAGGACGCGAAGTCGGAGGCGTTCAGCGGATGGAACACCGTGCCCACCACTTCGCCGCCATTGGCTTTGACGACGGTTTCGGTGTCCGCCGCCAGTTGCTTGCCGAAGGCGTAGTCGGAGGCCAGGATGAACCAGCGCTTGTTGCCTTCCTTGACGACGGCGGTGGCCGTGCCGCGCGACAGCGCATAGGTGGTGTACGTCCACTGCACGCCATACGGCGAGCATTGCGCCTGAGACAGCGCGGTGGTGCCGGGGCTGGAGAACAGCACCAGCTTCTTCTTTTCGCGCGCAATGCCCTGCACGGCCAGCGCGACGGACGAATTGGGCACGTCCACCACCACGTCCACGCCGTCGGTGTCGTACCACTTGCGGACCATGCTGCTGCCGATGTCGGGGCGATGCTGGTGGTCGCCCGACACCAGTGAAATGGGTTTGCCCAGCACCGTGCCCCCCATTTCCTCGATGGCCAGGCGGGCGGCTTCCACCGACCCCTTGCCCGTGGCGTCGGCGGTGACGCCCGCCATGTCCGTCAGGACGCCGATCTTCACGCCGTCGGCCGTGCTGGCGTGCGCGGCAACGGCGCCGAGCGCCAGGCACAGGCCCACGGCCAATGCCGCGCGGTTGCGCAGGAATTGCTCTTTCATTTGTCTTCCACCCATTTGATGCCGTCGTCGCGGCGAATTTTTGTGGCGAAAGTGTAGCGCCGGCGTTCAGAGGCCGGGCGCTGTTGAAACATCTTCCCCGAAAAGAAAACGCCCCGGCCATCAGGCCGGGGCGTTTTGCCGTGAATCGCGGACGCGGATTACTTGTTGCGCGCCATCGGGATCAGCTGGTTGACTTCCTTCAAGGCGCCTTCGTAGCTGTTGCCCGCCATGACCGGCGAGGTCATGAACTTGCCGCCCACGGCAAACGAGGGCGTGCCATCGATGCGGTAGGCCTCGGCCAACTGGTTGGCGCGCTGCACCTGGGTCTGCACGCTGAACGAATCGAACACCGAGTCGAACTTGGCGCGGTCCACGCCTTGGGACGCGGCCCACTCGCCCATGGCCTTCTTGTCGAAGAGACGCTTGTGCTCGCCGTGGATGGCGGTGAAGAACTTGGCGTGCAGGTCCTTGCGGTCCAGCGCCAGGAACGTGTAGTACACCTGCTGCAGCGGCTTCATGCCGGCGTTGAAGGCGATCGGCACCTGCTTGAGCACGACGTCCGACGGGGCCGTCTTGACCCAGTCTTCAACCATGGGCTCCATCGCGGCGCAATGCGGGCAGGTGTAGGCGAAGAATTCCAGCACTTCCACCTTGCCCGGGGTGTCCGACGGCAGCGGCGGGTTGATCGACACATAGGCCGGCGTGCCTTGAGCGTGGCTTGCCTGGCTGAAGAACGCCGTGGCGGTCAGCGCGGCCGCGGCCATGATGCGGATAATCTTGGTGGACAACATGGATGAGAGGTTCCTGGGTAAAAAGTTACAGACAGGCCCGGGGCCGGATTAGTTCAATACCAAGCGTGCAATGCCTCGCCGCCGGCGCGCCTTACTGGCGCACCACGGCGGTTTCGATCTTGTTCTCGCCCAGCCTGCCGCGGGCGCGGTTCATGTCGTCCAGGCGCGCGAACGGGCCGACGCGCACCCGGTTGATCGCCTTGCCGTTGACTTCTGCCTTTTGCACGGCCACCGGCAGCCCCAGCAGGATGATGCGGGCCTTCAGCGATTCCGCGTCGTTTTCGCCGCGGAAGGCGCCCGCCTGCAGGTAGTACGTACCGGTAGCCGCAGACGCCGTGGCGGTCGCGGCTTTGGGGGACGGGGCCGGAGTGGAGGCCGGTGCGGACTTGGATATCGGCGTGGGCGCCTGAGCCGGCGCCATGGCGACTTGCGCGGGCGGGGCGGATGCCGCCTGCGGTTTGGCGGTTGACGGCAATGTGGCGATCAGCGCACCCAGGTCATCCAGCTTGGACGGCGTTTCGTCGGGCTTGGCCGGCGTGGCACCCGTGCCTGCGCCAGGCAGCGGCGCGGGAGCGGTGGCGGTCGGGCCGGTGGGCGGCGCGCCCGCCGCGCCGTCACGGCCGTACAGGCCCGCGTTGGGGTCCGGCGCCTGGCGGGGGTCAGGCAGCTTGCCCGCGTCGCCCTGGCGGCTGGCGCGGTCCACGAAAGGCACCGGGGCCTTGGTGACGTAGAACGCCACCGCGGCAGCCACGATCAGGCCGATGAGCAGGCCGGCGAGCGCCCCGTACAGAGTGCTGCCGCTTTCGCCAGAGGAACGGCGGGTGGTTTTGCGCTTGGTTGCCATGTACCGATGTTACATCCGCTCGGGGGCGGACACGCCCAGCAGCTCGAGGCCGTTGGCCAGCACCTGGCGCGTCGTGGCGGCCAGGCGCAGGCGGGCCAGCTTGACGGCCACGTCGTCGATCAGCACGCGTTCGGCGGCGTACCAGGCATGGAAATCCGAGGCGCAGTCGCGCAGCCAGAAGGCGATGTGGTGCGGCGACAGGTCCTGGGCGGCCAGGGCCACCACGTGCGGGAATTCGGCCAGGCGCTGCATCAGCGCGAATTCAGTCGGCGCGGTCAGCAAGGACGCATCGGCGGCGGCCACGTCGGCCGCCGGCATGCCGGCGTTGTTGATCATCGTGCAGATGCGCGCGTGCGCGTACTGGATGTAATAGACGGGGTTCTCGTCGCTCTTGGACAGCGCAAGGTCCACGTCGAACACGAATTCGGTGTCGGCGCGGCGCTGGATCAGGAAGTAGCGGACGGCGTCGCGGCCCACCCAGTCGATCAGGTCGCGCATGGTCACGTAGCTGCCCGCGCGCTTGGAGATCTTGACCTCTTCGCCGCCGCGCATCACCTTGACCATCTTGTGCAGCACGTAGGACGGGTAGTCCTTCGGGATGCCCTCTTCCAGCGCCTGCAGGCCGGCGCGCACGCGGGCCACGGTGCCGTGGTGGTCGCTGCCCTGGATGTTCACGGCGCGGTGGAAACCGCGTTCCCACTTGGCCTTGTGATAGGCCACGTCCGGCACGAAGTAGGTGTAGCCGCCTTCGCTTTTGCGCATGACGCGGTCTTTGTCGTCGCCCGTGCCCAGTTCGGTGGTGCGCAGCCACAGCGCGCCGCCTTCCTCGTAGGTGTGACCGCCGGCGACCAGCGCCTTGACGGTGGCCTCGACGCGGCCCGACGTGTACAGCGAGCTTTCCAGGTAGTAGTTGTCGAACTTCAGGCCGAATGCCTGCAAGTCCAGGTCCTGTTCGCGGCGCAGGTAGGCCACGGCGAAGGCGCGGATGTCGTCCAGGCTGTCGATGTTGCCGGTGGCGGTGACGGGCTGGCCGTCGGACGCCTGCAGGGTCTTGCCGGCCTGGAAGTCGCGCGCGATGTCGACGATGTAGTCGCCCTTGTAGCCGTCGGCCGGCCATTCGGGGGAATCGGTCGTCAGGCCGCGGGCCCGGGCCTGCACGCTGATGGCCAGGTTTTCGATCTGGTTGCCGGCGTCGTTGTAATAGAACTCGCGGGTGACGTCCCAGCCGCTGGCGTCGTACAGGCGGCACAGGGCGTCGCCCAGGGCGGCCTGGCGGGCGTGGCCCACGTGCAGCGGGCCGGTGGGGTTGGCCGACACGAATTCAACCAGGATCTTCTCGCCGCTGCGGGGGGCGCGGCCAAAGCCGGCGCCCTGCTCGGCCACGGCGCCGATGACGGCTTGGCGGGCGGCGGCGGTGATGCGCAGGTTGATGAAGCCGGGGCCGGCGATTTCAGCGCTTTCGACCAGATCGCGGGCGGCCGGGTCGGCCAGCAGGGCCTGCACGATGGCCTGGGCCAGTTCGCGCGGGTTGCGGCCGGCGGGCTTGGCCAGCTGCATGGCCACGTTGGTGGCGACGTCGCCATGGGCGGCGACCTTGGGGCGCTCCAGCAGCACGTTGGGCTGGGCGTCGGGAAGGCTCTGCGCGACGGCGGCCTGGATCAGGGAGATAAGCTGTTTTTGTTGCTCGGGGAGCATGGGCGTCTGGAGAAGTTCTGGGTGAGTGGCCAAGGCGGGGAGGTGGCGGACGGCGTCCGGCCCGGCAAGGTCACGGGAATCCCCTGAATGATAGTTGATTTGGCGGCCGAACCGGCGATCAGGGGCCCCGAAAGCGTCCGGCAAGCGATCATCGCCGCGGCGGAACTGTCAATAAAATCAAACTCCTAGCCGCGGCTGCCGTCGGCCGGGCGCGCCGGCCGACGGGACGGCGCCAGGGTCCCAGTTGGCATCCCGTGGGCGTTGCGGTAGTGTATGTAACGTATTCAATGAAGGAGACCGCAATATGCTGATTACCTTTCACTCCAAGGTCGTGGCCGAGGTCCTGATGCTGTCCGACCACGCGGCAGGCATTTTGCAGGCGGCAGGGAAGTCCATCGGCGACAAGATCCCGGAACGCGGCGTTTTCACCGTGGACCAGCTGGGGCCAGCCATCAGCGGCATCGAAAACGCGATCGCCAACGCTCAGCACCCCGAAGAGGAAGAAGACGAGGACAAGGCCCCCCGTTCGCCGATGGCGCGCGTGGTCGGCCTGAAGGAACGCGCCTATCCGTTGCTGGACATGATGCGGCAATCGAAGGAAGCCGGCGTCGAGGTCACCTGGGAAGCCTCGCGCGGCTGGTAGGCAATGTCGCCGGACAGACAATCTGGCCGGCGTTTTTTGCCTACCCTTCTGGCCTGATGCCCTTTCAAGGAATTCCCCATGCGCAGCGACATCACGATAGTTTTCGACACCCGGCGTTCGCTGGACCTGACCGCCACGGTGGAAACGTCCCCGCAACGCCAGGCCCAGGCCCGCGACTGGTTCGACGGCGCCTGGGAAACCCTGGGCTGCGAACCCTTGCGCCCTAGCGGCAAGGTGCTGCTGCTGGACAAGGTGCTGGGGGTGGCGGATGCCTTGGGCTACGACACCCTGTCCACCGACGAGAAGGAAGCCCGCGAATTCGCCGAAAACCTGGCCCTGGCGCTGGAACGCCCGCGCATCACGGTGGACCTGCCGGGGCTGACGGTCGGCTACTGACCCAGCCGACCGTGCCGCGCAGCAAGCAAAGGCCCCGCCGTAGCGGGGCCTTTTCCATGGCGCCACGCACGCCATTGGGGGCGCGCGAAGCGATGCGCCAACGCGGTGCGCTATCGGCGCTCTACCGGATCCCGGCCCGCATGAACGACTGCACGAACTGGCGCTGGAACAGCAGGAAGGCGATCAAGAGCGGCGCGGCCGACATCAGCGTGGCGGCGGTGATGACGGACCAGTCGATGCCCTGGTCGGTCGACGAGAACACCTGCAGGCCCACCGTCAATGGCCGGGACTCCACCGAATTGGTGATGATCAGCGGCCACAGGAAATTGTTCCAGTGGTGGCTGACCGACACCAGGCCGTAGGCCACATAGATCGGCTTGGCCAGCGGCACGTAGACCTTCCACAGGATCTGCATGGCGTTGGCGCCTTCCATGCGCGCCGCCTCCTCCAGTTCGCGCGGCACCGTCTTGAAGGTCTGGCGCAGCAGGAAGATGCCGAAGGCCGACGCGAAGTACGGCAGGCCGATCGCGAACACCGTGTCGCGAATGCCCAGCTGGCTCATCGAGCGGTAGTTCTCCACCAGCAGCACGTCCGGCATGATCATCAACTGCAGCAGCACCAGCATGAAGACGAAGTCGCGGCCGCGGAACTCGAAACGCGCGAACGCGTAGCCGGCCAGCGTCGACAGCACCAGCTGCGCGGCCAGCACCATCGTCACCAACAGGAAGGTGTTGACGAAGTAGCGCGGAAACGGCGCGGCCTGCCAGGCCCGCGCGAAGTTATCCAGCGTCAGCGGGGCGAACAGTTCGAAGCGGGTGGCGTAGGCCGGCGGGTGGAACGCCGCCCACATGGCGTAAGCCAGCGGCAGGATCCACAGAAGGCCCAGCGCCCACGCGCCCAGGGTATCGAGCTTGTCTTTCATTGATAGTGCGTCCTGCGGTCCAGCCAGCGGAACTTGATCAGCGCGGTCAGCGCCAGCACCACCAGCAACACGACGGTCAGCGTGGCGGCGTAAGCCGTGTCCCAGAAACTGAAACCCACCTGGTAGATGTAATACAGCAGCAAGGTGCTGGCGTTGTCCGGCCCGCCGCGCGTCATGACGACCACGTGGTCCACCAGCCGGAACGCGTTGATCAAGGCGTTGATCAGCACGAACAGCGTGGTGGGCATCAAGAGCGGCCACAGGATGCGGCGGAAATACTGCCAGCGCGACGCCCCTTCCAGCATGGCGGCTTCGCGCAGCGACGGCGACACGGTCTGCAAGGCGGCCAGGTAGAAGATCATGAAAAAGCCCGCCTCCTTCCACACCGTCACCAGCATCAGCGCGGGCAGCGCCGTGTCGCGGTTGCCCAGCCAGTTGGGGCCGGGAGAGCCGAACCAGCCCATCACCTGCGCGATTAGCCCGTACTGCGGCGTGTAGAAGAACAGCCAGATGTTGGCCACCGCCACCATCGGCAGCACCGTCGGCGTGAAGTAGGCCATGCGCAAAAAGCCGCGGCCCGCCAGGTTGCGGTTCACCCACAGCGCCATGACCAGCGCGATGCCGATTGACGTGGGGATCGTGCCCAGCGCAAACCACAGGTTGTTCCACAGCGATTGCCAGAACACCGGATCGTCGCGCATGACGGCATAGTTCTCCAGGCCCACGAAACGCGCCGGACGCGCGCCCTTGGGCGTGGAGAAGAAGCTGTGCCAAAGCGTCGCCAGCGCCGGGTAATGCGTGAACGCGGCGAGCAGCACGATGGCTGGCAGCAACAGCAGCCAGCCATAAAGCGCATTTAAAGAGCGGCTCATCGTGCTTGTCGGTTTACTTGTAGGAACGCAGGATGCGGTCGGCCTCGCGTTGCGCGTCGGTCAGGGCCTGCTGCGGCGTCTTCGAACCGGTCAACGCCGCTTGCAGCGCGTCGTTCAGGGTCTTGGTGACGCGCTGGTTCTCATGCGTGGAGAATTCCGCCACGCTGACTTCCAGCTGGTCGCGCGCAACCGCCGCGGCCGGCACTTCCTGCGCGTACTTCTTCATCTTCTCGGTTTGCCAGGCGGCCGGCGTGACCGCGACATAGCCCGTGGCGATGCTCCAGTCGGCCGCGCGTTCCGGCGTCGTGACCCATTGCGCGAACTTCAGCGCGGCCTGTTGTTGGGCCGGCGTGCCGCTCTTGAAGATGTAGAAGTTGCCGCCGCCCGTCGGGCTGCCGCCGCGCTTTTGCTGCGGCATCATGGCCACGCCGAACGGGAAGTCAGCGTTCTTGCGGATGTTGGTCAGGTTGCCGGTGGTGGTCCACACCATGGCCGCCTTCTTTTCCAGGAAGTCCTTGGGCGTGGTGCCCCAGTCGATCGTGCCGGTCGGCATGATCTTGTGCTTGGCCGACAGGTCGCGCCAGAACTGGGCGGCTTCGACCACCGCCGGCTTGTCCAGGTAGACCTCGTTGCCGGCTTCGTTCATCAGGATCGCGCCGTTGGGCGTGGTCAGGGCCTGGAACAGCCAGTACGCGAACGCGCCGCCCGACGGGATCTCGATGCCCCACTGCGTGGTGTTGCCGGAGGCGTCCTGCTTGGTCAGCTTCTTGCCGTAGTCGACCAGTTCGGCCCAGGTGGCCGGCGCGCGCTCGGGATCCAGGCCGGCGGCCTTGAACAGATCCTTGTTGTAGTACATGACGATGGTCGAACGCTGGAACGGCACGCCCCAGGTGTGGCCGCCCGTGCGGCTGTTCTGCATGAAGGCATCGTAGAAGCCGCCCAGCCACTTCTTGTCGGCGTCGGTCTTCGCCAGCGAATCGATCGGGACGATGGCGTCTTCGTCGATCAGCGTGAACATGTCGGTGGACAGCAGCACGGCCAGCTGCGGCGGCGTGCCGCCCTTGAGCGCGGTCAGCGCCTTGGCGATGGAATCCTGGTACGAGCCCGCATAGATCGGCTTGATCTTGATGTCGGGATTCTCCTTCTGGAAATCCGCCACCATGTCGTCGACGATCTTGGTGATGGGGCCGCCGACGGCGACCGGGTAATAGAACTCGACCTCGACGGGCTTGTTCTGCGCCTGCGCAGGCAGGGACAGGCAGGCGGCGGCAAGGCTGGCGGCCAGGGTCTTCAGTATGATGCGTCGCATGGTGCGTTTCCTTATCCGTGGAAGTGAGCGGTTTTTAGCGCTCGGCGGTGTTGATGACCGCCGAGTCGGCGGCAAAGAAATGTTGTTGTCCGTCTTGCCACGACAGGCGTAAGGCCTCGCCCGCGCGGGCGCGTAAATGTCCGCCCACCCGCACGGCTACGCCGCTGGTGTCGCCGACCCGGCACACCACGATGGAGTCCGCGCCGAAGTACTCGACGCTTTCCACGGTGGCGGCAATGCCGCTGTCGTCGATGCGGATGTGTTCAGGGCGTATGCCCAGCTTGACGGCGCCGGCCGGGGCGCCCGCGAGCGCGGGACCCTGCGTGCCCGCGATGACCGTCGCGCCGTGCAGCGTCGTCACGCCGATCAGATTCATGGGCGGCGTGCCGATGAAGCGCGCCGCAAATTCCGTGGCCGGGCGTGCGTAGAGGGCGTCGGGCGTGTCGTGCTGCTCGATCTGGCCGCCGCGCAACAGCACCACCTGATCGGCCATGCTCATGGCCTCGGTCTGGTCGTGCGTCACGTACACCATCGTGATGCCCAGGTCCTGCTGCAGCGCGCGGATCTCGCGGCGCATTTCGTGGCGCAGCTGCGCATCCAGGTTGGACAGCGGCTCGTCCATCAGGCACACGGGCGCTTCGGAAATCACGGCGCGTCCCAGCGCCACGCGCTGTTGCTGCCCGCCCGACAACTGCGAAGGCTTGCGGTCCAGCAGATGGCCCAGGCCCAGCAGGCCGGCCACGCGTTGCAGGCGGCGGTCGAAGTCGCGCGCCGGCTCCTTGCGCACCCGCAGCCCGAACAGGATGTTCTCGCGCACCGACAGGTGCGGAAACAGCGCATACGACTGGAACACCATCGAGATGCGGCGCTTGGCGGGCGGCAGGTCGGTCACATCGCGGTCGCCGATGCGGATCGTGCCCGAGGTCGGGGTGTCCAGCCCGGCGATCATGCGCAGCGTGGTCGACTTGCCGCAGCCCGACGGGCCCAGCAGCACCGTGAAGCTGCCTGCCGGCACGGTGAAGCTCACGCCGTGGATGGCGGCGGCGCCGCCGTACTGTTTGGTGAGGTTATCCAGAACGATGGATGACATGCTGTCTCGACGATCTAATAGTTAGATCCGCATTGTTGCCTGTTATGAAAACCTTTTCATTGTGCAGCGCAAACATGACGGATTCGTGGCAATGCCCGGGGCGGTCAGGCCCCGGCCTTCGGGTCAGGAAAACGATTCAGGCAAACGGATACGGGCCGGGGTAGTCCCCGATGACGGCGTGGTGCGTGACCAGGTTCTTGCCTTGCCACCAATGCAGCTGGTAGCCCGGTGGCTCCATGATGTATTGCAGGTTCGGGCGCGGCCCCAGTTCCAGCGCCAGCTGGTGCGCGGTGCCGGGGCAGGTGGACGCGACCGTGCCGCCGAAGCGCTGGAAGATGGTGCGGTGCAAATGACCGCACAGCACGCGTTCCACGTTCGGAAACCGCGACACGATGCGTTCCAGCTCGGGCGCGCCGGCCAGCAGCCCGATGGCGTCCATGTGTTCGATGCCGGTCAGGAAGGGCGGATGGTGCATCAGCACCAGCGTCGGGCGGTCGGGCTGTTCGGCCAGGCGCGCGGCCAGCCAGTCCAGGCGGTCCTGGCACAGTTCGCCGTGGCTCTTCATCGGCACCACCGTGTCCAGCGCCAGCATGCGCAGCGGATAGGTCTCGATGGCGTACTGGATGAACGGGCTGTCGCCTTGCAGATACGCATGATCGGGAAAGGCGGCGCGCAATTGCGTGCGGTCGTCATGGTTGCCGGGCAAAAGGAAATACGGGATCTCCAGCGCCTGCAGGTGGTCGCGCAGCACCTGGTATTCGTGCGGGCGGCCCAAGTCGGTCAGGTCGCCCGTGATCAGCACGCAATCGGGGCGCGGATCCAGCGCGTTCAGCGCGCGCACGGCCGGGCCCAGGAAGGCCGCCGGGTCGATGATGCCGTAGGCCTTGTCGCCCGGGGTGCGCATGTGCAGGTCGGTGATTTGTGCGATGAGCATGATGCGGATCAGGTGTCGGGGTCAGGAGTCGAAATAAAAGGGAATCAGCGGCGCACGGACGCCGCCGTGCCGCCGACCACGATGCAATGCGGCAGCCGGTTCGACTGCGGCGGCTGGCCGTGGATCTGCGCCAGCAGGTTCGAGCAGGCCGTCTGGCCGATGCCGTCGCTGGGCTGGGCCACGGTGGTCAGCGGCGGCGTCAGCAAGGCGCCGAAGCGCATGCCGTCAAAGCCGCATACCGAGATGTCGGCGGGCACGGACAGGCCAAGCGCCACCAGGTCGGCGATGACGGCCGTGGCCAGCAGGTCGTTCGAGCAGAACAGCGCGGTGGGCGCCTGCTTGCCGCGCAGGGCGGCCTTCAGCGCGTCGGCGTCGCTGCCGGTGTGCGAGCTCATGGCGATATGCTGCACTGCATCCAACCCCAGTCTCTTGGCGCAGGCGCGCGCGCCGGCCAGACGGCGGCGCGCGCGGTCCGAAGCCGTCAGCGGCCCCGTCACCAGCGCGATGCGGCGGTGGCCCAGCGCGGCCAGGTGCGCGACCATGTCGCTGGCGGCGGCGCGGTTGTCCACCGAGGCGAAGGGATGCGTATTCGATTCGTTGTAGACCAGCACGTACGGCATGCCGGCGCTGTCCAGGTCGTCCAGCGTGGCGCTTTTGTTCACATCCGCCACGGTCAGGATCAGCCCGTCGACCTGATGGTCCATCAGCCCCTGCACCGCCGCGGATTCCACGGCGGGGTCGTAGCCGGTGGCGGTCAGCATGACGCTGTAGCCGGACTCGCGCGCGCGGCGTTCCGCGCCTTCGAAGCACTCGGCGAACACGGGGTTCGACAGCGTCGGCAGGATCAGCCCGATGGTGCGGGTGCTGCCCGAGCGCAGGCTGCGGCCCACGCGGTTCGGCCGGAAACCGGCGCGCTTGGCCACGTTGCGGATGTGCGCCAGCGTGTCGGGATGAACGATGTCCGGCTGGTTGAACGCGCGCGAAACCGTCGCCGGAGACACCCCGGCCTTGCGGGCCACTTCAATGATTGAAAAGCGGGGCGACGGGCGCGTAGCCATATGTTTATTGCTGTCGGTTTACTGAAAACGATTTCATCTTACAAGACAAATATGACCTTTGTATTGCACGGGTTTGCGCTATGCTGGTGGTGACGCAACAACAGAAAGCCATGGCGCGGCGTTGTCGGTTTACCCGGGAAAACACGGTGTTTTCGGTGTTTTTCCCAATTGACTCGACGCGCACAATGGCTGGGATCGGTCCGCTGGAATGCCGTGGCGAATAGGCCACGGGCCGGCAAGGACAGACCCTCGGTCAAGGGGACCGGGTGCGGAGTTCAGCTGCCGCGCGTAATGCGCGACACCGGTAAAGAGGAAAGGATCATGTCTACTGCCTTAAACAGACTTGGCGCGCTTGAAGCCGCGCGCAAGCTGCAACGGCGCGAATTAACCGCGGTGCAACTGGTGCGGGCCTGCTTTGCCCGCATCGAGCAACGCGAAAACACCATCCATGCCTGGACGGCGCTGCAGAAGCAGGCGGCGCTGGACCATGCGGCCGACCTGGACAGCGGTGCGCTGCGCGGCGTGTTGCACGGCCTGCCCATCGGCGTCAAAGACCTGTTCGACACCGTCGACCTGCCCACGCGCTACGGCTCCCCCATCTACGAACGCCACCGTCCCGGCCTGGACGCGGCTTCCGTCGCGCTGTGCCGCGGCGCAGGCGCCGTCGTAATCGGCAAGACCGTCACCACCGAATTCGCCACCTACCAGGCCGGCCCCACCCGCAACCCCCGCAACGACGCCTATACGCCGGGCGGCTCGTCCAGCGGATCCGCTGCGGCCGTGGCCGACGACATGGTGCCCTTCGCGCTGGGTTCGCAGACGGCAGGTTCCATCATCCGTCCCGCGTCGTACTGCGGCATCGTCGGCTTCAAGCCGACATTCGGCGCCGTGCCGCGCGCCGGCGTGAAAAGCCTGGCCGAGTCCCTGGACACCGTCGGCGGCTTTGCGCGTTCGGTGCCGGACGTGGCGCTGTTCGCGTCGGTCATGATGCGCGATCCCCGCATGCTGGATCTCGCCTACGAAGGCAAGCCGCGCGTCGGCATGTGCCGCACGCTGCAGTGGCGCCATGCGCAACCGGAAACCAAGGAAGCGTTCGCGCAGGCCGCAGCCACGCTGTCGCGCGCCGGCGCCGTGGTGCAAGAGGTGCCCCTGCCTTCGCAGGACTGCATGCTGGTGCAGCTGCACGCGGACATCATGGCGTTTGAAGCTTCGCAGTCGCTCGCTTTCGAGCGCCTGCAGCACGCCAGCCAGCTCAGCCCCAAGATCCAGGCGGTGCTGGAAGCCGGCTCGCAGATCACGGCCGAGGAACACATCAAGAACCTTGCCCGCGCCGAGGAATCGCGCGCACGCGTGAACAGCTGGTTCCAGGACTTCGATGTGGTGCTGGCGCCCAGCGCGGCGGGCGAAGCGCCCTTTGCCGACCTGGGCACGGGCGACCCCCAGTTCTCGCGCGCCTGGACCTTGTTTGGCCTGCCTTGCCTGAACCTGCCGTTCGCGACGGGCCCCCAAGGCTTGCCCGTGGGGCTGCAGGTGGTCGGACAACGCTACGACGATCACCGCACGCTGGCGGTGGCCGCGTGGATCCACGAGCGCCTGCTGGCCGCCAATGCGCCTGACATCGGCGCCTCCGACATGTGGCCCCGCGGCTGAACGTTCGCGACCCGCCGCGCGCCACGAGCAGTGCGCCAATGAAAGCAGAAAGCCCGCCAGGTAAGGCGGGCTTTGTTTTTGGCCGGGCCGCTCAGAAGAGAGGTGTGTCTTCCGGGGCGCGCAAGCCCATGTTCCGGGCTTGCGGCGGGCGCTTCTGGTTATGCCGGAATGCGGATCACGCGGCCTCGGCGGCTTCCTGTTCGGTCGCCGTCACGGCGCCCGAGTTGATGTGGCGGTTGACGGCGCTCAGCACGGCCTGGAACGAAGCCGTCACGATGTCGCGGTCGATGCCCACGCCGAAGCCCGTGCTGGATTCGCCGACGCGCAGTTCCACGTAGGACGCGGCGCGCGTGTCGGTGCCGGTGCCGATGGCATGCTCGTGGTAGTCCATGATGCGCACCGGCACGTCCAGCGCGGCCACGAAGGCCGAGATGGCGCCATCGCCCTTGCCCGTCACGATGCGGCGTTCGCCGTTGTATTCGAGTTCGGCTTCGATGCTGAAGTGCTGGCCTTCGCCGGCCGACGGATTGCCGTCGATGCGGTGGCGGATCAGCTTCCACGGGGCCTTCTGCTCAAGGTATTCGCGGTTGAAGATCGTGTGGACGTCGTCGGCGGTGACTTCGCGGCCGGTCTCGTCCGTCACGCGCTGGATGGCGCGGCTGAATTCGATCTGCAGGCGGCGCGGCAAGACCAGGCCGTGTTCCTGTTCAAGCAGGTACGACACGCCGCCCTTGCCCGACTGGCTGTTCACGCGGATCACGGCGTCGTAGCTGCGGCCGAGGTCGGCGGGGTCGATAGGAAGGTACGGCACTTCCCAGACGGCATCGGCCTGTTGCAGCGCGAAGCCCTTCTTGATGGCGTCCTGGTGCGAACCCGAGAACGCGGTGAAGACCAGATCGCCGGCATACGGATGGCGCGGGTGTACCGGCAATTGGTTGCAGTATTCGGCGCAGCGGCGAACTTCGTCGATGTCGGAGAAGTCCAGGCCCGGATGCACGCCTTGCGTGTAGAGGTTCAACGCCAACGTGACGAGGTCGACGTTGCCGGTGCGCTCGCCGCTGCCGAACAGGCAGCCTTCAATACGGTCGGCGCCGGCCATCACGGCGAATTCGGCGGCGGCAACTGCGGTGCCGCGATCGTTGTGCGGGTGCACGCTCAGCACGATGCTGTCGCGGCGCGCCAGGTTCTTGTGCATCCATTCGATCTGATCGGCGTACAGATTGGGGCTGGTGGCCTCGATCGTGGCGGGCAGGTTCAGCACCATCTTGTGGTCGGGCGTGGGCTGCCAGACGTCGGCCACGGCATCCGACACTTCGAGTGCGAACTCGGGTTCGGTCGTGCTGAACACTTCGGGCGAATACTCGTAGCTCCACTTGGTTTCGGGGCGCTGCGCGGTGTATTGCTTGATCAGGCGCGTGCCGGTCGTGGCGATGCCCTTGATCTCTTCCTTGGACATGTTGAACACGACCTTGCGGAAGGCCGGCGCACATGCGTTGTACATGTGGACGATGGCTTGCTTGGCGCCGGCTGCGGCTTCCACCGTGCGGCTGATCAGGTCTTCGCGCGACTGGGTCAGCACGATGATGGTCACGTCATCCGGAATGCGCTTTTCGTCGATGAGCTTGCGGACGAAGTCGAAGTCGGTCTGCGAAGCGGACGGGAAGCCCACTTCGATTTCCTTGAAGCCGATCTTCACGAGCTGTTCGAAGAAGCGGACCTTGCGCTCCACGCTCATCGGTTCGATCAGGGCCTGGTTACCGTCGCGCAAGTCCGTGCTCATCCAGATCGGCGCCTTGGTGATGCGGCGACTGGGCCAGGTGCGTTCGGAGAAGTCGCGGGTAAAGGGCGCGAAGGGGACGTATTTGGTAGCGGGGTTGGCAAGCATCATGACTACACCTCGATCGGTTTCTTTTGAATCCCGGGAGCACTACTCTCGGCGGCATTTGTGACCGGATGACGGTCTTGTGCCAGGGTTTGCCGTGATTGACCGGCAGGATTCACAAATAAAAGGGGGAAATCGCGTGTGGCAAGCGTGGCTGCCGAGCTACCACGGGGACACTAGGCCCGGCAACCGATCGGTAGGTATAGCGATAGCGCGGCAAACGAGGAGGAGCGAGCGCGCAGGCCGGCAACCGGAGCGGCAAAGCGTCCGGTGGCAATCGCGAGGGAGGTGCGGTGTGCGGCCATAAGTTGCTAGTCAAACATACTTTCTGCTGGAGTGCAAATAAAAAGCGTCCGAAAAAACAGGGGGCGGAACGCCCCGCCATGTTTTCCGGCATGCGCCTATTGCGTTTGCATATGGCCGTTTTTGACGACTTTACCGAGGCGTTCGCGTTCGCTTGCCGCGAATTCGACGAAGCTGGCGCGCGAGCCGCCGCCGGGTTCGATGCTGCTCTGGCGCAACGCGTCCTGCACGTCCTTCGACTGCAGGGATTGCTCGACGGCCGCATTCATCTTGTCCAGCACGTCGGCAGGCGTACCCGTGGGCGCGAACAGGCCCGCCCAGTGGCCGATGCGGATGGCGGGAAAGCCCGCTTCCGCGGTCGTGGGGATGTCCGGCGCGCTGGCCATGCGCTTGTCCCAGGTGGTGGCCAGTGCCTTCAGCTTGCCGCTCTGGATCAGCGGCAGGGTCACGATGCTGGCTTCGGAGGTGGCGTCGACCTGGTTGCCAATCACGGCGGTCACGCCTTCCGAGCCGCTCTTATAGGCGATCGGCTCGATCGGCAGCCCTGTCGCTTCCTTCATCATTTCCGCCACGAAATGCGGCGTGCTGCCGTTGCCGGCGGTCGAGAACGTGATGCGGTCGATCTTGGCCTGCTTGGCGCGTTCGACGAAGTCCTTCAGGTCTTTGGCGGGATTGGAGGGGTTGGCCACGATGACGGACGGTGTGATGGAAAGCAGCGCCACCGGGGTCAGCGCTTCGTCCTTGTACGGCTGGTCTGCGCGGATCAGGCTGTTGGTGACCGTGCCGTTGCTACCGACCAGATAGGTGTAGCCGTCCGCGTCGCTGCGCGCGACATGCGCTGCGCCTACGACGCCACCTGCGCCGGGGCGGTTTTCGACGATGACGGTCTGGTTCAGGGTCGCGCCCACGGCTTTCGCGATGATGCGCGCGACCAGGTCGTTGGCGCCGCCCGCGCTGAAGGGGGCGACGAAGGTGATGGGTTTGTCGGGCCAGGCGGCCAGCGCGGGCGCGGCGGCGAACGCGGTTGAACAAGCCACGAGCAGGCCGGCGGCATACCGGGCGGGGGTGCGGAACATGGGTACAACTCCAGGAGGCTGGCCGCACATCCGGCAGGTCTCGGCTGCCGGTAGCGTTTTACTTGTGTGCACGGCCGCGGTTGCGCGAGCCTGGAGGGGGCAGTATAGGGCGGGCCGGCTGGCAGGCGACTGAAACAAACAGGCCGCCTGTCGGCGGCCTGGAATCAGGGGAGGCGTCTGGCGCCTAGCGGGCGGGGCCGATGCGCGGCTCGACGTAGCGGTCACCGCGGGTTTCGCCGCGCACTTCGGCGCGGGCGGGTTCGCGGCGGCCGTCGTCACGGCGGCCGTCGTCGCGCGGATCGCGACCCGGGCGGCGGTCCGCGCCTTCCAGGATCTGCGCCTGTTCGGCCACCATGGCGATCTTGCCGATGCGATTGTGGCGAATTTCAGACAATGCGCGGCGCAGATCGCCAACCGTGAAGGGCTCTTGGCGGTCGCCCCACGTCCAGCGCAGCACGCCCAGCGATTCTTCCGACAGGTTGGGCGCCAGGTCGGCCAGCACGTCGGTGCCGACCGGCGTGGCCGCGCCCGAGGCCAGGCTGGCCGAGAACCAGGCCTTGACCGAGAAAAAGGCGATCAGCGACCAGATGCCGGCCACGACCCACCAGATGTACGGATTGACCTTCTGCACCATGTCCATGGTCGGCTGGCCCAGGGAATGCAGGAAGTCGTAGTTCATGCGTTTGCCGAAGTCGAGTATCCAGGAGGCGACCAGATACCAGAGGACGACGGCGACAGCGATGACTATCGCGCGCACAACGAGTCGGGGAAGCGCCAATTTGAGCAGGGTCTGGCCGATAAGTCGGCTGTCCTGGCGAACGCTTGCGGGCGAAGTCAGATTCATCATGCAAAATATTGTACCTATGACCCGCCCAATTTTAGAACTGCGACCTGGCCAGCATCTGACGCTGACCCCTCAGCTACAACAATCGATACGATTGTTGCAGTTGTCTACGCTCGACCTTGAGGCCGAGATCTCGCAAGTGCTCGCGGACAATCCCCTGCTGGAGCGCGAAGACGACACGCCCGCGGCCGAGGCGCAAGCCGAATCCGAACGCGAATCTTCCGTTCAGGACGACGAGCCCGCCGCGGAACGCGAGACGCCGGTGGATGAAATGCCGGGTTCGGGCGGCGTCTATTCGGATGACGATTCCGGCCCGCCCGAGACAGCGCGGCCGGATACCTTGCGCGAACACCTGCTGGGGCAGCTGATGCTGACCCGCGCGGCGCCCCGCGACGCCGTGCTGGCGGCGTTGTTGATCGACGAGCTGGATGAAAACGGCTATTTGGGATCGCCGCTGGAAGAGATCCTGGGTTGGCTGCCGGCCGATACGGAGCCGGACATCGACGAATTGCGCGCGGCGCTGTCCTTGCTGCAATCGTTCGATCCCCCGGGCATTGGCGGGCGCGACATGGCCGAATGCCTGCTGTTGCAACTGCGCAACCCCGACCTGACGCGGCTGCCCGAGGCGGCCGATCCCGCCGTTCTGGCCTGCGCCCGGCAGATCTGCGCGCAGCATCTGCCCCTGCTGGCGACCGGCAATGCCGCCCGTCTCTGTGCGGCGTTGGGCTGTGACGACGCGACATTCCGCGCGGCCCATTCCCTTATCCTGCGGCTGGAGCCGCGCCCTGGACGCGCCTGGACGGTGCCGGCGGCCGACTACGCGGTGCCGGACGTCATCGTGCGCAAGACCCGGCGCGGATGGCAGGTCACGCTCAACAGCGCCGCCGTGCCGCGGCTGCAGATCAACGGGCTGTATGCGCAGATGCTGGGCAACCAGAAGGAGTCCGCCCACGCCGGCCTGCAATCCCAGTTGCAGCAGGCCAAATGGATGATCCGCAACGTCGAACAGCGCTTCGACACGATTCTGCGGGTGGCACAGGCCATCGTGGAACGCCAGACCGCCTTCTTCAGCCAGGGCCCCTCGGCGATGCGGCCGCTGATCCTGAAAGACATCGCGGGCGAGCTCGGGTTGCACGAATCCACCATTTCACGGGCTACAACGCAGAAGTACATGCTCACTCCGTTTGGCACGCTGGAGCTCAAACGCTTCTTCGGCGCTGGCGTGTCCACTGACGGCGGCGACGCCACGTCGGCCACGGCGGTGCAGACCTTCATCCGTCAGATGGTGGCGGACGAGAACCGGGCCAAACCGCTGTCCGACAGCCAGATCATGCAAAAACTGGCCGATCAGGGGATAGTGATCGCCCGCCGGACGGTGGCAAAGTACCGGGAAGCGCTGCGGATAGCCCCCGCGACGCTGCGCAAGGCGCAAGCGTCGGCGCGCTGAAATAAGGGACGAATCTTTAAGGATTCGTCCTTTGTTTCAAGGGCTTGCGCGACAAAAGTCCGTTGCAAATTTATTGTGGCAAGGGGCTTGTCATCGGTTGAATAATTTTCGATAATCATTCGCATGTACATTTGCGTATGTAATGCCATCACCGAACGCCAAGTCCGCGCCAGCGTGGACGGGGGCGCGACGACGCTGTCCGACCTGCAATTCGAGCTGGGCGTAGCTACGTGCTGCGGCTGCTGTGCGGCAACCGCCGCCGAATACCTGCCAGGCGGCCGCTGCTCCAGCGTGTGCGACGTCCGTTCCATCGCCGTTCCGGTCAATGCGCCCGCTGCGCTGGTCGAATCGGGCGCGGCTGCGAATCACAGCAGCTTCCCCATTCCGCTGGTTGCCGCAGGCTAAGCATCGGCCGTCTTTCCCGGCTCGCTGCCGTGACGCAGCGGGCCGCGTCGTTTTCTTCCGCACCATCCCCCGCTTTTCTGATTCCCTGGCCCCGCCTGGCGCCGGCTGACCGGTTGCGCCTGGCGGGCGAGGCGCGCAGAATGCCTGCTCTCCACGCGGCATGCGTGGCGCCCCGCTCTCATGGAACTCCGATGAAGGCCACCACGCCTGCCGTCTCCGCCACCCCGACCGCCAACGGCGCGCCGGGGATCAGTTGGGTGCCGATCGCCGCTTTCTGTTTTTTGTGGAGTTCCGCCTTCGCGGCCGCCAAGATCGCGGTGCGGGATTGTCCGCCGCTGACGCTGCTGACGATCCGCTTTCTGATCGCCGGCGCGTTGATGCTGGGGATTGCCGCGGCCGGCCGCCAGGGCAAGTGGCCCAGCGGCCGCGACATGGCGTCGCTGATCCTGCTGGGCGTCTTGAACAACGCCTTGTACCTCGGCCTGAGCTGGACCGGAATGACCACGGTATCGTCCGCGTTCACCGCCGTACTGATCAGCACCAATCCCCTGCTGATCGGCGTGCTGGCCGGTCCGGTCCTGGGTGAGCGCCTGTCCTGGCGCAAGCTGGCGGGCCTGTGCCTGGGGTTGGCCGGCGTGGCTCTGGTGCTGAGGTCGCGGTTGAGCGGCATGCAGGAAGACATGCACGGCACCTTGCTGGTGACGGGCGGCCTGGTGGCGCTGGTGGCGGGCACCCTGCTCTACAAGCGCTTGAAGCCGTCGGCGGGGTTGTGGGCATCGACGGGCATTCAGTCGTTGGCCGGCGCCGCCGCCCTGCTTCCGTTCGCGTTGATGAGCGAGAGCCTGAGCGACGCGCGCCTGACGGCCAGCCTTGCGTGGAGCATGGCCTACATGATCGTGGCCGTATCGATGGGCGGCTACTACCTGTGGTTCATGATCCTTGGCCGCGCCAGCGCCACCTCGGCCAGCGCGCTGCATTTCCTGATGCCGCCGCTGGGCTTGCTGTTCGGATGGCTGGTCCTGCGCGAACCGGTGTCGTGGCTGGATTTGCTGGGCATCGTTCCCATCGCCTTCGGCATCTGGTTGACCACGCGCAAAGCCGCCTGATCCGCATGCAGCCAAAATCGCGTTTCGGGTTGCCGATATGCAACGACGCGGCTCGGCGGAATTCCAGGCCGGTTTTTCCTTGCCACTGCCGCCCGCGCGGGCACGCTGCGCAGAGATATCGCGCCAGATTCCACGCGATCGCTTGCGTGCAGGGCGCATAGCACTTGCTTTGCGCCTGCAAGGCATCAAGTACGCATACTCATTCTCATTGGCTTGTCGCTTTCTTGTAGCGGTTCTAAAGCGGTTTACCAAATGCAGCGCAAGGCTAGGCGCGGCCCTGCGGCTGATGGTAGTCTGCCGGGGTTGCGTACGCGCGGCATCGTGCGCTCCTTTGTCGCGATGCATTTGCGTCGCGCCTGACTGCAAGGAGTCCATTATGAAAGGCGATAAAACCGTCATCCAGTTCTTGAACAAGCAACTGACCAACGAGCTGACGGCCATCAACCAATATTTCCTGCATGCCCGCATGCTGAATCATTGGGGCTTCGACAAGCTGGGCAAGCACGAGTACGAAGAATCCATCGGTGAAATGAAGCACGCTGATCGCCTGATCGCGCGCATCTTCATGCTGGACGGCCTGCCCAACCTGCAAGACCTGCACAAGCTGCTGATCGGTGAAGACGTGCCCGAGCTGCTGGCCTGTGACCTGAAGCTTGAGCAAGCCGCGCATGCCACCGTCGTGGAAGCGATTGCCTATTGCGAATCGGTGCGTGACTACGTCTCGCGCGATCTGTTCCAGGACATCCTGGACGACACCGAAGAGCACATCGACTATCTGGAAACCCAGATCGACCTGATCGACAAGGTCGGCATCCAGAACTACCTGCAAAGCCAGATGTCCGTGCCCGAATAAACTTTTCGGCCAAAGCAATGGCGCCCCTCGGGGCGCCATTTTTGTTTTTGCCGCTGGGCCGCGCCTCAAGGCAAAGACGCCCGTTGAAAGCAGCACGCCCGCAAGAGCGGGCGTGAGGGCATTTTCAGGTGCGGTGCGGTGAGAACGCGCTCATTGTGGGCGGGCCGGGCATTCGGCCATCGTGCCCCAGGCGCGGTTCGGCGCACAGTACTTGTTGCGAGCCGCCCAGGAACACGAGGGGCGGTCAAAGAAGCCTTGCGAGGCGCATTGTGCCAGTTCGCGCTTCAAGGCGTCTTGCCAGCCGGGCGCGCCGGGGCTGAGCGCCGTATTGGGCGGGGGCGGAGGCGCCTGCACCATTTGCGGGGTGCCGTAGCCGCTTGCCTGCGGCTGGCCGCCGTTGATGGCGGTGGACGTGCCTGGCACCTGCAAGTCCAGCGTGCTGACGTCGGACGTGCCAGAGGGCAGCGGCACTTCGGAGGCGGCCGCGATTTCGCGGGCCTGCTCCGGCGTGATGCGTTCGCGCGAAAGCTTCACGGCGGGATCGCTGACGGTGTCGAACAGCGACACCGTATTGACCTGCCATTCGCGGTCTGCGGGCTTGTCCGGCACGCCGAGGGTGCCGTCGATGCGGGGCTGTGGAGGCTGCGCCACGTAGGGCCGCCCATTGGCGTCCAGGACGGGTTGCTGCGAAGCCGCCGCGTCCTGCCCAGGAGCCGGTGCGGCGGGGGGCGCATGCGCCACCAGCCAGTCACCCAATTGAATTCCGCCCCAGGCCGACGCGCCAAGCGCGATCAGGAGCGTTGCGAATAATAAACGCCAAGACATTGCTACCCTCATCTGCCGTGCGGAACCCGAACGGGTTTACGCCTTGTCCCCGAATACCTTGCCGCCGTGCTCGCGCATCGCATGGAATTTCACTTCGGGATACAGGTCCTCGGCTACGCGCAACTGCGCAGGGGAACTGATCAAAAACGCCGCCGCATCGACCACATCATAGGCGATATGGGCCGCATTGGCATCCATGAACTTGCGCAGCGCTTTCGGGTTTTCAGACGTAATCCAACGTGCCATTGTGTAGCGGGAAGGCAGCATCCGGGCGTCTGCGCCGTACTCCGTCTTGAGGCGGTGGGCCACCACTTCGAACTGCAGCTGGCCGATCGCGCCCAGCAGCAGCGAGCCGCCGGCAGCCTCGGGGCGGAAGACCTGGATGGCGCCCTCTTCACCCAGTTGCGTCAGGCCGGTGCGCAGTTGCTTGGTGCGCAGCGGATCCTTGACTTCAACTGCCTGGAAGAGCTCAGGCGCGAAGAACGGCAGGCCCGTGAACTGCAGGGTTTCGCCTTCGGTCAGCACGTCGCCCAATTGCAGCACGCCGTGGTTGGGAATACCGATCACGTCGCCGGCATAGGCCTCGTCCAGCAGCTCGCGCCGCTGCGACAGGAAAGACACCACGTTGTTGGGGCGCATTTCCTTGTTGGTGCGGGCGACCTTCAGGCGCATGCCGCGTTCGAAGCGGCCCGAGCTGACGCGCACGAAGGCCACGCGGTCGCGGTGCGCCGGGTCCATGTTGGCCTGCACCTTGAACACCACGCCGGTGAACTTGGGCTCTTCGGGCAGCACTTCGCGCTGCAGCGCCATGCGCGGGCCCGGGGGCGGGGCATGGTCCACCAGCGCGTCCAGCACTTCCTGCACGCCGAAGTTGTTGATGGCCGAGCCGAAGAACACGGGGGTCTGCTTGCCGGCCAGGAATTGATCGCGATCGAACGCGGGGGCGGCTTCGTTGATGAGCTCGATTTCGCCGCTGGCCTGCTCGAATGCCGAGCCGTAACGGCGGGCGATTTCGGGGTTGGTCAGGCCTTCGATGACGTCATCGTTGTCGGAACGGCGTTCCTGGCCCGGACGGAAGACGCGCATGCGGTCGCGGCGGATGTCGAACACGCCGCCGAACGCCTTGCCCATGCCGACCGGCCACGAGAACGGCACGGCGTCCATGCCCAGGTGGCCTTCGATTTCCGACAGCAGTTCCAGCGGCTCGCGCACCTCGCGGTCCATCTTGTTGATGAACGTGATGATGGGCGTATTGCGCGCACGGCAGACCTGCAGCAGGCGGATGGTCTGCGGCTCGACGCCGTTGGCGGCGTCGATCACCATCAGCGCGGCATCCACCGCCGTCAGCACCCGGTAGGTGTCTTCGGAGAAGTCCTGGTGGCCCGGGGTGTCGAGCAGGTTGATGACGCAGTCGCGGTACTCCATCTGCATCACCGAGGACGCCACGGAAATGCCGCGTTGCTTTTCGATTTCCATCCAGTCGGACGAGGCGTGGCGGGACGCTTTGCGCGCCTTGACGCTGCCGGCGATCTGGATCGCGCCTGCGAACAGCAACAGCTTTTCGGTCAGCGTGGTCTTGCCCGCGTCAGGGTGGGAAATGATCGCGAACGTTCGGCGCCGCGCAACTTCTTGAGGGATATTCATGGTCGGAGGATTGTACTTAACGCCGCTTGTTAGGCCGGCGCGGTCCGGCTTCGTGCATGAAAAGCGCGGGGCACGCGCCGTCTCCGGCGCGTGCCCCGCGTATGAAGATTCAGGAATGGCGGCGGAACGACGCCAGGAATACGCCAGCCAGGATGAACAGCGACCCGAAGGTGCGGTTCATCCAGCGGATGTGTTTGGCGTCGCGCAGCATGCGCAGCACGCGCGCAGCCAGCAGCGTGTACACGCCCATGGCGACCAGATCGGTGAAGGCCAGCGTGCCGGCCAGCGCCGCATACTGCGGCGTCAGCGCGAGCGCCGGATCCACGAACTGCGGCACCACGGCCAGCAGGAACACCGTGCCCTTGGGGTTCATGGTGTTGATCAGGAACCCGCGCATGACGAGTTCGCGGATCGACGCCTGCTTGGGGTCGCCCGCATCGACCGCGACGGGCGCGGCATCGGTGCGGATCTGGCGGATGCCCAGGTAGATCAGATAGGCCACGCCCAGGTACTTGACCACATTGAAGGCCATTTCGGACGTGGCCAGCACCGCGCCCAATCCTACGGCCACGACGACGAACTGGAACAGGATGCCCATGATGAGGCCGGCCGTGTTCCAGTAGCCGCGTGCAAAACCGTACTTCAATCCCGAGGACATCGCCGAGATCGCGCCCGCTCCGGGTGAGAACGAAATGGCCCAGGAGGCCAGGAAGAACGTCAACCAGGTGGATAAGGGCATGATGGCGCGGGTCCTTGGATCGCAGGATGTGTGGGGTGCCGGTGATATTACCTGCTGGGGATTACTTGCCCAGCAGCGCTGCGCGCGGGCCGCCAGCCGGGCGCCCCTCAGCCGGGCGCCCCGAGCTGCCGTTGCCGGCCGGGCGGGCAGTGCCTTCCGGACGGCGCTGGCTTTGCTGCGGGCGGCCTTCGGCGCGGCCGGCGTGCGCCGGACGGTCAGCGGGCTTGCCG
>CAUSDE010000019.1:0-94546 GCA_963530045.1 uncultured Achromobacter sp.
AGAGCCCCCTCGGGGGGCAGCAAGCGCGCGTAGCGTGCGCAGCGTGGGGGTCTATCCCTCGCCGGGCCGTCCCAAGGGAAAAGAGCCCCCTCGGGGGGCAGCAAGCGCGCGTAGCGTGCGCAGCGTGGGGGTCTATTCCTCGCCGGGCCGCCCCAAGGGAAAAGAGCCCCTTTGGGGGCAGCAAGCGCGAAGCGCGCGGCGTGGGGGGGGCACAAAAAAAAAGCTCCGTAAGGAGCTTTTAAAGGCCGGGCAGGCGCAGCAGTCCCACCCGGCGGGGGATGGTCGATTAGGCGTTGATGTCGTTGTCCTTGGATTCGCGCACGAACAGCGTGCCGATGACCAGGGTCATGACTGCGATGATGATCGGGTACCACAGGCCGTCGTAGATGTTGCCCGTGGCAGCCACCACGGCGAAGGCGACCGGGGGCAGGAAGCCGCCGAACCAGCCGTTGCCGATGTGGTACGGCAAGCTCATCGAGGTGTAGCGAATGCGCGTCGGGAACATTTCCACCAGCATCGCGGCGATGGGGCCGTAGACCATGGTCACATACAGCACCAGGATCGCCAGCAGCACCACGACCATGACGTTGTTGCTTTGCGCCGGGTCAGCCTTGGCGGGGTAGCCGTGGCTGCGGATCGCGGTGGTCAGTGCCTTGTCCAGTTCCGCAGCCTTGGCCTTGAAGTCGGCGGGAGCCATGGACTTGCCGTCGAACGAGGCGAACTCGTCGTTGCCGATCTTGACCTTGGCCACCGAGCCAGCCGGCGCGGTTTCGTTCTTGTAGTTCACCGAGTTGCGGGCCATGAAGGATTTCACGACGTCGCAAGAACTGGTGAACGCGGACGTGCCCACCGGGTTGAACTGGAACGAGCAAGTGCTCGGGTCGGCGATCACCGTGACCGGGGCCGTGGCCTGGGCCTTTTCCAGCGCCGGGTTGGCGAAGTGGGTGATGCCCTGGAAGATCGGGAAGTAGGTCGCAGCCGCGATCAGGCAGCCCGCCATGATGATGGGCTTGCGGCCGATCTTGTCGGACAGCGCGCCGAAGACCACGAAGAAGGGGGTGCCGATCAGGAGCGCGATCGCGATCATGATGTTGGCGGTGTTGGCGTCGACCTTCAGCGTCTGCGTCAGGAAGAACAAGGCGTAGAACTGGCCCGTGTACCAGACCACGGCCTGGCCGGCGGTCAGGCCCAGCAGCGCCAGGATCACGACTTTCAGGTTCTTCCACTGGCCGAACGATTCAGCGATCGGCGCCTTCGAACCCTTGCCTTCTTCCTTCATGCGCTTGAAGGTGGGCGATTCGCTCAGTTGCAGGCGGATCCATACCGAGATGCCCAGCAGCACGACCGAGATCAGGAACGGAATGCGCCAGCCCCAGGCTTTGAAGTCGTCTTCGCCCATGACCGTGCGGATGCCCAGGATGACCAGCAGCGACAGGAACAGGCCCAGCGTTGCGGTGGTCTGGATCCACGACGTGTAGAAGCCGCGGCGGCCATGCGGGGCGTGTTCGGCGACGTAGGTCGCAGCGCCACCGTATTCACCGCCCAGGGCCAGGCCTTGCAGCAGGCGCAGCACGATCAGGATGGCCGGCGCGGCCAGACCGATGCTGGCGTAGCTGGGCAGCACGCCCACGAGGAATGTCGACAGGCCCATGATCACGATGGTGACCAGGAAGGTGTATTTGCGTCCGACCAGATCGCCCAGGCGGCCGAACACCAGTGCGCCGAACGGCCGCACGGCGAAGCCCGCGGCAAACGCCAGCAGCGCGAAAATGAAGCCCGCGGTGGGGTTCACGCCCGAGAAAAAGTGCTGCGCGATGATGGCTGCAAGCGAGCCGTAGAGATAAAAGTCGTACCACTCGAAAACCGTGCCCAGGGACGACGCGAAGATGACGCGGCGTTCATCCTTGGTCATCGGGCGCGGTTCCGCGGAGGGACCGCGGCCTGCCATGGTTGTTGTGCTCATGATGTCTCCTCGTTTTTGGCCGGCGGTTCTCCGCCGTGCTTGACCCTCCGCCGGCGAGCCGACATCGAGCTATACGCAACATTGAGGCGCGAGGCTGACGAGGTTCTGACGTAACCCTTACCCGAATCTTAAAATTGAAACATTGTGTAAGCTTTGCGTGCGGGGCTAGGGATAGTCCTAGGCATGCGCGGCATGGCCGCGCCCCTCAGCTCTCAAGCAGATCCGGGTGTTCGGCGTACAGGGGGAACACCACGCGGATGCGGGTGCCAGGCAGGTCCGAATGCATGTTGGGGTGGTCGCTCACCCGCACCGTGGCCTGGTGCTTCTGGGCGATCTCCCGCACGATCGCCAGGCCCAGCCCGCTGCCGTCGGACGCGGTGCCCAACACGCGGTAGAAGCGGTCGAACACGCGTTCGCGCTCTTCAGGCGGGATGCCCGGGCCGGAATCCTCGACTTCCAGCACCGCTTCGTCGCCCACGCGCTGCACGCGCACCGTGATGTGGCCGCCGCGCGGCGTGTAGCGCAGCGCGTTGTCCACCAGGTTGTTCAGCAGTTCCGCCAGCAGCAAGGGGTTGCCGCTGATTTCTACGGGGTCGTCCGACCCTTCGAAGCCCAGGTCGGTACTGAGCGACAGGGCGTGCGGCACCCAATGCATGGCCTGTTCGTAGGCGATGGCGTTCAGGTCGGTGCGCGTCAGGCCGATGGCGCTGGGGTTTTCGGCACGGGCCAGCAACAGCAATTGATTGACCAGCCGGGTGGCGCGTTCCGAGCCGGTCACCAGCTGGCGCAGGCTGGACTGCATTTCCTCGGGGCTGGCGTCGCGCAATGCCAGCTCGGCCTGCGTGCGCAGTCCCGCCAGCGGCGTCTTCAGCTGATGCGCGGCATCCGCCACGAAGCGGCGTTGCGCCTGGACGTTGGCGGACAGGCGGTCCAGCAGGTCGTTCATCGCCGCCACCAGCGGGGCGATCTCGGAGGGCGCCGCGCGCTCGTCGATGGGCGAGAGGTCGTCGGGACGCCGGGCGCGCAGGCGTTGCTGCAAGGCGTTCAACGGCGCCACGCCACGCGACAGCCCGAACCAGACCAGCAGCACGGCGATCGGCAGCACCACGAACTGCGGAATGATCACGCCCTTGATGATGTCGTTGGCCAGTTGCGTGCGCTTTTCCACGGTTTCGGCCACGATCAGCAGCGCCGGTTGGGTGTTGGGCAGATTCAGATCGACCCAGGTGAACGCCAGCCGGATGCCGAAGCCGCGCATGGTGTCGTCTTCGTACTGGACCTCGCCGGGCCGCGGTTGGCCCACCGTGGCAGGCAGCGGCAGGGCGCGATCGCCGCCCAGGTATTCGCCGCGGCTGCCCAGCGCCAGCCAGAACACGCTGTCGGTCTCGTCGGCGCGCAGCACGTCGCGCGCCGGGTCGGTCATCTTCAGCACGGCGCGGCCGTCCTGCGCGTGGACCTGGCGCGTCAGCACATGGAGGTTGTTGGCCAGCGCCCGGTCGTACGGCACGTTGGCGATGTTCTGCGCGACGACGTAGGTGATCGCCACGCTCATGGGCCACAGCAGGAACAGCGGCGCCAGCATCCAGTCCAGGATCTCGCCCAGCAGGGACCGCTGGGGCGGCGCGAAGCTGGGGCCCTTGGACCCGGCTTGCATGATATCCAGCGCTTCCTGATTCAGCGGTTCGGGCCGCGCAGGCTCAGCTGGCGAGATACGCGGCACCCTGGTCCCGCTCCAGACAGTAGCCCAGGCCGCGCACCGTCACGATCTTCACGCCGCTGGGCTCAAGCTTCTTGCGCAGCCGGTGCACATAGACCTCGATGGCGTTGGTGCTGACTTCCTCGCCCCATTCGCACAGGTGGTCCACCAGTTGCGTCTTGCTGACCATGCGGCCGCTGCGGGTCAGCAGGATCTCCAGGAGGCTGACCTCGCGCGCGGACAGGTCCAGCGTCTGGTCGTCCACGATGGCGACGCGGCCGGTCTGGTCGAACAGCAGCCGGCCGTGCTTGATCATCGTGGCGCCGCCGCCGGCGCCGCGGCGGGTCAATGCCCGCACGCGCGCTTCCAGCTCGGACAGCGCGAAGGGTTTGGCCATGTAGTCGTCGGCGCCCAGGTCCAGGCCCTTGACGCGCTGCTCGATGCTGTCGGCGGCGGTCAGGATCAGGACGGGCAGGGCGGAATTGCGGGCGCGCAGGCGGCGCAGCACTTCCAGGCCGGCCAGCTGCGGCAGGCCAAGGTCCAGGATGAGCAGGTCGAAGGCCTGGGCCGCCAGCGCCGAATCGGCAGCCAGCCCGTCGCGCACGGCGTCCACGGCATAGCCGTTGTGGCGCAAGGACCGGGACAGGCCGTCGGCCAGAATGCTGTCGTCTTCGGCGATCAGGATACGCATGGGCTGCTAATGAAGGGGTCCCTGTGCCGCCAGCGCTTTGCGCGCTTGCTGCCCCTCTATGGGAGGCTATCCGCCTTGTGGGCGGCCCGGCGGCGGAAAAGGGACGAAACGCCGGGTTCTTCTTCGATTCTGTCATACGGCGGTGGGCTTGCCCACTCAGGGTATACGTGCAAAACTGTGGCGCACTGGTTTTTTGTACAGTACAATCCGATGCCATAATCTGCACATGAATCAAAAGCGCGAAGCAACCTTGAGCGCAACTGACGCATAGCCTGACGCATTAGCCAAACCCAGCCAGACCTAGCCAAACCCAGCCAGACCCACAGCCTGACCGGCGACTTCTCCGGCACCCTTCGACACCAGATACGTTACAGACAGGACTTTACATGGACGACAAAACCACCAAGGCCGCCGCATCGGAAAAGGCCAAGGCGCTTGCCGCCGCGCTCTCGCAGATCGAAAAGCAGTTCGGCAAGGGCTCGATCATGCGCTACGGCGACAACGAGGTCTCGCACGATATCCAGGTCGTCTCCACGGGTTCGCTGGGGCTGGATATCGCGCTGGGCGTCGGCGGCTTGCCGCGCGGCCGCGTGGTCGAAATCTACGGTCCGGAATCGTCGGGCAAGACCACGCTTACGTTGCAGGTCATCGCTGAAATGCAGAAGATCGGCGGCACCTGCGCCTTTGTCGACGCGGAACACGCGCTGGACGTGCAGTACGCCAACAAGCTGGGCGTCAACCTGACCGACCTGCTGATCTCGCAGCCGGACACCGGCGAACAGGCGCTGGAAATCACCGACGCGCTGGTGCGTTCGGGCTCGGTCGACCTGATCGTCATCGACTCCGTGGCCGCCCTGGTGCCCAAGGCTGAAATCGAAGGTGAAATGGGTGATTCGCTGCCCGGCCTGCAGGCCCGCCTGATGAGCCAGGCGCTGCGCAAGCTGACCGCCACGATCAAGCGCACCAACTGCATGGTCATCTTCATCAACCAGATCCGCATGAAGATCGGCGTGATGTTCGGCAACCCCGAAACCACTACCGGCGGCAACGCGCTGAAGTTCTACGCCTCCGTGCGCCTGGACATCCGCCGCATCGGTTCCATCAAGAAGGGCGACGAAGTGGTCGGCAACGAAACCCGCGTCAAGGTGGTGAAGAACAAGGTGGCGCCGCCGTTCAAGCAGGCCGAGTTCGACATCATGTATGGTGCCGGCATCTCGCGCGAAGGCGAAATCATCGACTTGGGCGTGGCCGCCAGCGTGGTGGACAAGTCCGGCGCGTGGTACAGCTACAACGGCAACCGCATCGGCCAGGGCAAGGACAATGTCCGCGAATACCTGAAAGAGCACAAGGAAATCGCCATCGAGATCGAGAACCGCGTTCGCGAGAACCAGGGCATCGTCAGCCGTGCCGCCGAGTTCGTCCCGACGGCGGAAGACACCGCCGAATAAGCAATCTTGCGGCTGCCTGCAGGTCACTGCAGGCGCCTTGCACATTGTTTGCGCCGTGCCTCTGGCCCGGCGATATGCGGCAGGCGCCACGACGGGCCTGCCGTTTTTGCATAGCAAGCAGGAAGCGCATGAGCTGGAAATCGACCCCCGCGTCAGCCGACCGTCTTCGCGCCAAGTTGGATGACGAGTTTGAAACCGTCGCCAAGCCCCAGGGCTTGCGGCGGAGTTCCGACGCGCGCCGTGAACAGGAGTCGGCAGTGCCCGCCGCCGATCCGGGACAATGGCAGCGTAGTTCGGAACAGCTTGCGGCCCCTCGTGGCCGCCGGGCAGCCCGCGCCGAAGACCAGGCCGGCGTCGACGACGGCAAGCCCGACCGCAAGGGGCCATCGCTGAAGATGCGTGCGGTGGGGTATTTGTCGCGGCGCGAACACGCGCGCGAAGAGCTGGCGCGCAAGCTGTCGGCCTACGCCGAAGACGCGGCGGAGGTCGACGCGGTGCTGGACGCGCTGGAAAAAGAAGGCTGGCTGTCCACCGAGCGCTTTGCGCAAAGCCTGGTGCACCGGCGCGCCTCGCGCCAGGGCGCGGCCCGCATCGTGCAGGAATTGCGCCAGCATGGCGTGGATGCCGACCAGGTGGCTGAATTGCGCGACCAGTTGCGCGCCACCGAATACGACCGCGCGCTCGAAGTCTGGAAGAAGCGTTTCGACGCCAAGCCCGCAGACCGCGCGGCATACGCCAAACAGGCCCGCTTCCTGGCCAGCCGCGGATTCGCCCACGACGTGATCCGCCGCATCGTGGGCGACAGCGACGAAGATTAAGCACGCGCAGCGTGGGGGCCCTTTTCCCCGCCGGGCCGCCCCAAGGGGAAAAAGCCCCCTCGGGGGGCAGCAAGCGTGCGAAGCACGCGCAGCGTGGGGGCCCTTTTCCCCGCCGGGCCGCCCCAAGGGGAAAAAGCCCCCTCGGGGGGCAGCAAGCGTGCGAAGCACGCGCAGCGTGGGGGCCCTTTTCCCCGCCGGGCCGCCCCTTTATTTTGCTGACTTGATTCCCGACAGCGTCTTGAAGCAGACGTCACGCGTGATGGTCAGGAATTCGTCGATGTACGACGCATCGGTATCTTCGGTTCGCACCGTGGCGTACAGCGTGCGCCATACTCCCTGCGGCCCCAGGCGGCACAGCCGCAGCCAACCCTGGTTCATGTATTCGGTCAACGCCCAGTTCGGCAGGGCGGCCACGCCGCGGTTGCTGGCCACCAGTTGCGCGATGATGGGAGTGAGTTCCGCTTTGCGGATGGCGGCGGGTTCCACGTCGGCCGGGTCCAAAAAAGCGGTGAAGACGTCCAGGCGTTGCTTGTCTACCGGGTAGGTGATGAGCGTCTGATCGGCCAACTGGTCCGGCATGATGAACTTGCTGCCCGCCAGCGGATTGGACTCCGACACCGCCAGCACCAGTTCGTACTTGAACAACGGCAGGTACTCCACCGCCTCCAGCGGCTGCGGGTCCGAGGTAATGACCAGGTCCAGGTCGCCGCGCACCAGCGCGGGCAGGGGGGCAAACGAAAAGGCGGCCGACAGGTCCAGCGCCACGTCCGGCCACTGCGCCCGGAAGGCGTCCAGCGCCGGCATCAGCCATTGGAAGCACGAGTGGCAATCGATCGCCAGATGCAGGCGGCCCGTGCGGCCAGCGGCCAGCCGCTGCAATTCGCGCTCGGTTGCGCGGATGCGGGGCAAGACTTCGTCCGCCAGCGCCAGCACGCGCAGGCCTGCCGTGGTCAGCCGCGCCGGTCGGGTGCGGCGGTTTAGCAGCGGCGTGCCCAAGCGGGTTTCCAGGTCGCGCAATTGGTGCGACAGGGCGGATTGGGTCAGGTGGAGGCGTTCGGCGGCTTCTTGCAGGCTGCCGCCTTCACGGATGGCAGTCAGCGTTTCCAGGTGGCGGATTTCTAGCATGGGCGTAGGTCGGGACAGGGGTGGCGCCCGACGGGCGTCCGCCGCAGGCACCGAACCCGATGGCGGTGGAATGAATAGGTATTGTATGAGATTTTCTCATCTTATGAATGTGAACATTGATTTTGATTCATGTAGATTTGCCTGCACAATAACCGTCACTTGAACAAAATTTGTCTAAGGGCGGCATTCTCATGACTACTATTCATAATCTGGGGTTCCCCCGCATTGGTGCCCAACGCGAATTGAAGCGCGCTGTCGAAGCCTATTGGGCCGGCAAGCAAACCGCCGAGGCACTGGAAGAAACCGGCCGTGAACTGCGCGCCAGGCACTGGCGGCTGCAAGCGGCGGCGGGCCTGAAGTTCGTGCCTGTGGGCGACTTCGCCTGGTACGACCAGATCCTGGAATGGAGCACGCTGCTGGGCGCCGTGCCGGCCCGCTTCGGCCAGCGCGACAACGAAGCCGTCTCGCTGGACACGCTGTTTCGCATGGGCCGCGGCCGCGCACCGACGGGCAAGCCCGCCGCCGCCTGCGAAATGACCAAGTGGTTCGATACCAACTATCACTACATCGTGCCGGAACTGGTGCCGGGCCAGACGTTCCGCATTGCGCGGGAATCGCTGTTCGAACAGATTCAGGAAGCGCAAGCGCTGGGCCACGCCGTCAAGCCGGTGATCCCGGGTCCGCTGACCTGGCTTTACCTGGGCAAGGGCGATGCCTTCGCGGGCGGCGCCGCCGACGAAGGCAAGCTGCAACTGCTGGCCGCGCTGCTGCCGGTGTACGAAGAAGTCCTGGCCCGCTTTGCCAAGCTGGGCGTGCAATGGGTGCAGATCGACGAACCCATCCTGGTGCTGGATCTGCCGCAAGCGTGGCGCGACGCGTTCAAGCAGGTGTATGGCGTGCTGGCCGCCAGCCCGGTCAAGCTGCTGATCGCCACCTATTTCGACGGGTTGAAGGACAACCTGCCCACCGTCCAGGCCCTGCCCGTGGCTGGCCTGCACGTGGACCTGGTCCGCGCGCCGGAGCAACTGGCCGACGTCGTGGCCGGCCTGCGCGCCGACCAGGTGCTGTCCGCTGGCATTATCAACGGCCGCAACATCTGGCGCACCGACCTGGACGCCGCCATTGCGACGCTGGCGCCGGTCAAGCAACAACTGGGCGACCGCCTGTGGCTGGCCCCGTCGTGCTCGCTGCTGCACGTGCCGGTGGACCTGGCCAACGAAACCGAACTGGACGCCGAGTTGAAGAGCTGGCTGTCGTTCGCCGCGCAGAAGCTGGAAGAGCTGAGCCTCTTGGGCCGTGCGCTCGATAGCGCGACGGAACCCTCGGTGCAGTCGGGGCTGGTCCAGCAGCGCGCCGCGCTGGCCGCGCGCCGTTCGTCGGCCCGCATCCACAATCCGGTCGTGGGCCAACGCATGGCCGACGCCGCCAGCGTGTCGCGCGACCGCGCGCCGTTCGCCGGCCGCATCGCCCGCCAGCAAGAACAACTGGGCTTGCCCGCCTACCCGACGACCACGATCGGCTCGTTCCCGCAGACCGCCGAAATCCGTGCCCTGCGCCGCGACTGGAAGGCTGGCGCGCTGACCGATTCGGGCTACGAGACCGCCATTCGCAAGGAAATCGAGGAAGTCATCCGCTTCCAGGAAAAGGTGGGCTTGGACGTGTTGGTGCACGGTGAACCCGAGCGCAACGACATGGTGGAATACTTCGGCGAACTGCTGGCAGGCTTTGCGTTCACCAAGAACGGCTGGGTGCAAAGCTACGGTTCGCGCTGCGTCAAGCCGCCGATCATTTTCGGCGACGTGGCCCGTCCCGCGCCGATGACGGTGGGTTGGTCTTCGTACGCGCAGTCGCTGACGGACAAGCCCGTCAAGGGCATGCTGACCGGTCCGGTCACCATCCTGCAATGGTCGTTCGTGCGTGACGACCAGCCGCGTGAACAGACCTGCCGCCAACTGGCGTTGGCGCTGCGCGATGAAGTGGTGGACCTGGAAGCCGCCGGCATCAGCGTCATCCAGATCGACGAGCCCGCCATTCGCGAAGGCCTGCCGCTGCGCCGCGCCGACTGGAAGGCGTACCTGGACTGGGCCGTGGATTGCTTCCGCCTGTCGACCGCCGGCGTGCGCGACGAAACGCAGATCCATACCCACATGTGCTATTCGGAGTTCAACGACATCATCGAATCGATCGCCGCGATGGACGCGGACGTGATCACGATCGAAACGTCGCGCTCCAACATGGACCTGCTCAAGGCGTTCGAAGATTTCGACTACCCGAACGACATCGGGCCCGGCGTGTACGACATCCACTCGCCCAACGTGCCGGAAGTGGACTGGATGGTCGGCCTGATGGAAAAGGCGGCGGCCCGCCTGCCCAAGGAACGGTTGTGGGTGAACCCTGACTGCGGCCTGAAGACGCGCGCGTGGCCCGAAACCGAAGCGGCGCTGATCGGCATGGTGCAAGCGGCCCGCACGCTGCGCCAATCCGCTTAAGTACCGGCCACCCGCAACGTTGGCCCCAAGGGCGGGTGTTGCGGGTGTAAGCCCCTGGTTTGTGTGCGACTGACGCACCGGCCGGGGGCTTTTTTTTTACCCCCGGGCCATCCCAAGGAAAATGCAGCCTCCTTGGGAGGCCGCAAGCGTGCGAAGCACGCGCGGCGTGGGGTACTTTTTTTGAACGAATTCCCGCGGCATGGGTCAATATGCAAAAATCCTAACAGCCGGATTGTTGCCGTATCTATGATTCTCCAAGGCCCCTATCGGCCGGATCTGCTTGCCGCGGAAACGCTGCCCGATATTCTGGAAGCCACGATCCTGCGGCACCCCGCCGCGATTGCCATTCATTGGCTGGATCAAACCCTTACCTACGACATGCTGGGCCAGCGCGCCGACCTGGCCGCGCATCATCTGATCGAGGCCGGCGTGCGGCCCGGTCAGATCGTTGGCCTGTGCCTGCCGCGCGGGGCGGACCTGCTGGTGATGCAGGCGGCCATCGCCAAAGCCGGCGCGGCGTGGCTGCCGTTCGAATCCGACACGCCGCCCGACCGCATGCTGGTCTGTCTGCAGGATGCGGGCGCCCAAGGGTTGATCGCCAGCGCGGACGTGCGCCTGGACGGCATGGCGACGTGGACCACCTGGGCGCTGTCCATGCCCGTCGACGGCGTCTTGCGCAAACGAGAAGGCCTGCTGCCCGAGCATCCTGCCTATGTGATCTACACGTCCGGGTCGACCGGCAAGCCGAAAGGCGTGCCGATCAGCCAGGCCAGTATCTGCCATTTCCTGCGCAGCGAAAACGAGGTGCTGGGCGTGCGGCACGGCGACAAGGTCTACCAGGGCTTTTCGGTGGCCTTCGACATGTCGTTCGAAGAAATCTGGATCAGTTATCTGGTCGGCGCCAGCCTGTGGGTGGCGCCCAAGATGCTGACCACCGACCCCGAAGGCCTGCCCGACGCGCTGGTGCGCGAAGGCGTGACCGTGCTGCACGCGGTGCCGACGCTGCTCGCGCTGTTCGCGCACGACGTGCCGGGCTTGCGCATCGTGAACCTGGGCGGCGAAGTGTGTCCGGACTTCCTCGTGCCGCGCTGGGCCACGCCCGGCCGTCGCCTGTTCAATACCTATGGTCCGACCGAGACCACGGTATCGGCCAGCCTGGCCGAATTGCTGCCCGGCCAACCGGTGACCATCGGCACGCCGCTGCCCAATTACGGCATGCTCATCCGCGGCGACGACGGGGCGGTGCTGCCGCAAGGGCAGGTCGGCGAACTGTGCATTACCGGTCCCGGCGTGGCGGGCGGCTACCTCGGACGCCCTGAGCTGACGGCCGAAAAATTCCTGGCCAACCCCCGGCCCAGCGGCGATCACGACACGCGGATGTACCGCAGCGGCGACCTGGCCCGCATCGACGAGCATGGGCAGATCCAATGTCTGGGCCGCAGCGACGACCAGGTCAAGGTGCGGGGCTTTCGGGTCGAGCTGGGCGAAATCGAAGCGGCGCTGTACCGGCAGCCCGGTGTCGGGGCGGCGGCGGTGGTGCTGCGAGACCTGGGGGGCATCGATCAACTGGTGGCCTTCCTGAAACCCGAGGGCGAGGCGCGGCTGGACCTGCATGCCTTGCGGGCCGCGCTGGCGCAGGACCTGCCCGCCTACATGATCCCCGCCCGCTTTGAACGCGTGGCCGAGGTGCCGCGCCTGACGTCGGGAAAAATCGACCGTAAAGCGCTCAAGGCGCGTGAACTGGAAACCGTGTCCGAGCCCAGCGGCGAAGACGACGTAGCGGTCACGCCAGGTGAACAGGCGCTGTTCGACGCGCTGCGTCCTTTGTTTCCGGGCCAGCCGCTGCGCCTGGCCAGCGACTTCTTCCGCGACCTGGGCGGCCATTCGCTGTTGGCCGCGCGCCTGGTGTCGTCGCTGCGCAAGCATCCGCAGTTTTCCGCGCTGACGATGCACGAGCTCTATCAGCACCCCGGCCTGGGGGCGTTGTCGTCGCGGCTGGACGCGTTGGCGGCGGCCGTGCCTATTGCGGTGGAAGAGGGCGACACCCTTGCGCAGCCCGACGATACGGCAGGCCAGGCGCCGGAGTGGCGGCGCTGGACCTGTGGCCTGGCCCAGCTTGCCGCGCTGCCGCTGCTGATCGGCGTGCGCATGTTGATCTGGCTGACGCCGTTCTTCACGTATCACTATTGGACGGGCGACGAGGGCGACTCGGTCTGGCGCGCGGTGGCGCTGTCCATCGCCAGCTACCTGGTCTGCAACCTGCTGAGCTTCGGCGTTGCCGTGGCCTGCAAATGGGGCATCCTGGGCCGCCTCAAGGCCGGCCGCTATCCGCTATATGGGTGGCGCTTCTACCGCTGGTGGCTGGTCGACCGGGTGCTGGACATCCCGCCGGCGCATTTGCTGGCCGGCTCTCCCCTGCAAGTCTGGTACTTGCGGGCGCTGGGCGCGCGCATCGGCCGCGACGCCGCCATCAGCCGCATTTCCGTCCGCGCGCCCGACCTGCTGACGATTGGCGATGGCGTCAGCATCGGCGCGGCCGTGAACCTGGAGAACTTCGCGGTACGCGGGGGCGTCTGGGAAGTGGCGCCGATCACGCTGGCCGACAATGCCTACGTCGGGTCGTACGCGGTGCTGCAAGGCGATGTGGCGATGGGCGAGGGGGCACGGCTGGATGGCTTGTCGTCGCTGGCTTCGGGGACTCGCGTGCCGGCGGGGCAGGTCTGGACGGGCGCGCCGGCGCGGCATGATCCCCAGGTGCATGCGCCCGAATTGCCGCCGCGTCCCGTACGGACGGGGCGCTTGCGCCAGCTGGACGTGGTGGCCTATGCCTTGGGCGGTACCTTGATCGCGGCGTTGTTCTTCATGCCGGTCTTCCCCAGCTTCGTGCTGATCGACTGGATCGACGCGCGCTGGCTGGACCTGATGGGCGACCGCGTGTCCTGGCCGTATGCCTTTCTTTGCTATCTGCTGCTGGCGTTGCCGGCCAGCGCCTTGCTGCTGTTCCTGACGGTGCTGGTGTCCGCCCTGTTGCGCTGGTTGCTGCTGCCCAGGTTGTCGGGCGGGCGGTGGCCGGTCTATGGCCAGATCTATCTGCGGCGGTGGCTGACCAACCAGATCCAGGAGTCCAGCCTGAGCGTGCTGCATGGCCTGTACGCCTCGATCTACGCCGGCACCTGGTACCGGCTGCTGGGCGCGAAGGTCGGGCGGGGCACCGAAATTTCCACCGCCATGGGCATCGTGCCCGACATGCTGACGCTGGGTCGCGACAGCTTCATCGCCGACGGCGTCATGTTGGGCGACGAGGAGATCGATCGCGGCTGGATGACGATGCGCCCGACCATCATCGGCAACCGCAGCTTTGTCGGCAATGGCGCCTACGTGCCTGACGGGTCGGTGCTGCCCGACGACGTGCTGATCGGCGTGCAGAGCCGGGCGCCAGTCAACGGCCGCATGGCCAGCGGCCAGACCTGGCTGGGCAATCCGCCGCTGGCCTTGCCCGCCCGCGAACAGACTGCGGGCTTCCCCGCGCATCTGACGTTCCGGCCCAGCCTGGGCCGCAAGGTCGCACGCGGCGCCGTCGAAGGCTTGCGCATGATCCTGCCGCTGGCGGTCGTGATCGCGGTGGGGTATCTGACGGTCATGAAAGTCATCCCCATCGCCGCGGCCCAGGGCTTTTTGGCCGCCTTCGACGAGCTGATGCTGGCCGGCGTGCTGTACGGCCTGGGCACGTTCCTGTTCCTGATACTGCTGAAGTGGACGCTTGTGGGCCGGTACCGGCCGCGCGCCGAACCGATGTGGACGCCTTTCGTCTGGAAGAGCGAGGCGGTGACCAGCCTGTACGAGTCCATCGCCGTGCCCAATTTCTTCAACTTCCTGCGCGCGACCCCTTGGCTGCCCCTGGCGCTGCGCTGCATGGGCGCCCGCATCGGCAAGCGCGTATTCATGGACACCACCGACATCACCGAGTACGACTGCGTCCTGATCGGCGACGACGCGGTGCTGCATGCCTGGTCCGGGCCGCAAACCCATCTGTTCGAGGATCGGGTCATGAAGATCGGGCCTGTGCACATCGGCCGCGGGGTCAACGTCGGTCCGCGCAGCACGATCCTGTACGACACCCATGTCGAGGAACGCGCCGTGTTGGGGCCGCTGACCCTGGTGTTGAAGGGCGAAACCATCCCGGCCGGCCAGGCCTGGATGGGTAGTCCGGCCACCCCGTGGACGCGAGGGCCGGGCGCTTGAACGCACCTGAGACCTTGTCCGCGGCGCCGCTGACCCCCACGCCCGCGCTGCGGCTGACCGGGGAGGGCGCGCCCGTCGAGTTGTGGCTGCTGCGGCTGGCGACTGGCCGGGAAGGCCAGCGCCAGGCGGCCCGCGCATGGCTGGCGGCCGAGTTGTCGCGCCGGTCGGGGGCGGCGGCGCGCTGGACCGAAACGCCCAAGGGACCTGCCATGGCGCCGGGTTCCCCCTGGAACAGCTCTTTCTCTTATTGCGGCCCTTATATCTTGTGCGGTTTGTCCTGCCAGGGCGTGCCGGGCGTGGACCTGGCGGCGGCAGGGAACGGGGCAGGCGGCGGTGACGGCGATATCGACGTCGCCCGGCTTTATTGCGGTCCCGAGGTCGCGGCCAGGTTGGCCGCCTGCGCGCCGGCAGGCCGCGCGGACGCCTTCGCCCGGGCCTGGAGCGCGCTGGAGGCCCGGTTGAAGGCCTGCCGCCGCGGGCTGGAGGAATACACGCCCGTGCGGGAACGCCATCTGGCCGCCGCGCGCCTGACCGGGCAGGTCCGCCACGAGGGACTCTGGGCATCGGCCGCACTCTGTCCCCTAGTGCGCGGCGTGCAGCAAGACGGTTGATCGTCGCCTGCCTGCGCTATACTTTCAAGGTTTTGTTGCCGCGCACCATGCGCAGGCCATCTTCGCCCCGCAGGCCCCCAGCATGCCCTTGCCACCGCCGGATTACCCTCGCCAACCACTGCACACGCGTTCCATACGCGTGCAGTCGTATGCGCGCGAAGACGGCAACTGGGATCTGGAAGCCGAGCTGATCGACGTGAAGGCGTACGATTTCCCCAAGAGCGACGGCAAGATGTTCAAGGCCGGGCAGCCCATCCACCATATGCATCTGCGCATCACCATCGACGAGAATTTCTCGATCGTGGCGGCGCAGGCTGTCTATGACGCCGCCCCTTACGGCGGTCATTGCATGGCCATCGAGCCCGCTTACACTGATCTGGTCGGCATGAATCTGCTCAAGGGATTCCGCCGCCAGGTCAAAGAGCGGTTCGGGCATGTGGAGGGCTGTACGCACATGACCGAGCTGTCGCAGGTGCTTCCCACCGCGGCGGTCCAGACCATGGCCAACCGCCGGCGGCAGGAAACCAACCCGAACCGGCGTCCATTCCAATTGGATGGCTGTCATGCGCTCAGCACTGGCGGCCCGGTGGTGGCTGAGCACTATCCCAAGTGGTACACCGGGGGTAGCGCTGAGGCATCGGCCGATTCGTCCTCCGATTCACCTTCTCTTTCTCATACGTCCTGACAGGTAACACATGAAAATCCACGAGTATCAAGGCAAGGAACTGCTGAAGCAATTTGGCATCCCGGTGCCGCGCGGGATCCCCGCTCTTTCCGTCGACGAGGCCGTGGCTGCCGCTGAAAAGCTGGGTGGACCGGTTTGGGTCGTCAAGGCACAAATCCACGCGGGCGGCCGCGGCAAGGGCGGTGGCGTGAAGCTGGCGCGCTCGCTGGACGACGTCCGCAAGCTGGCCTCGGAAATCCTGGGCATGCAGCTGATCACGCACCAGACCGGCCCGGAAGGCCAGAAGGTTCGCCGCCTGTACATCGAAGACGGCGCCGACATCCAGAAGGAATACTACGTGTCGCTGGTCACTGACCGCGCCACGCAGAAGGTCGCGTTCATCGCTTCCAGCGAAGGCGGCATGGACATCGAGGAAGTGGCTCACTCCACCCCCGAAAAGATCATCACCGAATACATCGACCCGCTGACCGGCCTGTCCGCCGAGCAAGCCACCAAGATCGCCAACGCGATCGGCCTGCCTGCCGACTCGACCGCCCAAGCCGTGGACGTGTTCCAGAAGCTGTATCAGTGCTACATGGACACCGACGCGTCGCTGGTTGAAATCAACCCGCTGAACCGCGACAGCAAGGGCAACATCATCGCCCTGGACGCCAAGTTCAACTTCGACCCGAACGCCCTGTTCCGTCACCCGGAAATCGTCGCCTACCGCGACCTGGACGAAGAAGATCCCGCTGAAATCGAAGCCAGCAAGTTCGACCTGGCCTACATCCAGCTCGACGGCAACATCGGCTGCCTGGTGAACGGCGCCGGCCTGGCCATGGCCACGATGGACACCATCAAGCTGTTCGGCGGCGAGCCGGCCAACTTCCTGGACGTCGGCGGCGGCGCCACGGCCGAGAAGGTCACCGAAGCGTTCAAGATCATGCTCGCGAACAAGAGCGTGAAGGCGATTCTGGTCAACATCTTCGGCGGCATCATGCGCTGCGACGTCATCGCCGAAGGCGTGATCGCCGCTTGCAAGGCCGTCAACCTGAACGTGCCGCTGGTCGTCCGCATGAAGGGTACCAACGAAGAACTCGGCAAGAAGATGCTGGCTGACTCCGGTCTGCCGATCATCAGCGCCGACACGATGGCCGAAGCCGCCACCCGCGTCGTAGCCGCCGTCAAGTAAAGCAATACTGCCAAGGATTCACAAATGTCGATTCTGATCAACAAGGACACCAAAGTCATCACCCAGGGCATCACGGGCAAGACGGGCCAGTTCCACACCCGTATGTGCCGTGAGTATGCCAATGGCAAAGCCGCCTTCGTGGCCGGCGTGAACCCCAAGAAGGCGGGTGAAGACTTCGAAGGCGTGCCGATTTTCGCTTCGGTGAAAGACGCCAAGGCTGACACCGGCGCGACCGTGTCCGTCATTTACGTGCCGCCGGCCGGCGCCGCCGCTGCCATCTGGGAAGCTGTCGAAGCCGAACTGGATCTGGTGATCTGCATCACCGAAGGCATCCCGGTCCGCGACATGCTGGAAGTGAAGAACCGCATGAAGGCCAAGGGCAGCAAGACGCTGCTGCTGGGCCCGAACTGCCCGGGTCTGATCACGCCGGACGAAATCAAGATCGGCATCATGCCGGGTCACATCCACCGCAAGGGTCGCATCGGCATCGTCAGCCGTTCGGGCACCCTGACGTACGAAGCCGTGGCGCAAGTCACCGAGCTGGGCCTGGGTCAATCCAGCGCCGTCGGTATCGGTGGCGACCCCATCAACGGCCTGAAGCACGTCGACGTCCTGAAGCTGTTCAATGACGATCCCGACACCGACGCCGTCATCATGATCGGCGAAATCGGCGGTCCGGACGAAGTCAACGCCGCCGAGTGGGCCAAGGACAACATGAAGAAGCCGGTCGTCGGCTTCATCGCTGGTGTCACGGCTCCCGCCGGCAAGCGCATGGGCCACGCTGGCGCCCTGATCTCCGGTGGCGCCGACACGGCCGACGCCAAGCTGGAAGTCATGGAAGCTTGCGGCATCCGCACCACGCGCAACCCCTCCGAAATGGGCAAGCTGCTCAAGTCGGTGCTGTAAGTCTTTACGCATTGCGCCAAAAAGCCCGCTTCGGCGGGCTTTTTTTTGTCCGTTTGGCGCCGCCGCGGCACGGATCGTCGGCGCGCCCTTAGGGAAATCCCGTGTCCATATCGCGGTCGCCAAAACATACGGAAAGCTGAACGAAACTATAATGAAAGAAATTTCGCACGTACCCAGCAAGAATGCCGTCGGGCTCGCACCAAGACGGTCAGTACGATTTTCGTTTTCATCATCCATTCATTTGGTTTGTCCTAGGGGGATCATCACCTGGGAAAGAGAGGCATGGAACTTAGTTCAGCGGCATTCTGGATAGCGTTGCTCCAGATCATTTGGGTCAACATTCTGCTATCAGGCGACAACGCCGTGGTTATTGCGCTGGCAGCGCGTTCGTTGCCGCCGGCGCAACAGAAGAAAGCGATCACGATCGGCTCGGCCGCCGCGATCATCATGCGTATCGTGCTGACTTTGGTGGCGGCCAAGTTGCTGCTGTTGCCGTATTTGAAGCTGATCGGCGCGCTGCTCCTGGTCTACATCGGCGTGACGCTGCTGTTGCCCGAAGGCGAAGACGACGGCGCGGGCAAGACGCAAGGTAATCTGCTGACCGCAATCCGCACTATCATGATTGCCGACTTGGTCATGAGCTTGGATAACGTGGTGGCGGTTGCTGCTGCGGCGATGGGCGACACGACCTTGCTGGTTTTGGGCCTGGCCATCAGCATCCCCTTGGTCATCTTCGGCAGCACGCTGCTTCTGAAGGTCATCGAGCGGTTCCCGGTCATCGTCTGGGTGGGGGCTGCGTTGTTGGGCTTTATTGCAGGTGAATTGCTGGTGGGAGATCCCGCCTTGCAGGAACCCGTGGCGCGTATTGACGCGGCATTGGGCGTATCGCATCACAGCTTCGAACTGATGATGGGCGCGCTCGGCGCTGTGCTGGTGCTGGCAATTGGTAAAGTTTTGCTGATGCGCCAGAAAGCTGACTGAAAGCTGAATTACAATAATTAGTTGTTTGAATGATCCTGCCGCGCCGCGCGCGGCAGGATGGCCGGCTCGGGACCGGCCTTTCTTTTCATAAATGCCTTCGGGGGTTCATAGTGCTTGAGTTTTTCCAGACGCTGAGTTGGGCAGCGGTATTCCAGATCATCCTCATCGACATCCTGCTGGGCGGCGACAACGCCGTCGTGATCGCGCTGGCTTGTCGCAATTTGGCCCCCAAGCAGCGCATGCAGGGCATCCTGTGGGGCACCGCGGGCGCCATCATCCTGCGTGTCGTGCTGATCGCTTTCGCACTGACGCTCCTGTCGATCCCGTTCCTGAAAGTCGTGGGCGGCCTGCTGCTCGTCTGGATCGGCGTCAAGCTCCTGGTTCCTGAGGACGACGCGCATGGCAACGTGAAGGGCGGGACATCCATCGCCGCCGCGATCAAGACCATCATCATCGCCGACTTCGTGATGAGCCTGGACAACGTGATCGCCATCGCCGGCGCGGCCCAGAACGCCCACGCCGACCATCAGATCGGCCTGGTCGCCTTCGGCCTGATCGTCAGCGTGCCGATCATCATCTGGGGCAGCACCCTGGTGCTCAAGCTGATCGACAAGTACCCGTTGGTTGTTACGTTTGGCGCCGCCTTGCTGGGCTGGATCGCCGGCGGCATGCTGATTACCGACGTTATTGTCGAACGTCAATTCGGCGTTCAGCCCACTACGGTTAAAATCGCCGCTGAAATTATTGGCGCCTTGCTCGTTGTTGTCCTTGGACGGTGGCTGGCAAGCCGCAAAACCGCTTCCAAGGAATCCCATGAGTCTGCGTAGATCCGTTGATCCCCAGCAATCCGAATCGGGCCTGAGCCTCCTTCAGGGCCTTTTCGTGCTGGCCATCCTCGGGGTAGTCGCGACGGTCATCGTCTCCAATTTCGTTTGATGACGTCACGTGTCTCTTCCGCAACGCCTGGTCATCGCGACCCGCGCCAGCCGGCTTGCCTTGTGGCAAGCCGAGCATGTGCGCGACCGGCTGCGCACGCTGTACCCGGCGTGCGCGGTTGAGCTCCTTACCCTGACGACCCGCGGCGACCAGATCCTTGACCGCACCCTGTCCAAAGTGGGCGGCAAAGGATTGTTCGTCAAGGAACTCGAAAACGCGCTGCTCGACGGGCGCGCCGATCTGGCCGTGCACTCCTTGAAGGACGTGCCGGTCGATCTGCAAGCCCCGTTCGAGCTTTGCGCCGTCCTTGATCGCGCGGATCCGCGCGATGCCTTCGTGTCCAACCGCTATGCGACGCTGGCAGACCTGCCGGCGGGCGCGGTCGTGGGCACGTCCAGCCTGCGCCGCGAATCGCAGATCCGCGCGCGCTATCCGGCCCTGGTGGTCAAGCCGCTGCGCGGCAACCTGGATACGCGCCTGGGCAAGCTGGACAAGGGCGAATACGACGCCATCGTCCTGGCCGCCGCGGGGCTGGAACGCCTGGGGCTGGGCGGACGCATCAGCAGCCTGCTGGACCCGGCCGACAGCCTGCCGGCAGCCGGACAGGGCGCGCTGGGCATCGAGATCCGCGACGACCGCGATGACTTGCGCGCGTGGCTGGCGCCGTTGATCAGCGCTGCCACGACGTCTTGCGTGCTGGCCGAACGGGCGGTGTCCCGCAAGCTGGGAGGCTCCTGTCAGGTGCCCCTGGCTGCGTTCGCCGAAATTTCGGGCGACTCGCTGTCGCTGCGCGCGCTGGTGGCATCGCCCGACGGGACGCGCATGGTCCACACGACCCGCAACGGTCCGGCGGCCAACGCCGAGGCGCTGGGCGAAGCCGCCGCGCAGGAGCTGCTGGATGCTGGCGCTGCCGCCATCCTCCAGGAACTGCTGCAAGACGACGCCCGGCCGGACTGATGTCCACGCCACCGCGAGTCGCTGTCCTGACACGGCCCGCGGGCCGCAACGAGGCGCTGGCCGGCCGTCTGACCGACGCCGGCTGGTCTGCCTGTATCCTGCCTGCCCTTGAAATCCACGCCCTGGATGTCGCCGCCGCGGACCTGCCGCGGCCGGCCGACTTCGACATGGTCGTGTTCGTCAGCGGCAACGCGGGCAAGCAATACCTGGACCAGTTGGCCCGTGCCGACGGTCCGTCCGCCTGGCCGGCGGATACGATCGCGGCCACCGTCGGGCCGGCCAGCGCCCAGGGACTGCGTGAATCTGCCGGTTTTGGCGCGAATACAACAGTCCTGCACCCCGGCGAAGACGCGCTCAGCCACGACTCCGAGGCCTTGTGGAACGTGCTTTGCGATCTGCCGCAACTGCCGGCGCGCGTACTGCTGGTGCGCGGCACCCAGGGCAGGGACTGGCTGGGCGACCGGCTGGAAGCGCATGGCGTGGCCGTCACGCGCCATGCGGCCTATCTGCGCCGCCCCGCAAGCTGGGACGCCGCGCAACTGGCGGCGCTGCACGGCTGGGCAGATGCCGGTGTCCGCGCCACCTGGCTCATCACCAGCGGGGAAGGGGCGGACGCCGTGCGCGCCTGCCTGGATGCCGCAGGGCTGCTTTCCTGGTGGGGCGATTGCCGCTTCGTGCTGACCCACCCCTCGCTGGCGCGCCGCGTGCCGCCGGGCTGTCATGGCGCCGAGCCATCAGCAATGGTAAAAATCTGCTTGCCCAACGACGAGTCGATATTCCAGGCTTTTGTTGCTGCTTGATTCGTTGCATCGGACAGACACCGAATACAATCGCGTCATGACAGACAAGACTCCCGCTACCGATCCGGTCGTTAACACGGCCGCCCCGGGCGCAAGCGCGCCCGCATCGGCCCCGGCCGATTCCGTCAAGGCCCGTCCGGCCAAGCGCGGCAGTGGCCCATTGGTCACCGCCCTGATAATCGTCATCCTGCTGGCCGTAGGCCTGGGTTACGCGCTGTGGAAGCAGCGCACGCAGTTCGTGTCCGCCGGGCGCGAGGTCGCGTCGCGCATCGACACGCTGACGGCCGATGTGGCCCAAGCCCGCAAGGACACGCGCGAAGCCCTTGCCCTGGCGCAAGCCCAGGCCGGTCGCGTGGGCGAGCTTGAAGACACCGTGCGCGAAACGCAAAGCCAATACAACGCGCTGCAGCAGGCCTGGCAGAACTTCAATGACACCGCCAGTGACGAGCTGCTGGCCAATGACGTCGAACGCCTGCTGACCATCGCCAACCAGCAATTGCGCCTGGCCGGCAACGTCTCCAACGCCATCGTGGCGCTGGAAACCGCGCAGTCCCGCCTGGCCCGCGCCGACCGCCCGCGCTTCTCCAGCCTGCAGCAGGCGATCAACGGCGACCTGGACCGCCTGCGCGCCGTGTCCACCGTGGACATCCCCGCCCAGTCGGCCCGCATCGAGCGCCTGGTGTCGCTGGTCGGCAAGGCCCCCTTGCTGGTGCCCGACGCCGCCGCGCCGGGCGTGGCTGCCGCGGGCGAAAGCCGCCCGGCCGTGGCCCCCGCCCCCGTGGTGGATCCCCAGGCTGGTTTGCCCGCCTATGCCCCGTGGTGGCAGCGCTGGCGCGCCGAAGTGGTGTCGTGGCCCGGCCGCGCGGGTTCTGCGCTGGCGCAAGAGCTGGGCGGCCTGATCACCATCCAACGCGTCGACGAGCCGGCCGCCTTGCTGCTGTCGCCCGAACAGGCTGACCAGGTGCGCGGCACGCTGCGCCAACGCCTGCTGACCGTCCAGTTGGCCATGTTGATGCGCCAGCCCGCCGTCTGGAAGAGCGAGCTCGACAACATCGGCGTCACGCTGTCCAAGTACTTCGACAACCGTTCCCCCGACACCGTCGCCGCCCAGACGCTGGCGCGCGAATTGGCGCAGACCGACATCGCCGTGCGCATGCCGGAAGTGGCCGACAGCCTGAACGCCGTGGCTGCCTTGCGCGCCGCGGGTTTCAAGACTAGCGGGCAGGACTGAGCCTTATGCGTACCTGGTTCTGGACTCTGCTGCTTGCCGTCATCGCCGTCGCCCTGGCGGTGGTGCTGCGCTCCCATTCCGGCAATGTGCTGTTGCTGGTCTGGCCGTGGCGCATCGGGATGTCGCTGACGCTGGCCGTCCTGCTGATTGTCGCGGCCTTCATCGTGCTGTACATCGGCCTGCGCCTGCTGGCGTGGCTGCTGGCCATCCCCGACCGCGTCCGCGTCTGGCGCGGCAAACGCGCCCAGGCGCGCGACCACGAATTGCTGGAGCGCGGCTGGATCGGCCTGTTGGAAGGCCGCTATACCCATGCCGAAAAGGATCTGACCAAGCTGCTTGAGCAGACCAAGGTCCAGACCCGCCGCGTGCTGGCGGCCCTGTCCGCCGCGCGCGCCGCGCATGGCCTGGGCGAATTCGACCGTCGCGACCGCCTGTTGGCCACCGCGCAAGAACACGCCGGCACCGAGCCGGGCCTGGTGGAAGCCACGGCCACGGTCTCGGCCGACATGCTGCTGGACCAAGGCCGCGCCGAACGCGCACTGGCGGTGCTGGCGCCGCTGGCCGATGGGGGCGCCCGTCACCTGCACACCATGCGTCTGCTGCTGCGCGCGCACACTGCGCTGCATCACGATGAACAGGTCTTCACGCTGGCCCGCGGCCTGGTGCGCCGCAATGCGCTGGCCCGCAGCGAAGCCGATGCTCTGATCGACGCTTCCGGCGCGGCGCGTCTGCGTGCCGCCGCTGCCGCCAACAGCGAAGCCTGGCGCGCCATCTGGAAAGACCTGAAGGCCGAAGAGCGCCTGCTGCCCGACATCGCGCTGGCTGGCGCCGCCGCGTTCGACGCAGCCGGCGAAGCCAACGAAGCCGCCCGCGTGCTGGAAGCCGCGGTCGCCGTGAAGTTCAATCCGACGCTGGTCGCGGCGTACGCCCGCTGCGAAGCCGAGCAGGTGTCGCGCCGTCTGGCGAAGGCCGAGACATGGCTGCAACAGCGCCCCACGGATCCCGATCTGCTGACCGCGCTGGGCATGCTGTGCCTGAACGGGCAGCTGTGGGGCCAGGCGGAACGCTATCTGCTGCGCAGCCTCAGCCGCCGCAGCGATGCGCAGACGCATGCGCTGCTGGGCAGCCTGTACGACCGCCTGGACCGTCCGGCCGACGCCGTGCGCCACTGGCGCCTGGCTACGGCAGCCAGCATGGCGCTGCCGGTGCTGGCGGCGGATGCGGCGTTGCCGGCTGCGGATACGGGTTCGGATCCTTACCGTGTGGACGCCGAAGGCGGCTATGCGGTGGGCCTGTCGGACTCCGATGGCGACGCCGATATCGGCGGCGACTACCCGGCGCTGCCGCCCTCGACGGCCGCGTCGGCCTCCGACTACGTGCTGGATCCCGATGCGCGCGTGAAGAAGGACCAGCGCGACCGCGCGCTGGCGCCTGAAGATGCGCCGCTGGCTGGCGGCACGTCCGACATCGACGAGTACTTCGACAGCGCCCCGATTCCGGCGGCGGCTTTCGACGAGCCCGTGCCGACGTACTCGCCGGCGCCTCCTGCCAGCCCGAAGCCCGCGCCTGCCGCGGTGCCGGTGCCGGCCATCAAGCCGCCGTTCAAGGACGACGGCTCGCTTTGAACATTTCTTCAGACAAACAAGGTTGAATCATGAGTCTTGATCGCGTCTCCCCTGGCAAGAAGCTGCCGGAAGACTTCAACGTCATCATCGAAATCCCCATGAACGCCGACCCGGTCAAGTACGAGGTCGACAAAGAAACGGGCGCGATTTTCGTTGACCGCTTCATGCTGACGGCCATGCACTATCCGTGCAATTACGGCTACATCCCGCAGACCCTGTCCGACGACGGCGACCCCGCCGACGTGCTGGTGCTGACCCCGTTCCCCATCCAGATCGGCGCCGTCGTGCGCTGCCGCGCCATCGGCGTGCTGGAAATGGACGACGAGTCGGGCGGCGACGCCAAGCTGTTGGCCGTGCCGATCGAAAAGCTGTACCCCCCGTACCGCAACATCAAGTCCTACGAGGATCTGCCGACCGAAGACGTCGCGCGCATCCAGCACTTCTTCGAGCACTACAAAGACCTCGAGAAGGGCAAGTGGGTCAAGGTCAAGGGCTGGAAGGGTGTAGACGCTGCCCACGAAGAAATCGTGAACAGCGTGGAACGCTACAACAAGGCCTGATCAGGCTTTGGGCCGCGCCGGTGCTGCACCGGCCGGCGCTCTGATGCGGCGCGGCCGCGACGGCATGATGCCGATCGCCGCCGCGCCGTTGCTTTGCGGGGACTGCAGGTTCTGGGACACTTCGGCTGCCGCGACCTGGATCCGCGCCTGCAGGATGTCCAGGCGCGCAGCCGAGGTGTGCGCTTCCGACGCGATGAACACCAGGCTGCCGACCACCTTCTGTTCCCCGCTGAAGATCGCTGCGCCGATTCCCATCAGGCCGCGGTCGACCTCGCCATGCGAGACGCACACGCCCGCGGTGCGCAGCCGTTTCAGGTTTGCCCGGAACGCGTCCCAGTCGTCGCCCAGCCCCGCTTCGCGGATTTCAGCCGCATGCCACAGCATCAGGTTGCGCAACTGGTAGGGCGGCAGATTGGCCAGGATGGGCTTGGCCGTGGCGCCACGGAACATCGGGAACGGACGGCCGCGTGCATAGCTGGATTCGATGGAGTTGTCCGTCCAGTAGCGGTCCACGCACAGCACCTTGTCGCCGTAGTAGCTGCACAGCATCAGGTTGGCGTGAAGCTCGTCTCCAGTGGCGCGCATCACGTCGCGCGCCGCACGCATCAGCGGATCGTGCTGGCGCAGGTGCCGGTCCAGTTCGATGATGCGCGACCCCAACACGTAGGCGCCGCCGGCGGTCGGCGCCAAGAGGCCGCTTTCGGTCAGCGATTTCAAATACCGGTAGGCGGTCGCGCGCGAGCACTCCAGATGCGCCATGACGTCTTCCTGGAACGCGGCGGTGGTGCCGTCGCGAAAGAGGTCGAGGATGGACAGCATGCGGTCGGGAGTGCTCATTGCTTCTGGGAATGCCTAGTGAATGTGGAAGCCGCCGTTGACGTCGACCACGATGCCGGTTGAGTAGGAGGACAGGTCCGAGGCCAGGAAGAGGATGGCTTGGGCGACGTCGGCGGGTAGGCCGAAACGTTGCAACGGAATGCCCTGTTTGAGTTCTTGTTCCCAATTTTCGCCGAATTTGCCCAGTGTCATATCGGTTTCGATAATGCCCGGCGCTACGCAGTTGGCGCGCACGCCCCGTGGCCCCAGCTCGCGGGCCAGCGCCTTGGTGAAACTGATGACGCCGCCCTTGGACGCCGCGTAGTGCGATCCGCCTAGCAGCCCGCCGCCGCGCAAGGCGGCGGTAGAGCCCAGGTTGACGATGGCGGGGCGCCGCGTGCTTTCCAGCAAGGCCGGCAACGCGGCATGCGTGACGTTGTAGGTTCCGGTCAGGTTCACGTCGATCATGCGGCGGAATTCGTCTTCCTCCAGGTCCCAGATCCGGGTCGCGGCGACGATGCCCGCATTGTTGACCAGGACATCGACGCCGCCGAGCGCTTGCGCCGCGCGGGCCAGCGCGGCCTCGCAGGACGCGGCTCGCGACACGTCGCAATGCAGGTCCACGCGGCCCTGCGACAACGCGGGACTGGCGCTTTCGGGATAGGCCTGGTCCAGCACGGCTACGGTCGCGCCTTGCGCGAGGAACAGTTCGACGACGGCGGCGCCGATGCCACGGGGGTTGGCGCCCCCCGTGACCACGGCGCGCTTGCCGGCCAGAAGGCCAAGCGCGCCCGCCATCACGATTTCACCAGCGCGCAGCCGCCGTCCTTCAGCGGGCGGAAGGCCTGCTCGGCGGGGATCTTGCGCACCAGGTTGTAGTAGTCCCAGTCGCGTTTGGACTCGGACGGCTTCTTCACCTGGAACAGGTACAGGTCGCGCATGACCCGGCCGTCTTCGCGGATGCGGCCGTTTTCCGTCATGAAATCATTGATGGGCGTGTCGTGCATTTTCTTCAGCACGGGCTCGGACCCGTCGGTGCCCGCGGCTTTGACGGCGTTCAGGTAATGCATCGTGGCGCTGTAGTTGCTCGCCTGCACCATCGACGGCATGCGGCCCGTGCGCTTGAAATACCGTTCGGACCATTGGCGCGCCTTGTCGTCCTGATCCCAGTAGAAGGGTTCGACCAGGTTCAGGCCCTGGGCATATTCCAGGCCCACGCTACGCACGTCCACGATGCTCATGAAGAGCGCGGCCACGCGCTGCTTGCTGCCCATGATGCCGAACTCGAACGCCTGCTTGATGCTGTTGATGGTGTCGCCGCTGCCGTTGGCCAGGCCGATCACCTGCGCCTTCGAGGCCTGCGCCTGCAACAGGAACGACGAGAAGTCCGAACTGGCGATGGGGTGGCGTACGCTGCCGACGACCTGGCCTCCCTTGGCCTTCACCACCGCCATCGCGTCGCGTTCCAGCGAATGCCCGAACGCGTAATCGGACGTGATGAAGTACCAGCTCTTGCCGCCGTCCTCCATCACGCCGTTGGCCACGCCGGTGGCGTAGGCGTAGGTGTCGTACGTCCAGTGCATGCCGTTGGGCGAGCAGGCCTTGCCCGTCAGGTCGGCCGAGCCGGCGCTGGTGAAGATCACGACGCGCTTCATCTGGCGGGTCAAGTCCTGCACGGCCAGCGCGATGGCCGAGTTGGGCACGTCCAGGATCAGGTCGACCTTGTCGTTTTCGTACCAGCGGCGGGCGATCGACACGCCGATGTCCACCTTGTTCTGGTGGTCGGCGGAAATCACTTCGATGGGCTTGCCCAGCACGGTCCCGCCGAAATCCTCGACGGCCATCTTCACGGCTTCCACGCCGAATTTTCCGGACAGGTCGGCCATCATGCCGGACTGGTCGCCCAGCACGCCGATCTTCACGACATCGTCCGACACCTGCGCGTGGGCGGACAGGGACAGGGTGCCCAGCACGCAGGCGGCAAGGCTGTTCTTGATTCGGGTCTTCATGGGGTTGTCTCCTCGGGGGCTTGGTTCTTTGCGCGCCGTCCTGTGCCGGGCGGTCGCGCGGGGTATTCGGCGGTCTGGCTTATTCCAGCGTCTGGCCGGCGTAGGCGTCGATGAACAGGTTGGGTTTCAGGAAAAAGCTCAGCACCAGCGCGCCGTTGGGCGCGCGCGCCACGTGCTGGTTGCCGCGCGGACGCCAGACGTAATCGCCCGCGCACACTTCGCCTTCGGCATCCACGATGGATCCCTCCAGCACGAAGGTCTGCTCGACCTCCACATGTTCATGCAGCGGCAGTTCGGTGCCGGGCTGCCAGCGGAAGAGGGCGGTGAGCAGGCCGGACTCCTTGTCCTGCATCAGCACCTTCATCTCGATGCCTTCCACCTGGGTGGGTTTCCAGGGCAGGTCGGCGACTTTCAGGAAGCGCGAAGCCAGCGGCGGCAGCGCATTGGCTGCCGGGCAGCCGGGGGTTTCGAGGGCCATGGTTGTCTCCTAGCCGTAACTCGTTATTGAAGATAAAGCAAAAATCTTGTTATTGAGTGTTTAAAAATAGTCGCGTATATTGAGATTGATGTCAACTTTGTTTTTGCATCGACGAAGCAAAGGCGGCACAGGCCGGACCCAGAGATCCGGTGCATATAAAACAAGGAGACAAGCTTGAAACACGACTATCTGGACCAGACATTTGGTCTGGCGGGGCGCGTCGCGCTGGTGACGGGGGCGGCCAGGGGGTTGGGCTACGCCATTGCGCGGGGCCTGGGGATGGCCGGCGCGCAGGTCGTCGTCAACGACCTGTCGGTTGAGGCCTGCGAGGCCGCTTGCGCGCGGCTGGCGGCGGATGGCATCCAGGCCCGCGGCGCACCTTTTGACGTGGCGGACGGCGCGGCGGTGGCCGCTGCCGTCGCCCAATTGGAGGCCGAGGGGTTGGCCATCGACGTGCTGGTCAGCAATGCCGGCAACCAGAACCGCAAACCCGTGGTGGAAATGACGCCCGCCGAGTGGCAGGCGCTGCAGAACGTGCACGTCAACGGCGCGTTCCATTGCGCCCGCGCCGTCCTGCCCGGCATGGGCAAGCGCGGCTTTGGCCGCATCATCCTGATGTCGTCGGTGGCGGGGCAGGCGACCATGCCGAACATCGCCGCCTATGCGACCGCCAAGGGCGCCATCGCGGCGTTCACGCGGGCGCTGGCGGTGGAATACGGCGCCAGCGGCGTGACCTGCAACGCGCTTGCGCCGGGTTTCGTCCGCACGGATTTCACGCAAGGGCTGCAGGACAATCCGCAATTCCAGTCGTTCCTGTCGTCCGCCGTGCCGACCGGGCGCTGGGCTGCGCCGGAAGACATTGCGCCTGCCGTGGTCTATCTGGCGTCGCCCGGGGCCTCGTTCGTCAACGGGCACGTCCTGGCGATCGACGGCGGCCTGTTGGCCCGCATGTAGGAGCGCCCCCATGAGCACCCAAGCGGTTCTGTCCGCCCAGGGGCTGGTCAAGCGGTTCGGCGGCTTCAATGCCGTCGACGGCGTGACACTCGCCCTGCAAGAAGGCTCCATCCACGCATTGATCGGTCCCAACGGGGCCGGCAAGACCACCTGCTTCAACCTGCTGACCAAATTTCTGGCGCCGGACGCGGGCGTCATCCACTACCGTGGCCGCGACATCACCTCTCTCGCGCCCGAGCAGATCGCGCGGCTGGGCATCGTCCGCTCGTTCCAGATCTCCGCCGTATTCCTGGGGTTGACCGTGTTGCAGAACATGCGCGTGGCATTGATGCGCCAGCATGGCGACGGCCTGCGCTTCTGGCGCAGCCGGCGCAGCGTCGACCGCCTGAACGGCCGCGCGATGGAGCTGCTGGACGCGGTCGGCCTGGCGCCGCTGGCGGACACCACCGCCGCGTCGCTGCCTTACGGCCGCAAGCGGGCGCTGGAGATCGCCATGACCCTGGCGCTGGAACCCGAGATCATGCTGCTGGACGAGCCCATGGCGGGGCTGGGCCAGGAAGACGTCGCGCGCATCGCCGCGCTGATCCGGCGCGTGTCGGTGAACCGGAGCATCCTCATGGTCGAGCACAACCTGTCGGTGGTGGCCGACCTGTCCGACACCATCACCGTGCTTGCGCGCGGCGCGGTGCTGGCGCAGGGCGATTACGCGGCCGTCTCCCGCGACGAGCGGGTCATCACCGCCTATATGGGCTCCGACGAGGAGGCGCACTGAGATGCTGGCGATCAAAGACCTCAACGCCTGGTATGGCGAATCGCACGTGCTGCACGGCGTGGACATCGACGTGAACCGGGGCGAACTCGTCACCATCCTGGGCCGCAACGGCGCGGGCAAGACGACGACCTTGCGCGCCATCATGGGCATCCTGGACAAGCGGCGCGGTTCGATCCGCCTGAACGGTCAGGAAACGGTGGGCATGGCGCCGCACCGCATCCCGCGCCTGGGCGTGGTGTATTGCCCGGAGGAGCGCGCGGTGTTCCGCAGCCTGAACGTGACCGAAAACCTGATGCTGCCGCCGCGCCTGGCCGCTGGCGGCATGTCGCTGGACGAGATCTACACGCTGTTCCCCAATCTGCGCGAACGCAGCGCCAGTTCGGGCGGCAACCTGTCGGGCGGTGAACAGCAGATGCTGGCGATTGCGCGCATCCTGCGCACGGGCGCCCAACTGATCCTGCTGGACGAACCCACCGAAGGGCTGGCGCCCGTCATCGTGCAGCAGATCGGGCAAGCCATCCGCACCTTGAAGGAACGGGGCTTCACCATCGTGCTGGTCGAGCAGAACTTCCGCTTCGCGACCAAGGTGGCCGACCGCCACTACGTCATGGAGCATGGCTGCGTGGTCGACCGGCTGTCGGCGGATGAGGCGCGCCGCGATCCCGCCCGGATCGCGCGCCGCCTGGGCGTCTGAGAGGAGAATGCCTGTGTTCGAAATTTTCGGAGTGCCGTCCACGGCGCTGTTCGGCCAGCTGCTGCTCGGCCTGATCAACGGTTCTTTCTACGCCTTGCTCTCGATCGGCCTGGCGGTGATTTTCGGCCTGTTGAACATTATCAACTTCGCCCATGGCGCGCAGTACACGGCGGGCGCGTTCCTGGCCTGGATGCTGCTGAACTACCTGGGCGTGAACTACTGGGCGGCGCTTGTGCTGGTGCCGCTCATCATGGCGGTGTTCGCCATCGTGACGGAGCGCCTGCTGATCTCGCGCACCTACCGCATGGACCACCTGTACGGGCTGCTGCTTACCTTCGGCATCGCGCTGCTGATCGAGGGCGGCCTGCGCCAGGCCTATGGCGTGTCGGGGCTGCCCTACACCATCCCCAAGGCGCTGACGGGCGGCGTCAACCTGGGCTTCATGTTCCTGCCCTGGTACCGCGGCTGGGCCGTGGCGGTGTCGCTCGTGCTGTGCCTGGCCGTGTGGGTGCTGATCGAGAAGACGCGGGTGGGCGCGATGCTGCGCGCGGCGACGGAAAACCCGACGATCGTGCGCTCGTTCGGCATCAACGTGCCGCTGCTGATCACACTGACCTATGCGCTGGGCGTGGCGCTGGCGTCGGTGGCGGGCGTGATCGCGGCGCCCATCTACCAGGTCAGCCCGATGATGGGATCGAATCTGGTGGTGGTCGTGTTCGCGGTGGTGGTCATCGGGGGCATGGGCTCCATCATGGGCGCCATCGTCAGCGGCTTTGGCCTGGGCATCATCGAAGGCCTGACCAAGGTCTTCTATCCCGAGGCCGCCAACCTGGCGATCTTCATCATCATGGTGCTGGTGCTGCTGTGCAAGCCCGCGGGGCTGTTCGGCAAACCCCTGCAGGTGCAGAACGTGCTGGCCGCGGAAGCGACGCGCCAGCCCGTGCAACTGAGCCGGCGCGCGATGCGCGTGTCGATGGCGGCGCTGGCGGTGGTGGCGTTGATCGCGCCCTGGTTCGTGTATCCCACCTTCCTGATGAAGGTGCTGTGCTTCGCGCTGTTCGCGGCGGCCTTCAACCTGCTGGTCGGCTATGTGGGCCTGCTGTCGTTCGGGCATGCAGCGTTCTTCGGCGCGGCGGCCTACGCCACCGGCATCGTCATGAAGCTGTTCGGCGCCACACCGGAACTGGGCTTGCTGGCCGGCGTGGTGACGGGCGGCCTGCTGGGCTTGCTGTTCGGCGCCATCGCGATCCGGCGGCAGGGCATCTACTTCGCGATGATCACTCTGGCGCTGTCGCAACTGGTCTACTTCATCGCGGTGCAAGCGGGGTTCACCGGCGGCGAGGACGGGCTGCAAAGCGTGCCGCGCGGCAAGCTGTTCGGCGTGTTCGACCTGGAAAACGTGATGCCGATGTACTACTTCACGCTGGCCGTGTTCGCTCTGGGCTACGCCTTCGTCCTGCGCGTGCTGAATTCGCCGTTCGGCGAAGTCATCCGCTCGGTGCGCGACAACGAACAGCGCGCCCGCTCGCTGGGGTATTCCACGTCGCGCTACAAGCTGATCGCGTTCACGTTGTCGGCCTCCGTGGCGGGGCTGGCGGGCGGGCTGAAGGTGCTGGTGTTCGGCGTGGCGTCGCTCACCGACGTGCACTGGCATGCCAACGGCGAGGTCGTGCTGATGGCGCTGCTGGGTGGCATCGGTACGGTATTCGGGCCGCTGGCGGGGGCACTGACGTTCGTGTCGCTGCAGAACTACCTGGCGCCGCTGGGATCCTGGGTGCTGATCGTCCAGGGCGCAATCTTTGTCTTGTGCGTGCTGCTGTTGCGAGACGGCATCATGGGATTGGTGTCGCGCGCCTGGCTGGCCGCGACCCGCGTGAAAAAGGAGTCCTGATGTTCTTGCATGTCGTGATGTTGCAACTGTCGGCCGCGGCCGATGCGGATTTCCATGGACGGGTCCAGGCGTACTGCGACCGGATCCTGGCGGAATGCGACGGGGTGTCGGGGTACGCCTTCCGGCCCAATCAAGCGGGGCGGTCTGACGGCCTGACCCACGCGGTCGTGGCCGCCTTTGCCGATGGTGCCGCGCATGACCGCTACCAGGTGTCCCCGGCGCACCAGGAGATGAAGGCCTACATGGCGGATTTCATCGAACGCCTGGTCGTTTTCGATGGGGAAATCCCTACGTTTTCCTGAATGCGCAAGGGCCGCGCCTTGCGTCCGGGAAAGCGATAAACTCGCGGATGATTTTTGATATCCGGGCCGCTCCAGGATAAAACTGCCCGCCTCACGTATTTGTCATAGGTTGATCGCTCATGGACTACGTACTACCTCCCCAGCCGCCCGTCGCGGTTCCCGTTGCCGGCAGCGCCGCGCTGTTCCCGGTCCGCCGCGTGTATTGCGTCGGCCGCAATTACGCCGAGCACGCCAAGGAAATGGGTTTCACCGGCCGCGAAGACCCGTTCTTCTTCTGCAAGCCGGCCGATGCTGTGCTGAGCGTGGCCGACGGCGAAACCGGCAAGATGGCCTATCCGCCCAAGACCTCCAACCTGCACTACGAGATGGAACTGGTCGTGGTGCTGGGCAAGGGCGGCCGCGATATCCCGGTCGAACAAGCCAATGAATGCGTGTGGGGCTATGCGCTGGGCCTGGACATGACCCGCCGCGACCTGCAAGGCGAAATGAAGAAGCAGGGCCGCCCCTGGGAAATCGGCAAGGCGTTCGACGAGTCCGCCCCGATGGGCCCGATCCACCCGCGCAGCGTCGTGGGCACGTTGGACAAGGGCGCGATCTGGCTGGACGTGAACGGCCAGCGCAAGCAGTCCAGCGACATTTCGCAGATGCTGTGGAACATCCCCGAAAGCATCTCGTACCTGTCGGGCCTGTTCGAACTGCAGCCGGGCGACATCATCTTCACCGGCACCCCGGAAGGCGTGGGCGCGGTCGTGCAAGGCGATGTGATCACCGGCGGCGTGGAAGGCCTGGGCGAACTGCGCGTGCAGATCGCCTGATTCCGGTAGCGCCTCTTTCTATTGTTCAGGAGTTCCAGCATGCGCGGCAAGATCGTGCTGACCGCCTTTGTCGTGTTCGGATTCGTGCTCGCCGGTTGCAATACCGTCGCGGGCATGGGCCGCGACATGTCCCGGGCCGGCAACGCCATCACCAACGCTGCCGACAAGTAATCGTCGGCGCCGTTGCCACGGCAAAAAAAAGCCCCTTGATGACTCAAGGGGCTTTTTTCATGCTGGTAGCGCGGATGCCTTACAGCACATCCCCCGCGTAGTCGGCCAGGCGGGAACGTTCGCCGCGCTGCAGCGTCACGTGCCCCGAATGCGGCCAGCCCTTGAAGCGGTCGACGACGAACGTCAGGCCCGAACTGCCTTCAGTCAGATACGGCGTATCGATCTGGGCGACGTTGCCCAGGCAGATCACCTTGGTGCCGGGGCCCGCGCGGGTCACCAGCGTCTTCATCTGCTTGGGCGTCAGGTTCTGCGCTTCGTCGATGATCAGGTACTTGTTCAGGAACGTGCGGCCGCGCATGAAGTTTAGGGACTTGACCTTGATGCGCGAACGGATCAGGTCCATGGTGGCGGCGCGCCCCCAGTCCCCGTTGCCCTCGCCATCGCCCATGTTGAGCACATCCAGGTTGTCTTCCAGCGCGCCCATCCACGGCAGCATCTTCTCTTCCTCCGTGCCGGGCAGGAAACCGATGTCTTCACCGACGGGCACCGTGACGCGGGTCATGATGATTTCGGTGTAGCGCTTGGTTTCGAGCACCTGCGTGATGCCTGCCGCCAACGCCAGCAGCGTCTTGCCCGTGCCCGCCTGACCCAGCAGCGACACGAAGTCGCATTCCGGGTTCATCAGCAGGTTCATGGCGAAGTTCTGTTCGCGGTTGCGCGCCGTGATGCCCCAGACGTTGTTCTTGCCGTGGGTGTAGTCGCGCAGGGTGGCCAGCACCGCCATCTTGCCGCTGACTTCGCGCACTTGCGCATACAGCGGCATCTGGCCTTCGAAGTAGACGAACTGGTTGACGACGAACTGCGAACACAGCGGACCGTGGATGCGGTAGAAGGTGGTGCCGCCTTGCTGCCAGGATTCGACGTCCTTGCCGTGCTTGTTCCAGAAGTCTTCGGGCAACTGCATCACGCCCGAATACATCAGGTCCGAGTCTTCCAGGACATGGTCGTTGAAGTAGTCCTCGGCTGCCATGCCCAGCGCGCGCGCCTTCAGGCGCATGTTGATGTCTTTGGACACCAGCACGACTTCGCGCTGCGGGTACTTTTCCTGCAAGGCCCGGACGACGCCCAGGATCTGGTTGTCGGCCTTGCCCATCGGCAGGTCGGAGGGCAGGGTGCTGTGGATGGCGGTCGTCTGGAACAAGAGGCGCCCGGTGGCGTCCTTGTTGCCCAGCTTGGCCAGCTCCAGCCCTTCGTCCAGCTGGGTGGTGTCCTGCACCAGCGCATCCAGCGAACGGCTGACCTGGCGCGCGTTGCGCGCCACTTCGGACATGCCCTTCTTCTGGTGGTCCAGTTCTTCCAGCGTCATCATCGGCAGGAAGATGTCGTGCTCTTCGAACCGGAACAGCGAGCTGGGATCGTGCAGCAGCACGTTGGTGTCCAGCACGAACAGCTTGCGCGGCTCGTTCTGGGCGCGCGGCTTGGCGCGCTTTGCGGCCGTCTGGGCGGGTTTGGCCGCACGCGCTTCCGTGCGGGCGGGGGGGGCGGCAGGAGGTGGAGGCGGCACCTGGCGGGTCGGCGCGGGAATCTGCGCCTTGCGTGCCGGAGACGCCATGCCGTCGAGTTCAGGCTGGACGAGCAGCTCGTCCTCGTCGTCGTCGGCAAGTACGGCTTGGGTGTTGGACCGCGCAGCGGCAGTCTTGGTGGTGCGGGCCTGCGCCCGGGCGGTTTCGCCCGAGGGGAAGGTCAGGATGGCTGCGGGGCGGGTGGGCAACTTCGGAAGCGGCATATGCGTCACTCTCCAGTGTGGGCCGGCTATAGCGCCTGACGGGTGTTCCTGTACGGCTAACCGATGCTTTTTGCGGCCTGCAGGACTTCCTTGGCGTGGCCCGGGACCTTCACCCCGCGCCACTCCTGCACCAGCACGCCATAGGCATCGATCAAAAAGGTGCTGCGCTCAATGCCTCGCACCTGCTTGCCATACATATTCTTCTGCTTGATGACGCCGAACAGGTTGCACACGGTTTCGTCGGCGTCGGAGATGAGGGGGAAAGGAAGTTCGTACTTGGCCTTGAAGTTCTCATGCGATTTCAGCGAATCGCGCGAGATGCCGATGACCACCGCGCTGGCTGCCAGGAATTCGGCGTTCAGGTCGCGGAAATCCTGGCTTTCGGTCGTGCAGCCAGGGGTGTTGTCCTTGGGGTAGAAGTACAAAATGACGGCGCGGCCCTGGCATTGTTCAAGGCTGATCGGACCAATGGTGCTTTCAGCGGTGAACTGCGGGGCGGGCTTGCCGATACTGGGCGTCATTTCTGGGATTCTCCGTTGGGAGGAATGAGGGCGACCACGACGCGGCGGCCCTCAGCCATCAGGATGTTGTAGGTGCGGGAGGCGGCGTGCGTGTCCATGATCTCGACGCCGATGCCCATGGCCAACAGGGGACGCAACACTTCGGGACGCAGGAATTGCTGGCGGGCGCCCGTGCCGACCAGCAGCACCTCGGGCGCATTGGCCGGGCGGCTGGGGGCGGCTTCCGGTTCGTCCAGGAAAGCCATGGGGTCGCGGACGGGCTCGGTCAAGCCGGCCGCCTGGTGCAACAGGGGGGAGGTAATGTCGGCCGGCGACTCAACGGGCCATTCGGTCACTTCGCCTTCGGGGCCAAAGGCGACCGAGGAGGAAAAACGTACCTGGTTGACCTCGATATAACCCTCACCGTAAGCGGTGACGGTGTTCAGAGCGGCCGTCGCAGGATCGGTATGCAGCTTCAATAAAAACTCCGGCTTTGTGGCTTGATAATAGCGCATCAGGATGTACAGATGTTGCCCAGTGTCCACTCGGCAAATGGGGGTTTTTCCGCCCCATTTGCCGCCTAGGCGCGCTTGCGCTAGATTACAGGGTTTTGCTGCGCTGCAAACGTGTGCCGGCGCGGCGCAGAGCCCCCCTTTCGCCTTCGCGCGGCCGCGCCCCGGTTGTTGCCTTTCGCCCCCTTAAGGATTCCCATCATGAGGAAATTCTCCCGCATCGAGCGTCTGCCCCCGTATGTTTTCAACATCACCGGCGAACTCAAGATGGCGGCGCGTCGGCGGGGCGAAGACATCATCGACATGTCGATGGGCAATCCGGACGGCGCGACCCCCAAGCACATCGTCGAGAAGATGGTGGAAGCAACCTCGCGCCCCACGACCCATGGCTACTCGGTGTCCAAGGGCATCCCGCGCCTGCGCAAGGCCATCTGCGACTGGTACCAGCGTCGCTACGCGGTGGAGTTCGACCCGGATTCCGAAGCCATCGTCACCATCGGTTCCAAAGAAGGCCTGGCCCACCTGATGCTGGCCACGCTGGACCGCGGCGACACGGTGCTGGTGCCCAACCCCAGCTACCCGATCCATATCTATGGCGCGGTCATCGCCGGCGCCAACATCCGGTCGGTGCGCATGACGCCCGGCGTGGACTTCTTCGAGGAACTGGAACGCGCGGTGCGCGAGTCCATCCCGAAGCCTAAAATGATGGTGCTGGGTTTTCCCAGCAACCCGACCGCCCAGTGCGTGGACCTGTCGTTCTTCGAACGCGTGGTGACGCTGGCCAAGGAGCACGACATCCTCGTCGTGCACGATCTGGCCTACGCCGACATCACCTTCGACGGCTACGTGGCGCCTTCCATCATGCAAGTGCCCGGCGCGCGCGATGTCGCCGTCGAGTTCTTCACGATGAGCAAAAGCTACAACATGGCAGGCTGGCGCATCGGCTACATGGTCGGCAACCGCGAATTGGTCAGCGCGCTCGCGCGCATCAAGAGCTATCACGACTACGGCACGTTCACGCCGATCCAGGTGGCGTCCATCGCCGCGCTGGACGGCCCGCAGGACTGCGTGAATGAAATCGTGGCCCAGTACCAAAGCCGCCGCGACGTGCTCGTGCGCGGTCTGCACGAAGCAGGTTGGAATGTGGAGATTCCCAAGGCGTCCATGTATATCTGGGCGCAGATCCCCGAGCCCTACAGGGCGATGGGCTCTTTGGAATTTGCCAAGCGTGTCCTGTCGGATGCGAAAGTGGCCGTATCCCCCGGGATCGGCTTCGGCGAGTATGGCGACGACTACGTACGCTTCGCTCTTATCGAAAATGAGCAACGCACCCGGCAGGCGGTGCGAGGCATCAAAGAGATGTTCCGCAAGGACGGATTGCTGAAACCATGAGAACCCAACCCCGCTGCGCTGCGTGCGTCCCCTTCGAGGGGACATGCGCGCAGACCGGCGGAGCCGGATCCACGGCATTCCGTTCGTGCGGCAACCGTTTTTTTGCGTCGCGGGTGCCGCACGGCATCGCACAGCAATATGGAGAACTGAAATGAATTCCCCTCAACGCCCGCCCGCAGATGGCGGCGCGATGAACCCCATGAAGGTGGGCCTGCTCGGACTTGGCGTAGTCGGTGGCGGCACGTGGACCGTGCTGTCGCGCAACGCCGAGGAAATCGCGCGCCGCGCCGGACGCCGCATCGAAGTCACCCGTGCCGCCGTGCGCGACGTGGTCAAGGCACGCGCCCGCGTGGGCGACTCGATCCTGGTCGACACCGACGTGCATGCACTCGTGCGCGATCCTGAAATCGACATCGTCGTTGAACTCATTGGCGGCGACACGCTGGCGCTGGAACTGGTGATGGAGGCCATCGCCAACGGCAAGCACGTCGTCACCGCGAACAAGGCGCTGCTGGCCAAGCACGGCAACGAGATCTTCGCCGCCGCCTACGAGCGCGGCGTGATGGTCACGTTCGAAGCCGCGGTCGCCGGCGGGATCCCCATCATCAAGGCGATCCGCGAAGGCCTGACCGCCAACCGGATCCAGTGGGTGGCGGGCATCATCAACGGCACCACCAACTTCATCCTGTCGGAAATGCGTTCGCGCGGCCTGCCGTTCGCCGACGTGCTGGCCGAGGCCCAACGCCTGGGCTACGCTGAAGCCGACCCCACGTTCGACGTGGAAGGCGTGGACGCCGCGCACAAGCTGACCTTGCTGGCTTCGCTGGCCTTCGGCGTGCCGGTGCAGTTCGACCGCGCCTACATCGAAGGCATTTCGCAGCTGGCCGCCGAAGACATCGAACACGCCGAACGCCTGGGCTACCGCATCAAGCTGCTGGGCATCACCAAGCGCCGGCCCGACGGCATCGAACTGCGCGTGCATCCGGCGCTGGTGCCGTCCGAACGCCTCCTGGCCAATGTCGAAGGCGCAATGAACGCGGTGCTGGTCAAGGGCGACGCCGTCGGTCCCACGCTGTACTACGGCCAGGGCGCAGGCGAAGAGCCCACCGCGTCGGCCGTCGTGGCCGATCTGGTGGACGTCACCCGCCTGCATACCGCCGATCCGGGCAACCGCGTCCCGCACCTGGCTTTCCAGCCGGATGCCATGTCCGACACGCCGATCCTGCCGATCGAACTGGTCAGCACGTCGTACTACCTGCGCTTGCGGGTGGACGATCAGCCCGGCGTGCTGGCCGACATCGCCCGCATCCTGGCCGACCGCTCCATCTCGATCGGGTCGATGATCCAGCAGCCGTCGCACATCGGCGGCGCCGACATCATCTTCCTGACGCATGAAGCCGTGGAAGGCAACGTCAACCAAGCCATCGAGCGCATCGAGTCCTTGCCGTTCGTCCGGTCCAAGGTCACGCGATTGCGCGTGGAGAACTTGACATGAAATACATTTCGACTCGTGGCGGCATGGACGCCCTGGGGTTCTCCGACATCCTGCTGGAAGGCCTGGCGCCTGACGGCGGGCTGGCCATGCCGGAGCAACTGCCCCAGGTGTCCGAGCAAACGCTTGAATCCTGGCGCGGCCTGTCCTACGCGGACCTGGCCTTCGAAGTGTTGTCGCTGTTCGCCACCGACATCCCGGCGGACGACCTGCGCCGCCTGACCCGCGCCGCCTACACCCAAGAAATCTTCAACAGCGAAGACATCGTCCCGCTGCGTCCGCTGGACGGCGGCCTGTCGCTGCTGGGTCTGTCTGAAGGGCCGACGCTGGCCTTCAAGGACATGGCCATGCAGTTCCTGGGCCAGGTCTTCGAGTACGTGCTGGCCAAGCGCGGCACCACGTTGAACATCGTGGGCGCAACCTCCGGCGACACCGGTTCGGCGGCCGAGTACGCGCTGCGCGGCAAGCAGGGCGTGGCGGTCTTCATGCTGTCGCCGCATGGCCGCATGAGCGCCTTCCAGCGCGCGCAGATGTATTCGCTGCAAGACGAGAACATCCACAACATCGCCGTGCGCGGCGTGTTCGATGAAGCCCAGGACATCGTCAAGGCCCTGGCCGGCGACCTGGCGTTCAAGACGAAGTACCGCCTGGGCGCCGTGAACTCCATCAACTGGGCGCGCATCGCCGCCCAGGTGGTGTATTACTTCCACGGCTGGCTGCGCGCCACCGACAAGCCGGGCCAACAGGTGTCGTTCGCCGTGCCGTCGGGCAACTTCGGCAACATCCTGTCGGGCCATATCGCGCGCAGCATGGGCTTGCCGGTGCGCCGCCTGGTGCTCGCCACGAACGAGAACAACGTGCTGGAAGAATTCTTCCGCACGGGCATCTACCGTCCGCGTCCAGCTGAACAGACCTACGCCACGTCCAGCCCCTCGATGGACATTTCGCGCGCGTCCAACTTCGAACGCTTCGTGTTCGAGCTGGTGGGCCGCGATCCGGCCCGCGTGAAGGCCTTGTGGGCGTCGCTGGCCAAGGACGGCTCGTTCGACCTGTCCGACCTGAAGCCGCAGTTCGAATCGCGCTATGGCTTCGTGTCGGGCGCCAGCTCGCATGAAGACCGCCTGGCCACCATCCGCTCCGTCTACGAAGAGACCGGCGTGCTCATCGACCCGCATACGGCCGATGGCGTGAAGGTCGCGCGCGAATTCCTCGAACCGGGCGTGCCGATGCTGGTCCTGGAAACCGCCTTGCCGGCGAAATTCTCCGAAACCATCGAAGAGGCGCTGGGCCGTCCCGCCACGCCTCCGGGCAACCTCGCCAATCTGGAATCGCTGCCGCAACGCGTGGAAGTCATGGATTGCAGCGAAGCCGCCGTGCGTCGCTTCATCGAGGCGAACGCCAAGGTGTAACCGCTTGCGGTTTCTGTAAGCGCAAAACCCCTCGCAGGCCTGCCTGCGAGGGGTTTTTTTACGATGTGGGATGTCGGTATTACGTTCTTATGCATTTTGACCACAACCCGACACGGATTCGGGGCCAGGTTGCCGATACAGTGTATTCACCTAATCACACTTGGAGAACACGCCCATGAACCTGAAGACCATGACGTTGGCCCTGGTGGTGACCGGAGTTGGGGTGCTGGCCGGATGCTCGTCGCCCTCGGTCATTCAGAATCGTGACGGAAGCTCGACCGTGACGCCCGACACGCCGACGTACGATAAGAAGTCCGGCATGTACGAATACGACAAGGACGGCAAGAAAGTCCAGGTCAACAAGGACGACGTGAAGTCGATCGAAGAGGTCAAGTGATCGCTGCTTCGCATCTCGCGCAATGAAAAAAGCCCCTTGAGAAATCAAGGGGCTTTTGCTTTGCGGGGAAGCGTTACTTCGCCGCTTCTTCCGCGTGGTAACGGCCCACGCGGTCGACTTCGTTCTTCGATCCCAGGATCACGCTGACGCGCTGGTGCAGCGTGTCGGGCTGGATTTCCATGATGCGCTGGGCGCCGTTGATCGACGCGCCGCCGGCCTGTTCGATGAGGAAGCTCATGGGGTTGGCCTCATACATCAGGCGCAGTTTGCCGGCCTTGCCCGGTTCGCGGGCATCCCAGGGGTACATGAAGATGCCGCCACGGGTCAGGATGCGATGCACGTCCGCCACCATCGAGGCGATCCAGCGCATGTTGTAGTCCTTGCCCAGCGGGCCGGTGGAACCGGCCAGGCAGTCGTCGACGTAGCGCTTGACCGGGGGAGCCCAGTGGCGCATGTTCGACATGTTGATCGCGAATTCCTTGGTGTCTTCCGGCACCTGGATGTTGTCGTGCGTCAGCACCCACGAACCCATTTCGCGGTCCAGCGTAAAGCCCACCACGCCCTGGCCGATCGTCAGCACCAGCATGGTCTGCGGCCCGTAGACGGCATAGCCGGCCACGACCTGCTTGTCGCCCGGCTGCAGGAAATCCTGCTCGCAGACGGGGGCGCCCGACACGTTGTGGGGGGCGTGCAGCACCGAGAAGATCGTGCCGATGGACACGTTCACGTCGATGTTCGACGAGCCGTCCAGGGGATCGAACAGCAGCAGGTATTCGCCCTTGGGGTAGCGGTTCGGAATCAGGTGGATGGTTTCCATCTCTTCCGAGGCCATGGCCGCCAGGTGGCCGCCCCATTCGTTGGCTTCCAGCAGGATCTCGTTGGACATCACGTCCAGCTTCTTCTGCACTTCGCCCTGGACGTTCTCGCTTTCCAGGCTGCCCAGGACACCGCCCAAGGCGCCCTTGCTGACGGCATGGCTGATGGCCTTGCAGGCGCGCGCGACCACTTCGATGAGCAGTCGCACTTCCGGCGCAAGGGCTTGGGCGGAGCGCTGTTGCTCCACCAGGTACTGAGTCAGAGTTTTACGTTTCAAAAAGGTCTCCCTATGCTGCGAATTCTAAAGCCTTGGATACGATTTCCTGCACGTTGCGCGACAGGCCTTCGTGGGCGCGCACGCGTTGCAGGGCGGCCTGCATGGGCGTGCGCAGGGCCGGCACGAAGCGCGACCAGTTGTCCAGCGCGCGTGCCAGACGCGCCGCGATTTCCGGATTCAGCGCATCAAGCGCCAGCACTTGCTCGGCCCAGAAGGCGTAGCCCGTGCCATCCGGGTGGTGCATGCCGCGCGCATTGTTCAGGCAGAACTGGAAAATCAGGGCGCGCGCCCGGTTCGGGGTGCGCAAGGTGAACGCCGGATGCGTCATCAGCTCGCGCGCGGTCTGCACCGTCGTGGAGCGCGCGGCAGCCTGCAAAGCGAACCACTTGTCCACCACCAGCGGGTTGTCGCGCCACTTGTCGTAGAACGCGGCCAGCGCTTCCTGCGGGAAATCGCCCTGGCCGTAATTGATCAGGGCGGACAGCGCGGCCATGCTGTCGGTCATGTTGCCGGCGCGTTCGTACTGCTGTTCGGCCAGGCGCTGGGCATCATGCTCGCCCGCGGCCAGCAGATGGCTCAGCGCCAGGTTCTTCAGCGCGCGCATGCCGGCCGGCACCGGGGCCGGGCTGTACTCGCCCGGCGTCTGGTTCTGCTCGAAGGCCTGGCGGAATTCGGCGGCAAGCTGGCGGCCGAGTTCGGCGCGCAGGAAGTCACGCGCCACGGCCAGGGCGGGCGGATCCACGGCCTGCATGCGCTCGGCCAGGGTCTTTTCCGAGGGCAGCGCCAGCGCGCGGGCACGGTAGGCGGCGTCGAGCGCCGGGTCGGTTAGCTGGGCCCGCCATGCGTCGATGAAGGCGGCGTCCGCGTGCAGCGTGCGGCCCGCCTGGCGGGCTTCGGCCAGCGCCAGGATCTGGCGCGTGGCCAGTTCCTGGCCGGCTTCCCAGCGGGCGAACGGGTTGCCGTCGTGCGCGGACAGCAGGGCCAGTTCTTCGTCGGTCCAGTCGTAGTCCACGATGACAGGGGCCGAGAAATCGCGCAGCAGCGAAGGCACGGGCCGCTCGGCGATGTCGTCGAACACCCATTGCTGGCTTTGCGTGGTCAGTTCCAGCAATGCCGTGTCGCGGGTAGCGCCGTCGTGCCGCAAGGGCAGGGGGCTGCCGTCGCGGCTCAGCAGGCCGATGGCGAACGGGATATGGTAGGGCGCCTTGACGTAGTCGGCGCCGGCCTTCTTTTCGACCCCTACCGGCTGGCAGTCCTGGGTCAGTGTGACCGTGCAACGGCGCGTGGCGGCATCGTGCTCCAGCTTGACGGCAACGCGCGGCGTGCCTGCCTGGCGATACCAGCGGCGGAACACGGACAGGTCGCGGCCCGGGTGCTGGCGCACATAGACCGATTCCATGGCGGCGACGAAGTCATCGCAGGTGACGGCCTGGCCGTCGTGGCGGCGGAAGTATTCGTCCATGCCGGCCCGGAAACCGTCTTCGCCCAGCAAGGTGTGCTGCATGCGGATGACCTCAGCGCCTTTCTCATACACGGTGGCCGTGTAGAAATTGCCGATTTCCTGGTAGCTTTCCGGCCGGATCGGGTGGGCCATCGGGCCTGCGTCTTCCGGAAACTGGGCGGCGCGCAGCGCCACTACGTCATCGATGCGCTTGACCGCGCGGGCGCTGGCGGCCGCCGTCTCGTCCATGCCGTGCGCCATCATGTCGGCGCTGAATTCCTGGTCGCGAAAGACCGTCAGGCCTTCTTTCAGGCTCAGTTGGAACCAGTCGCGGCACGTCACGCGGTTGCCGGTCCAGTTGTGGAAATACTCGTGCCCGATGACGGACTCGATGCCTTCATAGTTGGCGTCCGTGGCGGTGTCGGCGTCGGCCAGCACGTAGGCGGCGTTGAAGATGTTCAGGCCCTTGTTCTCCATCGCGCCCATGTTGAAGTCATGGACGGCCACGATCATGAAGCGGTCCAGATCCAGCTCCAGGCCGAAGCGGGTTTCATCCCAGCGCAGCGCGCGCACCAGCGAATCCAGCGCCCATTCCGTCTTGGTTTCCGACCCCGGGTCGCTGTAGACCTGCAGCAGCACATCGCGGCCGCTGGCTGTCTTGACGGTGGTTTCGCGGTGCGTCAGGTTGCCGGCCACCAATGCGAACAGATAGCAGGGCTTGGGGAACGGGTCTTCCCATTCGACCTCGTTGCGGCCATCAGGCAACTGGCGCGACGCCATCAGGTTGCCGTTGGACAGCAGCACCGGGTACTGGGGCGCCGCGCGCAGCGTCACGCGATAGCGGGACATGACGTCGGGGCGGTCGGCGAACCAGGTGATGCGGCGAAAGCCTTCGGCTTCGCACTGCGTGAAGAAATTCCCGCCCGATACGTACAGGCCCATCAGCGTGGAATTGGCGGACGGCTTGCAGCGGCTGACGATCTCGACGGTGGCGTCGGCCGGCAGGCCGTAGATCGCCAGGCTGTGTTCCGACAGGTGATAGCCGTCCGCGGCCAGCGGCGCTCCGTTGACGCCTACCGACACGAGTTCCAGGTCTTCTCCATCCAGGATCAAGGCGGCGTCGGCGCTGGCGCCGGATTTGCGCTGCACGTGCATGGTGCAGCGCACTTCGGTGGCGTCGGGCGCCAGATCGAAGGCCAGGGCGACTTCAGGAATGTCGTATGGGTAGGGCTGGTAATCCTTGCGATAAACGGTAATGGGCGTGTCGGTGCGCATGGAGTGGCAGTCCTGGTTGAGCAAGGGTTCTATTGTAGTAGCTGGCGGCGAAGGCAGTCTGGCGCTTGCGGGCTAGGGCAAACTTTTTGCCGTAGGCCCTGTCAAAGCTCAGTATGATGGCGCCGTCGCGCGCTAGAGGAGTCGCAAAATGTCCAGAGTGTCCATGTTCAGTGTAGGCCGTTGGGCCGGGTTATTGGCCGTCGCGGGGGCGCTGGCATTGACCGGATGCGCGGCGCCTTCCGTGTCGGCCCGGGTGACGTCATTCCAGCAGTGGCCGACCGGCGTCGAGGGTCAAAGTTATCAGTTTGTCGTGGCCGATCCCAATCAGGCCAATAATCTGGAATATCAGTCCTACCAGGACATGGTGCGCGCCGGCATCGGGGCGACCGGCCTGGTCGAGGCCCAACCGGGAACCAAGGGCCGCTTCGACGTCTCGTTCACCTACGGCACGAGCCAGACGCAGATCATGGTGCGGCGCCCGTATGACCCATACTTCTATGGAGGCTACGGTTATGGCGGCTACTACGGCCCCCGTCCATGGGGACCTGGCTATGGTTACTGGGGGCCCGACTGGGTCGATGTGCCCATGGCTGTCCAGCGCAATACGCTCAGCTTGAAGATCCGCGATACGCAGCGCAATGGGGCGGAGGTATATCGGTCCACCGCCTTCATACTGAGCCAGGGCGATGATTTCGTGCGCACGATGCCCTATCTGGTCCGTGCAATATTTGACAATTTTCCCGGAAATAATGGGGCCGAACGCGAAATCGAATTCCCGCTACGCTAAGTCCAGACCGCCTTTGCGGCGGGTCCCTTAAATAAAATCGGCGCACCAGATTGGTGCGCCGATTTATTTCTTACTGCCGGATAGGTTTTATTCTTTGATAAGAAAACTGTCGCGTGTAGCGCCGCCGGCTTCTTCCGCGGCGAGCCAGCGCGGGGCTTTGCCGCGGCCGCTCCAGGTTTCACCGGTTTGGGGGTGGCGATACTTCGGGGCCACGGCGCGCTTGGCGGCGGTGGCGGGGCGCCCAGCCGCGCCAGCCTTGCGTCGGCCGCCGGCGGGTGCGCGCACGGGCTTGCCTGCGCCATAGGCGGCGACGATCTCTTCGGGCGTGATGTCGTATTCGCGCATGGACGTGATGATGGAGGTGATCACGGGCTTGCGGCGCTTCGTTTGTAGGACTTCCGCCTTCTTTTGAAGCTTGTTGATTTCCTTTTCGATCTTTGCTTGCAGTGCTGCGTATGTTTCTCGGGCCATGGTTTATTCCTGATTATGGAACTGCTTTAATCGCCGGCGAAGTTATGTTTATTTGTTGTGCTTCGCATAATACAGAATTTGCGGCTTGACTTCTCTATTTTCGGACTAATTACTTTGTATCAAAAGGGCCGGAGAACCTTTGGGCTTGCGGTTGTCCGCAAGGAACAAGTATTGGGAAGGATATTCTCAAATTTGGGACAACTTGAAACAAATGCCGCTTTGGTTCGCTGGGCGGACGAATGGCTGCCGTTAGCCCCATCTTGGAGGGAATTTGTTTCATGTACCGGGCAGATCGCGCCGCATCCGCTGCAGGGCGGGGACGAATTTCAGGCTGCGCCGCGGATTTAAACCCGGTAGTTTGCCAGCGGGTTTCAATGGCTCGATCTGATGGCAAATCCATCCCTCGACAGCGGTTTTGGCCCGTCGTCATGCATTTTGGCATTCCTGTTCCGTGAGAATGATATGGGCCTGAAACGAAACCGAGCGCGTGCTCGGGTGGCATTTTGTTCGCGCTTGTATGACGAGTTCCCCGCATTTGCCATCCTTGTACGCCAAGGCGTCCGGGCGCGCATGCCGGGGCATCCGAACCTGACAAAACTGTTATGTGACGGAACAATGCCGCGTCGCAATTGCTTAACTTGATACTTAATATTGCGCCCCCATTTGATTCAGACGCGGATAATGGCCGGCCATTTTGCCGCCTGGACCGGACCCGGCCCCAACGCCTCTTTTGGCGCGGGGCGGGACGCCGGCCCCTGGTCGGCGTTACGATACGGTCTTGAGCGTCAACGCAAGCGCGCGCGACCGTGCCGCGCCGGCGCCCCCTGAATAGAGCCTATGAAAATCATTGATCCCGCTATTGCATCCCTTGCCACCGCCAAATCGCTGCTGCTGGACCCCTGGGGCCTGACGGAAGCGGACATGGCGCGCGCGTTGGGTGAAATCTTCACCCATAAGGTCGATTACGCCGATCTGTACTTCCAGTACACGCGCAGCGAGGGGTGGAGCCTGGAAGAGGGCATCGTCAAGACCGGCAGCTTCTCGATCAGCCAGGGCGTGGGTGTGCGCGCCGTCAGCGGCGAGAAAACCGCTTTCGCTTATTCCGACTCCCTGTCGGCAGACGCCTTGCTGTCGTCGGCCCATGCCGTGCGCGGCATTGCGCGCCGCGGTGCGGGCAAGGTCAAGGTGGCCGCGCAGGTCGAGGCCGAGATGGGCCGCAGCCTGTATGCGGACATTGACCCCGTGGCGACGTTGAGCGCCCCCGAAAAGGTCGCGCTGCTCGAGCGCATCGAACGCATGGCGCGTGCGCGCGATCCCCATGTCATCCAGGTGATGGCAGGGCTGGGCGCCGAATACGACGTGGTGCTGGTCGCCGGCAGCGATGGCCGCCTGGCCGCCGACGTGCGTCCGCTGGTGCGCCTGTCGCTGACCGTGATCGCCGAACGCAACGGCCGCCGCGAAATGGGCCATGCCGGCGGCGGCGGACGCCTGGGCCTGGCGTATTTCACCGACGAAATGCTGCAAAGCTACGTCGAACGCGCCGTGCATGAAGCCATGGTGAACCTGGAGGCGCGTCCTGCGCCGGCGGGCGAGATGACGGTGGTGCTGGGTTCGGGCTGGCCGGGCATCTTGCTGCACGAAGCCGTGGGCCACGGCCTGGAAGGCGACTTCAACCGCAAGGGCTCCAGCGTGTTCTCGGGCCGCATCGGCGAACGCGTCGCCTCCAAGGGTGTGACCGTGGTGGACGACGGCACGCTGCCGGACCGCCGCGGCTCGCTGAACATCGACGATGAAGGCAATGCCACCCAGCGCAACGTGCTGATCGAAGACGGTATCTTGCGCGGCTACATGCAAGACACGCTGAACGCGCGCCTGATGAAGACGGCCGCCACCGGCAACGGCCGTCGCGAGTCCTTCGCGCACCTGCCCATGCCGCGCATGACCAACACCTACATGCTGGCCGGCGACAAGCCGGCCGAGGAAATCGTGTCGTCCGTCAAGCGCGGGCTGTACGCGGTGAACTTCGGCGGTGGCCAGGTCGACATCACCAGCGGCAAGTTCGTGTTCTCGGCTTCCGAGGCCTACATGATCGAAGACGGCAAGGTGACGTACCCGGTCAAGGGCGCCACGCTGATCGGCAATGGCCCCGACGCCATGACCCGCGTCACGATGATCGGCAACGACCTGCAGCTGGATTCCGGCGTGGGCACCTGCGGCAAGGATGGCCAGAGCGTGCCGGTGGGCGTGGGCATGCCGACCGTGCGCATGGAAGGCCTGACCGTCGGGGGCACGGCGTAAGCGTGATGCCAGGCCGTCGCGTCCCCTAAAAACGATGTGACGGCCCGGAAAAACTGTGCTAGAGTCAATCCCCATGAAATTCGCGTCCCCCGCCTTTTACTTTTATTTTTATGGTTTTCTGAAGCCGCTGGCGGAGGAAGGGACGCGCTCAATCTGAAGTTTGGAAAGAATCCCCCCCCAAAAAAGCCGCCAGCGAACTGGCGGCTTTTTTTGTGCCGCCGGGATCGGGAAAGACCGATCGGAATGGACCCCGTTGGCGGGCAACCCAGGAGCAGTACCGTGTCACACAATACCGACGACCTTCGCATTCGAGAAATCAAGGAACTGAACCCGCCCGCGCATGTGATGCGCGAGTTCGCGTGCACGAAGGAGGCGTCCGATACCGTATTCGCCGCCCGCCAGGGCATGCACCGCATCCTGCACGGCATGGACGACCGGATGATCGTCGTGATCGGCCCGTGTTCGATCCATGACACGCGCGCCGCGATCGAATATGCGAAGCGCTTGAAGCCGGTGCGTGATCGCCTGAGCGCCGATCTGGAAATTGTGATGCGCGTGTACTTCGAAAAGCCGCGGACCACGGTGGGCTGGAAGGGCTTGATCAACGACCCGGACCTGGATGGCAGCTTCGACATCAACAAGGGCGTGCGCGTGGCCCGAGAACTGCTGCTGGACATCAACAGCCTGGGGCTGCCGGCGGGTTGCGAGTTCCTGGACATGATTACGCCGCAGTACATCGCGGATCTGGTCTCCTGGGGGGCGATCGGGGCACGGACGACGGAAAGCCAGGTGCATCGCGAACTGGCCTCGGGCCTGTCGTGTCCGGTGGGGTTCAAGAACGGCACGGACGGCAATGTGAAGATCGCCGTGGATGCCATCAAGGCCGCGTCGCAGCCGCACCATTTCCTGTCGGTGACCAAGGGCGGGCATTCGGCGATCGTGTCGACGGCCGGCAACGAGGACTGCCACGTGATCCTGCGTGGCGGCAAGACGCCGAACTATGATGCCGCCAGCGTGGACGCTGCCTGCCAGGACGTGTCCAAGGCCGGCCTGGCGCAACGCATCATGGTGGACGCCAGCCACGCCAACAGCAGCAAAGACCCCGAGAACCAGCCCCGGGTGATCGATGACGTGGCGCGCCAGATGGAAGCGGGCGACGCGCGCCTGGTCGGCGTGATGGTGGAAAGCCACCTGCTGGGCGGACGCCAGGACATGGTGCCTGGCAAGCCGCTGGTCTATGGCCAAAGCATCACCGACGGCTGCATCGATTGGGACGCGTCGCTGGCCGTGCTGGAACGCCTGGCGCACGCGGTGCGTGAGCGCCGCCGGGTTGCGCTGACCTCCGGCAAGTAAGGCCGTGCGAGCGCCGTGTGCCGCCTGCCTGGGGCGGTGTGCGGCGCAGCACGCGCGGCGGCGTAGAATATTCTGATTACCGAACCCCGAGAACACGCTGATCATGAACGCTCCCTTGCACGCTGAAACGTTGCGCCGCCCGGTGCCGGCCGCCTGTCTGGATGCCTTGCGCGCGCGCTTTGGCGACCGCCTGTCTGAGTCCTCCGCCGTGCGCGAGCACCATGGCCGCGACGAATCGCCGTATCCGCCGATGCTGCCGGACGCCGTCGTCTTCGCGCACACCACCGAAGAAGTGGCCGAGGTCGCCAAGCTGTGCAACGAGCATCGCGTTCCGCTGATTCCCTATGGCGCGGGTTCTTCGCTGGAAGGCCACGTCCTGGCGATCCAGGGCGGCATCAGCCTGGACCTGTCGCAGATGAACAAGGTGTTGGCGATCAACGCCGAAGACCTGACCGCTACCGTGCAGGCGGGCGTGCTGCGCAAGCAGTTGAACGAAGAAATCCGCAACACCGGCCTGTTCTTCCCGATCGACCCGGGCGCCGACGCCAGCCTGGGCGGCATGGCCGCCACGCGCGCCTCGGGCACCAATGCCGTGCGCTATGGCACGATGCGCGAAAACGTCATGTCGTTGACGGTGGTGACGGCCGACGGCCGCATCGTCCGCACGGCGGGGCGTGCCCGCAAATCGTCGGCCGGCTATGACCTTACGCGTATTTTCATCGGCAGCGAAGGCACGCTGGGCATCATCACCGAAGTGACGGTGCGCCTGTATCCGCAACCCGAGGCCGTGTCGGCCGCGGTCTGCAATTTCCCCACGCTGGACGACGCCGTCCAAAGCGTGATCGAGATCATCCAGATGGGCGTGCCGGTCGCGCGTGTCGAATTCATGGACGCGGCCAGCGTGCGCTCGGTCAACCAGTACAGCAAGCTGACTCTGCGTGAAACGCCGTTGCTGGTGTTCGAGTTCCATGGCAGCCCGGCCGGCGTGCAGGAGCAGGCCGAAACGGTGCAGGCGATCACCGCCGAGCACGGCGGCATGGACTTCGAATGGGCCGAACGCCCCGAAGACCGCAGCCGCCTCTGGACCGCCCGCCACAATGCCTACTTCGCCGGCCTGCAATTGCGGCCCGGCTGCCGCGCCAGCACGACGGACGTGTGCGTGCCGATCTCGCGGTTGGCCGATTGCGTGCGCGACACCGTCGAGGAACTGGATCGCGCAAGCTTCCCGTATACCATCGTCGGCCACGTCGGCGACGGCAACTTCCACGTGCTGATGCTGCTGGATGCCGAGAATCCGAAGGAATGGGAAGAGTCCGAAACGATCAACCACAACCTGGTGCGCCGCGCGATCGCCGCGGACGGCACCTGCACCGGTGAACATGGCGTGGGCCTGCACAAGATGCAGTTCATGGCTGAAGAGCACGGCGAAGATGCCTTGGACCTGATGCGCAGCCTGAAGCATGCGTTTGATCCGCACAACATCCTGAACCCGGGCAAGATCGTGTCCTGGTAAACGCCGCGCGGCGACCGCGCAGCCTGCAAGACCCGAAGCCGACGGCACTGCCGTCGGCTTTTTTGTTTGGGTCCGAGGGGGGCGCCACGAATTTTCCAGTGACACCTCTCATCAAATCCTTTACTCTATTTTTTCGTAGACAAATGTCCACATTGTGGATATTTCAGAAAAATCGCTGCGAAAAAATCAAAGCGCGCGACGCCTCGACAGAAGGCGCGCCCCGAAACCAAGGAGACAAGAATGTTGATGAGACAAGGTTTGATGGCGGCCGCCCTGAGCGTGGCTGGCCTGGCGGCGGCGCTGCCCGCGCAGGCGCAGGCGGACGCGTATCCGAACCAGCCGGTCACGCTGGTGGTGCCGTTCCAGCCGGGCGGGGGCACGGATGCCGTGGCCCGCACCTTCGCCAAAGTGTCGGCGCAGTATTTCCCCAAGGGGATGGTGGTGCTGAACAAGTCCGGCGCGGGCGGCGCGGTGGGCTGGAAGTACGTGCTGAACAGCAAGAATGACGGCCACACGCTGACCGTCGTGACGGCGGAGTTCGTGATCCTGCCGTTGCTGGGCCTGTTCGACCACACCTACAAGGACTACACGCCGCTGGTGCAGCTGAACGCTGATCCCGCCGCGATCGTGGTGCCTGTCAACTCACCCTACAAGACGCTTGAGGAATTCATGGCCGCGGCCAAGAAGGCGCCGGCCACGATGAACGTCGGCACCTCGGGCACGGGCTCCATCTATGACGTGGCGCTGAGCGCCTTCGAGGTCAAGTCCGATACCCGCTTCACGCACATTCCGTTTCCGGGGTCCGGCCCGGCCTTGCTGAACCTGCTGGGTGGTCAGCTGGATGCCGTGGCGACGAGCCCTGCCGAGGCGTCCGAGTACGTGCGCGCCGGCAAGCTGCGTCTGCTGGTGCTGATGAGCGACAAGCGCGTGCCGGAATTCCCCGACGTGCCGACGGCCAAGGAGAAGGGCCTGGATGTGGCCTATGGCACCTGGCGCGGCATCGCCGGACCGAAAGGCATGCCGCCCGCCACCGTGGCCAAGCTGAAGGAAGTCTTCGAGAAAGTGGCACAGGATCCGCAACTGATCACGGCGATCAAGGCCCAGAACCTGGGTTACGTCTATGCCGACGGCGACGCCTTCGAAAAGAAGATGGCGGCAGAGACCGCCGATTACGCGCAAGTCCTGAAGACTCTGAGCATCAAATAAGCCATGAGCCAAACGACTGCTGTGCCTACCCCGTACCGTTATCCCAATCCCAAGGAAGCGCTGCCCGACATCGTGGTGCCGCAGGTGATCCCCGACGACGAGCGCGTCTGGGTGCCCCAGGCCGAAAACGTGTGGTTTCGGCCGCTCTGTCTGAACGTGTCGCAGGGCTACTGGATGAACCTGTTGCGCGTGCGCAAGTCGGGCGTGCTGAGCTGCCACCGCCACCCGCAGGCAGTGCATGGCTATGTCATCAAGGGGTCGTGGCGTTATCTGGAGCATGACTGGATCGCGCGCGAAGGCAGCTATGTTTTCGAGCCCCCCGGCGAAACGCACACCTTGTACGTCCCGGAAGACGTGGAGGAGATGATCACCATGTTCCAGGTCAACGGCGTCATGTACTACTGCGACAGCGAAGGCCGGCACACGGGCTATGAAGACGTGTTCACCAAGCTGGACATGTGCCGCAAGCACTACGAAAGCGTGGGGCTGGGGGCGGACTATGTCGATCAGTTCGTCCGCTGAGGAATACGCCATGAGCTTTCAGGCAGGGCTGTTCAAGGAAAAGACGGCGGTGGTCACGGGCGGCACCCAAGGGCTGGGCCGCGGCGTGGCCGAAGCGCTGGCGCGGCTGGGCGCGCGCGTGATCGCGGTGGGTCTGCCATCGGCCGAGCCGCCGCCGGCCGGTGTGGAGGTGGCGACGCTGGACGTCACGCAAGCGGAAGATGTCGCGGCGTTTGCCGCCACGCTGGAACGCGTGGACATCCTGATCAACTGCGCTGGGGTGATCTTCCGGCAAGAGGAATTCAAGCTGCCCGTGTTCGAGCGGGTGCTGGACATCAACCTCACCGGCACCATGCGCGTGTGCGAAGCCTTGCGTCCGCAGCTGGCGCGCGCCAAGGGGTGCATCGTCAACACGGCGTCGATGCTGAGCTTCTTCGGCGGCGGCCTGGTGCCGGCCTATAGCGCGAGCAAGGGCGGCGTCGCGCAACTGACGAAGTCGCTTGCCATCGCTTATGCGGATGCGGACATCCGGGTCAATGCGGTGGCGCCGGGATGGATCGCCACGCCGCTGACGGACGCCTTGCAGAAGGATCCGGCGCGCGCCTCGCGCATCCTGGAACGCACGCCGCTCAAGCGCTGGGGCACGCCGGACGATGTGGCGCAGGCGGTCATGTTCCTGTGTTCGCCGGCGTCGGCGTTCATGACGGGCGTGGTGATGCCAGTGGATGGCGGCTACATGGTAACCTGACCCGCGCTCCGGCCCGCCGGCGCGTTTTGTCACGGAAACCATCAATGAAAGTCCCCCGCGTGAAGCCCCCCGACGGTGCCCCAAAGGCCGCGCCGACTGCATCGGTTGCGGCGCCCCCCGTTGCCGGCACCGCTTCTTTTTCCAAGTTCATGCGCGTGCTCGACGCCATCGCGTCGGGTGGCGATAGCGCCTGGACGGTGAACGAGCTGAGCGCCCGGCTTGGCTATCCGCGCCCGACGATCTACCGCATCGTCGAGGCGCTGATCGCCGAACAATTGATCGTGCCCAAACGCAATGGCCAGTCCTTCGGGTTGGGCCCGCGGCTTGTCAGCCTGGCCAGCCGCGCGCTGGAAAGCTCCGACATCCGGCAGTTGTGCAAGGACCACCTGTTCGACCTGAAAGAACTGACGCAGGAAACCGTGCACCTCGCGGTGCCGGACCGGTCCGAAATGACCTACATCGACAAGCTGGAAAGCCCGAAGGCGGTGCGCATGAACTCGCGCCTGGGCAGCCGTGTCACGATGTACTCCAGTTCGGTCGGCAAGGCCTATCTGGCGCAGTTGCTTCCGGCGGCGCGCGATGCGGTCATCCAGACGCTGGATTTCAAAGTGTTCACCGAGGCCACGCTGCGCACGCCGCAGGCGTTGCGCAAAGAGCTGGATCAGATCCGCCGGCAGGGTTACGCGGAGGACCGGGAAGAGAACGAGAAGGACATCTTCTGCTTCGGGTGCGCGGTGACCGACAAGCAGGGCATGCCGGTGGCCTGCGTGAGCTTGAGCATTCCCGCCTTCCGCATGAGCGCCAATCGCACCGACAGCTATATCAAGCCGCTGGTCGACACGTGCGCGGCGATCTCCAGAAAGCTGGCGATGCTGGATTTCTCGGGCTGATCGGCTGCGGCTTTTCCACGACAAACACCGTCTGGAATTACCGCTGGTTACGTGTGCGCCACGGGGTAGTCGATTGGATGCGGGTAAATCCCGGCCTGTTTTAAGGGACTGGTCGCGCTATTGTTGCGCTCATGAATTCACTGGTCGAAACCGGCCTGGCACAAGTGCAGGCGCCTTATTCGTTGCAGCAGCTCATCGAGGCGTTGTCGGCCGCGTTGCCCGCGCACTGCGTATTGTTCCGCGAAGAGGACACGCGCCCCTACGAGTGCGACGGCCTGTCGCTGTATCGCGCGTTGCCTGCCGTCGTCGCGTTGCCGGAAACCGAAGAACAAGTGCAAGCCGTCATGCGCATCTGCAAGCGGCTGAACGCCCCGATCGTCGCGCGCGGCGCGGGCACCGGCCTGTCGGGCGGCGCCATGCCGCACAGCCAGGGCGTGCTGCTGGGCCTCTCGAAGTTCAACCGCATCAAGCATATCGATCTGGCCAGCGCCACGGCCATCGTGCAGCCGGGCGTGCGCAACTTGGCCATTTCGGAAGCGGCCTCGCCCTACGGGTTGTATTACGCGCCTGATCCCTCCAGCCAGATCGCCTGTTCCATCGGCGGCAATGTGGCCGAGAATTCCGGCGGCGTGCATTGCCTGAAGTACGGCCTGACCGTGCACAACGTGCTGCGCGTGCGCGTGGTCACGATCGACGGCGACGTGGTCGAGCTGGGTTCCGAGGCGCCGGATGCACCGGGCCTGGATCTGCTGTCCGTCTTCATCGGATCCGAAGGCATGCTGGGCGTGGTCACCGAGGTCACCGTCAAGCTGATTCCCAAGCCCGCTTGCGCGCAGGTCGTGATGGCCAGTTTTTCCAGCGTCGAGGCCGCAGGCAATGCGGTCACGCAGGTGATCGCGGCGGGCATGATCCCCGCGGGGCTTGAAATGATGGACCGACGCGCCACGCATATGGTCGAACCGTTCGTGCGCGCCGGCTACGACATGGACGCGCAGGCGATCCTGCTGTGCGAGTCCGACGGCACGCCCGAAGAGGTGGCACACGAGATCGACCGGATGGAAGCGGTGTTCCGCGCCGCCGGCGCCACGCGTTGCCAGGTATCGACGTCCGAGGCCGAACGGCTGAAGTTCTGGGCCGGCCGCAAGAACGCGTTCCCGGCTGCAGGCCGCGTGTCGCCGGATTACTACTGCATGGACGGCACGATTCCGCGCCGCCATCTGGCGCGCGTGCTAGGCGCCATCGAACAGATGGAAGACGAATTCGGCTTGCGCTGCGCCAACGTGTTCCACGCGGGCGACGGCAATCTGCATCCGTTGATCCTGTTCGATTCGAACAAGCCGGACGAGGTGGAGCGGGCCGAGAAATTCGGCGCGGCCATTCTTGAGCTGTGCGTGCAGGTAGGAGGGACCGTGACCGGAGAGCACGGTGTGGGTATGGAGAAAATAAATCAAATGTGCGTGCAATTCTCTCGCGAAGAACTCGACGCGTTCCTGGCGGTCAAGCGGGCATTCGACCCGCCGTGCCTGCTGAATCCTGAAAAGGTCATTCCCACGCTGGCTCGCTGTGCCGAATACGGCAAGATGCATGTCCATGCGGGCGAGCTGCGCTTTCCCGATCTCGCCCGCTTCTAGGACGTATCCCCCATGGATTTTGTCCTGTCGGAATTGTGCGACCAGGTCATGACGGCCCGTGCCGGCCATAAACCGCTGTTTGTGATGGGCGGAGGCAGCAAGGCGTTCTACGGCAATTACCGTCCGGTAAGGCCGCAAGACGGCCACTGCCTGCTGGACATGACGCCGTATCGCGGCATCGTCAGCTACCACCCCTCTGAACTGGTGGTGACGGTGCGCGCGGGTACGCCGCTGGCCGAACTGGAAGCCGCGTTGGCCGAAAACGGCCAGATGCTGGCGTTCGAACCCCCGCATTTCGGGGCCACCGCGACGGTGGGCGGCTGCGTGGCGGCGGGGCTGTCCGGGCCGCGCCGCATGAGCGCGGGCGCCTTGCGCGACTTCGTGCTGGGCACGCGGCTGCTGGATTCGGATGGACGGATCCTGTCGTTCGGCGGAGAGGTCATGAAGAACGTGGCAGGGTACGACGTCTCGCGCCTGCTGGCCGGTTCGCACGGCATTTTCGGCGCGCTGCTGGAGGTGTCGCTCAAGGTCGTGCCGCGCCCGATGGAAGAGGTGACGTTGGTGATGCCCGCTACCCAGGCGCAAGCCCTGGCCAGCTTCGCGCTGTGGCGCGGCAAGCCCTTGCCGATCTCGGCCACCAGCTGGACGGGGGGCGACGAGCATGCCGAAGGGGCGATGCATGTGCGCCTGTCGGGCGCGCCGCCGGCGATCGCCAGCGCGCGCCAGGTCATCGGCGGCGACCCCCTGGATCCCGACGCGGCTCAGGCCTGGTGGCTGGCGCTGCGTGAGCAGACCCACGCATTCTTCGCGCCCGGTCAGCCGCTGTGGCGCCTGGCCTTGCCGCCTACGGCCGCCGTGCTGGCGATGGGCCCGACCCTGATCGAATGGGGCGGCGGGCAGCGCTGGCTGTCCGGTCCGCGCGATGCCGCCGAACTCCGCGACACCGCGGCGCGGCTGGGCGGGCACGCCACCCTGTTCCGCACGGGCCACAGCAAGCCGCCGGCCGACGGCGTGTTCCATCCGCTGGCGCCCGGCATCGCCTCGATCACGCGCCGCCTCAAGCAAGAGCTTGACCCGGCCGGCCTGTTCAACCCCGGCCGCCTGGTCCTGGAGCTATAGCGCATCATGCAAACCAACCTGGCATCCTGGGCACGCGATACCGACCTGGGCAATGAGGCCGACGCCATTCTGCGGCGGTGCGTGCATTGCGGCTTCTGCACGGCGACCTGTCCGACGTATCAGGTCCTGGGCGACGAGCTGGACAGTCCGCGTGGCCGCATCTACCTGATCAAGCAAGTGCTGGAGGGCGCCGAGCCCACGCAGTCCACGCAGCAGCACCTGGACCGCTGCCTGACCTGCCGCAATTGCGAGACCACATGCCCGTCCGGCGTCGAATACGGTCATCTGATCGATATCGGCCGCAAGATCGTGGACGAGCGCGTGCCGCGTTCCTGGGCCGAAAAAGCGAAGCGCAATTTCCTGCGTCGCGCGATGCTGTCGCCGATGTTCGCGCCGGCGATGCGGATGGGGCAGGCCGTGCGCGGCTTTTTGCCTGAAGCGCTCAAGCGCAAGGTGCCGGAACGCCGCGACGCGGGCCCGTTGCCCGCCGTGGCGGGGCACGCGCGGCAAGTGCTGATGCTGGCCGGCTGTGTGCAGCCGGCCATGATGCCGACCATCGACGCGGCCACGATCCGTGTGCTGGATGCCGTGGGCATCGGCGCGCGCATCGCGCCCGGCGCCGGGTGCTGCGGCGCGGTCAGCTTCCACCTGGACGCGCAGGATGCGGCGCTGGCGCAGATGCGCGCCAATGTCGACGCCTGGTGGCCGCTGGTTCAGGACGGGGGCGTCGAAGCCATCGTCATGAACGCGTCGGGCTGCGGCGCGATGGTGAAGGAATATGCGCACCACCTCAAGCATGATCCGGCTTACGCGCAGAAGGCCGCGGACATCGTCGCGCTTGTCAAAGACGTGGCCGAGATCGTGGCGCCGCATGCCGAGCAGCTGCGCGCGCGCTTGCCGGCCGGCACGCGGGCCGCATTCCATCCGCCCTGCACCTTGCAGCACTGGCAGGGCCTGCGGCCGCTGTCAGAGCAACTGCTGGCCGACCTGGGGTTTGAACTGCTGCCGTTCGCCGACAAGCACTTGTGCTGCGGTTCGGCGGGCGCCTATTCGGTGCTGAACCCCGAGATCGCGCTGGAACTGCGCGACCGCAAGCTGGGCGCCATCGCGGCAGGCGGGCCGGACGTGATCCTGTCGGCCAACATCGGCTGCATCGGGCATTTGCAAAGCGGCACCGATACGCCGGTGCGGCATTGGGTGGAAGTGGTGGATGAACAGTTGCGGAAGGCGGTGGCCGCATAAGGGCAGGCGCCACGAACGCCCCGCCTGGGGCATTCGTGGGCAGGCGGCGGTTACTCCACCGCTTTCACCATGTCTTCCAGCACTTTCTTCGCGTCGCCGAACACCATCATCGTGCGGTCCATGTAGAACAGCTCGTTGTCCAGGCCTGCATAGCCCGAGGCCATCGAGCGCTTGTTCACGATGACGGTGCGCGCCTTATAGGCTTCCAGGATGGGCATGCCGGCGATCGGCGACTTCGGATCGTTCTTGGCGGCCGGGTTGACGACGTCATTGGCGCCCAGCACCAGGACCACGTCGGTCTGGGCGAACTCGCTGTTGATGTCTTCCATTTCGAAGACCTGATCGTAGGGCACTTCGGCCTCGGCCAGCAGCACGTTCATGTGGCCGGGCATGCGTCCGGCGACCGGGTGGATGGCGTACTTGACGGTCACGCCGCGTTCGGTGAGCTTGGTCGCCAGTTCCTTGAGCGCATGCTGCGCGCGCGCCACCGCCAGGCCGTAGCCCGGCACGATGGTCACGCTTTCGGCGTTGGTCATCAGGAAAGCCGCGTCGTCCGCGCTGCCCGATTTGACGCTGCGTTGCTGCCCCGCGCCGGCGTCCGCGCCGCCGCCCGCCTGGCCGCCAAAGCCGCCCAGGATCACGTTGAAGAACGACCGGTTCATCGCCTTGCACATGATGTAGGACAGGATCGCGCCGGAAGACCCCACCAGCGAGCCGGCGATGATCAGCATCGGGTTGTTCAGCGAAAAGCCGATGCCGGCCGCCGCCCAGCCCGAGTAGCTGTTCAGCATGGACACCACCACCGGCATGTCCGCGCCGCCGATCGGGATGATGATCAGCACGCCCAGCACGAAGGCCACCAGCGTCATGATGACGAAGGGCGTCCAGTCCTGCGTCAGCATGAACCACACGCCGCAGCCCAGCATCACGAGTGCCAGCGCCAGGTTCAGCATGTGCTGGCCCGCGAACACGACCGGCGCGCCCTGGAACAGCCGGAACTTGTACTTGCCCGACAACTTGCCAAAGGCGATGACCGAACCCGAGAAAGTGATGGCGCCGACGAAGGTGCCGATGAACAGCTCGAAGCGGTTGCCGGTGGGGATCATCGACCCCGCGGCGACGATGCCGAAGGCATGGGGTTCGGCCACGACCGCGACGGCGATGGCGACGGCCGCCAAGCCGATCATGCTGTGCATGAAGGCGACCAGTTCCGGCATCTTCGTCATTTCGACGCGGCGGGCCATCAGCGTGCCGACGGTGCCGCCCACCAGCAGGCCCAAGAGGACCCAGCCCAGGCCGATCGTGGCGGTGCCTTCGCGTGCCAGGCCGACGATGAGCGCCGCCGTGGTCAGCACGGCGATCGCCATGCCGGCCATGCCGAAGGCGTTGCCCAGCCGCGAGGTGGTGGGATGCGACAGGCCCTTGAGCGCCTGGATGAAGCAGACCGAGGCGATCAGGTACAGCAGGGTGACGAGGTTAAGCGAGATCATTTCGCTTCCTCCTTGCCCGGCTTGCGATCCTTCTTCTTGAACATCTCGAGCATGCGCCGGGTCACCAGGAAGCCGCCGAAGACGTTCACCGCGGCCAGCGCCACGGCAAACACGCCCATGCCGCGGGCCAGTCCGCCTTCGGTCAGCGCGGCCGCCAGCATGGCGCCCACGATGATGATGGCCGAGATGGCGTTGGTGACCGCCATCAGCGGCGTGTGCAGGGCGGGGGTGACGTTCCACACGACGTGGTAGCCGACATAGATGGCCAGCACGAAGATGATGAGGTTCATCAGGGTGGGGTTGATCGCTTCCATGTTCAGGTTCTCCGCGTCACATTGCCGCCTTCGCACACCAGGCAGGCCGCCACGATTTCATCGTCGCGCTGGATCGCCAGCGCGCCGTCCGCATTGATGATGAGCTTCAGGAAGTCCTGGATGTTGCGCGCGTACAGCGCGGACGCATCCGTGGCCACCAGGCCGGGCAGGTTGGTCAGCCCGATGATCGTCACGCCGTGCTTTTCCACGACCAGGCCTTTTTCGGACAAGGGGCAGTTGCCGCCGCGTTCAACGGCCAGGTCGACCAGCACCGAGCCGGGTTTCATGGCCGCGACGGTTTCGGCGGACACCAGCGTGGGGGCGGGGCGGCCGGGGATCAGGGCGGTGGTGATGACGAGGTCCGCCTGCTTGCAGCGTTCGGACACCAGCGCCGCCTGCCGCGCCATCCAGCTGGGCGGCATGGCGCGGGCGTAGCCGCCCGTGCCCTGGGCGATCTCGCGTTCCTCATCGGTCTCGAACGGCACGTCGATGAACTTGGCGCCCAGCGATTCCACCTGCTCGCGCGCAGCGGGGCGCACGTCGGACGCTTCGACCACCGCGCCCAGGCGCTTGGCCGTGGCGATGGCCTGCAGGCCGGCCACGCCGGTGCCCAGGACCACGGCGCGCGCGGCTTTCAGGGTGCCCGCGGCAGTCATCATCATCGGGATCAGCCGGCCGTAGTGGTGCGCTGCCAGCAGCACGGCCTTGTAGCCGGCCAGGTTGGCTTGCGAGGACAGCACGTCCAGGCTTTGGGCGCGCGTGATGCGGGGGGCGGCCTCGAGCGCAAATCCGACCAGTCCTGCGCCGGCCATCTGCTCCAGGCCTTCGGCATCGAACGGATCGAGCATGCCGACCACGACCGTGCCGGGCTTCATGTGCGGTAATTCCGCGGCGGAGGGCGCGCGAACCTTCATCACCAGTTCGGCGCCCAGGGCATCCTGGGCGGAGCCGAGCGTGGCGCCCGCGGCCTCGTAGGCGTCGTCCAGATAGCGGGCCGCAGTGCCTGCGCCACGCTCCACGACAACGGTGTGTTTGCCGCCGATGTACTTCTTGACGGTTTCCGGTGTTGCTGCGACACGGGTTTCCCCGTCTCGGGTTTCTTTTGGTATCCCGATGTGCATCGACGCCTCTCCTAGAAGGTTCGCCGTAGTATATGCCCCCACGCCGCTCTCGTTTCACTCGTTTGCTGCCCCCCGAGGGGGCTGGCCCGCCTTGGGGCGGCCCGGCGGCGGGCCGGCACTTCTGCTGCAGACTGGCGGGGGCGGACATTGCTTCTTTTGGCTTACGCAATCTTCCGCACAAAAAAAAGCCCCATGGCGAACCATGGGGCTTCGGGTCATTCAACCCACTTGCTCCGGCCAGTCTTACCACGCCGCTGGCCGGCTACTTGCGTGCAGGCGTCCGGCGTCAGGCCGTCTGCGCGCGAGTCCACTTGATCAGCGCGGCGGTGAGGTCGCGCAGATCGGCCTTCAGGCGGCCATAGTTTTCAGTCGGACGCAGCGTGACTTCATCCATGTACAGCTTGCGGTTGATTTCGATCTGCAGGCTGTGGCGGCCTTCTTCGGGGCGGCCGAAGGCGCGCACCAGTTCCACGCCCTTGTAGGGATCGTTCACCGTGACGTTGTAGCCGCGCTCGCGCAGCCATGCCGCGATGAACTCGCGGAACGCCGGGTCGCTGGTGCTGCCGTCGCGGTCGCCCAGCACGAAGTCGGGATGGACCAGACCGGGGCGGTCGGTGGCGAAGGCGCCGGCGACGCTGGGCATGGAGTGGCAGTTGATGTGCCAGACCTTGCCGAACTTCTGGTGGGCGGCGTCCAGCACCTGGCCCAGCGCGGCGTGGTAGGGCTTCCAGCAGGCGTCGATGCGGTGGCGGACTTCTTCGACCGTCAGCTTGCGGTTGTAGAGCGGGGTGCCGTCATCCAGCATGCGCCAGATCAGGCCCTTGCCCAGCTTGACCTTGGGCGAGGCATTGATGGCGTCGGGCCAGGCGGCGTCCAGCAGCAGTTCATCGATCTCGTCGGGCGCGCGGTTGGCGTCGATGTAGGCGCGCGGAAAACCGGCGGCGATCATCGGCACGCCCATTTCCATGGCGTCGCCCCACAGGTCGTCAACCCAGGTGTCCTCGGCAGTGCGCAGTGCGCCAAAGTCCACCGCGGCCGCGAAATCGGGAGGGTAGGCGGTGCCGCTGTGCGGGGAGTCCAGCACAAGCGGGGCCGAGGTTTCCGAATCCGGATATTGCTGCGGAAGGTCGAGCCGGTAAGACAGGGGTTGGGTAATTCGCATATTGGGGTCTTGCGTTCGTGAATCGGAGGCCCTGCCCGCGCAAGCCTGCGCGGGCAGGGCCGAAGACCGCTTAGTCGATCTTCACGTTGGCTTCTTTGGCGATGCGCTTGTTCTTGGCGATTTCCGCCGCGATCTGCTTGCCAAAGTCGGCCGAGCTGTTGGCGGCCGGTTCGGCGCCCAGCGCTTCCAGGCGCGTCTTGACGTCAGCTTCGGCGCTGACCTTCTGCACCGCAGCGTTCAGCTTGGCCAGGATGGGTTCCGGCAGTTTGGCCGGAGCGACCAGGCCGAACCAGGACGCATCGTTCACGGCCGGCAGGCCGACTTCGGCGAACGTGGGCACGTCGGGCAGGCTTGCGACGCGCTTGGGCGAGGCAACCGCCATGGCGATCAGGCGGCCGGACTGCACGTGCGGCAGGGTCGAGGGCAGGTTGTCGTACATGACGTCGACCTGGCCGGCCAGCGCGTCGTTCAGCGCCGGGCCCACGCCACGGTAGGGCACGTGCATCAGGTCGGTGCCCGAGGCCATCTTGAACAGTTCGCCCATCATGTGCGAGACCGAACCGTTGCCGGCGGACGCGTACGTCAACTTACCCGGCTGGCTCTTGGCCAGCTTGATGAAGTCGGCCATGTTCTTGGCCTGGACCTTCGGGTTGATCGTCATGATGTTCGGCACGGCGGCCAGGTTCGAGATGGGGGTGAAGTCCTTCTCGCCATCGAACGGCAGGTTCGGGTAGATGGCCGGGTTGATGCCGTGCGTGCTGACGGTGGCGATGCCCAGGACATAGCCGTCCGGCGCGCTGCTGGCGACGAACGCGCTGCCGATCGAGCCGCCGGCGCCGCCGCGGTTTTCCACCACGACGGTCTGGCCCAGTTCCTTGCCCAGCTTGTCCGCGAACAGGCGGCCGACGATGTCGGTGGTGCCGCCGGGCGGGAAGGGGACGATCAGGCGGATGGGCTTGCTCGGATACGCGTCTTCAGCGTGTGCGATACCCGAGGTCAGCGGCATGGCCAGGGTCGCGGCGGCGACACACAGGCCCAGTACTACGTTACGGCGTTGCATGGATTCCCCTAATAAATGGAAAGCGGATGCGCAAAGGCAGACGCAAACGCAACGATTCTTTCCTGGCAGGGCGGTTTGCGCAAACGAAAGTTTCTCCGTAAGCTATGACTTTTTTTCATGCCTCTCTTGGGCCAGCATCGTTGGGACGTTACTTTTATGTAACTATCTTGTTGCTTTTCAATGGGCCGGAGGCAGCGGGGATCATCCCCCGGTCAAGCCCCGCTGGGGCAGGAGCCCCACGCTTCGTGGGGGCGACACATGCGACGTTTCTGTCCCTCATTAACGGATCTTCAGGCATTCGAGGTCGCGGCGCGCCACAGCAGCTTCACGCGCGCGGCGCAGGAATTGTGCGTGACGCAAGGCGCCGTCAGTAAACAGGTGAAACATCTGGAAGAGTTCGTCGGCGTCGAACTATTCCTGCGGATCAGGCAAGGCCTGGTCCTGACCGAGGCTGGCCGCAGTTATCTGACCAAGATCCAGGCGGGTCTGGGCCAGATCGAGGCCGCCACGGTGGAGTTGATCGCGCACCAGGGGCAGGGCGGCACGCTCAACCTGACCTGTATGCCGACTTTCGGCGCGCGCTGGCTCATCCCGCGCCTGACGGCTTTCATGCGTCTGCGCCCGGACATCCATGTGGAGTTCCTGCCGCACCGCCAGGGCTACGACTTTTCAACGCCTGAACTGGATGCCGCCGTGCGCTTCGGCGAAGGCCTGTGGCCCGGCAGTGGCTCGGACTATATCGTCGGCCGTGAAATCGTGCCCGTCTGCAGCCCGCGCCTGATCCCGGGCGGCTGTCCGTCGCCCGAGGCCTTGCTGGCATATCCGCTGCTGCATCACACGTCGGCGCTGGAAGGCTGGCGTGACTGGTTCGAGCAGGCCGGCTGCGACACGCGGCGCAGCCTGGAAGGGGCGCGCTTCGACCAATACGCGCTGCTGTCCCAGGCGGCGGCCGCCGGATTCGGCGTGGCGCTGATCCCGCGTTGCCTGATCGAAGACGAACTGCGCGACGGCAAGCTGGCCGTCGCCATCCAACTGCCCATCCGCGCGCGCATGGGCTATTACCTGTGCTATCCCGAGCAGAAGGCCAACCTGCCCACCCTGCAGGCTTTCCGGGCCTGGCTGATGGAAGTGTCGCGGGCGGCGGAGCCTCAGCCGCGGGAAGACGCGCTGTCCGAATTAAAATAGTCGCATCATGAGTCAAATATCAATCAACGGAGCCCCCCACGCTGCGCCTTCGGCTTGCTGCCCCCCCGAGGGGGGAGCTTTTGCCTTGGGGCGGCCCGGCGGTGAAAAGGCCCCCCCTGCCGCGCCTTTGGCTAGCCTTGCCCCCGAGGGGGCTTTTGCCTTGGGGCGGCCCGGCGGCAAAAGAGGCCGCGTCGTAGTCGGCATGTCGGGCGGGGTCGATTCGTCGGTCACGGCCTGGCTGTTGAAGCAGCAAGGCTATGACGTCGTCGGCCTGTTCATGAAGAACTGGGAAGACGACGATGATTCCGAATACTGTTCGACCCGCCAGGATCTGCTGGACGCGGCCAGCGTGGCCGACCTGGTCGGCGTGGACTTCGAGTTCGTCAACTTCGCCGCCGAATACAAGGACCGCGTGTTCGCGGAGTTCCTGCGCGAGTATTCCGCGGGCCGCACGCCTAATCCCGACGTCCTGTGCAATGCCGAGATCAAGTTCAAGGCCTTCCTCGACCACGCGATGGCGCTGGGCGCCGAACATATCGCCACCGGCCACTACGCGCGGGTGCGCGAGGTGCCGGCCGAGGGCGGCGGCACGCAGTTCCAGTTGCTCAAGGCGCTGGATGCCTCCAAGGACCAGAGCTACTTCCTGCACCGGCTGAACCAGGCGCAGTTGTCGCGCACGCTGTTCCCGCTGGGCGAGATCCACAAGACCGAAGTGCGGCGCATCGCGCACGAGATCGGCCTGCACAACGCCGCCAAGAAGGATTCCACGGGAATCTGCTTCATCGGCGAACGGCCGTTCCGCGAATTCCTGAACCGCTACCTGCCGACCGAACCGGGGCCGATCCTGACGCCCGAAGGGCAGAAGGTGGGGCGCCACGAAGGCCTGTCCTTCTACACGCTGGGCCAGCGCAAGGGCCTGGGCGTGGGCGGCGTGAAGGGGCGCCAGCGCGAAGACGGCACGGCCGAAGCCTGGTACGTGGCGCGCAAGGACCTGGAGCGCAACATCCTGTACGTGGTGCAGGGGCATGACCACCCCTGGCTGCTGTCTGGCCAGTTGCAGGCGCAGGACGCCAGCTGGGTGGCGGGGCGTCCGCCGGCCATCGCCGGTTACGGCGCCAAGACGCGCTATCGCCAGGCCGACGCGGCCTGCCGTTTGGACCGGGCCGAAGGCGACACCTTCGCGCTGGATTTCGCCGAGCCGCAATGGGCTGTCACGCCTGGCCAGTCGGCCGTGCTTTACGATGGCGAGGTTTGCCTGGGCGGCGGGATCATCCTGTAATGCGCGCGGGTCCGCCCTGATCGGACCCCGACAAGGCCCCGCAGGCGCGATGCCGGCGGGGCCTTCGCTCATGACGAGCAAGAAACCGAACAATAAAAGAGGAGACGGTTGTGGATGTGACGATGTTGATTTGCCTGCTGGTGCTGGGGGCGGTGGTAGGTTTTGCGGCGGGTCTGCTGGGCATCGGCGGCGGGATGCTGCTGGTGCCTTTCCTGACGATGCTGTTCGCGTGGCAAGGCATGCCGGCTGAACTCGTCGTGCACGCGGCGATCGCGACGTCGATGACGTCCATCCTCTTCACCTCGGTGTCCAGCGTCAGGGCACATCAACAGAAGGGCACGATCAAGTGGCCGATCGTATGGGCGATGGCCCCAGGCATCATCCTGGGCGGGCTGCTGTCGGGCGGAGCCGTCTTCGCCGCGCTCAGCACCCTGTGGCTGTCGCTGTTCTTTGCGCTGTTCGTGGGCTATTCCGGTTGGAGCATGCTGCGCAACAAGAAGCCCAAGCCGGCGCGCCAGATGCCCGGCGTGGTCGGCACCAGCGCGGCCGGGGCGGGCATCGGCTTCCTGTCGGGGCTGGTCGGCGCGGGCGGCGGGTTCCTGTCCGTGCCTTTCATGGTCTGGTGCAACGTGGCCTTGCACAACGCGGTGTCCACGTCGGCCGCGCTGGGCTTTCCCATCGCACTGGCCAACAGCGTGGGTTATGTGGTGTCGGGCCTGAACGAAGGGACCTCGCGTCCGGGCATGCTCGGCTACATCTATTGGCCGGCCTTGGTGGCGCTGGTGTGCACCAGCGTGTTGACGGCGCCGCTGGGCGCGCGCATGGCGCACCGCCTGCCGGTGCAGACCTTGAAGCGGGTGTTTGCCTGCCTGCTGTTCGCGCTGGCCGCCTACATGCTGTTCAAGGCCTGGCAGACCTTCGCGGCGCAATAGGACGGAATTTCGGGGCGCAGAAATGCAAACCGGCCGCATTGCGCGGCCGGTGTCCAGGTGCCCTGCGGGGCTGCCTGCGAGGAACGGCCCATGCAGGACGGGCTGTTCGGGACCGCCTTCAGGCGGTCTTGGGGATGGTGTCGATGAACGATTGGCGCTGCGACAGCTTGTCGTACAGGCGGGCAAGGTTCGAATGGTTGGCGCGCCAGTCAAGCGAGGCGAAGCGCAGGTCCAGGTAGCCCAGCGCGCAGCCCACGGCGATGTCCGCCAGGCTGTAGTTGATGCCCATGCAGTGGGCGTTGTCGCCCAGGCTCTTGTTCATGGCATCCAGGCTGGCGTGGATCTTGCTGTATTGGCGCTCGATCCATTCGGGGCTGCGTTGCGCCTCGGGGCGCTGGTTTTCCTTCACGATGGCCACGCAGGCGTCCAGGAGGCCATCGGCGATGGCTTCCCAACATTTGACGGCGGCACGGTCGCGGCCCGGCTGCGGAATCAGGCGGGCGACGGGGGACAAGGTGTCCACGTATTCGACGATGACGCGCGAATCGAACAGCGCGCCGCCGTCTTCCATGACCAGGCAGGGCACTTTGCCCAGCGGGTTGTACGTTTGGATCTGCGTGTCGGCGGACCAGACGTTTTCGAGTTCAAGCCGGTAGTCCAGCTTTTTCTCGGCCATGACGATACGCACCTTGCGTACGTATGGACTGGTAAGCGAGCCGATCAGTTTCATGGAGTCACAAGCGGAGTCGAAAAGCGGCCGAAGTATAGCAGGCCGGCTGAACGTCGAACCGTCCGCTGGCCGGAATCTTCGCCAGTTTGCCACAATGTTGCATTCCCCCGGATGATAAAATCGTCGGGTTTTCCCATCCGTAGCCATTTCTTCTTCAGACCATGCAAATCGCCGATCAATTGAGCCAACTTAATGCCCTTTCGCCATTGGATGGCCGTTACGCTTCCCGGGGCGACGCGCTGCGCGGTCTGCTGTCCGAGGCCGGCTTCATGGCGCACCGCGTCGAAGTCGAGGTGGCGTGGCTGGTCGCCCTGTCCGACGCCGGCCTTCCCGAGCTGCCCGCGTTCTCCGCGGCCGCCCGTCAGCGTCTGCAGCAGCTGGTGCAGGATTTCTCGGAATCCGACGCCGCCCGCATCAAGGACATCGAGCGCGTCACCAACCATGACGTGAAGGCCGTCGAGTACTGGTTGAAGGAAAAAGTGGCCGATGACGCCGAGTTGGCCCGCGCCGCCGAGTTCATCCACTTCGCCTGCACGTCCGAAGACATCAACAACACCTCGCATGCGCTGATGCTGTCGCGTGCGCGTGACCAGGTCGTGGTGCCGCGCCTGCGCGAACTGGCTGCCAAGCTCAACGACATGGCGGTGGCCCAGGCCGACCAGCCGATGCTGTCGCGCACCCACGGCCAGCCGGCCAGCCCGACGACGCTCGGCAAGGAATTCGCCAACGTGGCGGCGCGTTTGAATCGCGCCATCGCCGCCGTCGAGGCGGTCGAGCCTCTGGCCAAGCTCAACGGCGCCACCGGCAACTACAACGCCCACCTGTCGGCCTATCCGGAAATCGACTGGCCCGCGTTCAGCCAGCGCGTCCTGGCCGGCCTGGGCCTGACCCAGAACCGCCACACCATCCAGATCGAACCGCATGACTGGATGTCGGCCCTGTTCGACGCCATCACGCGCGCCAACATCATCGTGCTGGATCTGGACCGCGACGTCTGGGGCTACGTGGCGCTGGGCTACTTCAAACAGCGCCTGAAGGACGGCGAGGTCGGTTCGTCGACGATGCCGCACAAGGTCAACCCGATCGACTTCGAAAACTCCGAAGGCAACCTGGGCCTGGCCAACGCCGTGTTGCGCCATCTGGCCGACAAGCTGCCGATCTCCCGTTGGCAGCGCGACCTGACCGACTCCACCGTCCTGCGCAACCTGGGCGTGGGCCTGGGCTATTGCCTGGTGGCGTGGGATGCCTGCATGCGCGGCCTGGGCAAGCTGGAAGTCAACACGGCCGCCATCGATGCCGACATCGACGCGTGCTGGGAAGTGCTGGCCGAGCCGGTGCAGACCGTCATGCGCCGCTATGGCCTGCCGCAGCCGTACGAACAGCTCAAAGCCTTGACGCGGGGCAAGGGCATTACCGAGGAAGCTCTGCGAGAATTCATCCAGGGCCTGGCGCTGCCGGACGAGCCGAAGGCCCGTTTGCTGGCGATGACCCCGCGTTCGTACATCGGACTGGCTGCGGAGCTGGCCCGGGCGGTATAGTCGCCATGCCGCGCGCGCAAGGCGCGCGGCATTGTTGTTGTCCTTACGGGAGATTGCAATGAAGAAGTTGTCCACGCTTGCCGCGTTGGCCTGTATGACGGTGGGGCCGTTGTTGGCGACCAGCGCCTCGGCGCAGTTCGCCAAGCCGGAAGACGCGGTCAAGTACCGCCAGTCGGCATTGACGCTGATGGCTTCGCACTTCGGCCGCATGACGCCGGTGGTCAAGGGCCAGGCGCCCTATGACGCCGCGCAGATCAAGGCGAACGTTGAGGTGCTGAAGACGTTGTCCGCATTGCCGTGGGCGGCTTTCGGTCCGGGTACGGAAGGCGGTGACGCCCGCCCCGAAATCTGGAGCGACGCGGCCGGCTTCAAGCAGAAGCAGCAAGCGTTCCAGGACAATATCGTGAAGCTGTCGGCTGCGGCCGACGCGGGCGATCTGGACAAGCTGCGCGCGGCCTTCGGCGACGTGGGCGCAAGCTGCAAGGCCTGCCACGATTCCTACCGCAAGAAGAAGTAAATCAGGCGCCTGCCTTCGGGCAGTCCGCCGGTGCCGCAAGAAAAAGCCCCTCGAAAACTCGAGGGGCTTTTTTTTGCGTGCTCGCGGGCGGTTCAGGAGAAGGACATGTCGGCGACCACTTCCAGCGACCGTATCCACAGGACCAGGCCCGTCACGCAGGCGCCCAGTAGCAGCGCGCGCACCCAGACCGCGATGCCGTCCTGGGTGGGCGGCGTGCCCGCCGGCAAGTCCTTGGCATCGACGTCGCCGGTGATGATGGCACGCACCAGGCGCTTGCGGCGCACCACGGCATACCAGGCAACGGCCAGCAGGTGCAGCGCGATCAGGCCGATGATGACCCATTCGTTGAGCTTGTGCCAGGACGTCAGGAGCCCGGAGGTGGCTTCGCTGACGTGTCCGAATAGCGGCCCTTGCGTCATGATGTCGTCGGTGGTGAACAGTCCGCTTGCGGCCTGGAAGCCGATCACCAGCAGCAGGGCCAGCACCGACAGAGCGCCCAGCGGGTTATGGCCGGCCGGGGCGGCGGCGCCCTTCAGGTACCGGGCCACCGCGGCGGGGCCGCGCACGAACTGGCTGAAGCGGGCGTAGCGCGGGCCGACAATGCCCCAGAGCAGGCGGAAGATGATCAGGCCCAGCGCCGTACAGCCGAAGCGCACGTGCCAGTCCATGTAAAGGCCGCCCAGCTTCACGCTGATGAACGCGCCGATGATGCAGACGACAAGCGCCCAGTGAAAGAGGCGGGTGGGAAGATCCCAGATGCGGATCGCTAGCCGGTTGTTCTGCATGATTGAGCTGCCTGGACGGATTGCCTGGGAATTTATCACGGGCAAAAAGCAATCGCCGCGCTTTAAGCGCGGCGATCTTGGCTTGGATCAATGCGTGGTGCGGCGCACGGGTTCGATGCGGTGCACATGCTCGTGGCGGAAGCGGATGCGCTGGCCAGGCACCTTCTGCGTGGCCGAGCCGCAAGGCACGACTTCAGTGGTGTAGGTCGTCGTGCCGTCGATCGGCGCGTTGAAAATGACCGTCGCGCGGATGGCGGGGCCGTTGGTCGGCTGCAGATAGACGATGTCGCCGATATGGATCGGGGTGTTGTCCAGCGTGGTGTGAGCCGGGCGTCGGATCAGGTCCGAGGTAGTGAAACGAGTATTCATGGTGTTTGTTCTCTTGGGTTCTAGTTATTAGAAAGCTGCGTGGTGTTCATGCCGCGCAAGATGCGGGCGTAACAAAAGCGCCTCGCATCGGGTCGTTCGCCATGTCCAGCCGGGTTGATTCGGACAGGCATGCATGACACTAACGCATAAGTGTTGCCGTCCCTTTGCGCATTCTCATATTTTTGCGTGCGCGGGTAACGGTTTAATGCCGCTGTTTGATGCCGACCGTCAGTCCAAGACGGCATCGGTTCGGGCCAGGTGGCGTGCATGTTCGGTGCATGCGCTCTTTAGGCCTGAGGGTCCGCGCAGAGTGGGTTGGCTCTGGCGGTTGCTGTGCGGCTGTCGTCGTTGGGTCGACTCGGGCCGCAGCGTATCCGGTTGCTTCTGGCCAAGCCGGACTGGCGGTTTGGCGAAGGTGCGATGAGCGGCTTCGAGGCTGCTTGCGTCGGATCCCGCCATTCAGGTTCAATGCCTGGGCGTTGATCAAGTAAGCACGCTGGCCATCATGGCCGTCGCTGCATTCGGAGCTGCTTTGATTGTGGAAGTTGCGCGGGTAGTGCGCGACTTTCGTGTCGGAACCGGGATTTGCGTTTTGGCGTTGTGGGTTTTCGCAAATCGGATCGGAATCCGAGCGGCTCATCGCTGAACCAATGACGTTCAGTCAGTGGCGGGGAATTGAGCCGGGTAGTGCCTGGGGTGTTTCTGCTTTTCGGGGTACTGCTTTGGGGTACTGCTTCCCGGGCCGCAGTTTCCGTACACTGCCTGTTTGACGCTTTTTGGCGTCCACAGAAAGACCTCAACCATCGATACTATCGCAGGTCGATGGGTTTTGCAAGTCTTTTTTGAAAGGGGGCGCATGGCCCCCGGGGGCATCAGTGCGCCGCAGGGCGAGCTTGGCGCTGGGCCTCGATGATCAGGCCTTCCAGGCGCGGGGACATCCGCAGCGCCACCTGCGCGCCCATCGTGCCGTCCGGCTGGCGTTCGGTTTCCAACGCCAGGCCGATGCGTTCGTCGTTGAACGCTTCAGGGGCCGCCTCGATCTCGACGTAGCGGGAAAGCAATGCGTCGACCGCTTTTTGGGCATCCGCCAGGGCTTCGTCCGACAATTGGCCATGTCCCAGGTACTGGTTCACGACGCGCGCCAGATCGTCCATGAAGAAGAGCAGGGCGGCTGCGCCGCGGCAATCGGGCTGGGTGAACCCCCAGGAGGCGGAAGTAGCGTTTTGGGTCATCGTTGAAGCAGAGCCAGTGTTGCGGGCGGCCGATAGCGCGGCCGGATCGGGCATTTTAAGGGATTGGGGCATCGAGGCGATGCCCCGGCATGGTGCATACTTCCATCCCTCATGATCCGATCCGCCCGACCTTCCGACCTGGCCTGCCTGGCCGATATCGAGCGCTCCGCTGCCGAGCGCTTTCGCGACACCGCCCTGGCCTGGGCTGCCGATGGCGAACCGCTGCCCGCGAGCGAATTGGCTGCGGCCGAGGCCGCGGGCCTGCTGTGGGTCGCGCAGCCCGATGACCAGGTGCGCGGCTTCGCGCTGGCGCGGCCGATGGGCGGCGACCTGTTCCTGGCGGAGATGTCGGTGGCGCTGCCTTGGCAGGGGCATGGCCTGGGCCGGGCGCTCTTGCAGGCGGTGTTGGCGAACGCGCGGGCCGCAGGCGTCTACGGCGCGGTGGTGCTGACCACGGACCGGGAGTTGCCCTGGAACGCGCCGTTCTACCGGCGCCAGGGCTTTACTGAACTGCCCGCGCCGCTCGCGCCGCTTTTGCAGGCCCGGTTGCAAGCGGAATCGGACGCCGGCTTCGACGCCGCGCGGCGATGCGCGATGGCCTACCCGCTGAACGCATGATGGCGGGCAGCTCGCCGAGCGGCGCGTCCTGTGTCAACTCGCTTCGATCGCAACAAAATCCGCCCGCGGATGGCTGCCGAAGGGCGCTTCGGGATAATCTGCCCACGGACGCCAGCCGTCGCCGTCGTGGCGGCTGCGGCCCCGGCGTTTCAATCCCCGCAACCCCAATCCCCCATGCAAGGAGGACACGCATGTCACCATGGCGAGCCTGCCTGACGGGCCTGGCGATGGCTTCGATGCTGTTCATGACGGCCTGCGTCAATAAAGAGCCCCAGGAGCGGGTCGCGTTCATCCAGTTGCTGCAGGCACGGGTGAGCAGCGACGCGTTGTTGCCTATCGGCGTATTGAGCAAAGCCGAGAAGGACGCAATAGGCGACTACGCCGACGCGTATGAGGTCATTACCGATTTTCAGAAGGCGATGGCCGAGGCCGCCGCCCCGTTGCGCGAGGTGTTGGCGGTGGAGACGATCCGGTCGGTCGGGGAAATCGTCGAGCGCAAGGCCGGCTTCGAGGCTGCCCGCAAGACCCTGGCAGACAGCGCGGGAAAGCTGCAGGATGCCCGCGCCAAGGCCGATCGCGCGCGCGCCGCGATGACGCTGCCGCCCGATCTCGCGCCCGTCTATGGCGGCGCGTATGACGAAGCCGTGACCGCGCCCGCCGCGGATCTGATGCAGGCCGCCACCCGGATGGATTCGGTTGCGCGCGACGCCGTGGGCGTGGCGGATTTCGTGGCGGCTCATGGGGCGGATATCCAGTTGGTGGACGGTCAGGCCCGCGTGGCGACGCTGTCGCTCCAGCAGGAGCTGAACCTGCGCCTGCAGGGGCTGAACGCGCAGTCCGACGGCTTGGCGCAAGCGCGCGAAACCGTTTTGCTTGCCGTGGCGCTGGGGGCCTGAATCCGCCGCAAGGTGGACGCTTTGTACAATGCGGGTCTCGCGGCGTTCGCCGTGCCTGGAACGGAATATGAGCCAATCATCCAGCTTGCACTACAGAACCTTTCTGCTCCTGCTCGTGGTGGTCACCATCGCGTTCGGCTGGCTACTGTGGCCTTTCTACGGCGCCGTTTTCTGGGGCGCCATCCTTGCCATCATCTTTGCGCCCTTGCAGCGCCGGCTGGTCGCGCGTATCGGCGGGCGGCGCAACCTTGGCGCGCTGATCACCTTGCTGCTTGTCCTGCTGCTGGTCATCCTGCCGTTGGTCGCGATCAGCGGTTCGCTGGTGAGCGAAGGCGCGAACCTGTACCAAAGCATCAAGTCGGGCGAACTGAATTTCGGCGCTTATTTCCAGCAGGCGATGGCCGCGTTGCCGCCGTCGGTGCATGACCTGCTGGCGCGTTTCGATCTGGCCGACATCCCCAGCCTGCAGCAAAAGCTCAGCGCAGGCGCGATGCAGGCCAGCCAGTTCCTGGCGACCCAGGCGCTGAACATCGGCCAGGACACGTTCCAGTTCGTGATCAGCTTCGGCATCATGCTGTACCTGCTGTTCTTTTTGTTGCGCGACGGTCCGCAACTGACGGCGCGCCTAAAGCGCGCCATGCCGCTGAGCGACGCGCACAAGCAGCACCTGTTCCGCAAGTTCACCACCGTCGTGCGCGCCACCGTCAAGGGCAACATCGCGGTGGCCGCGGCGCAGGGCGCGCTGGGCGGGATCATCTTTTCGATCCTGTCGATCCAGGGGGCGCTGTTGTGGGGCGTGATCATGGGCTTCCTGTCGCTGTTGCCCGCGATCGGCGCCGGCCTGATCTGGGCGCCGGTCGCCATCTACTTCCTGTTGACGGGCGCCGTGGTCAAGGGCGCGGTGCTGATCGCGTTCGGGGTGCTGGTCATCGGCATGGTGGACAACGTGCTGCGTCCGATCCTGGTGGGCAAGGACACCAAGATGCCGGACTATGTGGTGCTGATCTCCACCCTGGGCGGCATGGCCCTGTTCGGCTTGAACGGTTTCGTGATCGGCCCCTTGATCGCCGCGCTGTTCATGGCCTGCTGGGACCTGTTCTCGCCCGCCTCGGAAGAATTGCTGGGCAAAGCGGAAACGACGCCGCCGCCCGCAGAGTGAGGCGCGCGGTCGGCGCGTGCGGGTGGCGACAAGTCATCCGCGCGCGACGCGCCGGGTGTATGGTGTAGCAGCGTCGGCCTTTCCGGCCGGCCTTTCGTGTCGACGTCGCCACTCAGGAGCGTGTTGCATATGGAATGGAAACTGCATCGATCGGGCTGGATCGAAGAGCGCAATTTCGATATCGAGTTCGCTGAAACCCCCGAAGGCTTTCACACCCGCGTCCGCATCTTCGGATTCCCGGTGCTTGAAGACACCAAGCACGTCTATCCCAACGAGGCGTTGGCGGAGAAGGGGGCGTTGACCTTGCTGAAAAGCCAGTTCACGGGCACCCCCGACCTGGAAGAGCAGTAGCTCAGCGCAGCCGCAGCAGGTTGTCGCCGATCATCAGGTCGCGTTCCGGCCGTGGTCGGGTGCGCACCAGCCCCTGTTCCAGCGCCTGGCCGATATCGTCCACGCCGGTCGCGCCATCCAGGGGCTGTTCAAAGCTCTCCGCCCGGAGCCAGCCCAATTGGTGCCAGGCGTGCGTCGCATCCGAAACATAGGCGATCAACTGTTCGCCGCTGCCGGGCTCTTCGTCGCGTGGCGGGATGTACAGGATGATCTCGTCCACGCCGTCGCCTGTCAGGTCGGCGAAGATCAACCGGCAAGGCGGTGTCAACGCCTTGTTCTGCGTGGCCGGGGGGGAGCACAGCTTTGCCCGGCCGGGGGAGTCGGCGCGCAGCGCGTTCCACCATGCGTCGGGTATCGCGCGGCCTGCCGGCGTGGTGGCGAACGCCGGCACGGCCGTCGGCGCCGGATCGGCCGCTGATGGCTGGCCGTTGAGCCGTTGCACGTCGTCCCAGCTGTAGTAGCTGCCTTTCAGGGCCTCTGCGGCCGCCAGGGCAATCCGCGGGTCCCGCGCATTCGCTACACCGTCTGCCAACTGCTGCAAGGCATCGCGGCCCCAATGGCCGTAGTCCTTGCCCATCGCGTGAAAGCTGAACCGCTCCGGATCCAGGCGTCCGTCGATCATCCGCCGCAGCTGGCTTTCCGCCGTCAGGCGCTCGGGATTGGCGACTGGTGTGTTGATGGCCAGCAGCAGCCCCAGCGTGGCGAAGGCCGCAATCAGGTTGGTGGCAGCCAGCACGGCGTAGTAACGCGTGGGTCGTAGTGCTGCCCAGGCGTAGCCTGCGCCGTACAGGATCAGCATCCCGCTGCCTGCGATGCCCCACACGCGCAGGACGGTCCAGCCGTATTGCTCCACGCGGACGACGGCGCCGTAAAAGGCCACCGCGGCCAGCGGCAGCAGGCACACCATCGACGCGCGCAGCAGCGCCCGCAGGCGCGGTCCAAAGGGGGCGGCCTCGGGGCTGTCCTGCCAGGCGGCATTGATCAGCTTGATCCAGGCAAGCGAGAAGGCGATCAGCGCGCCGGCCGACAGCTGCACGGCCGCAAGGCCCAGCGCCATCCGGGCGGCCAGCGCCAGCGTGAACGCCAGCCCGACGGCGGTGACCAGCGGCAGGAGCCACGCGTTCAGCGTCAGCCAGGAGCGCTGCAGCGTATCCGTCAGCGACGGGCGGCGGCGCACGCCCACCAGGCAGGCGGCCAGGATCATCGGCCAGGCCGCGAGCCGGAAGTACGCGTCGTCGACGATGGCGCGGACAGCCCGGATGCCGATCATCGTGAACATGGCGCCCGCGGCGGTCAGCAATAGGCATACCGCTGCGGCCAGGCAGGCGGCGAGCGTCAGATGAACCGTCAGGCGCCAGGCGGCGCGGAAGACGGCGGGGTAGTTCCATTGGGGCTTGCCGGTATCCAGGGCCTGGATCAACGGCAGCAGGATGAAGCCTGCGGCGCCGGTCAGCAACAGCGCCAGCGCCAGGTCATTGCCCGGCGGCCATCCGCCCAGTTCGTGGGGCAGCGCGCCGTTCGCGGTCGTCAGGCCGCAGGCCGTCACGGCGGGCAGGATCAACCCGTATGCCGCCAGCGCCGCAAGCCAGCGCCGGCCGCTGCGCATCCCGGCCAGCAATGCGCCTGCCAGCGGCGCGAGCGCTATCCATTGCAGCAGAAAAGCCAGGGCAAACGGGTGGCCCCAGGGCCAGGCCCGCAGCGCCATGAGCTGGTGGAGGATCAGGCCGGACAGGGCGGCGATGGCGCCGTAGGTCAGCACGGTCTTATCTGACGCGTCGAGTGCGCCGGAGGTGGATGATTCAGGGGACATATTGGTCATGGCGGCGATAGTATCAACCTGTCGCCAATGGGGATGACCAGCCGTATCCGTCCGTCAGGAAGTCGTCGCCTGGCCGAAAATTTCGGAGTAAATTGGGGACGCGGAGCGGGGCGCGATCAGGCGTAACACCGTCCCGGAGGACATATCGGGAGGCGCATGAGACCAAGGGGGATAGGCGATGGCTGATGGCGAGAGCCTGGCGGGCGCGAAGGCTCGTCCGCTGCACCGGTATTCCATGCGGGCCGGTTTGCTGGCACTCGTTTTCACCTGTATTTCGCCAGCTCTGGTGGTGGCGTCGGTGGCCGTGTATGAAAGCTATGTCATCCAGAAAGAGCGGATATTCCGCGACACCATCTTTCTGGCCCGCAACCTGACCGCCATTCTCGACCGCGAGCTGACCGGTGTCGAAGCGGGCGTGCAGATGCTGGCAACGTCGCCCGACCTGATCGGAGGCGACCTGGCAAGTTTCCATCAGCGCGCTCGGGAATCGGTACGGTTCCAAATCGTGGACAGCTACGTCCTGACCGACCGCGAAGGCCGGCAGATCATCAACACGCTGGTGCCGTATGGCACCCCGTTGCCCATGAGCGGCGCGCCGCAGGACTTGAACCGGGTATTCGAGACGCGCGCGCCCGTGCTCAGTCATTTGTTCACGGGCGGCGTGAGCCGGCAGCCGACGATTGCGCTGGGTGTGCCGGTGGTGCGCGGCGATGCGGTCGTCTACAGCCTGAATGTGGGCCTGTCGCCCAGCCGCATCGGTAACGCATTGGGCCGCCGGGCGCTACCGGACGGGTGGGTGGCGGCGGTGCTGGACAGCTCCGGGACCATCGTCGCCCGTACCCGCGACGCCGCGCGGTTCGTCGGACAGAAAGCGGTTCCCACCTTGGCACAGGCGGTGCAGCAGGAAAGCGAAGGTGCGCTTGAGACCACCACCAAAGAAGGCACGCCGGTCTACACCGCGTTCAGCCGGTCGGCGCTTTCGGGCTGGACCGTCGCGGCCGGCGCGCCCATGACCCTGTTGACCACGGATCTGTACCGCTCCATCGCTTGGCTGGCGCTAGGCACCCTGTTTGCGTTCGGCCTGGGGCTGTGGTTGGCTTTGCGCCTGGCCAGCCGCCTGACCTCGGCGGTGCAGGGGCTGGTCGGCCCGGCGCTGGCGTTGGGCGAAGGCCGCACCGTCGAGTTGCCGGCCACCCATGTGAAAGAGGCCCAGGAGGTCGGCACCGCGCTGTTGCAGGCCTCGCGCATGTTGGCGCACGCCCAGCATCTGGCGCACTACGACCCGCTGACGGGCCTGTGCAACCGGGTGCTGTTCGGTGAACTGATCCTGCGTGAATTGGCGGTGGCGCAGCGCAGCGGCGAATCCTTCGCCATCCTGGCGATCGACCTGGACGGTTTCAAGGCCGTGAACGACCTGCATGGCCACGCCGCCGGCGATACGGTCCTGAAGGAAGCCGCGGACCGCATGGCGCGCGCGATCCGGGTGTCCGACGTGGCGGCCCGCCTGGGCGGCGACGAATTCGCCGTCCTGCTGATGGGCGTCGGCCAGGAAAACGCCCAGATCGTCGCCGAGGCGCTGGTCGAGGGACTATCGCTGCCGTATCCGGGTGTCCGCGTGGCGGTGTCAGCCAGTGTGGGCATCGCCGTCTATCCCCATTCCGGCATCACGATGCTGCAACTGCTGGAGCGTGCCGATGTGGCGCTGTACAAGGCCAAGGGGCAGGGCAAGCGGCGGGTTGCGTCGGATCTGTGACGCCGGGTGCGTGCCCGCTAGCTGGGGGGAGGCGCCTGTTGCGGCGCCAGGGCGGTCAACACCTCACCCGATTTCAGGCGGTACCGCTTGTCGCCCAAGGCGATGACGCGTTCGCCTTCCGATGTCCTGAGGATATAGCGCGTGGCTGGCGGCGGCGGGTCGACGGTCCCCGGATCATCCGCTTGCAAGAAAACCTCTATCCGATAAAGCCTGCCCGACTCCGTGCTGGCGAGCACATCGCTCAATCTGCGTATGGAAATGGCCATGCGGATGCTTCTCCCTCTTCTTCATTGTTTCAGTGGGTATAGCGCTTATGGGCACGGGTTCGCCCATGCCGGCAGGTCACGACTTCAACGCCGGGTATTCGTTACACTGCTCGGCTGACGCCGCGCCTGGCACGCAGGCAACGCGGCGCGCAGCAATGAGCAAGCGGAACGGTAATGCAAATTTCCCTCGGCCGGAATTCGGCCACCTTCTTAGGTTTGCTGGCGATCGTGCTGTGGGGCACGGTCGTCGGCCTTATTCGCAGCGTCAGCGAAAGCTTCGGCGCCATCGGCGGCGCCGCGCTCATCTACACGGTGGGTTCGGTTTTCCTCGTGGGTTTGCTGGGCTTTCCGAAGTTGCGCAGTTTTCCCCGGCGTTATCTCATCGTCGGCAGCCTGCTGTTCGTCGCTTACGAGATCTGCCTGTCGCTGTCCCTGGGGTTCGCGCTTGACCGCGGACAGGCCATCGAGCTTGGTATCGTCAACTATCTCTGGCCGTGCCTGACGGTGGTGCTGGCGATGGTGATCAACGGCCAGCGTGCCAACGCATGGGTAGTGCCGGGGATTGCGCTGTCGGTATGCGGCATCGTCTGGGTTGTGGGCGGATCGGGCGGACTGTCGTGGGAACGCACCTTGGCCAACGTATCGAGCAACCCCCTCAGTTATGGATTGGCATTCAGTGGCGCCATTATCTGGGCCATTTATTGCAACGTGACAACGCGGTTCGCCGACGGCAAGAATGGCGTCGCGCTGTTCTTCATGCTGACTGCGGCGGCGTTGTGGATCAAGTATTGCTTCAGCGCCGAGCCGGCGCTGGCATTCACCGGATCCGCCACGCTTGAACTGTGCGTGACCGGTGGTGCGATGGCAGCCGGTTACGCGCTGTGGAACGTGGGAATACTCAAAGGCAACCTGACCTTGCTGGCCACGGCGTCCTACTTCACGCCCGTGCTTTCCACCTTCTTCGCAGCCGTATGGCTCTCGACCCGCCTCACGCCGCCGTTCTGGCAGGGCGTGGCGATGGTCACCGCCGGTTCGTTGTTGTGCTGGGCGGCGACGCGTGGCAAGCCCGCCCGGGGCGGATAGCCCTGGCGGGTTGCCGCGAGCGAGGCAGTCAGTCGATCAGCATGGTCTGGGCCACGGCGTAGCCCAGCGGGATCAACAGGAGCGAAGCGAAGGTTGAACTGACAATCGCCGCCGAAATCTTCAGCCAGGGCTCGGGCCCTGCGCTTTGAATCGTTTGAATCACCAACGCGACGATACCCATAACCATAAAACAGCTGATAACCACTGCTACGTAAGTCATGTTGTCTCCGTCCTCGCCTGATTAAAGGGATGCGGCGCCGCTTGTGCGGTCTATATGTTTGTACTGATTGTGCGCCTGTATTCGCAGTGTGGACCCTAGGGTTTTCCTGGCGGCAACCGTCCGTTGTGGCGTTTTTGCCTCGCGGTGTGCAGCATGGATTCATGTGCTCTTGCAACATTTCGAACGGCGTTCAACACCGTGTCGCGGGCGGACGGCTTTGCGCTACGATGGGGGCATCCCATTACTGAAAAGGCTGCCAGATGCCGCACAGATTGCGCCCCGGCACGCGTGCCACGCTACAGGTCAGGCAATTGATGCCCGGCGAGTTCGCGTGGATCATCACCTTGCTCGATCCCGAATCCGGTAATGTGCACAGCACCAATTATTCGGAAAGGCGCTATGCAAGCCAGGACGAAGCCTCCGCCGCCGGCAAGGCAGCCGTGATGGCATTTCTGGGCAGTGATGGCATAAATGGCCTGGATGTGCAAAAGGACGACAAGGCCAAGGCCTGACGCCATTTGGCGGGACGCCACCGAAAAGCCCTCGAAAGAGGGCTTTTTTGCGTACTGCGCAACCGTCTGGCTGTTTCGGGAACGCTAATTGCTGTAAGGCGGGCGGCGTGTTTGACGCCGGAGGAGAAACACCATGACCCCATCCCCGCACCGAGAACCCGGCCTGCCTGACGACCTGTCGCCGGACGATCCCGCGCTACCCGGCAACCTGCCGCCCGACGATCCGCTACCGGATCCGAATCAGCCGCCGGACGATCCGCCGGCTCACGATCCCACGCCCCCCGCCCCCGACCCGCGCCTGCCGGGCGCAATTGACCTGGCCTGAGCGCCGGTGTCGCAATGCAATGACAACCATGAGGAGTCCGTTATGCGTTCCATCTTGCTGTGGCTGATAGGCGTGCCTATTCCCATCATCATCCTGCTGGCGCTTTTCTGGCACTGACGTGCAATCCGTTTCCCGCGCTGGAGCCGGCCCGATCAGGGCCCGCTTGCGCCGCGACAAAACAATCAACAAGGAATCACCATGGAAAACGCATCTTCATTGAGCCAGCCCTACGGCGGCGTCGTGCCTCCGCACGAATCGGCCGTCTCGGCGGTGTCCTGGGCCGCGGTGATCGCGGGCGCGGTGATCGCCGCTGCGCTGTCGCTGGCGCTGTTCGCCGGCGGCACTGGCCTGGGCTTCCTGTCCGTGTCGCCGTGGGCCGATGAGGGCATGTCTGCTCCCGCGGTCGGCATCAGCATCATTGCGTGGATGCTGTTCACGCAGATCGTCGCATACGGCATCGGCGGCTATGTGGCCGGGCGCTTGCGCACGAAATGGGTGGATGTGCATTCGGATGAGGTCTATTTCCGCGACACGGCGCACGGCTTCCTGGTGTGGGCGCTGAGTGCGGTGGTCAGTGCCGCGCTGCTGGGTTCGGCGATCGCCACCGTGGCCTCCGGCGCCGCGAAGACGGGTGCGACGGTAGCGGCTGGGGCAGGCGCAGCAGTCACGGCAACGGCCGCGGCCGGCGCAAGCGGTGGCGGCATGGACCGTGCCACCGACTACTTCACGGACACGCTGCTGCGTTCTGACCGCCCCGATGCGGGCGGCGACCGCAATACCGCGAGGGCCGAAGTGGGCCGCATCGTGGCAATGAGCCTGGCGCGTGGCGACATCGCACCTGAAGACCGTGACTATGTGGTGAAGGTAGTGGCTGCGCAGACGGGCGTGGAACCCGCCGTGGCGCAGCGCCGGGTCGAACAGGCGATTGCCAACGCCAAGAAGGCGGCGGAAGACGCCAAGCAGAAGGCCAAGGAAGCCGCCGACAAGGCGCGCAAGGCCGCAGCCGCATTTGCGCTGTGGGGCTTTGCCTCGATGTTGATCGGCGCCTTTGTGGCAAGTCTGGCTGCAACCTGGGGCGGCAAGCGCCGCGACACGCTGCGTCGCGCGTAATGCCTGCCGCCATCGGCCACTGCGGTTTGCAGTGGCCGATGGCGATTGGCGAGTGTGAACCGATAGCCGTCGCCGCAAAGCAAAAGGCCCTCACCGAAGTGAGGGCCTTTTTGAATTTGGTGGCGCATCCCTGATTCGAACAGGGGACCTGCGGATTATGATTCCGTCGCTCTAACCGGCTGAGCTAATGCGCCATCTGGGTCTTGCTTTGGGGTCTTGCTTTTTTCTTTGCTTCTTTCTTGGTCTTGCTTTTTCCTTCGTCAATCAGTGCTTGTTTTGTAGCCCTGAGCAACGAAGAACGAAATTCTAGCACGAAACTTTTTTGCCATGCAAGCGGGGGGTGGGCAAAAATTTGAAGGGGCGTTTCACGCGTCCCGGGCAAGCCGGATGCCCGAGAATTGCCACCGGGCTTCGGGCGGGAAAAAATTGCGGTAACTGGGGCGGATGTGATCGCGCGGCGTGGCGCAGGAGCCACCGCGCAACACGTACTGGTTGCACATGAATTTGCCGTTGTATTCGCCGACCGCGCCTGCGTCGGGCTTGTAGCCGGGGTAGCCGTCATAGGCGCTGGCCGTCCATTCCCAGGCGTCGCCGAACAACTGCACGGGGCCGCCCGAGCCGTTGCGTGCCGGCGCGGGGCGTGGGTCCAGGTGGCCGTTTTCCAGCATGTTCGCGCGGCCGGGAAACACGGGGTCGGCCAGTTGCCGGGCGGCGTGCTCCCATTCAGCCTCTCGCGGCAGGCGCACGCGGGCCCAGCGCGCATACGCATCGGCCTCGTAGTAGCTGACATGGGTGACCGGCGCCTGCAATTCCAGGTCCTGCATGCCGCGCAGCGTGAACATGCGCCACTCGTCGCGCTGGCCCTCCCAGTACAGCGGGGCGCGCCAGCCTTCCGCGCAAACGCGATCCCACCCGGCCGACAGCCAGAGTTCAGGCCGCTTGTAGCCGCCGTCGCGGATGAAGGCCAGGAATTCGTGCTGCGTGACGAGGCGGTCTGCCAGATGGAACGGCGCCAGCAGCACCTCGTGGGCGGGGCCTTCATTGTCGAAGCCGAAGCCGCGGCCGTCGTGGCCGATGCGGCTGATGCCGCCGCCATAGCGCGTCCAGCCCGCCGGCGTGCCTGGCGGAAGGGCGGGCGAGCCGGCGGCCACATATGCCGGTTTCAGCGGATTGGCCGACAGCATGTGCTTCACGTCGGTCAGGATCAGTTCCTGATGCTGCTGCTCGTGGTTCAGGCCCAATTCCAGCAGCGCGTCGAAATCCGGGTCGTTGCCGCCCAGCCGCGAGATCAAATCGTGCATGGCGCGGTCCACGTGCTGGCGGTACTGCAGCACGTCGGCCAGCGAGGGCCGAGAGAGCAGGCCGCGTTGCGGGCGCGGATGCTTGGCGCCGATCGCGTTGTAGTAGGAGTTGAACAGCATCCGGTACTGCGGGTGGAACATCGTGTAGGGCGGATGGAATTGCGTCAGCAGGAAGGTCTCGAAGAACCAGGTGGTGTGCGCTAGATGCCATTTGACTGGGCTGCAATCGGGCATCGATTGCACCTGGCAGTCTTCCGGGCTGAGCGGCGCGGCAAGCGCCGTGCTGGTGGTTCGCACCGCATCGAAGCGGTCGTGCTGGCCGGCCTGTCCGCTGGCATACGGTCCGGTGGCGGGGTGAGTCAGCAGGCAGGCAGGTTCCATGGCGATCCTCCAGTGGCGTTGATGGGGGCCCGCGTCAGGCGCGGGCGCTGAAAACCGAAAACCAGCCGCGAGAATCCGACCAATGGGCAACGTCGCGATACCCGGCGCTTTGCAGCAGGTCGGAAAAGGCCTGCGGGGTGAACTTGTAGGAATTCTCGGTGTGGATGCGTTCGCCGGCGCTGAAGTCGCGTTCGCCGCCGGGCCAGGCCACGTGCAGCGCGCGTTGCGCTTCCAGATGCATTTCGATGCGGGAACGCGCGGCGTTGAACAGCGCGACATGGCGCCAGTCGCCCACGTTGAAGTCGGTGTCCAGCACCTGGTTCACGTGGCGCAGCAGGTTCAGGTTGAAAGCCGCAGTCAGGTGCAGCGCGTCGTCGTAAGCGGGCTCCAGGACCTGCCTGGGCTTGACGCGATCCACGCCTACCAGCAGGCCGCCGCCATCGCATTGCGCGCGTATCCGCTGCAGCATGGCGTGCGCGTCGTCAGGGCTGAGGTTGCCGATGCTGGAGCCCGGGTAGAAGAACAGCCGCCGTTCCGGGGGAATGCCGGACGGCAAGGCCAGCGCTTGCGAGAAGTCCTGCCCGATGGCGGTCACGCGCAGGTCGGGATAGGAGAGCCGCAGGCGCCGCACGGCGGCCTCGAGGTAGTCGGCGGAGATATCGATGGGCACGTAATGGCGCGGACGCAGGCTGGCGAACAGCCGCTCGGCCTTGACGCAATCGCCCGCTCCCAGGTCGATCATGGATTGCACCGGGCCGATATGGCGCGCGATGTCCTGGCCGTGCCGCTGGAAGATCTCGGCTTCGCAGCGGGTGGGGTAGTACTCGGGCAACTGGGTGATGGCGGTGAAAAGCGATGAGCCCAGCGCGTCGTACAGGAATTTGGGATCGATATGGGCGGGGTGATCCAGCAAGCCGTCACGCAGTTCGACTTGTTCGGCGCTCAAGGCCACGGAGGGGCGCGCCTGATATTCCTGCGCGGCGTGGGCCAGCACTGCTGAAGGGGAAACCATGCGTTCACTTCCTTTTTTGAGGCGGTTGAATCGCATTGCAAAGGGCTATTGTCGCGGCTAGTGGGGTCGCGCTGTCAAGCGCTAAGCCGCTGAATGCAATGGACTTTTACGAAATCGGCCGGCCGCGGCGCAAAGCAGGCCCGGCTAGCCCCGGCAATCGCCCAGCAAGTTTCGCTCCGCTGAAATATCGGTTTACCGCTGGTTGCCAAAGCTCGGGCGGCGCCGGCGAATGATCGGCACAATGGGGACATGGTCAACCGGATGGCGTCGCGGACGCGCAATCGCGTCAGGGCGGCGGCACAAGGGCAGGCCCAATACCTTCACAAGGAGCGACTATGAATCGAAAGCACCAACGCGCCGAGATGGCTTTGCATCGCGACCGGGTCAACGACAGCTTCCATGAGCTGCTGGCTGGCACGGAAGACCTCTTGCGTTCGACGGCTTCCTATACCGGCTCCGAAATCGAATCGGCCCGCGCTCGCCTGAAGCAGCAGTTGGCCGAGGCCCGCGACCACGCGGGCGACTGGGAAGGCGCGGCACGCGAACGCGCCCGCCGTGCCACGGCGTACGCCGACGAGTACGTGCACGAACATGCGTGGAAGTCCGTCGGCGTGGCCGCCCTGGTCGGCGCGCTGCTGGGCTGCCTGGTGGCAAGCGGCAGGCGCTAAGCCGGTTTCGCCATGAGGCCGCCAGCGCTGGCTCCGCCGCCGGCCGCGCGCCGGCGCGGATTGCGCTCGGGCGCGGCTTCATGGCTGCCCGGCGCGCGCCGCTGGGCACATGCGCTGTTCGTGGCCTGCGCCGTCGCCATGCTGGCCGCTTGCGCCAGTGTGCCGGACGCGCGGGAACGGGATGCGCGCAAGGCGCAAGCGGGCCTGTCTGCCGAGGCGGCCCGCGACAGCTATCGCCGCGGTCAAGGCATCGCGGCCGATCCGAAGACTCCCAAAGACGATTTCCTGGCGCGCCATCTGGCCGTCGAGCAGGCCGTCAGTGGTACGCCGCTGTCGGCGGGCAACCGTGTCCGGTTGTTGGCCGACGGCCCCAGCACCTACCAGGCCATGCTGCAATCGATCGGGCAGGCGCGCCGGTACGTGCACATGGAAACCTATATTTTCGACGATGACGCCGAGGGCGCGAGGTTCGCCGAGGCCCTGATCGCGGCGCGCAACCGCGGGGCCAGCGTGGCCTTGATGGTGGACGCGGTGGGCACGATCAAGACACCGGATGCGCTGTTCCAGCGCTTGCGGGACGCGGGCGTGCAGGTGGCGGTGTTCAATCCCGTCAATCCGGCCAGTGCGCGGGCAGGCTGGTCGCCCAACCAGCGCAACCACCGCAAAGTGCTGGTGGTGGACGGCAAGGTCGGCTACCTGGGCGGCATCAACGTCAGCAGCGTGTACGAATCTTCGCCGGGGGGCGGCTCGGGATCGGGCGCGGGGTCCACTCCGGTGCTCGGCGGAGGCAAAGGCGAAAGCAAGGGCGGGGGCGATGCGAAGACGGCGCCGTGGCGCGATACCCACCTGCGCATTGAAGGGCCGGCGGTCGCGCAGCTTGAACAGGTCATCCAGGCCGGCTGGGCGTCGCAGTCCGACGAGCCGCTTGCCGCGGGCGGCGCACCGATCGCGCCGGCAGCGGGCGACACTCGCGTGCGCATCCTGGCCAATCAGCCCGACCGCAGCGACGGCTATACGGTCTACCTGACGCTGATGTCCGCGTTCGAAAGCGCGCAGAAATCCATCCACATCACGATGGCGTACTTCGTGCCCGATCCGGCATTCATCGACGTGCTGTCTGACGCCGCGCGCCGCGGCGTGGACGTGGTGCTGGTGCTGCCGGGGTTCAGCGATTCGTCGCTGGTGTTCAACGCGGGGCGTTCGCACTACACGGACTTGCTGCGTGCCGGCGTGAAGCTCTACGAGCGGCGCGACGCCTTGCTGCACGCCAAGACGGCGGTCGTGGACGGCGTGTGGTCCACCGTGGGTTCCAGCAATATGGACTGGCGCAGCTTCGCGCTGAATTACGAAATCAATGCGGTGGTGCTGGGCCCCGAATTCGCCGGCGAAATGGAGGCCTTGTTCCAGCGCGACGTGGCCGACTCGGTGCAGATCACGCCTGAAGACTGGCGCGACCGCGGCGCCGACGACCGGTTCATGGAATTCTTTTCGCGGATGTTCGAGCGCTGGCTATAGCGTCCGGACATCCGCCTTTGCGTGGGGTTAGACGTGCTGTTCGGCCAGCGCCGTGGTGATGTCGCGCGTCGGTTGGAACGACTGCGCTTGCGCCATCGCCCAGCCCACCCGGAACACCTGATGGCGGAATTCGCCGCGCAGCAGTTCGCCTGGGGCCAATTCCGGGAACAGCGCTGACAGCAGCCGGATTTCACTGGAGGAGATGCGGCGCGCGATGTGGTGCGGACGCAGTTGGTTGGGGTGCGTCAGGCCTGCGGCGGCCAGCAGTTCCGCCAGGGCGTGCAGCGTGTTGCTGTGGAAGTAAGCCACGCGCTGCGCCTTGTCCGGCACGACAAGCGCGCGTTGGCGCATGGGGTCTTGCGTCGTGACGCCCGTGGGGCATTTGCCGGTATGGCAAGCCTGCGCCTGGATGCAGCCGATGGCGAACATGAAGCCGCGCGCGGCGTTGCACCAGTCGGCGCCCATGGCCATGACGCGCGCCATGTCGAACGCGGTGATGATCTTGCCTGACGCGCCCAGCTTGATGCGGTCGCGCAGGTTCACGCCGATCAGCGTGTTGTGCACCAGACGCAGCGCTTCGCGCAGCGGCGTGCCGACGTGGTCGACGAACTCCACGGGTGCCGCGCCAGTGCCGCCTTCGGCGCCATCCACCACGATGAAGTCCGGCGTGATGCCGGTCTCCAGCATGGCCTTGACGATAGCGAACCATTCCCACGGGTGGCCCACGCAGAACTTGAACCCCACCGGCTTGCCGCCGGACAGTTCACGCAAGCGTGCTACGAACTTCATCAGCCCGATGGGCGTGTCGAAGGCCGAATGGCTGGCTGGAGAATTGCAGTCCTGCCACGCGGCGACGCCACGGGCCTCCGCGATTTCGGGCGTGACCTTGCCCGCGGGCAGAATGCCGCCGTGCCCCGGCTTGGCGCCTTGGGACAGCTTGATCTCGATCATCTTCACCTGCGGCGTACAGGCGTTCTTGACGAAGGCTTCCTCCGAGAATGCGCCGTGCTCGTCGCGGCAACCGAAGTAGCCCGAACCGATGTTCCATACCAGGCTGCCGCCCGGTTGGCGGTGATAGCGGCTGATGCCGCCTTCGCCGGTGTCATGCGCAAAATTGCCCTGGCGCGCCCCTTCGTTCAGCGCCAGGATGGCGTTGGCCGACAGCGCGCCGAAGCTCATGGCCGACACGTTGAACGCCGACATGGAATAGGGCTGCTTGCAGTCGGGCCCACCCACCGTGACGCGGAAGTCCGTGTCGTTGATGTGCGAAGGCGACATGGAATGGTTGATCCATTCGTAACGGTCGCCGTAGACGTCTTCCTGCGTGCCGAACGGCCGCTTGTCGATTTCGCGCTTGGCACGCTGGTACACGATCGAGCGCTGCGCGCGCGAGAACGGCGCGGCCTGCGTGTCGTCTTCCAGGAAGTACTGGCGGATCTCGGGGCGGATGAATTCGAACAGGAAACGCAGATTGCCCAGGACAGGATAGTTGCGCCGGATGGCGTGGCGGGTCTGGATCAGGTCATAGACGCCAAGCGCCCCCAGCATCGCCAACGGAACGGCCGCCCACAGCCACCAGAGCGAACTCGTGAACGCCAGCACGGCGGTGACGGCGGCGCCCGCCAGGGTCAAGATAAAGGCCGTGTAGCGGCCGACGATCCAGCTCATAGTCCTCTCCGTGTTGCGGAATGCAGCAACCATACACCAGCTGAACCGCCGAAAAAAAAGAAAGCCCCCTGAAATAGGGGGCTGTTCTGGAACACTGTTTTCCGACAGGGGGATATCAGCAACTGGAGGGCGGCGGGGTCATTTCCACCGCCAGTCCGAAGGCGGGGCGCAGGCGCACGCCCAGCGCGCTGCCGGCGAACGCGGCCGGCAGCCATAGCCAGGCGTGCAGGCTGCCCGACAGGATGCCGCTGAAGTACGCGCCGATGTTGCAGCCGAAGGCCAGGCGGGCGCCGTAGCCCAGCAACAGGCCGCCGATGACGGCGCCAGCCAGCGAACGGGCCGGCACCTTCCAGACGGGGGCGAACTTGCCGGCGGCGCTGGCGGCGGCAAGCGCGCCCAGCATCAGGCCGATATCCATGACGGTCGTGACGTCCTGGCGCAGGGGCGCGGCCAACGCGGGCTGCTTGCTCCAGTAGGTCCAGGTCGCCACGTCGCCCGCAACGGCGTTCCAGGCCTTGGCGCCCCACAGTGCGAACGCCGAGGTGATGCCCCACGGCCGGCCGGCCAGCGCCAGCGTCGCGAAGTTCAACGCCACCAGCGCCACGCCGCCCCAGATCAGCGGCCACGGGCCTTGCAACAGCGAGACCGGCCGCGCGGTGCGGGAGGCGAACGAGATCACATGGCCGTGGCGGCGCTTCTCGAGCGCGGTGGCGCCCCAGGCGATCAGCGCGAACACTGCCAGGTTGGCGATGAGCGCAGGCGCCAGGCCCCAGGTCTTGATGAGCGAGGTGGGCGCCAGCGCCGGCAGGGTGGACCACCAGCCGAAATTGGCGGTGGCGATCACCGAGCCCACGATGAAGAACAACAAGGTGACCAGCATGCGGGTGTTGCCGCCACCGACTGCAAACAGCGTGCCCGACGCGCAGCCGCCGCCCAGCTGCATGCCGATGCCGAACAGGAACGCGCCCAGCACGACCGACACGCCCGGCGGCGACACCAGCCCGGTGACGGGCTGGCCGAAGAGCGAGCCCGACGCCAGGAAGGGGAAGAACAGCAGTACGCCCACGCCCAGCATGAACATCTGCGCGCGCAGGCCCGCGCCGCGGCGGTCGGAGACGAAGACGCGCCAGGCTTGGGTGAAGCCGAACGAGGCGTGATAGAGCGTGACGCCCAGCAGCGCGCCGACCACCCACAGCGCGCCTTGGCGCCAACTGACGGTCTGGTTCAGATACAGCGCGCCGGCCAGCACCAGCAGCAGCGCGATCCAGAGCGGCGCGCGGTTGATCTGGATGGGCGGCAAGGCCGAGGGCAAAGGCAGGGTAGAGGCGTTGGAGCTCATGGGGCGTCCCGGTGGGATCTGAATCGTCAATGCAAACGGGCGCGTGAAGGGCGCCCGTCGGAATAGCTGAAGTGTAAGGCCGGGCCTTAACGCCTTCAAACTATTGATTCATGCTTCATTAATAACTGTTGGTTATATGCAGCGATGCCGCCTGTGGCCTGGCCTTGGCAGCCGCCAGGCCCGGGGCAGGATGCATCGGCGGAGGCAAGCCGCATGCGGAACCGTCAGGAGATAGGGTGCGCGTTGATCCAGGCGACCAGCAGGCTGACGGTCAGCACTGACGCCACGGTCGAGACGAGGATGGCGCGCGACGTCACGCGAGCATCTCGGCCATACATCTTGGCCAGCATGAAGGGGCCGGTGCCGATGGGCAGCGCGCTCATCAGCACGGCCGTCCAGGCCCAGAGCGGGGGCATGGAAAAAACGTAGAAGGCCAGCACCGCCGTGACGGCGGGCTGCAGCAGCAGCTTGCCCGTCACCAGGCGCAGCACGCCGGGACCCGCCGTTGCGGTCTCCGTCTGCGCCAGGAACAAGCCGATCGTGACCAGCGCGCACGGGCTGGCCGATGCGCCCAGCAGCGACACGTAGCGGTCCACGCCTTCCGGCAGCGCCACGCCGGTCGATGCCCAGGCCAGGCCCAGCACCGGCGCGGCCAGCAGCGGGTTGCGCATCAGCGCGCGTCCGACTTTGAACAAGGTGGCGGCCACGTCAGGCGTTTGCTGGCGGTCGAATTCGATCATCGCGATGGCGAAGCCGAACAGGACGCTGGCGGTCAGAAGCGTGGTGAAGGCGGCGGGCGCCAGGCTTTCGGCGCCGAACAGCGCCAGGCACAGGGGGATGCCCATGTAGCCGGCGTTGGCGTAGGACGCGGCCAGGCCTTCGATGCTGCGGTCGGTCAACGCGCGCCGGCCGCCGCGCCCCGGCAGGAACGACACCAGAAAAGTGATGGCGATGCCGCCCGCGAACGCGCCGACAAAGCCCCAGTGCGCCATGTGCGCAAGATCTACCTGCGTCATCGCGCGAAACAGCAGGGCAGGCAAGGACAGGTAGACCACATAGCGGTTCAGCGCGTCGGTGGCGCCGGGCCCTAGCAGCTTGAGCCGGGCGGCCAGCCAGCCAGTCAGGATCAGCGCAAAGACGGGCAGGGCGGCGGTAACGACGGCATTCATGGTCGACGGTGTGGCGGGCCAGGGGCGCGGGAAGGCGCCTATTCTACTTGCGGCGCCCGCGCGCTGCGGGTGACCAGCAGGATGCCGACGGCCGCCAGCGCCATGCCGGGCCAGGCCAGCATCGGAATGGGCTCGCCCAGTGCCATCAGGGCGAAGACCGCCGTACAGGGCGGCACGAGGAAGAACAGCGCCGACACGCGCGAGGCCTCGCCGTGCCGGATCATCGTCAGCAGCAAGGTGATGGCAACCAGCGAATTGCCCACGACCAGATAGGCCAGCGCTGCCAGCAGCGGACCGGTCCATTCGATGCGCATCGGTTCCAGCCAGAAGGCCAGCGGCGCCGATACGGCCAGCCCGACGGTGTATTGCACCAGGTTGGACGTGACGGGGTGTGTCTGCGCGCCATAGCGCTTTTCATAGAGGGTGCCGCCCGTGATGCAAAGCAGCGCGCCCACGGCGAACAGGAGGCCCAGCGGCGCCAGCACGTCGATGGACGCTTTGGCAACGATGACGAGCGCGGCGCCCGCGACCCCCAGCCCCAGGCCGGCCCAGCGTCGGGCATCCACGCGTTCGTGCGCGATCAGCGGCGCCAGCAGCCCGATCAGGATCGGCTGCAGCGAGGCGATCAGCGCCATGCCGCCCGCCGACATGCCGAGCTTCAGCGAGAGATAGGTGCAACAGAAGTAGCCGGCCTGCAATAGCAGCCCGACCATTGCCAGATGGCCCCAGGCGCTGGCGTCCGGCGGCAGCGGCGGGCGCAGGACCAGCATGAAAGGAAGCAGGATGAGGACGACGCAGACGTACCGCAGGGCCAGGAACGTCATCGGGTCGGCGTAGGTCAGCCCGATTTTGAGCACGACGAAGCCACTGGACCACAACACCAGGAAAAGCGCGGGTGCGGCTTTCAGCCAAGCCGGTGGGGCGGAGGGCGTCATGTCGTGCCTAGGCAACGTGGGCAAGCCGCGATCGTACCCCTTTTCGCCCGGATGTCATCCCTGCGAGAATGCGGCGTAGGATATTTATTATTGACAAGCTGCACGCGAGGGAATGGAGATGTCGACCAACAAGCAATCAACGGTGCGTATCGCGTTGGGTACGTGGGACCGGCTGCGCGAAGATGCGTATTCGGTTCGCTACGAGGTGTTCGTCGTCGAACAAAGGGTGCCCCCTGAGGTCGAGCTGGATGACGATGACGCCGTGTCGGTGCATGCCGTGGCTTACGGGCCTGACGGCACGCCGATGGGCACGGGCCGATTGCTGCCCGACGGCCATATCGGCCGGATGGCCGTGCATAAGAAGGCGCGCGGCATGGGGGTAGGCGGCCAACTGCTGGATGCGCTGATCGGGCAAGGCCACGGCGACGGCCATCGCATGCTGGTGCTGCACGCGCAGACCCATGCCGCCGGGTTCTACGAGGCGCACGGCTTTACCGTGGAAGGCGAGGAATTCGTCGAAGCCGGGATCCCGCACGTGGTGATGACGCGAGTGCTGAAGTAGCGCCGCACGGCCTTCGGCGCAGCCGGGGCCGAAAAGAAAAAACCCCGGTCGTTTTCACGAACGGGGTTTTTCTTGGCGCATCACGACAGGTACCTCGTGATGTAATAATTGGTGCCCAGGAGAGGACTCGAACCTCCACACCTTGCGGCACACGGACCTGAACCGTGCGCGTCTACCAATTCCGCCACCTGGGCGCTGGTGCTTCACTTGTTGCGTCGCTTTCGCTTCGTTTCTTGTTCAGCAGCAGAGGAACGAGATTATGCATACTTTTTTTGAGGTGTGCAAGTAATGGCGACTATTTTTCATCTTTTTTGCATTTTTTCGAGCGGCCCGCTTTCGATATAGTGTCGCCCCATGTCCCGTACCCTTTGCACGCGTTGCCTGCGTCCCGAATCGCACTGCCTGTGCGCGCTTATTCCTTTCTTGTCATGCCGCACGCGCGTCGTGGTCTTGCAGCATCCCAGCGAGGCGCGCCATGCGCTGAACACGGCCAGGCTGGCCGTCCTGGGGTTGGCGGGCGCGCGGCGCGTCGTGGGTGAATATTTTTCGCCTGCCGATTGGGCGGAGCCCGGCTACGCGCCCCGTCTGCTGTTTCCCGGTCCGGCGGCCGACATCTTGCATCCGGGGTATGGGCAGGATCTGGACCAGCCGATCCAACTGATCGTGCCGGACGGAACCTGGGGGCACGCGCGCAAGCTGCTGCACATCAATCCCGAACTCGCGGCGCTGCCGCGCGTGATGTTGCCGGCGGGGTTGACGACGCGCTACCGGGTGCGCCATGCCGATATTCCGGGCGCCTTGTCCACGATCGAAGCCGTGACGCATGCCTTGAATGCGCTGGAGGCGCCGATGAATGCCGACGCGTTGCTGCGGCCTTTCGAGGCCTTGATCGACGGTCAGATCGAGGGCATGGGCGAAGACCTTTATGCGCGCCATCATCTGCAGCGCAAGGTGCCGTGGCGCTGATGCCGGCGTCGGGGCGCGTCAAACCGAATCATGGCGGGGCGCCCGGATGCGCGCGGGAGGTAATGGGCTGAGGGAGGGGGTAAAGAGGGGCGGGAGTAATTAAGAGGGGCGGGGGTAATAAGTGCGGCTAAAGCAAAAGCCCCGAATATCTTCCGATTTTCGGGGCTTTCAGCCTTGCTATCAAAACCAGCCTGATGCTGATTCGACTTATATGCGGGTGGTGCCCAGGAGAGGACTCGAACCTCCACACCTTGCGGCACACGGACCTGAAC